>BGOI01000001.1:0-272500 GCA_003569165.1 Opitutia bacterium
GTCGATGCTCCTCGCCGGGTATCATCGTCATCTGTGACGACCACCGAACCGCGCCAGGAAGCGGGTGGCTGCATACGGTCAAGAAGGCCTTAGACATGGAATCCGTCCTCCTCGATCAGCCTTTCGGACGCGACTCAAGGGCGAGCGACTTTCTCCAAGCGTGCGACATGCTGGCTTATCTCACGAAACAAACAGTCGAACCAGCTGGCTTCTTCAGCAGGGATAATTCCCGCTGGCTCATCGAAAGATGTGACCGAATGTTCGACGAACGAGGCCTGAGCTTCAGCCTGAAAGGGAAAGGGGGCGCTTACGCGCCCCCTGATAGGATCTCGGCGGGTCTTAGCCGCCTACACACCTGAAATTGAAAATGATAAGCGAATACCGGCCGCAAGTCGGAAGTGATGGGGGAAATAGTGGGGCACGCGAATGGTGATGGCGGCTAGAAAGTCAGAGGACAGCACGTGGTGCTGTCCCTACCTCGAGAAAACAGGCTATGTCGTGACGCGGTCTCGACCCTACCAAAAGAACAGGGCGGCCCGGAGGGCCCGCCCTGGTTAGGCGATGGACAGTCGACTCAGAGGGACAGCACGAAGTCGGTCAGGAGCTTCTGCTGGGTCTTATTCAGCTTGAGGTAGCGATCCTTCGAGACCTTGCCTTCGCCGTCGTGGGCCTTGATCGCTTCATCGATCGTCACAGCGCGACCATCATGCAGGTAGGGCGCACTCGCGGCAGCACCCCAGAGGGGCGCTGTGCGGAAGTCGCGACCGGTGGCGGTCTCCTGGACGATGCCGTCGCCGAGCGAACACATGTCGTGGAGGAGGAGATCCGAGTAGAGGCGGACTTCCTTGTTGTTCAGCGCGGCGATCTTGCTGTAGCCAGTCCGCATCGTAGGGGTATGGCAGAGCGAGCAGGCAGCGACGTCGAACAGCATCCGGCCAGAAGCCGTAGCCGGCGTGGGCTTATTCACGGGCGGAGCGGCGAGGAACAGCATGAAGTTCGCGACCTTCTCGAAGTCGGCGAGGCCGGTGGCAGGCGCATCTTCGGGATCCTGGACGAAGTCCGTCTTGGCCAGCCGGACCAAATCGCCGTTCGGGGCGTTCTCCGTGGGGAAGTAGCGATTCGTCACGCCATCTCGTTGCGGTAGGCGTCGGCCCGCGAAGCCGAGCACCGTGGCCTGCTGGGCCTTCCAGCCAAAGCGACCTTGCCATGCGCTTACCACTGATGACGTCGGTCACCCAACCTACACGGCCCTTGATGCGCTCATTGGGATAGGCCTTGGCGTTGCGGACGATCTCCGAGTCCGGGATGGCCCCGATCAGGCCCAGTCCGAAGAGCGGGGTCGAGTTGCGCAGGATGACCACGTTGGCGATTGAAGGCACCAGTTCCTGGGCCTCGGGCGTGATGGCATTCTCCTGCAGGAGCGAGCCACCGAGCGAATCGAGTGAATCGAACTTACCCTTCACGGTCAGGCCGAAGCGAGTGACATTAATGATGCTCGCTCCTCCGGTGACCGGGGAGGAGTGACAGGCGACACACGAGTCACGGTTGAAGATTGGGCCGAGACCGCCGGCAACATCTTCCACGTGCTCGAAGTCGTCCCTGCCGTCCAGGAAGAGGTTCAGCTGTTCGGCCGTGAGGCCGGGTAGCGGATCCCGAACTGGGTGAGGATGGAGGGGACGTAGGGACGATTATCACCGGAGTGGGCCGGGCTTGTGAGCGCGGACCGCGGAGGTCTTGCCGGGGTGACCGGCGACGCTGGCTGGATCGCCCGCCAAAGCCTGTTCGGCCGAAGCGAGCACCGCCAGTAGGGCGATGATGCGAGGATTCATGTTGGTTTTATTGGGGTTGTTACGGAGCCCTCTGCGCTTCCGTACACACCATTAAATCGTGCGCCCCGCTAATGGGAAGAGGAGTAGAGTTACTTTTCGATGAAGGGAAAATTAAGGAGGGCGCGGGTACGCCCTCCTTGGGGGAACTGCTGGCATGGTGAACCGCTGCGAAGCAATCGCGCCCAGCGCGAGCTGGCATGGGTACTAGGGATCTGCTGCGAAGCAGAAAAGACCTACCCCCGAACCCCTTAGCGTTTGTTAATGTCACTGCTTCGCAGCGGTTCACCATGCCAGCAGACCCCCGCGCCCCGCAGGGGCGCTGCATCGTGCATTTAACGCTCGATTAAAGGGGTGGTCACGCATGAAGGATTCATTAAAACGACCCAATGCCCCTGAAGCGTCTCATTGCGTTGTTGCTCACCCTGCCCTGCTTGGCCCTGTCGGCCAACGAAGTCGGACTAGAATCGACCAGCCCCAGCCGCTTCGGTGCGAAGTTCGTCGAGGTTAGCGGGAAGGTCACCGCGGAGTTCAATGGCGACAAAGGCGTCTTCGCTTTCTTCAGCTTCTCCGACAAAGGCGAATGGTCTGCCGAAGCCCTCGTGACGATGCCGGCCGGCAAGTCGGCCACGCTGACGGGCAAGGTCGCCGGCAAGGCGTACAATGCATCCGGTAAAATCGAAGGCACGGGTAAGCCTGAGTGGATCTCCCTCGGCACGTTCAACGCTCTCGCCGACGCGCCCGCTTTCTTGCAGCTCGAAGCCAAAGAACGCAAAGGGTCGGTGACCCTGCACGGCTATCGCTTCACCTGCGCAGCGAACGCTAAGGCCAAGGCGAACGCGGTGCCGCTCCTCCATCTGAAGACCGCCTACACCGAATCACCGGAAATCTCGGTCGGCGACCGCGGCGGCGTCGGTGCGGCCACGATCCAAAAATCCGGCGGACGATTGCTCATCCCGTGGTCGTCGAAAAACCAGGGGTGAAGAAACTCTCCGTACGCTTCACCGCGAACAAGGGCTCGACGGCCACCCTGGCCGCACACGTCGTTGATAACCTCAAGCTGGATGCGCTGAAGAAGACGGCCAAGGTCGCCGTCCAGCTCGAAGGCACCGGCAAGCCCGCGCTCTCCAAGGAGATCGCCCTCACCTTCCCTGCCGCCGGCACTTATCTCGTCGCGCTGGAGCCCCGGGAAGCCAACGGGAGCGTGACGCTCAACGGACTTCTGCTCAACGGCGCGACCAATCCGGAAATCTGGGCGCTCCCGAACGGCAATGCGCAGTCGGTGCACTTCGGCTACCCGGTGCCCAAAGGCGAGACCGCCCTCTGGGCCTACGCCGAATCGAAGTCTCTGCCCGGCCCGCCCACGACCTACAACTGCGTGCTGGGCTTTGGCCACGGCTACTTCGGCTACCAACGCAAGACGGCCGGCACCGAGGCCAAGGACCGGGTGTTCATCTACTCGCTCTGGGATAACGGCTACGTCAAGAACGACGCCAAGAAGGTCAGCGCCGAAGAACTGCGCGACCTCGTCGTGACGACGGTCGCCAAAGGCCAGGACGTCGTGGCCTCGGCCTTCGACCACGAAGGCTCGGGCGGCCATAGCCATCTCGATTATTCATGGAAGGACAACACGGCCTATTCATTCCTGCTTGGCGTGAAGGCCGACGGAGATGCCGCGATCTTCTCGGCCTGGGTGAAGCTTGCCGAGACCGGACAGTGGCGCTTCCTGACGTCGTTCCGGCGTCCGAAGACCGCGGCCAAGCTCGACGGACTCTATTCCTTCGTCGAGGACTGGTCCGGCTCCTACGGCCAGGTCGAACGCAAATGCCTCTATTCCAACCTCTGGATACGCAACGCTGCCGGCAAGTGGATCGCGCTCAAGGAAGCCAAGACCAGCGCTACGTCGGAGCTCGGCCGCAAGGACTACGCCCATACCGTCGAAGGGAACTCCGTGGCACTGATCACCGGCGGTTACTCGAGTATCGATGGTAAACGCGGCGTTGTGCTGACGATTCCCGCGGGGAAAGGGCCGGTCGTGGATCTGGCGAAGCTGCCGACGAAGTAAGCGAAGCTTACTTCGAGGGGGAACTGCTGGCATGGTGAACTGCTGCGAAGCAGTCGCGCCAAGCGCGTGCTGGCATGGGTACTGGTGATCTGCTGCGAAGCAGAGACAAGGAGGAATCTAGTGGCCGGAAGTGGATTGAAGTAACCAGTTGATTGGAGATGCGAAAGAGGCGCCGCGAAGGCAGGTTGGCTTGATGCATCCCGACGACCCCGTTTCACCACGTGAAGCTGTCCGCAGCTACCGCGACTTAAACCTCTGGAAAGAAGCAAAGATTCTGGCAATCGAAGTGCTAAGGATCGCCGACGGACCGACGCTCTCACGCCGGCGTGCCCTCTGCGACCAGATCAGCCGATCGGCCATCTCCGTTCCGTCTAATATCGCCGAAGGAGACGAGCGCTGCAGCAATCGTGACTCCATCCGATTTCTCTATATCGCCAGAGGGTCGGCGGCCGAACTCGCGACCCAACTCGAGATAGCCCACGACATCGGCGCACTCACCCCAACGGAATATCAATCGACCCATCGAAGGCTTTACTCGGTCAACCAGCTCTTAGGTGGCACGATCCGCATGCGACAGGAACGTCTCCGCCAAGAAGAACGTCACCCCTGACCTGCCCACTACCCTTCAAGTATCTGCTTCGCAGCAGTTCACCATGCCAGCAGACCCCACGAGGCGCTTCCTAGAAGCGCCTCGTCAGGCCCACATACGCCGAACGGGGCTGGGCGCCGAAGCCGAAGGCGGCGGGCGGAGCGTCCTCGCCGAAGAGGTTCTCGATGCGCAAGGATATCTCGGTGCCGTCCGCGAGGATGCGGCGGATCCAGACACGGACGTAGGTCGCATCCGGCAGGCTCACGCGGCTGCTGCTATTCCAATTATAGTCTTCGCGGCCGCGCAGGTGCGCGGCGGAGAGCCCGAAGGCCCAGTCGTCATTCGGAATGACTTCCACGCCGAGCGTCAGGTGAATGAAGGGGCGGCGTAGTAGTTTGTCGCCGGTCAGACCGGTGCCAAAGAGGTAGTCGGTGGAGCGGATCTCGCTGTCGAGCCAAGTGGTCGCACCGAAGAGGCGAAGGCCTTTGGCCGGACGCGTCTCAAGGCCAGCCTCAATCCCCTGCGTCCGGGCTTTCGCGATGTTATAGCTCTGAAAGCTAACGGGATTGCTGTCGATGAGGTCGGTCAGTTCGTTACGGAAAGCGACGAGCGTCCACGACAGCGCGCCAGGGACGGCGTTCTCGTGTCGCAGGCCGATTTCAGTACCGGTATTGCTCTCAGGAAGAAGCGGCAGGCCGAGATGAGTGCCGAAAGCGAGGTCGTTGGCGGCCGGAGCACGGTAAGCGGTGCCGACCTTGGCATGAGCCAGCAGTTCCTTGGTGAAGCGATGGGAATAGGAAACCTCACCCGTGGTCTTGCCGGCGAAATCGGTGAAGCGATCGTCGCGGACGGAAGCACGGATGCGGTCGACCGAAGTCACCTGCCAGTCAGCACGCGTCCAGACACCAAGGCTCTCATGCGTGTCCGCCCAGGTCTGGCTGTTCGTGGTCACATCGAACTGCTCGAACGTTGACCGCTCGTAGGTGAGGCCGAGGCCGAGGGTAAGGTCGGGACGCACCTTGCGGTCGACGAAGGCCGTCAGCTCATCGCGATCCAGCAGATAACGATTAGCGTAGGGCGCCGTGACACTGGAAATTGCGCTACCCGGCGCGAGACCAGAAGACGGTGGCATCCATGTTCGCATCTTGAAAGCGGAGGCCAGGCGACAGCAGCCAGCCGCTGTCGCGTTGCCAATCCGTCAGGCTCGATGTGCCACCGATATCTTGCCCGGGTAGGCCAGCCTTACCGTGGTCGGCCGAGCCGACGAGGTCGAACACCAGATTAGGAGACAAACGCCACTCGTGTTTGAGATAGGTGCTCAGCGCATCGCGATCGCCATTCGGACGCCAGCCGTCGTCGTGCGAGGCCGAGAGACTGACGGCGGTGCCATTCGTGGCCGCTTGCGTACCGACAGCGTTGTTCGACAGGAACGCGAGACCCAGCGAGCCACGTCCGTAGGAACCCCCTTCGGCGACGAGCGTGGAGCCGGCCTTGGCTAAGAGCGGCGACTGCTGACGCAGATCGATTACGCCGCCGAGAGCGTTGGCTCCGTAAAGCGACGAGGACGGCCCACGGAGGATTTCCACAGAGGAGAGGCCGAAGATGCGATAGCGTCCGATCTCATAGGAATTGGAAAAGCCCTGTGGGAGACGGCGGCCATCCAGGAGCACCGCCGTCTGGGTCGAGTTCGTGCCACGGAGGAAGAGTGAACCCACGGAGCCTTCGCCCGACTGCTCGGTCGCGTAGACGCCCGGTGCGCCCCCAGGAGGCTGGTGAGCGTCGTCAGGCCCGATTCTGTCGCGGCCGTGACATCGAGGCGACTGACCGAAGGCGAGGCGTCAGCCAACGGGGCGGCTTGCCGAGTTTCGATCACGACGGTCTCGGGCAGACGGGTGGGCGCTTGAGCGAGGAAGATTGCGAGGATGCTTAACATACATATCTTCGTATTTGAATAAGAAGATGTAAGTCAAGTTAAAGGGGTCGAACTGCTCAGATGGGGCTGGAGAAATGCATCCGGATTGCCATAATGACTCTCGATGGCCGCCGATATTTCCCAGCAACCTGACCTCGGACCTGTCCGCCAGTTCTCCATCTTCGTCGAGAACAAGGTCGGCCGACTTAACGAAATGGTCGAATCCCTCGCTGGCGCCGATGTCCACATCATGGCACTGTGCCTAGTGGACACGACCGACTCCACGATCATCCGTATCGTCGTCGATTACCCCGAACGCGCCGAACAGATTCTCGACGAACACCGTTTTGCGCATGACGACGTCCCCGTCGTCGCCATCGAACTCCAGTCGGAAGCCCAGCTCAAGGACGTCACCCGCCTCCTGCTCAAGGCTGAGATCAATATCCATTACGTCTACCCTTTCCTCTTCCGTCCGAACGGCCGCTACGGTCTCGTCGTCCGCACCGAAGCGCAGGAACTCGCCGCCTCCGTCTTGTCCAGTCACGGTATCACCGTCCTGGGCCGGAATGATATTGCGCGCTAAGCGCAGCTTAGCGCGGGGGAACTGCAAAGTCCGCCGCAGGGCGGACCAAGGTAGGGGCACGATTCATCGTGCACTCCGAAACAGGCAACCGAGAGGTATTGGCGGTTAGCGGTTGGCGGTTGGAAACACAGCAAGGCGGGAGGGCGCGGCGAAGCCACGCCCCTACCCTCGGCCGCCCTGCGGCGGCCAGCATCAGGTAGGGCCGAGCATCCCTGCTCGGCCGCACGGCCGACCAAGGATGGTCGGCCCTACCCGAGACAATAACACCATGAGGCGTCCTGACCTGGGTTTAAACAGGCGAGCAAAAGGTAATGAAGGTGGAGACGTCGGATGGTTCCGCCCTGCGGCGGCCCATCCTTGATTGCATCTCCGCCCGAGATGGGCAAAGTTCCGCTCCCTTCGCATGAGCCGGTACTATTTCGCCTACGCTTCCAATCTGGACTCTACCCAGATGGAGCGCCGTTGCCCCGGCTCCAGCTATCGCGGGAAAGCCTTCCTGCCTAAGCATCGCCTCGCCTTCACACACCCTAGTTCAACCTGGGGCGGTGGTTCGGCCGACGTCTTGGAAGACCAGGACACTCCCGGCGTCTGGGGCGCAGTCTATGAGATGACGCCCGACGACTGGAAGCGCATGGATGACGCCGAAGGCTCAGCCTACAAGCGCATCAAGATGACCGTGCTCGAAGCTGGCCTCGAAGACTGCCCGCTCGATTGCCAGGCCTACAAGGTCGTCGACCCCACCGGTCCGCACCTACCCTCGAAGCTTTACCACGAGAAGATCGTGCGCGGCGCTCTCGCCCGCGGTCTGCCCGCCGGCTGGATTGCGTGGCTGCGTGGTCTCTCGACCAAGGCCTGACGTGGCCAAGCCGAAAGCTAGGCGGTTGATCAGTTGAACCGTTGGCAGGTTGAATCGAGGGAAATCAAGGAACCCGGAGGAAAACCGTGGGTCATAACCCGACGTCTCCTCCAGCCAACAATTCAACCGTTCAACTAGGGCCAAAGGGGCCCTCAATACGGTGGACAGCGGGGGGCGGATTCATCAATCCTGCCCCTACCCCGCCACCCCCATTTCCCCTCACATGACATCCCTGACCCGCACCTCCCTGTCCCTGGCACTCGCGCTGGCGGCCGTGACCGGCCTCGCCCAAGACGCGACCAAGAAGCCCGAAGCCAAGCCCGCCGCCAAGTGGGAAGCGATGGACTACGGCCGCTTCCTCTCGGCCTCGATCGATAACACTCAAGGCAAGAGCCCCTTCGACCAGAAGGGCTGCGCGGCCAACAAGGCCGTGCTGGTGAACCTCGGCAACCGCGAAGCGGGTTACGCCTTCGACACTGAGACGCTCCGCGGCGCTGGCGCCTGGACCGGCGGCTGGATGCAAACCAAGGGCGTCGCCTTTGACGGTAAGCACGGCCCCAACCCTGGCCCCGCGGTTGGCGCCAAGGTGTTCTTCGAAACCAACCCCGGCCCCGGCTGGAGCTTCAACGGCACTTTCAACGAAACCCGCACCCTACCTAAAGGACCCGAAGGCGTGATGGCCAAAATCGCTCTCGGCCCGCTCCCGCGCGAACACGCCAAGTATCAGGGCCTCTACCTCCACGGCGACCGCGTCGTCTTCGCCTACACCGTCGGTTCCGCCGAAGTGCTGGAAAGCGCCGAGATGGAAAACGTCGGCGGCACCATCGTCCTCTCCCGCTCCTTCACCGTCGTGAAGGGCGAACTGGATTCCTCCGTTCGACTCCTGGACCTCCCCTACGGCGGCAAGGTCGACCTCGCCGACGGCGCCAACGCCATCGTGCGCGTCGAGGTCCCGCTGCCGGCCACCCCTGCTCCCGGCAAGAAGGCCGACACGAAGGTCAAAACCAAGGTCGCCAAGAACGCTCCGGCCATCGTGAAGCCCGCCGATGAGCTCACCACCGTGACCGTCAACGGCCTGCCGGCCGGCTCGATCCTCAGCAACAAGGGCAACTTCCTCTCACTCAAGCTCACCAAGGTCGCCGCCGGCACCTCGTTCAAGGTCTCATTTGCCCACGGCGCCATCAACGCCGGCGACGTGCTCCGCAAAGTACCCTCCAAGGTCGCCGCCGCGACTGACCTACGCGCCTTTACCCAAGGCGGCCCCGCCCACTGGGCCCAGGACGTCGTGACCGAAGGCGTACTCGGTGAGACCGACCAGGCCAAGCAGATCGACTCGCTCAAGTCCCGCATCGAAGGCGAACAGGACTCTGCCCAGAAGCAGTCCCTCAAGGACCAACTCACCGAGCTCCTCGCCGCCCCCTACGTCGTCGACACCGTCACCGTGCCCGCCGAGAACCCTTACAATTCCTGGATCCGCGTCGGCGCGATCGACTTCTTCAAGGACGGCCGCATCGCCTTCGCCACCTGGAGCGGCGACGTCTGGGTCGGCAAGTTCGCCGACGATAAACTCAGCAAAATCACTTGGCATCGCTACGCCACCGGCATCTTCCACGGCCTTGGCCTGAAGATCGTCGACGAGAAGATCTACGTCCTCGGCCGCGACCAAATCACGCTCCTGCACGATTTCAACAAGGACGGCGAAGCCGACTTCTACCAGAACTTCAACAACGACGTCCAGGTCACGTCGAACTTCCACGAGTTCACGTTCGACCTCCAGACGGACTCGCAGGGCAACTTCTACTTCCTCAAGGGCGGACCCGTGAATCCGGGAGGCCGCGGCTGGGGCCCCCTTAGCGAGCACCATGGTTGCATCTTCAAGGTCTCGCCTGACGGAAAGAAGTTCGAAGTCTACGCCACTGGTATCCGCGCTCCGAACGGTATGGGCGTCGGACCCAACGGCGAAATCTCCAACGGCGATAACCAGGGTACCTGGGTCCCCGTCGACTACATCCACTTCTCCAAGCCCGGTGAATTCATCGAAGTGCCCGACCTCTCGCACCGCGCCCCAGCTCCGACGAAGTACAGCCCGCATCTCTGCTGGCTCCCGTACGACGTCGACAACTCCAACGGCGGCCAGATCTGGGTACCCGCCAACAAAGGCAAGTGGGGTCCGTTCGAAGGCCGCATGCTTTACATGTCTTACGGAAAGTCCTCGCTCTTCGCGGTCTTACAGGAGCGCGTGGGTGACGTCCCCCAGGGCGGCGTGGTGAAGTTCCCGCTCAAGTTTGCCACCGGCCTGATGCGCGCGCGCTTCAGCCCCACGGACGGCCAGCTCTACGTCGCCGGCCTCAAGGGCTGGCAGACCAATGGCGTGAAGGACGGTGCAATCCAGCGCGTCCGCTACACGGGTAAGTCCGTGACGATGCAGGAAGCCCTCCACGTCTCGAAGAAGGGCATCACGATTCGCTTCACCGGCGCGCTCGACAAGAAGTCCGCCTCCGACCCGCAGAACTGGGCCATCGAACAGTATAACTACCTCTGGTCCGGCGCCTATGGCTCCGACACCTACAAGGTCAGCAAGCCCGAGGAAAAGGGCTCCGACCAGGTCGCGATTCAATCCGTCAAGCTCGCCGATGACGGCAAGTCGGTCTTCCTCGAAGTGGCCGGCCTCGTGCCAGTCATGCAGATGCGGATCAAGATGAACGTGAAGGCCGTCGACGGTTCGCGCGTGCCGGACGATATCGCCCACACGATCAACGTCGTCCCGGACAAGGAAGGCGAAGACTACCGCTCGTTCGCCAAGTAACTGAGGCGAAATCCTCACGGCGAAAGGCCCGGTTCACACCGGGCCTTTTTGTTGGGGGCTTGCCTGACGGCGGGAATACCTCCCAATAGGAAGCGTCCCGCCGCTATGTTTTTCCGCCGCCTCCTCTGCCTGCTCGCCGCGACCCTCGCGACCACCCTCTCCGCGCAGGACCTGCCCGGGCTCAAGGTGACGTTCACTGCCGCCGGGAAGACCGACGTCCGCTCCGATCGCCTACTCGCCCTCACCGTCCCCGCCGGCCAAGCACCCACGCCCTTCCTCGCCGTGGGTCCGTTCGCCGTAAAGTGGGAAGGCGATCTGCAATCGCCTCTGCGCGGCACGTTCAAACTGAGCGCCGAATCCTCCGGTAAATTCAAGCTGAGCCTCAACGGCCAGCCGCTCCTCGATGGTCCTGGCATCAAGACCGTGCAGCTGAACAAAGGGGCCAACCGCATCGTCGCCGAAATCGCCAGCGCCGACAAGGGCGACACCTTCGTCCGACTCAGCTGGGCTTCGAAAGATTTCCCGCTCGAGCCTGTCCCGCCCACGCTCCTGACGCACCCGGCCGACAAGGAACTCGACGTCGCCACGCAGCGCCGCGACGGCCGCCTGCTCTTCGCACAGATGAACTGTGCCGCCTGCCACGCCGACCCCGCGCTCCTGCCCGCCAAGGGAACCGGCATGCCGGAACATGGACAGATCGCCCCGCTGCTCTCCGAGCTCGGCACGAAATTCAAGGCGCCCTTCCTTGCCGACTGGATCCATGACCCGCACTCCATCCGCCCGCATTCGCTGATGCCCAAGGTCTTCGCCGGTGCTGGCGCCGAACAGAAGGCCGCTGACCTCGCCGCCATGCTCACGCAGGGCGCCACGCCTAAGGTTGGCGCGGTCGACCTCAAACTCGCCCCACAAGGCGGCGAACTCTTCGCTAACCTCGGCTGTATCGCCTGCCACCAGCGCCCCGACGCCGAAGGCAAGGACGCACAGGACCGCGTGCCGATGGGACACATCGCCGACAAGTGGCACCCCGCCGCGCTCATGGAATACCTGCAGGATCCAGCCAAGCACTACCCGGCCACGCGCATGCCCCACTTCCGCCTCGAAGAGGAAGAAGCCTCCCAACTCGCGGCCTACCTGCTCGCGAATTCACGCATCATCAAGCGCCAGGCCCTAGCCGGCGATGCGACCCGAGGCGCCAACCTACTCGTCAGCGCGGGTTGCCTGAACTGCCACGCCGGCATGCCCGCCACGACCCAGCCGACCCTCGCGACCGTGCTCAAGGCCGGCGACAAGGGCTGTCTTTCCGCCGACGACAAAGCCCGCGCCACCGCGCCTGACTTCGCGCTGACGGACAAGCAGCGCGCCTCGCTCAAGGCATTCCTTGCGACCGACCTCGCTTCGCTCAAGCAGGACACTCCGGCCGAATTCGCCGAACGCCAGATCAAGAATCTCAACTGCGTCGCCTGCCACGCGCGCGACGGCGCCGTCAGCACCTGGACCAAGGTCGACGGCGAAGCGAAGAAACTGCGCGACGCCCTGCCGCCGAAGGAACACGTCGAAGGCGAGCCGGTGCACGACGCGCCCATCCCGCCGCTCACCTGGCTCGGCGAGAAACTGCGTCACGACTGGATGAGCAAGTTCATCGCTGGACAGATCGAAGATAAGCCACGCCCCTGGCTCATCGGCCAGATGCCTGCTTTCGCTCACTACGCCGATGGCCTGGCGCTCGGCCTCAACCACCAGCACGGCCTGCCGCAGAACGAAGTCGCCGAGCCGGCTGGCGACGCCGAGAAAATCGCCAACGGCGAGAAACTGATCGGCGCTGACGGCGGCTTCAACTGCATCACGTGTCACGCCGTCGGTGACACGGAAGCCACCGCCGTCTTCGAAGCTCCGGCCATCAACTTCGCGCAGTCCGCCGAACGCCTCCGCAAGGGCTACTTCCACCGCTGGACCCTAGCGCCGACGCGCATTGATCCGGACACCAAGATGCCCAAGTATGCCGACCCCGAAGGTGTGACTCAGCTCTCCGACCCCTACGAAGGCAAGGGACCAGCCCAGTTCGAAGCCATCCGGCAGTATATTAAGTCGGTGAAGTAGGACGAATCAGGACTAGGGCTAGGGCCAGGGCTGGGGTCAGCCTACACCAACTGATACCTAAATGATTCATAATAGGTTATTAGGAATCCACGGCTAGCCATCCCCCCCACCCCTGCCCCTGCCCCTACCCCTTTCCGGCCGTCCTGCCGTTATTCGGTTAGGCGGTGCCTAGGAACATTCTCGACTCATCGGGCATCTCAATATGCTCACTCTTCACCCCCAGTCATATCTATGTCCCACCTCAATCGTCGTACGTTCATCAAGAACTCCGCCCTGGCTGCCGCCGTGGCGGGACTCAGTGCCCAGACCTATGCCCAGTCCGCTGGCGCCAACGGTGACCTCCGCGTCGCCGTCGTCGGCTTCCGCAGCCGCGGTCTGGAACACATCAGGGAGCTCAAGAAGATCAAGGGCGTCCGCATCGTCGCCCTCTGCGACGTCGACTCCAATGTCGTCGCCAAGGGCCTGAAGGACAACCCGGGCGCCAAGGGCTACACCGACATGCGAAAGATGCTCGAAGACAAGGACATCGACGCCGTCTCCATCGCCTCCCCGAATCACCAGCACTCCATCCAGGGCATCTGGTCGCTGCAGGCCGGCAAGCACCTCTACGTCGAAAAGCCCCTTTCGCATAACATCTTCGAAGGCCAGCAGCTCGTCGCCGCCTCGAACCACTTCTCCAAGCTCGTCGTCCAGGCCGGCACCCAGAGCCGCTCCGGCGCCGGCATCCGCGCCGCCATCAAGGACGTCCACGCCGGCAAGTACGGCAAGGTGAAGCTCGCCCGCGCCATCTGCTACAAGCGCCGCAAGTCCATCGGTCCGGCCCAGAAGAACGCCATCCCCTCCGAGATCGACTACGACCTCTGGCACGGCCCGGCCGACATCCAGGAATCCATCCGCGGCAACGAGACCGACAAGGTCCAGCACGCCGCCAACAACGGCCCGGTCCACTACGATTGGCACTGGTTCTGGAACTACGGCGGCGGCGACCTGTGCAACCAAGCGATCCACGAGATCGACATCGCCCGCTGGTTCCTGAACACGCACGAAGTCTCCGCTGAGGTCGTGTCCGTCGGCGGCCGCTTCGGCTATGTCGACTGCGCCGAGACCCCGAACACCTTCATCTCGATCCATAACTACGCCGACGCCCCGCTCATCACCGAAGTCTACGGCCTCACCTCCGACGGTCAGATCAACGGCGCGATGAACAAGTTCGGCAAGTTCTCCGAACTCAACAAGGGACAGAAGTCGGCAAAGACCCCGGAAATCGGCATCATCGTCGAGTGCGAAAACGCCACCATCGTCGTCCCGGACTACAACTCCGCCCAAGTCTACGACAAGGACGGCAAGTTCGTAAAGACCTACGGCAAGACCGTCGACGCGGTCGACCTCACCGGCGGCGCCTCCGGCCACCACGCCAACTGGGTCGCCGGCATCCGCAAGGGTTCCTCCGCCGACATTTACGCCCCGGTGCGCGAGTGCCACCTGTCCACCGCCCTCGTCCACTCCGCCAACATCTCCTTCCGCCTCGGTGCGAAGAAGAGCGCCGGCGAGATCAAGGAAGCGCTCAAGGCCAGCTCCGGCCTCTCCGAAGCCTTCGGTCGTATGGCCGAGCACCTCGGCCGTAACGGCGTGAACCTCGACGAGTCCAAGGCCGTCCTCGGCGTCCCGCTCACCCAGGACACGAAGACCGAACTCTTCACCGGCGCCAACGCCGAGGCCGCCAACCGCGACCTCGTGGCCAAGCGCACCGGCCGCAAGGGCTTCGAGATCCCGACCACGTTCTAAGCTCCTCCGACGAAGCGGAGCGGTCGCCAGGCCGCTCCGCTTTTTCATCTCTAAACCAAATCACACGTACCATGAAAAAGAACCTACTCCTCCTGAGCCTCACGGCCGCCGCCCTCCTTATCGTCGGCTGCGCCAACGATGCCCAGACCACCGCCACCAAGGCCGCCCCAGGCGCGCCGAAGGGTAACCCCAACAAGGTCGAGATCTTCAACGGCAAGGACCTCACGGGCTTCAAGAAGCTCGGCGGCGAAGCCTCCTACGCCGTCAGCCCCGAGGGCAACCTCGTCGGCACCTCGACGCTCAATACGCCGAACACATTTCTCGCGACCGACAAGGACTACTCCAACTTCGTGCTCGAGTATGACTTCAAGAACGACCCGCGCCTGAACTCGGGCGTGCAGTTCCGTAGCCGCTCCGAAGCCAAGGAAGTCACCTACAAGGGCGGCGACGGCAAGCCCGCCAAGGTCCCGGTCGGCCGCGTCCACGGCTACCAGGCTGAGATTGATACCGATCCGAAGAACGTGAAGAAGGACGCCACCGAGGCCCGCATGTGGTCCGCTGGCCTCTACGAAGAAGGACGTCGCGGCTGGATCTTCCCCGGTTTCGGCGGCGGCGATGCCCTCGCCTTCTCCAAGCAGGGTCGCGAGCTCTCCAAGATCGGCGAATGGAACCACGTGAAGGTCGAAGCCAACGGTAACCGCATCCGCACCTGGTTTAACGGCGTGCAGCGCGTCGATGTGCGCGACGACGGCTACAAGAGCGGCTTCATCGCCTTCCAGGTCCACGGCATCGGCAAGGACGCCGCCAAGGCCGGCACCACGGTCGAATGGCGCAACATCTCGCTCACGAAGATCAACGACAACAGCCTGACCGACTCCGAGAAGGCCGACGGCTGGAAGCTCCTCTTCGACGGCCGCTCCAGCAAGGGCTGGCGCTCCGCCAAGGGCCCCGACTTCCCCAAGGAAGGCTGGTCCATCGAACGCGGCATGCTCCACACCGCCGCTTCGGGCGGCAAGGAATCCGCCGCCGCCGGCGACATCATCACGGTCGACCGCTTCAAGGAGTTCGAGGTGTCCGTCGACTTCAAGCTCACCAAGGGCGCCAACAGCGGCCTGAAGTACTTCGTGCAGCCGAACCTCAACCAGGGCGCCGGCTCGGCCTTCGGCCTGGAGTTCCAGATGCTCGACGACGCCGTCCACCCGGACGCGAAGCTCGGCCGCGACGGCAACCGTACGGTGGCCTCGCTCTACGACCTGAAGACCGCTACGAACAAGCGCGCCAACCGTATCGGCGATTGGAACAACGCTTACGTCATCGCCAAGGGCACCAAGGTCGAACACTGGCTCAACGGCTCCCTGGTGATCTCCTACGATCGTAACACCGAAGAGTTCCGCGCCCTCGTCGCGAAATCGAAGTACGCCGACCCCAAGTACGGTAAGAGTTTTGGCGAGTGGGCCGACGGCCACATCCTTCTCCAGGAACACGGCGACGAGGTCTGGTTCAAGAACGTGAAGCTCCGCGACCTCGCCCCGGCCCCGAAGCCGGCCGCGAAGGGTGGCAAGAAGGCTCCGGCCAAGAAGGCCGACGCCCCTGCCAAGAAGTAAGCCTCGCCTGAGGCTCCTGCGAAGGCCGGACGACGTAAGTCGCCCGGCCTTTTCTTTGGCCAAGTGGCTGAGGCGTTGCATGCCGCCCGCCGCTCGGCTTAATAGGCACAACCCCAAGCCATGCCATGCGCCCCACCCTGCTCCTCGCCACCCTGTGCGCCACCTTTGCCAGCCTCGCCGCTGCCGAGCTGACCCGCCCCAACATCCTGTTCGTCATCGCCGACGACTGGGGCAAGGGCCATGCCGGCGCCTACGGTTGTCCCTGGGTCAAGACCCCGACCTTCGATCGCATCGCGAAGGAGGGCCTCTTGTTCCTCAACGCCTATACGCCCACCGCCAAGTGCGCGCCCTCGCGCTCCGCGATCATGACCGGCCGCCATCCGTGGCTGCTCGGCGCCGCCGCGAACCATCAATGCGTATTCCCGCCGGAGATCGGCATCCTCCCCGAAGCCCTCGACAAGGCCGGCTACTTCTACGCTTCGACCGGCAAGGTCTGGGGACCCGGCGAATCGCACAAAGCCGATGGAACGCCGCGCCCGATGACGGGCAAGGTCTTCGCCCGCCGCAAGGTCGCGCCGCCGGCCAAAGCCATCGCGAACAACGACTACGCCGCCAACTTCGCCGACTTCCTTCAAGAGACCTCGGCCGATAAACCTTGGCTCTTCTGGCTCGGCTTCCAGGAACCCCACCGCGCGTACGAAGAAGGCAGCCACGCCCGCTTCGGCAAACAGCCCGGCGACGTGGACCGCGTGCCGAAATACTGGCCCGACAACGCGACGGTCCGCGGTGACATGCTTGATTACGCGGTGGAGATCGAACACCTCGACGCCCAGCTGGGCAAGGTCCTCGCGCAACTGGAAGCCCGAGGCGAACTCGACCGAACGCTCATCGTCGTGACGTCCGACAACGGGATGCCCTTCCCGCGCGTGAAGGGCTCGACCTACGATGATGCCAACCATCTGCCCTTCGCGGTGCGCTGGCCAGCCGGTATCGCCCGCTCCGGTCGTAAGGTCAGCGAGTTTATCAGCTTCACCGATCTGGCCCCGACCTTCCTCGAGGCCGCCGGGCTGTCGTGGGATAAGTCCGGCCTCCAGCCGACCTCCGGTCGTAGCCTCTTCGACGTCTTCAAGTCCGACGGCGCCAGGCCGCTCCCCGGACGCGACTTCACCCTAATCGGCCGCGAACGCAACGACCTCGGTCGCCCGCAGGACCAAGGCTACCCAGTGCGTGGCATCGTCACCGCCGGCCTCATCTACCTCGAGAACGCCGAACCCTCCCGCTGGCCGGCTTGCAATCCGGAAACCGGCTACCTCGACACCGACGCCAGCCCGACGAAATCCTTCATCCTGCAAGCCCGCCGAACGCAAGGCGCCGATCCGTTTTGGGAACTCTGCTTCGGAATGCGCCCCGGCCGCGAACTCTACGACCTCAGCGACGACGTGGACTGCGTGAAGAACCTCGCCCAGGTCCGCACCGCCGAAGTCGAGAAACTGCGCACCCAGATGTGGGCTGAACTCAAGGCCCAAGGCGACCTCCGGGCGCTGGGCCGCGGCGCCGAATACGAAGCCTTCCCGCACTCCGACGTGCGCCGCCGCAACTTCTATGACCGCTACATGAAGGGCGAGCTCCTCGACGCCAATTGGGTCAAGAAAGCTGACTTCGAGCCAGCCCCGCTCAAACCCGCCCGTTGATCCATGCGCCTCCTCGCCCTCCTTCTTTTGCCTCTGACTGGGTTCGCCCAGACAAAGCCCAACGTCCTGCTCATCATGGCAGATGACCTGAGGGACTTCGGCGGAGCGTTTACGAAGGCGGCAGTAAAGACACCGAATCTTGATCGTCTGCGTTCTCGCGGAACGACCTTCGAACGGGCTTACGTCCAGTATCCCGTCTGCAACCCGAGCCGCAGCAGCATGCTGACCGGATTACGAGCGGAGCAGACAGGCATCGTGGGTAATGACATACCCCTGCGACAAAAGATGCCGGACATCGTCACGCTCCCTCAACTCTGCAAGGAAGCCGGCTGGCAGGCGCACGCCTTCGGCAAGATCTACCACCTCGGCGGGGGCAAAGACACGGCGGCAAGACAGCGCTGGATGGACGCCGGCCGTTCCTGGCAAACGGCACAGGACTTTGAGACGACCAAGGCGGGACGTAAGATGCTTGCAGGCCGGGACGTAACCAACGGAGCCTTGAAATGGTGCGTATGGGGGGCCGCTGACGGCACGGATGACGATCAGCCGGATGGCCAGATCGCCGCCGCCACCGTAGCGAAGATCGAAGAACTCGGGGGCAAGCCTTGGTTCATCGGCTGTGGCTTCATGAAGCCGCACGACCCCTTCATCGCGCCGAAGAAATACTTCGATCTCTATCCGGTCGGCACCTTGCAGCCGTGGAGCGAATCCGCCGACATCACCCCCGCGCGCAAGGAGAGCGTAGGCTTTGGCGACTACGGCCTAGCCTTCGGCAAATTCACCACACTGGAGTGGCAGGAGCTTTTCCGGGCTTACTGCGCAGCGACCAGCTATATGGACGCGCAACTCGGCCGTGTCCTCGACGCACTCGACAAAAACGGACTCTGGGAGAAAACGGTGGTCATCTTCGTCGGCGACCACGGCTACCACACGGGCGAGCGACAGTGGTGGAATAAGAATACCCTGTTCGAGCGCAGCTGCCGCGCGCCGCTCATCGTTGCGGCACCCGGGATGAAGGGCGGACAGACGACGCGCTCGCTGACCGAATTCGTCGACATCTATCCCACGATTGCAGACCTATGCGGCCTGAAGTTGCCGCACGCCGCCGCCGGATTGAGCCTGCGCCCCATCCTAACCAACCCTACCGCCACCATCAAGGACGCCGCCTTCACCCTCGTCACACGCGGCCCCAAACTTCACGGCCAGAGCGTTCGCACCGCCCGCTGGCGCTTTACCCAGTGGAGCGACGGCCAGACCGAACTTTACGATCACGAACAGGACTCGGAAGAGTTGCGTAACGTGGCCGACCGACATGCATCGGTAATTCAAGACCTTACCATCCGCCTCCAATCTTTACCTAAACTGACGCCATGAGACCCATCCTCGGATTACTTTATGCTCTGTTCTTCTCCGCATCGGCCTTCGCCGCATCGACGCCGGAGCGTCCAAACATCCTTTTCTTCTTTGCCGACGACTGGGGCCGCTTCGCGCGTATCTACGGCGAACATCAGCGGACTGCCGGCCTCAACGGCCTCCTGCGTACGCCCCATCTCGATCGCCTGGCGAAGGAAGGCGTACTCTTCCGTAATGCGCACGTCAACGCGCCCTCCTGCACTCCCTGCCGCAGCTCCTTGCTATCGGGTCAGCATTTCTGGCGCACCGGCCGCGGAGCCATCCTCCAAGGCGCGGTCTGGGACGAATCCATCCCCACCTACCCGCTGCTCCTCCGCGACGCCGGCTATCACCTCGGGAAGTCTTATAAGGTCTGGGGCCCCGGCTCTCCCGCCGACGCCCCCTACGGCGGACAGAAGCACGCCTTCGAACAGTCGGGAAGTGCCTTCAACAATTTCTCGGAAAACGCGACCGAGCTCGTGGAGAAAGGTGCCACGGTCGAGGCGGCCCGCGCGAAACTCCTCGAAGAGGTCCGCGGTAATTTCAAGGCGATGCTCGCGGCGAAAGCCGCTGGCCAGCCCTTCGCTTATTGGTTTGGGCCGACCAACACCCACCGCGCATGGGTGCGTGGCAGTGGCCAGAAACTCTGGGGCATCGATCCCGACGCCCTCAAGGGCAAGCTGCCAGCCTTCCTGCCGGACGTCCCGGTGGTACGCGAAGACCTCGCTGACTACCTCGGCGAAGTCCAGGCCCTCGACGCCGCGATGGGCGTGCTGCTCGAGGAACTCGACCGCGCCGGGGAACGGAGCAAGACGCTGATCGCCGTGAGCGGCGACCACGGAGCCCCGGGCTTCCCGCACGGAAAGTGCAACCTCTACGGCTTCGGCACGGGCGTCTCGCTCATCGTATCCGGCGCCGGCGTGCAGGGCGGACGCGTGGTGGACGACATGGTCACGCTGCCCGACCTCGCCCCGACCTTCCTCGAAGCCGGCGGCGTGAAGCCGCCCGCAGTGATGACGGGTCGTTCGCTCTGGAACGTCCTGAAGTCGGATCGCCAAGGCCAGGTCGACCCGACCCGCACCTGGGTGGTCGCCGGCCGCGAGCGCCACGTCGAAATCGCCCGCCCGGACTATTCGCCGTATCCGCAGCGCGCCCTGCGCACCCAGGAACATGTGCTGATCGTGAACTTTAAGCCCGAGCGCTGGCCGCTGGGGAATCCCTATCGCCTCGACGGTGCAGATGAGCCGACCTTCGACGAGGTTGCCCAGACGACTTTCGTGACGCTGCCTGACGACGATGCCGGCCCGACCAAGGCCTGGTTCGTCGGCGCCCGTAAATCCCCGGAATGGTCTGCGCTGTTCGATAAGTTCTATGGCCGCCGCCCGATGTTCGAGCTCTACGACCTGAAGGCGGATCCGCACGAGATGAACAACGTGGCCGAATCACCCGCTTACGCCGCCGTGCGCAAGGAGATGACCGAGCGCCTCTTCACGATCCTCCGCGAGACGGGCGACCCGCGCATGCTCGAGGACGGCAAGTATTTCGAGACCCCTCCCCTCGCCGGCCCGCTGCCCAACCAAGGCCAGAAGCGCCTCCCTGGCGGTCAAGCCGTCAAGAAGGCCAAGAAGAAGTAGGCGGGTGAGAGTATAGAGTAACGAGTATTGAGTATCGGGGTTAATGGGTAGGGACAGCACCACGTGCTGTCCTCCGCCTCGAATAGATTGCTTAAAAAGGTATTAATCCGCGCCACCGCGGATTCCTAATGGGCGACATAATTACGCACACTTTCATATATTAGGCATTTAGAAAGTTGGCTGAATTACTGGTCTTAGTAATAATTAACGTCATGGAAAACCTCCGCACGCCCAACCTGAACCGACTCGGCGCCGTCTACGGACTCCTCTGGGGGGCGTCGCCCTCGTGATCCTGAAAGGCATCGGTTTCTCGGGAGATAAGTTCCTGCAGATGACAGGCTGGTATCTGCTGGGCAGCATCCCGACTGGCATCCTGGTGACGCGCCTGCTCGCCGGACGCCTCGGCAAGACGAAAGCGTGGAAAGTATGGACTTACGGTCCAGCGGCCTTGCTGCTGGGCACGCTGATCTTCGCCGCCTGCATGCTGGTCGTCTTCGCAGGAGTCGAATTCACCCAGAGCCTCGCCTGGCGGGGCGTGCTCGAATCGCTCCAAGGACTGCGCTTCCACGATTCGCTCATCATGTTCTGGTGGTACCCGCTCTACGGCTTCGCGACGATCGTGCCGATCTTCCTCGCCGTGGGCAACTGCTGGGACCTACGCCGACGGATGATGCCAGCACCAGCCCAGGGCTGACCACGATCGGGAAAGTGTGGAATCGTACGCGGGTAGGGTCACGATGCGTCGTGACCTAGGCTAGGTCAGCACGCAGTGCTGACCCTACCCGCAACACCTGGCGGACGCCTCACTTCTTACCGAGCTCTTCGCCGCGCTGTTTGGCGGCGATGAGGGCGGAGGCGACGATCGCGCGGAACTTACCCGCTTCCATCGCGTCAAGGCCGGCCTTGGTCGTACCGCCGGGCGAGGTCACCTGGATGCGTAGGTTCACGGGCGTCTCGCCGGTGGCGGCGAGCAGCGCGAGGGAACCGCTAAAAGTCTGGCGGACAAGGAGCTTGGCCTGCTCAGGCGTGAAACCGAGAGCGACGGAAGCTTCTTCGTAGGCGGCGACGTATTCGAAGAAGAAACCTGGACCGCTGCCAGAGACAGCGGTGACGGCGTCGAACATCGACTCAGGGAGTTCGATCACTGGGCCGAGGCCGGAGAGGATGGCGTCGACGATCTGGGCGTCGGCGGCAACGAGCGGGGTCGCGGAACAACGTGCGCTGATCCCCTGACCCACTGCTCCAGGCGTATTCGGCATGGCGCGGGCGACATTGCGAGCGGAGGAGAAGAAGCCGCCGATAGTGGCGAGGCGCGTGCCGGCGAGGATGGAGAGCACGAGCTTACCCTGTGCGAGCGAGGCGTAGGACTGGTCGAGTTCGGTGAACTGCTGCGGCTTGCAGGCGAGCACGATCGCGTCGGCACCGGTCAGGAGCTCGGCCGGAGTCGCGGCCACGCGGACGCCGGTGGCCTTGGAAAGATCGGCGGCGGTGGAATCGTTGCCACCAATGACGGTAATATCAGCCGGGGCGCAGGCACCCGAACGGAGGAGGCCCTGCACCATGGCCCCTGCCATGCGTCCGGAACCGATGAAAGCGAGTTTTGGCATGATCAGAGGGCGCGCACGGCGGCGTCGAGGACTTCGCAGGCCTTGTCGATGTCCGCTCCTTCGTGGGCGGTCGAGATGAAGGCGGTCTCGTAAGGCGAAGGCGCGAGATAGACGCCCTTATCGAGCGCGGTGCGGAAGACCTTGCGATACAGGTCGCCATTGGAGGCGATGGCCTGGTCGTAGTTACGGACTTTCTCGGTGTTGAAGTAGAGCGAGAACATCGAGCCGACCTGCGGGACCTGGAGCGGGATACCCTTGGCCTGCGCGGCGGCGAGGAGCGTATCGCGGACGCGATGACCAAGGACATCGAGACGCGCGAAAGGATTCAGGGCCTTCAATTTGCGGACGGAGGCGAGGCCAGCGGCCATGGCGAGCGGGTTGCCCGAGAGCGTGCCGGCCTGGTAGACCGGGCCGAGCGGGGCGAGTTTGTCCATGATGTCGACCTTACCGCCGAAGGCGCCGACCGGGAGGCCGCCGCCGATGATCTTGCCCATGCAGACGAGATCCGGGACGACGTCATGCAGGCCCTGCGTACCCGCGAGGGAGAGACGGAAGCCCGTCATCACTTCATCGAAGATGAGCACCGTACCATGCTTCGTGCACAGCTCGCGGAGACCGGCGAGGAAGCCGGCGTCGGGCAGGATCAGGCCGACGTTGGCCGGGAAAGGCTCGACGATCAGGCCGGCGACCTGTCCGGCGTTGGCGTCGAAGAGCGCGGCGAGCGCCGGGAGATTGTTATATTCGGCGACGAGCGTATCGGCGGCGGTACCGGGCGTGACGCCGGCGGAATCGGGATTGCCCTGCGTGAGCGCGCCGGAGCCGGCCTTCACGAGGAGCGAGTCGACGTGGCCGTGGTAGCAGCCCGAGAACTTGATGATCTTATTGCGACCCGTGTAGCCGCGGGCGAGGCGGATGGCGGACATGGTGGCCTCTGTACCGCTGTTGGTCATGCGGACTTTCTTCACCGCCGGGACGCAAGACAGAATCAGTTCGGCCATCTCGACCTCGAGCGGATTCGGGGTGCCGAAGCTCGTGCCGCGGTCGAGGGCTTCGCGGATCGCCGCGCGGATGTCCGGGTCGTTATGGCCGTGGATGGCCGGACCCCAGGTCAGGACGAAGTCCACCAGCTCCTGGCCGTCGGCCGTCGTCAGACGGGCGCCGTTGGCCGACTTGGTGAAGAAAGGCGTGCCGCCGACCGAGCGAAAAGCCCGGACCGGGGAATTGACGCCGCCCGGGATCATCGAGAGGGCGCGTTGGAAAAGCTGCTCCGAGGTATTCACGGGCCAATCAGATGAAGAAACCGCGGCTCGGGGCAAGGGTTGAGTCAGGCCGGGCAACTCGGGCCGCCCATCCCCACAAAAGCCTGTTCATCCACCAGCCTTGGCCTAGCCTGCGCCTACCCCCGATGCGCCGAAGCTCCGCCCTTCCCCGCCTCATCTTCCCCTGGCTTCTCGGGACCGTCCTGCTCTGCGCCGAAACGCCCAAAGACCTCCGTCCTTTCATCGAGAAACACTGCGTCGACTGCCATGACGCCGACGAAGCCAAGGGCGGACTCGATTTCGGCAAACTCCCCGCCGACCTCGGCCAGCCCGATACCTTGGCGAAGTGGGTACGCATCTTCGACCGCGTCGACCAAGGCGAGATGCCGCCCAAGAAGAAAGCCCGCCCCGAGGCCGGCGAGAAGACGGCGTTCACGAAAACCCTGGCCGCGACCCTCGTGACGGCCGATCGCGCGAACAAGGCCACGGTCCTGCGTCGCCTGAATCGCAACGAATTCGAGCAGACATTGAACGACCTGCTCGGGATCAACGAGGAACTCGCCCCGATGCTGCCCGAGGACGGCCGCGCCCAGGGCTTCGACAAGGTCGGGGAGGCATTGGACCTCTCCTCGGTACACCTGCAACGCGCCATGGACGCCGTACGCCAGGCGCTCAACGCCGCGATGAACAAGGGCGAGGCGCCGGCCAGGCTCGACCAGACCATCGCCTTCGACGCCGGCCGCAACGCTACGCACATCGGCAAGAGCTGGCATAAGCTCGCGGATGGCAGCGTGGTGACCTTCAACGAAGCCACCTACCCCGCGCTCATGGCTGAATTCGAGGCGCCAGTCCCCGGCAATTACCGCATCACCCTCCAAGGTCGTGCCTATCAAAGCGACAAGCCCATCTTGGCCACGATTTTCTCCGGACCGTTCTTCACGGGGAGCCCGACCCGGCTGCAAAGCGTGCAGGAATTCCCTCCATCCGGCGGCGAAGTGAAGATCGAGATGCCGCTCAAAGCCCGGGACAAGGTCCGGATTTTTCCCGACCTCCGGGCTTTCGACTATAACCTTAACCAGAAAGTTGGTCCCGCCAAATACCCCGGCCCTGGCCTTGCGATGAAGCCGATGCGCGTCGAAGGCCCGCTGCTGCCGCAGTGGCCCGGCCTCGGCCATAAGCTCATGTTCGGAGACCTGCCCAACGCCCCGACCGCCGAAGCTGCCAGGCGGATGAAATACGAGAAGCGCCGCACCCAGCAGATGTACGAAATCACCAGCGCCCAACCTTCCATCGACGGCCCGAAGCTGATCAAGGATTTCGTCGCCAAAGTCGTCCGCGCCCAGGCCACTCCGACCCAGGCCGATCCTTATGTCCGCCTGTTCGAAGCCGAACTGAAGGACGGCACAAACTTCGAGGAAGCCTTGCTGACCGCTTACACCGCGGTCCTCTGCTCGCCCGCGAACCTTTACTTCCACGAACAGCCCGGCCGTCTGGACGCCTGGGCCGTGGCCTGCCGTCTCAGCTATATGCTCTGGGGCACCGTGCCCGACGAGGAACTCCGCCGTCACGCCGCGAGCGGCAACCTGCTCAAACCCGCCACCCTGCGCGCGCAGACCGATCGCCTGCTCGACGACCCCCGCGCCCGGCGCTTCGTCCGCGACTTCACGGACCAGTGGCTCTCGCTGCGCAACATCGACGCCACCACGCCGGACAAGCAGCTCTACCCTGAGTATGACGACGCCCTCAAGGCAGCCATGCTCGACGAGACCCGCACGTTCTTCTCCGAAGTCCTGACGAAGAACCTCAGCGTCACCGACTTCCTGGATTCCGACTGGACGATGCTGAACAATCGTCTCGCCCGCCATTACGGCATCGCCGGGGTCGAAGGGGTCGCCTTCCGCAAGGTCGCGCTCAAGCCCGAGGACCATCGCGGCGGCCTGCTGACGCACGCCAGCATCCTCAAGGTCTCCGCCAACGGCAACAACACCTCGCCCGTCGTCCGCGGCGCCTGGGTGCTGGACCGCATCCTGGGTACGCCGCCGTCCCCGCCGCCGCCCGGCACGCCCGGGGTCGAACCTGATATCCGTGGCGCGACCACCCTCCGCCAGATGCTCGAAAAGCACCGCTCCACCGAGAGCTGCAATTCCTGCCACGCCAAGATCGACCCGCCCGGCTTCGCCCTCGAGAGCTATGACGTCGCCGGCGGCTGGCAGACGCACTACCGCAGCCTTGGGCGGCAGTTCAAGTCGCCGCCCAACCTCAAGCGCGTCCAATGGCGCGTCGGCCCGCCCGTCGACGCCTCCGGCGTGACCGAAGACGGCAAGGCCTTCGCCGACCTCTCCGAGTTCAAGCAGAAGGTGCTGCTCGCCGACCCCGAGGCCTTCACGCTCGCGCTGACCCGCAAGCTCGCCGCCTACGGCAGCGGCCGCGCCATGGGCTTCTCCGATCGCGAGGAACTGCGTCGCATCGCCCATGAGACCTTCACGCGCGGCAACGGCTTGCGCGACCTCCTCCACAACCTCGTCCAGAGCGACCTCTTCCTGACCAAATGAACACCCCGCACATCGCCACCAAGACGCGCCTCGACCGACGGGCATTCCTCCGTAACGCCGGCCTGCTGCTCACGTTGCCGTGGCTCGAGGCGATGGTCCCCAGCTTCGCCAACGCCGCGGAGTCCCGCGCCGCCGTCACGCAACCGCGTCGCTTCCTGGCGATGAACTACAGCCTCGGCTTCCACGTGCCGCTGCTCGTGCCGAAGGAAGAAGGCCGCGGCTATGCTCCCTCCTACTACCTCGAACCGCTGCAGGCCCATCGTGAAGACTTCACGGTCTTCTCCGGCATCTCGCACGACGAGCAAAACGGATCCGACGGGCACACCTCGGAACTGACCTGGCTGACCTCGGCCAAGCACCCCGGCCTGCCCGGCTTCCGGAACACGATCTCCCTGGACCAGCTCCTGGTCCAGAAGCTGAACCCGGACACCCGGTTCTCGTCCCTTGTCCTTTCGGCCGGCAACCATGCCTCGATGTCGTGGACGATGAACGGGGTCTGCCTGCCGGCGGAACCTTCGCCCTCGAAGGTCTTCCAGCTGCTCTTCGTCGAAGGCAGCCCGGGCGAGGTGAAACGCCAGCTCGCAGACCTTCGCCGCGGACGCAGTATCCTGGACACCATCGGCGAGGAAGCTCGGAAATTGAACGCCAACCTCGGTCCGCGCGACAAGGAGAAGGTCGACCAATATTTCACGAGCGTCCGCGAACTCGAGGCACGCCTGCTCTCGTCTTCCGCCTGGGCCACCCGTCCGAAGCCGAAGGTCGACGCCGTCGCGCCGAAGGATGTCGCGGATCGCACGGACATCATCGCGAAGACCCGCCTGATGCATGAGATGATCACGCTGGCCTTCCAGACCGATTCGACGCGCTTCATCACCTACAGCGCCGGAGGCATGAACGCCACGCCCAAGATCGACGGCGTCAGCCAGGATTGGCACAACCTTTCCCACCACGGGCAGGACGAGGCCAAGATCGAGGAGCTGCGTATCATCGAGCGCGCGGAATTCAACGAGATAGCCCGCCTCCTCGGCCTGCTCAAAGGCGTCAAGGAAGGCCGCGGGACCCTGCTCGACCACACGATCGTCATGGCCGGCAGCAACCTCGGCAACGCCAGCGCCCACAGCACGCGCGACCTTCCGCTGATCGTGGCCGGCGGAGGCTTCCGCCACGGCCAACACGTCGTGGCCGGAGGCAAGGGTAACGACAACGCACGCTTCGCCAACCTCTTCGTCCAGATCGCCCATCGCATGGATGTGGGTCTGGAGAAGTTCGGCAGCAGCAACGGCCGCAGCATCAAAGGTTTCGAGCTGGCCTGAGCATGCGACTCGCCCTGCTGCTCGGTCTTTCGGCGCTGCACGTCTTCGGCGCCGAGACCTGGGTCGGCGTCGGCTACGGCGGCCGACGCATGGTCTCGCATGACGGCCTCAACTGGGAGATCACCGCCGAGTGGGCTCCCAACGGCAAAGACGACAGCAATAACCTGATGTCGGCCGCTTTCGGCGCCGGGAAGTTCATCGTGGTCGGCGGCGGGGGCTGGAGCAAGGATACCCAGGCGGGGCATATCCTCACCTCAAACGACGGCACGAAATGGGAGGAAGTGAAGACGCTCCCCTTCCGCGTGAACCCCGTCGTCCACAATGGTCGGCGCTTCCTCGCCGGAGGACCCGACCGCACCCTCTGGTTTTCCGACGACGGCATCAACTGGACCCAAGGAGCGCAGGCAAAGACGACGGGAATCCCTAGCTGGGCGCTCTGGTTCCGACATGCCGCCTCCGGGAACGGCGTCACCGTATTCATGGGCGAGGCGGGAGCGAAGAAGGAGTTCTATTGGTGCATGACCACGGCCGACGGCACCCAAGTCGATTTTCACGCGGACCTTCCCCAACTCCGGGCGCTCGCCTTCGGCGCGAACACCTTCGTCGCCGTCGGCAACGGCCTCGTCATGACCTCCGCGGACGGCAAAGGTTGGCAGAAGCAGGAACGATCCAACGAAGAGAAGCTCGATTGGATCCAGTGGACCGGCAAGGAGTTCATCACCGGCGGTGGTAAGACCGTGCTCACTTCGACCGATGGCAAGAACTGGAAGCCCTCGACCCTACGGCCGCCCGGCCGCGTCCTCTGGACCGACGGCACCCGCTTCATCACCAGTTCATGGCCGGGCAAGATGTCCTTCTCGGCTGATGGGAAAACCTGGAAGGCCTCCCCGGCGATGACGCCCAACGGCATCAACGCCGTGGTGAAGACCCCGTAAGCAAAGGGCCGGAGTCTCGCGACCCCGACCCTTTGCTTATCGGACTGGCCCTATCCCTATCCCTGCGACGCTGCGCGTCGCTCACTTCTTGCCGTCGTCGACGACCTCGAAGTCGCCGTCGACCACCTTGCCGTCCTTGGCCTTCTTCTTGCCTTCGGAGGCATCAGGGGCGGGACCGGCGTCGGCCTGCGGCTGTTCGCCGGCGGAAGCCGGGACGGTCTGCGCGGCGGCCATGAGCGCGGTCTGGAGGGCCGTGGCGGCCTTCTCGAAGTCTTCGGCGGAGGCGTCGGTCTTCTTGAGGGCTTCCTGGGCTTCCTTGAGCGCGGCCTCGGCGGAAGCCTTGGCTTCGGCGGGCATCTTCTCGCCGTTGTCGGCGATAAACTTCTCGGCGGTGAAGACGCCGGCGTCGAGGCGGTTACGGGCTTCGGCGAGCTCGCGGACCTTCTTGTCAGATTCGGCATAGAGTTCGGCTTCCTTGCGGAGCTTCTCGACTTCTTCCTTGGAGAGACCCGAGGAGCCGGTGATGGAGATCTTCTGCTCCTTGCCCGAACCCTTATCGACGGCCGAGACGTGCAGGATGCCGTTGGCGTCGATGTCGAAGGTCACTTCGATCTGCGGTTCGCCGCGGCGCGCCGGCTTGATGCCGTCGAGCTTGAACGTGCCGAGCTGCTTGTTGTCCTTCGCCATCGGGCGTTCGCCCTGGACGATGATGATGTCGACGGCCGGCTGACTGTCGGCGGCGGTGGAGAAGATCTGCGACTTCTTGGTCGGGATGGTCGTGTTGCGCTCGATCATCGCGGTGGCGACGCTGCCCATGGTCTCAATGGACAGGGTGAGCGGGGTCACGTCGAGGAGGAGGACGTCCTTCACGTCGCCCTTGAGCACGCCGGCCTGGATGGCGGCGCCGATGGCGACAACTTCGTCCGGGTTGACGCCCTTATGGGGCTCCTTGCCAGCGAGCAGGCGGGCGATCTCGATGATCTTGGGCATGCGGGTCATGCCGCCGACGAGGACGAGCTCGTCGACCTGGGCCATCTTGAGGTCGGCGTCCTTGAGGCAGGACTCGAAGGGACGGCGGGTGCGCTCGGAGAGGTCGTCGCAGACCTTCTCCATCTGGGCGCGGGTGAGCGTGACGTTCAGGTGCTTCGGGCCGGAGGCGTCGGCGGTGATGAACGGCAGGTTGATGTCCACGGAGTTCGAGGACGAGAGGGCGATCTTGGCCTTCTCGGCTTCTTCCTTGAGGCGCTGGCGGGCCATGGCGTCCTTAGAGAGGTCGATGCCGGACTCCGTCTTGAAGCCGTCGATGAGCCACTGGATGATGCGCTCGTCCCAATTGTCGCCACCGAGTTCGGTGTCGCCGTTGGTCGCCTTCACTTCGAAGACGCCGCCGCCGATCTCGAGGACCGAGACGTCGAAGGTGCCGCCACCGAGGTCATAGACGGCAATCTTTTCGTCGCCCTTCTTATCGAGACCGTAGGCGAGGGAAGCCGCGGTGGGCTCGTTGACGATGCGGAGCACTTCGAGGCCCGCGATCGTGCCGGCGTCCTTGGTGGCCTGGCGCTGCGAGTCGTTGAAGTAGGCAGGGACGGTGATCACGGCCTGCGTGACCTTCTCGCCAAGGTAGGCTTCGGCGTCGGCCTTGAGCTTGGCGAGGACCTTGGCGGCGATTTCTTCCGGAGAGAAGACGCGCGGCTTACCGTCGACTTCGCATTCGATGGCGGCGTCGCCGTTCTTACCTTCGACGACCTTGTAAGGGAGCTTCGAAGCGATGGCCTTCACTTCCGAGAACTTGCGGCCGATGAGGCGCTTCGCGGAGAAGACCGTGTTTTTCGGGTTGGTGACGGCCTGGCGCTTGGCGGCCTGACCGACGAGGATGTCGCCGTTCTTAGTGAACGCGACGATGGAGGGCGTGGTGCGCGCGCCTTCCGAGTTGGAGATCACGATGGACTCGCCTGCTTCCAGGACGGCCATGCAGGAGTTGGTGGTGCCGAGGTCGATGCCGATGATTTTGCTCATATGGTGTTTTGGTAGAGGGTTATGCCGTCTTATTGGCAGGGCGTGTGCCAAGGGAAATTCCCGCTTTTGCTGTGATTTTCTCAGGTATGCCGACGGACTGTCCCTATCCCAATCGGGTCAGAATGACAAAGTGTCCCACCCGAAGGCTTCCCAATGGCTTCTCCGTTGCCCTTCCCCACCCTCATCGACTATCTAGACCCTCCGATGTCGGCCCAACTCGACCAGTCCGTCCGCCTCCGCCGCCTCCGTGCTTCGGCCGGTATCCGTGCCATGCTCGGTGAAACGGTTGTCGAACCCCGCCACCTGATCCAGCCGCTCTTTGTCACCGAAGGCGACATCGCTGAGCCGATTAGTTCACTTCCGGGCATCAGCCGTATTCCGCTCGCCCAGCTCGGTGCCAAGTGCGTCGAACTCCTCGCCCTCGGTATCCATGGCGTGGCCCTCTTCCCGAAGATCGACTCAACCCGCAAGACCGCCGAAGGCGCCGAAGCCCTCAACCCGTCGAACCTCGCCTTCCGCGCCATCCGCGAAGTGAAGGCGAAGTCTCCTGGCACGGTAATTTTCGCTGACATCGCCCTCGACCCTTACACCGTGCACGGCCACGACGGCATCCTGAACGCTGCCGGCACCGACGTGGACAATGACCGCACCGTCGATGCGCTCGTGAAGATGTCACTCTTCACCGCCCAGGCCGGCGCGGATTTCGTCGCGCCATCCGACATGATGGACGGACGCGTGAAGGCCATCCGCAAGGCCCTCGATGCTTCCGGCCACACCGGCACCGGCATCCTCGCCTACTCCGCCAAGTTCGCCTCGGCCTTCTACGGCCCGTTCCGTGACGCTGTCGGCAGCGCCCGCCAGGCCGGCCAAGCTCCCATCTCCAAGGCCACCTACCAGATGAATCCGGCCAATCGCCGCGAGGCCGCCCGTGAGGCGATCCTCGACGCCGAAGAAGGCGCCGACCTCCTGATGGTGAAGCCCGCGGGCGCCTACCTCGACATCATCCGCGACCTGCGTGAGTCGACGAACCTCCCGATTGCCGCCTACCAGGTCTCCGGCGAATACGCCCAGCTGCACGCCGCCGCCGAAAAAGGCTGGCTCGATCTCCGCGCCACGCGCGACGAGTCGCTCCTCGCCATCCGCCGAGCCGGTGCCGACGTGATCCTCAGCTACTTCGCCGAGGCTTACGCCCGCGACTTCGCGGCCCGCAAGTAAGCGGATGCATGCAGGGCGGCTAACGCTCTGATGACTGGCGACTGGCACGCCAGAAACAATAGGACCTATCGCTTTTATCGATTTCCCAAGAAGCGTGATTAAAGCTATAATATTACCGTGAAAATTAAGAACCTCACCTACGGCCTAGCCGCCGCCTTCGGGCTCATCGGTCCGGCCTTGTTCCTGCGTAATATCAACCTCTCGGACTGGGGAATGCTGATTGTCGAGCTAGGCTTTGCGCTCTGGCTCGTCTCGCCCTTCGTCTTGGTCGCTCTGGCAGTCCGCTCCGAAAGAATTTCGTCGATAGGTGCCCTCATCGCCACGATACTGGCGGGCCTCTTTGGCGCCTGGTTTTACACCGAACTAACCTTCCACTTCACCACCAAGTCCGATGCTCAGGACGCCATCGCGATGCTCTTCGTGGCTGCCTACCAGCATGCGATTATCATCCTGACCCTGGGGCTGTTTTCCTTTGTCGGCTGGCTTCAGGGCCGCCGCAAATAAATAAGGCGCGGATCGCTCCGCGCCTTCGTACAAACAGTACGGGGTCAGACCGCTTCTGCACGATATCAGTCAGAAGCGGTCTGACCCCGTACTGACTTCATCCGTTCAAGCCTTCCGACCAAGCAAGGCTCGCCAGATCGCCAAGACGCCGAGGGCCGTAAAAACGGCCGGTACTTGGAGGAACGGCACGATGAGATAGGTGAGCGCGTGCTCCGAACCGTCAGGCCGGACCCGGTGCTCGGCCTGTGCCATCAGGTAGAAGCCGCAGCTCAGGATGAGCAGGACGGCGAGGACGATCGTCCCGGTCAGGAGGAACCGATCCTTCAGCAACGTTGCTACGCCGGCGAGCAGGAGGAACGGGATAGCCGGCGCGAGGACGAAAATTAACTTGATGAGATCGAGCGGCTCCTTGACGGAGAAATCGCCCTCCGGAAGGAGGCCGAGCAACGCAAGGGCGAAGGCGATGAGTCCGCCGAGCAGGCAGACGATCAACGCAGGGCCGCGGCCCGTTGAGGGCCCGCCGCTCACAGGAAGAGCGGCTTGATGTGGCGGTCGAAGAGGTTGCCGGTCACATTGCGCGCGCAGGACTCGCGGCAGGCCTTGAGCTGCTCGAGGTAGCGCGGGCCCATCTTGGCGGCGACCTTGAAGCCGACGTGGATGAGTTGGCGGATGTTGGCGTTGTAGAGCGGGTTCTTCTGGTCGTGGCGCAGGGCGCCGACGAACTGCTCGCTGGTCCAGCCGTTGACGACGGCGGCGGCCGGGAGCTTGGAACGGTCAATATCGATGACGGTCGCGTAGGGCTGGCAGAGCTCGTCCATGTGCGACAGGGCTTCGGCGTAGATCTCCTTGGCGAGGGCCAGGCCGGCGCCGCCGGCTTCGGCGAGGCCGATGACCTCTTCGAGCCAGGTCGTACCCGCGGTCTTCACGTGGACGCCGGCGCCATGCTTGGCGAGGGCGCGGCGGATGGCCGGGTAGATGGAGAACTTATCGCTGCCGCTATGGACGGAGAGCTTCAGGTTGGCCGGGAGGCCGTACTGCTTGACCGCATGGGCGATGACGCAGAGGTCGTCGTTGAACTCGCGTTCGAACTGGGCGAGGTCGCCGACGTAGTCGACGCCCTTGTTGAAACGGCCGGTGAACTTCGGAGCGATGGTCTGGATCGGCACGCCTTCGTCGGCGATGGCCGCGAGGATCACGAGCAGCTCAGGCGGGGTCTGAGGGCTATCGGTCTCGTCCATCGAGATCTCGGGGACGAAGCGGCCGACGCCCTTCACGGTGACGATGTGGCGGTAGACCTTGCTGGCTTCCTGGACGGCCAAGAGGAACTTGGCGGCCGTGCGCTCGACGTCGGCGCGCGTGGTGGTGAAGGGACGGTCGATGCCGGCGAGGGTAATCGTGCCGACGAGCTCAGGGTGGCGATCGACGAAGGCCTTGACCGCGGTAGGGTCGGCGGGCTGGGCGATAAAGTCGGCGACATCGATGGTGAAGAAGTCGGAGACGCCGACGAAACGCTCGACGGTCTTCAGGCCGATGTGGTCGGCATCGAGGAAGTAAGGGGCGGTCCAACCGAGGGCTTTCACGGCGGCATCGGCCGCGGTGCGCGTGCTCGTCGGTTCCGAGCCGATGATGTTGTGCTCGCGGTTCGACTTGTTCCAAACCGGGACGATCTCGACACCAAGCTGCTTGGCCGCGAGGCAGGCGGCGAGCTGGGCTTCGGCTTCGTGGGCGAAGCGGTCGCCCATACCGAGGGAGAATTTACCGATGACGAGAGGTTGGGAGGACATGTGGGGACAAGTAAGACGGCCAGAGTAGAGGCCTGTTTCAGACGTTGGCAACCACCCGGAGGTATGAAATTCGGCATCCGTTATCCTCGCTTCTCCTTGCCCTCCTCGCCGCCGTTCATCTTTACTCCCCTCTCTCCTATGCACCTGAAGATTGCTGTCCTGCCTGGCGATTACATCGGCCCTGAAGTCATGGCCGCCGCCCTGCCCGTCCTCGAGGCCGTCCTGAAGAAGTCAGGCCACACCCTCGAGCACTCCACCCACGACGTGGGCGGCGCGGGCATCGACAACCATGGTAAGGCTCTGCCGGACTCAACCCTCGAGGCCTGCCGCGCCGCGGACGCCATCCTCTTCGGTTCCGTCGGCGGCCCGAAGTGGGAAAAACTCCCTCCAGCCGAACAGCCTGAGCGCGCCTCCCTCCTGCCCCTCCGCAAGCACTTCACGCTCTACGCCAACGTCCGCCCCGGCCTGCTGCTGAAGAACCTCATCGACACTTCGCCGATCCGCCCGGATCGCATCCCGAACGGCGTCGATATGGTCTGCATCCGCGAGCTCACCGGCGGACTCTACTTCGGACCGAAGTCCACCACGACGCTCGCCGACGGCGACATCGAAGCCATCGACACCATGGTCTACCGCAAGTCGGAGATTGAACGCATCACTGACGTCGCCATCGCCACCGCGCGCGCCCGTCGCAAGCACATCACCCTCGTCGACAAGGCCAACGTCCTCCAGACCTCCGTCCTCTGGCGCAAAGTCGTCGCCGATCGCCTCAAGGCCACCGCGCCGGACATCACCCTCGCGGTCATGTATATCGACAACGCCGCGATGCAGTTGATCCTCAAGCCCGGGCAGTTCGACGTCCTCCTCACCGAGAACATGTTCGGCGACATCCTTTCCGACGAGATGGCCGTCATCTGCGGCTCCCTCGGCATGATGGCCTCCGCCTCCCTCGGCGCGAACCGCAACCGTCACGGCTACGGCTACGGCCTCTACGAACCTTCGGGCGGCACCGCCCCCGACATCGCCGGCCAGGACAAGGCCAACCCGTGCGCCCAGATCCTCTCCGCCGCCCTGATGCTCCGCCATTCCTTCGGCCTCGAAGCCGAAGCCAAGGCCATCGAGCTCGCGGTCGAGAAGACCATCGCCGAAGGCATCCGCACCGCGGACATCGCCGGCGGCGGCAAGGCCGTGGGCACGAAGGCCATGGGCGCGGCGATCCTCGCCCGACTCTGACCGTGGACGAGGCGGAACGACAGCGCGCGGCCGAACGACGTCGGGAGGCCGTGTGCAGTCCGTTCATGCGCATCGCGCGCTTCCCGGTCGACGTCGCCCGCGAGCTGCTCGACGCCGGCTACTACCGGGTGGACCAGCTCGCCGGCCGTTCGCCCGAATCGCTCCTCACCGAGATCGCGGCGCGCAACAAGGCCAAGCTCCCGGCGCACTTCCTGCCCTCCTTGCGCATGGCGGTCTACTTCGCCGAGTCCGACAGCCCGGATCCGAAGAAGCTGTTTCTGGATCAGTGGCAGTAAGCTCGGCGGAAGATAGGTGATAGCGGCTTGCGGTTAGCGGTTGGCAGTTGGAATACGCAAGAGAGACAAAGATGGCTGCGTCGATGACAGAGGGCTGAGTCGATTTCGGGAAAATACAGGCCCAGCCTTAATTCAGTCATCTGTCCTCGACTCAGTCATCCGTCCTCGATTCAGCCATCCAAGCCACTCCATCGTTTGCCTTCGGGGGTAATCCTGTCATTATCGGCTCCATGGTTCCCACCGTCGTCGTTCCCGTCATGACCTTGGGCAACTGCGTCTTCCTACCGCAGCAGCTGATGCCGCTACGTATCTTCGAACCCCGCTACCGCAAGATGCTGAAGGAGACCCTCGCGGGCAGCCGCATGTTCGCGATCTCGCAGCTGGATGAAGAAAGCCTCACGCCGGACAACGACGAACCGCCCTGCCCCTTCACGTGCGTCGGACGCATCGTCGGCCATGTCGAACTCGAGGACGGCACCTCGCACATCATCCTCGAAGGCCTACGCCGCGCGAAGGTCATCAAGGTGAAGCGTAAGACGCCGTATCCGCAGCTCGAGATCGCACCGGTCGTCGACGAAGCCTCGACCGACCTCATCGGAAGCACGCGCGATATTGCCCGCGTGCTCGCCTTCGCCGAGAACATCGTCGGCGAGCTCGGCGAGGATGCCGCCCCGATGATGCAGCGCCTGCGCGGACTCGCCAATCAGCCTGGCGCGCTGGCCGATGCCGCAGCCGGACACCTTGTCGCCGACGCCGCTACGCGCCGCCAGCTACTCGAATGCCTTTCGCAGGATCAGCGCATCAAAGCCGTGGCTGACGAACTCGCCCGCCTCGACGCCCAGCGGAAGCTGGACGAACAAGGCGGCGGAGAGGAAGCCCGAGGGTTGAACTAAGGACGAAGTCGAGGGCAGGAGGACACGATGACCGGAGGGCCAGAAATTGAAGGAGCAATGAGGGAGGACTTGAGGGGCGGAGGCTATAATCCTTAGTATTTCTAGTTATTTTAAGCGAACTAACTTTGGTAACTCTTTGTTAATAAAGGATTAACATTTAATTGCCCTCGTGCCCTCGGGCCCACCTGCCCTCGAACCCTCGATTTCCGCCCCTTTCTTCTTGCGGATTAGACTCATTCTAACTGTGTTATCACTTAGAATGATTCGAAATCTCACTGAGCATGATAAGGAACACCTTCAAGAAGCCCTCGTAAAGAGCGGCCAGAAGGTCACCCCCCAGCGTGAAGCCGTCTTCACGGTCCTCCTAGCCGAGCGCGACCACCCTACGGTCGACGAGGTCTTTAACCGCGCCCGTGAGGTCATGCCCGGCCTCTCCCTGGCTACGGTCTACAACTGCCTCGAAACCTTCGTCGGCTGCGGTCTGGTCCGTCAGGTCAACCACGAGCGCGAGTCCACCCGCTATTGCCCCAACCTGGCCCCGCACGCGCACTTCCGCGACAAGGAGACCGGACAGGTCCACGACATCGAGCTCCCGCCCGAGGTGATGAAGAGCCTCCGCTCGATCCTCCCGCCCGGCTTCGATTCCGAAGTCATCGAAATCAGCTTCCTCGGCCGCGCTCAGGCCAAGGACACTCATTCCAATTAATCCCCCTTCCCTTTCCGCCATGTCTGACTCGCTTGTCATCAAGAATCTCAACGCCTCCATCGGCGACCGCCCGATCCTGAAGGATTTTTCCCTCACGGTCCCGAAAGGCGAAGTGCACGCCATCATGGGGCCTAATGGCACCGGCAAGAGCACGCTCGCCAAGGTCCTCGCCGGCCACCCCGACTACTCCGTGCAGTCCGGCGAAGCCTTCCTCGACGGCGAACAGATCATCGGCCTCGAGCCTGATGTCATCGCCCGCGCCGGCCTCTTCCTCGCGTTCCAATACCCGAGCGAGATCCCCGGTGTGACCATCGCTAACTTCATCCGCGCCGCGATCGTCGCCCGCCAGGCCAAGGGCGCGCCATTCGACGCCAAGGCCTACTACACCGAGCTCTACGCGAAGATGGACGCCCTCAAGATGGATCGGAAGTTCACCTCCCGCTTCGTCAACGAAGGCTTCTCCGGCGGCGAAAAGAAGCGCTGCGAGATCCTCCAGCTGATGATGCTCAAGCCGAAGTATGCCGTCCTCGACGAGACCGACTCCGGCCTCGACATCGACGCCCTCCGCATCGTCTCCGAAGGCGTCAACGCCATGCGCGGGCCCGACATGGGCTTCCTCGTCATCACCCACTACCAGCGCCTGCTCGAGTACATCGTGCCTGACCGCGTCCACATCATGTGGGACGGCCGTATCGTCCACAGCGGCGGCAAGGAACTCGCCCTCGAACTCGAAGCCAAGGGCTATGATTGGGTGAAAACCGAACTCGCCTCCGCCTAAACCAGATGGCCGAAATCGACGAATCCCAGGCGCAGCGCGAAGCGATCGAAGTCGATCGCTCCAAGGGCGACTTCAAATACGAAGAGAACTATACCTTCGACGCTGGCGTGGGCCTCTCTGCCGCGACCGTGGACTATATCGCCAAGGTCAAGGGCGAGGAGGAATGGATCCGCGAGTTCCGCCAGAAGTCGCTGAAGATCTTCCAGGACATGCCGATGCCGACGCATTGGGCCACGACCGACCTCGAGAACATCAAGTTCGAGGATATCCGTTACTACCTCTCCAAGGGCCAGAAGCCCGTCCGCACATGGGAAGAAGTCCCGGACGACGTGAAGAAGACCTTCGAACGCCTCGGCATCCCGGAGTCGGAACGTAAGTTCCTCGCCGGCGTCGAAGCCCAGTTCGATTCCGAAGCGGTCTACTCCCGCATGAAGGAAGAGCTCGAGAAACTCGGTGTCATCTTCTGCGGACCGACCGAAGGCCTGCGCGACCACCCGGAGATCTTCCGCAAGTGGTTCGGCAAGGTCATCCCAATCGGCGACAACAAATTCTCGGCCCTCAATTCCGCGGTCTTCTCCGGCGGCTCGTTCATCTACATCCCCAAGGGCGTGAAGGTGGCTCAGCCACTGCAGGCTTACTTCCGCATCAACGCCGAGAACTTCGGCCAGTTCGAGCGTACGCTCATCATCGCCGACGAAGGCGCGGAAGTCACCTACATGGAAGGCTGCACAGCTCCCAAGTTCGAGACCGCCACCCTGCACTCCGCGGTCGTCGAGCTCGTCGCCCTCAAGGGGGCGAAGATCCAATACATCACCGTCCAGAACTGGTCCGCCAACGTCTTTAATCTCGTGACGAAGCGCGGCGTGGCCGAAGAGGACGCCGAAGTCCGCTGGATCGATTGCAACATCGGTTCCCGCCTGACGATGAAGTACCCCGGCGTGGTCCTGCGCGGCAAGCGCGCCCGCGGCGAGGTCCTCTCGATCGCCCTGGCCAACGACGGCCAGCACCAGGACACCGGCGCGAAGATGATCCACGCGGCCGACGACACGACCTCGAACATCATCGCGAAGTCCATCTCCGTCGGCGAAGGCCGTTCGACCTACCGCGGCCTGGTCCACATCCCGAAGACGCTTTCGAACTGCCGCAACAACACCGAGTGCGACGCCCTGCTCATCAACGAGCACAGCCGCACCGACACCTACCCGGCGATCTCCGTGCGCGGCCGCAAGAACTCCGTCCAGCACGAGGCCAGCGTCTCGAAGGTCTCGGCCGAGCAGATCTTCTACATGATGCAGCGTGGCCTGTCCGAAGGCGAAGCAATGTCCCTCGCCGTGAACGGCTTCGTCAACGACCTGGTGAAGGAATTCCCGATGGAATACTCCGTCGAGTTGAAGCGCCTCATCGAACTGCAGATGGAAGGATCCGTCGGATGAACGCCGTCGCCTCCGCTCCCGCCGGCGTCCTCGACGTCGCCCAGCAGTCCGCCGAGACCACCCAGTTCCGCGCGCAGGATTGGTTCGCTGTCCTCCGCCAACAGGGCTGGCATACCTTCCAATCGTTGCCGATGCCCACGCGCGACAACGAGAAGTGGCGCTTCTCCGACGCACGTTCGCTTTCGCTCGACGGCTATGCCCCCACGGCCGCCCCAACCGCCGCCCAGGCCGCCGACCTGATCGCGCGATCTCGCCTCATTTCTGACGCTGCCGGCCTCATCGTCCACGTCGACGGACATTGCGTGCTGAAGCCGACGCTCTCCGCCGAGCTCGTCGCCCAAGGCGTGGTCTTCGAATCCCTTGAAGACGCGGTCCGCACCCGCCCCGCCCTCCTCCAGGAACACCTCCTGAAGCACCCCGTGCTCCTCGGTAGCGATAAGTTCGCCGCGCTCCATCGCGCGTGGCTTCGCGCCGGCTACGTCCTCCACGTCCCCAAGGGCGTCGAGGTGAAGCAACCGTTCGTCGCAGTCACTTGGACGCTCACCGATGGCGTCGCGATCTTCCCGCACGCGCTCATCATCGCCGGCGAGCGCGCCAAGGCCGACCTCCACGACTTCCACCTCTCCGCCAAGGCCGACCAGCGCGCCTTGGCGATCTCCGCCGTCGACATCCATGCCGGCACGGGCTCGCAGGTCCGCCGCCTCGCCGTGCAGGCCTGGGGTTCCGCCACGCAGTCCTTCCAGATCGACAATACCTGCGGTGGACGTGATGCGCTCATCAGCTCCGTCAACGCCGCCGTCGGTTCCCGTCGCGCCCGTCTCGAGAACTGCGTCCGTATCGACGGCGAAGGCGCCGACGTCCGCCTCTACGGTATCTCCGTCGCCACGGGCGAACAGGAGTTCGACCAGCGCACGCTGCAGATCCACGCCGCGGGCCACGCGAAGTCCGACCTGCTCTTCAAGAACGCCCTGCTTGGCAAGGCGCGTACGATCTTCTCGGGCCTCATCAAGGTCGCCCCGGACGCCCAGCGCACCGACGCCTACCAGACCAACCGCAATCTCCTGCTCTCGCCGGACGCCGAAGCGGATTCCCTGCCTGGTCTCGAGATCGAAGCCAACGACGTGAAGTGCTCGCACGGCGCGACGACCGGTCAGATCGACCCCGCCGAGCTCTTCTACCTGCGCGCCCGCGGCATCCCGCTCGCCGTCGCCCAGGAACTACTCGCGCAGGGCTTCCTCGAGGAAGTCCTCGCCAAGGTCGGCCACGAAGAAGCCGCCGCCGCGGTGCGCGAGATGCTCCGCCTCAAATTCCACCAAGCCTGAACATGAGCGACGATACCACCGGCCAGCGCCACACGCCCAGCCCCCACGATCGCGTCCTCGCGCGCGACGTGCAGGCCACCGTCATTCCCGCGGGCGATCCTGCCGTGCTACCTGCCGGCACCAAGGTCACCATCACGCACCGCCTCGGCGGTAACTTCACCGTCGTCTGCGATACCGGCATGTTCCGGATCAAGGGCTCGGACGCCGACTCCCTCGGTGAAGAAATCCCGTCTGATACCACTGAGAATGAAGGCAAGACGGACGCTTACGGTTCCGTCGGCACCGCCGAGCATGCTGGCCACACCGGCAAGCCTTCCGACGAAGCTGTCTGGGAAAGCCTCAAGAAGGTCTTCGATCCGGAAATCCCCGTGAACATCGTCGACCTCGGCCTCGTGTATTCGCTCAAGGTCGAGCCGCTGGATAACTCTCCTGACCGCCACAGCGTTGTCGTCGCCATGACGCTCACCGCACCCGGTTGCGGCATGGGACCCGTCATCGCCGAAGACGCGCGCAATCGCGTGCTTGGCGTCCCCGGCATCAACCACGCCCGCGTCGACATCGTCTGGGATCCGCCTTGGACCCAGACCATGATCTCCGAGGATGGCAAGATGCAGCTCGGGTTGATCTGAGCGGAGCGCTTACGCGCCGTTGATCAGTTGAACCGTTGGCCGGTTGGCCAGAGGAGAGACATGACCCGCAGGGAGACCAAGGGCCGGGCTGAAGTGGACATCCTCGCGCCCTCCGGCCCTCAGGCCCACGGGCCCTCCTTTGAATCCTCTCCCCGCTTGCGCTCCCGCATCTTTTCCTAACCCTGCGGGGACCCCAATCATTCCCCAAGGTCACCCTCCCATGGCTTCTACCCCTGTCCGCCTCCTTTCCCTCCTCGGCGCCGCCGTGCTGGCCGTCGCCCCGGCCGCCCGCGCCGCCGACCCCATGCCGGAGGACGTGCGCTTCCAGACCGAGACGCTGCTCACCGGCCTCCCGCAGCCGATGCACCTCGAGTTCGCCCCCGACGGCCGTCTCTGGTTCAACGAATACGGCGGCGCCCTCAAGGTCTACGACCCGAAGACCAAGCGCGTGAAGCTCGTGGCGGAGATGGAGATCTTCAAGACGCAGGAGAACGGCTTCCTCGCCTTCGCCCTCGACCCGAAGTTCGCGCAGAACGGTTGGATCTACCTGATCTACTCGCCCGTCGGTTTCGACGGCCAATACCTCTCCCGCTTCCAGGTGAAGGACGACCAGCTCGTCGCCGGCAGCGAGAAGCTCATCCTGAAATATGAAGAACAGCGCCTGCAGTGTTGCCACCACGGCGCGACGTTGAAGTTCGGCCCGGACGGCTGCCTGTATTTCTCGACCGGCGACAACACCAGTCCGTTCGGCGACAGCAAGGGCTACGCCCCGCTCGACCAGCGCCCCGGCAAGGAGCCTTGGGACGGCCAGCGCACCTCCGCCAACACCAACACCCTGGTCGGCAAGGTGAACCGCATCCGCGTGCACGACGACGCGACCTACAGCATCCCGGAAGGCAACCTCTTCAAGCCCGGCACGCCCAAGACCCGTCCCGAGATCTTCGCGATGGGCACGCGCAATCCGTGGCGCCTGAGCATCGACCCGAAGACCGGTTACGTCTACTGGGGCGAAGTCGGCCCCGACGCGCGCGTCGACGGCCCTCGCGGCTCCCGCGGCTACGATGAGATCAACCAGGCGAAGAAGGCCGGTAATCACGGCTACCCGCTCTTCGTCGGCAACAACTTCCCTTACGCGGAATATGACTACGCGACCGAGAAGGTCGGCGCGCTCTTCGATCCGAAGGCCCCGCTCAATAAGAGCCGCAACAACACCGGCCTCGTCGAGCTCCCGCCCGCCGTGCCGGCCTTCATCTACTGGCCTTACGCCGTCTCCGAACAGTGGCCGGAACTCGGCGAAGGCGGCCGTACCGCCTGCGCGGGCCCGGTCTTCTACTGGCAGGAGTCCTACGAGCAGACCAACGGCTTCCCGAAACACTTCGACCGCTCCCTGCTCTTCTGGGATTGGCAGCGTCCGTTCATCAAGTGGGCCCGCCTCGACGCGAACTCCGACCTCAAGGGCCTCGAGGCCTTCGCGCCGACGGCCTTCGTAACCGCCAACACCGACGAACAGCGCAAGAAGCAGCAGGCCCTCATCGACAACGGCGCGACGATCCTCCGCCGCCCGGTCGACGCGACCTTCGGTCCGGACGGTTGCCTCTACCTGCTCGATTACGGCGACACCTGGGGCGTCAACCCGGACTCGGCCCTGCTGAAGATCTCCTACGTGCGCGGCAACCTCCAGCCGATCGCCAAGCTCGCCGTCTCGACCCCGGCCGGCCCGTCACCGCTCAAGACGACGCTCTCCGCCAAGGGGTCGCGCGACCTCGACGGCGGCAAGCTGAGCTATGCCTGGAAACTGCAGCCCGGCGACAAGCAGCTCGGTGAAGGCGAAGAACTGACCGTGGCCCTCGAGACCGCCGGCAACTTCAACGTCGAACTCACCGTCACCGACGGACAGGGCGGGTCCGTGACCCGCGCGACCCCCGTCGTCGTCGGCAATACCATGCCGACCGTCCGCTTCCTCGCCCCGCAGGACGGCGACTTCTTCACGCCCGGCAAGCCGCTCGACTTCAAGGTCGCCGCGCAGGACGCCGAGGACGGCACCTCCGAGGCCAAGCCCGCCGAGTTCGCCGCGCGCACGCTGGTGACCTCCGCCTTCCTCCCCGCCGACGGCAAGGCCGTGGCGGTCGACCCGGGCCTCTCGCTGATGCGCCAGAGCGACTGCTTCAACTGCCACGCGGTCGAGACCCAGCTGGTCGGTCCGTCGTTCGTCGCCATCGCCGAAAAATACCGGAAGCAGCCCGGCGCCGACGACCTCCTCAACAAGAAGGTCCGCCTCGGCGGCAGCGGCGTCTGGGGCCAGGTACCGATGCTCGCCCACCCGCAGCACACCGAGGACGAAGTCGCCATCATGCTCCGCTGGATGCTCGCCCTCGAGAAGGGCAAGGGCGGCCCGACCCTCACCCGCGGCCTCGAAGGCCAGCTGACCGCACCGAAGGATAACAAGCCCGGCACCCTGCTCCTCGAAGCCGTCGTCACCGACGCCGGCGCCGGCGCCGCGGGACCGCTGACCGGCAAGGGTGTCGTCCGACTCCGCCACCGCCGCGTGGAAGCCGAGACCGCCGAGATCACCGGAGGCAAGAACACCGGCAAGGCCGTCGGCTCGACCAATCACGGCGCCACGCTCAAGTTCGCCAACCTGAACCTCGCCAACACCAAGAACATCAAGATCAACGCCTCCGCCGGCGGCGGCGCCAAGGGCAGCCAGATCGAAGTCCGCCTGGATTCGCCGACCGGACCGATCGTCGCCACCGTCGACATCGCCCACACCGGCGACTGGGGCAAGTTCATGGAGAACAAGGCCAAGCTCACGCCCACGCCCGGCCGCCATGACGTCTACCTGGTCCTCACCCACCCCAAGAAGGGCGGCGGCCTGATGAACGTGGACTGGGTGGAATTCGGCCAATAAGAAGCATCGTTCCGGGTGGCAGGTGGCGGCCCCGGGTTACGGGTGGCGGGAATAAAAACCTGTCACCTGCCACCTGCGGCCGCCACCTGCCACCCGAATCTGCTCTCGCCTGACTTGGGGCGGTCGCCAAAGTTATCTTCCCTTTTTTATTTCCGCCACGTGTCTGACGAATCCGAAGAAAAACAAGATAAGCCGCTCGACCCTTTCGACCCCGAGGTCATCGCCCGTTCTAACCGCGCGATCCTGGTCGGCCTGCAACGCCCGGACGATACGGCTACCGAAGCCCAGGCGTTGCTCGCCGAGCTCCACGAGCTCGTCAGCAACGTCGGCGTCGAGATCCGCGGGTCGATCATCGCAAGGCTGCGCGAAGAGAACCCGCGCACGCTCGTTGGTTCCGGCAAGCTTGAGGAGATTGCCCAGCTAGCTCGCGACAACGAATGTGGCCTCATCATCTTCGACGACGAGCTCACGCCCGCGCAGCAGCGCAACTGGGAGAAGGACGCCAAGCTGCGCGCCATCGACCGCCAGGAGATCATCCTGGACATCTTCATCACCCGGGCGAAGACCCGTGAAGCCGTCCTCCAGGTCGAGCTCGCCGCGCTGCAGCAGATGCTGCCGCGCCTGAAGCGACTCTGGTCCCACCTCGACCGTCAGCGCGGCGGCGGCACGATGCAGCGCGACGCCGGCGAAACCCAGCTGGAGATGGACCAGCGCAAGATCCGCGACAAGATCGCCAAGGTCCGCCGCGACCTCGCGGAAGTCGTCGCCCAGCGCGCGACGCAGCGCAAGCAGCGCAAACGCGTCCCGCTGCCGACCTTCTCGATCGTCGGCTACACCAACGCCGGCAAGTCCTCACTGCTCAACAAACTCACCGGCTCCGAGGTGCTCGCGGCGAACAAGCTCTTCGCCACGCTCGATCCGACCACGCGTCGCCTCGCCCTGCCCTCCGGCCGCGCCCTCCTCCTGACCGACACGGTGGGCTTCGTGCGCCGCCTCCCGCACCGACTCGTCGAAGCCTTCAAGGCGACGCTCGAAGAAGCCGTGCAGGCCGACTTCCTGGTGCACGTCATCGACCTCGGCTCTCCGGAACGTGACAAGCATGCCGAGACGACCTTGCAGGTACTGACCGAAATCGGCGCCGGCGACCGTCCGGTGATCACCGTCCTCAACAAGGCCGACCTCTGCGACGAAGTCGAACGCGCCCAGGCCCTCGCCGCCTACCCGGACGCCAAGCTCGTCAGCACCAAGACCGGGGAAGGCCTACCCGCCCTCCTCCAACGCCTGGAGGAATGCGCTGCCAGCCGGGATGAGCACATGACCCTACTCATCCCCCACGATCAATACGCCATGCTCTCCAAGCTGCATGCCGGGGCCACTATCCTCAATTCTAAGGCCCTTCCCGAGGGAACTCGGGTGGAAGTCTACGTCCCCACCCGCCTGCAGGAGACCTGCCGGGCCTGGGCGATCAAGGAGTAGGTCATTTTTTGCTCCCAAGTGGGAAACTTTTCGTTTTGTTTAGTGTTACCTAAGAACACCCATGCGCACCCTCGCCCTCCTCGCCCTGCTCTCCGCCTCCTCGGCCTTCGCCGCCTCCGAAGCCGATCGCGAAAAGGCCTTCAAGGCCGACATCGCTCCGCTCCTCGAAAAGAGCTGCGCCAACTGCCATGACCCGAAGAAGGCCAAGAACGGTAAGGTCAAGTCCGGCTTCAATTCCTCCAGCCTCGCTGACGTCATTAAAGGCGGAACCGACGACGGCGTCGGCATCACCTGGGGCGACGCTTCCAAGAGCTCACTTTACAAGTCCGTCAATATGGCCCTGACCGACCCCGAGCACGACGACGCGATGCCCCCGAAGAAGTCCCAGGAGAAGAACCCGCCCCTCACCAAGGAGCAGGTCGCCAAAATCAAGGCCTTCATCGAAGCTAAGTAAGCCTTCCGGCTCACCTATAAAAAGCCCGCGGCAACCCGCGGGCTTTTTTTGTGTCTAATAAGCAGGACCTCGTGCGGCCGCTTGCATTTGACCCCAAGGCAGCCCGACCCCATAAACATATAACCCACTTTCGCTCCATGACCCCTCTCCACCGTATCGAAGAACGCCTCCACGCTCTGACCGTCCGCCAAGCCATCGGATGGGTCACCGGTACTAACCTCTTCTTGGTCGCACTGGCGTTCGCCCTTCCGGCCGACGGAGAAACGCGCGGTCCGGCCATCCTCTCGGTCCTCGGCAACTTCCACATCCTCGCCCTGCACATCCCGGCCGCCGTTCTGCTCGTCGTACCTCTGTTTGAGTTCTTCGAACGCCACGAGCAGGCCACCGCGACCGTTCGCCGCCTTTCCGTCTTCTCGGCCGCCAGCACTTGGGCCGCGGTCTTGTGCGGTATCGTGCACGCCCACTACAACGGCTTCAGCGGCGAAAGCATCCAACTGCACCTCTGGGGCGGCATCGCAGCTTCGATCTTTGCCGGCATCGCCAGCCTCCTCCTCTCCCAAGGCTTCCTGCTTCGCCTCGTTGGTCAGGTCGTGGCCATTGGCGTGATGGGCTTCGCGGCCCATGTCGGTGGCGAACTCCAACACGGCGAAGGTTTCCCCTTCAAGCCGAACAAGGTCGCAGCGCCCGAGAAAGAAGAGACTCCTCGCGTCGTCACCACCAGCCAGAAACGCGATGACTACACCCAGGTCATTCGCCCGATTCTCGAGGCCCATTGCGTCGAGTGCCATGGCGCCAAGAAGGTGAAGGGTAAGCTCCGCATGGATACACTCGAAGCCCTTAAGAAAGGCGGCTCGGAAGGCTCGGCCTTCGTCGCCGGCGACCTGAAGAAAAGCCTCATGCACGTACGCGTGACCCTCGATCCCGCAGACGATGAATTCATGCCGACCGAAGGCAACCCGCTTACGAAGGAACAGGTGCAGGCCATCGCCCTCTGGATCGAAGCCAAGCCCATCCCCGATGATGTGGCCAAGCTAGCGCTCGCCGCGACCAAGGCCCCCAAGCAGGCGCCAAAGAAGTAAGCCCATGCGCACCCTGCTGCTTTTCTCCGCCGCCACGCTCGCGGCCGCGACTTACACCCCGAAGAAGCCCGAGCCGGCGAAGCCGCTCACGGCGGCGCAGAAGGCGGACTACGCCAAGGTCATCCAGCCGATATTCGACGCGCACTGCGTGTCGTGCCACGGCCCGAAGAAGGAAAAAGGTAAGCTGCGCCTCGACACCCTCGAAGCCACGCTCAAAGGCGGCAAGAATCCGACCTTCGTCATCGGCAAGCCCAACAGCAGCATGCTGCTCTCCCGCGTCTTCCTCGACCGCACCGCGGGGGATGTCATGCCGCCCAAGGAAGAACATCCGCTGACCGAGAAGCAGAAGGAAGCCCTCTACGCCTTCGTCGAAGGCCAGCCCATTCCCGACGAACTGGCCAAAGCCGCCATAGCCGACACGAAAGCGGCCCTGACGGCCGCCAAGTCGGCGCCGAAGGCCAAGAAGTAAGTTTTCTTTTGCCCGCCGACCCCCGGACCCCCTTTATCTCAGCTACCCCATGAAACTCCGCACCCTCCTCGCGCTGACCGCCCTCGTCGGCCTGACCTCCACGCTCTCGGCTGAGCAGAAGCCTCTCCGCGTCCTCGTCGTCGCCGGCGGCTGCTGCCACGATTACGCCACGCAGAAAGAAGTCCTGAAGAAGGGCATCGAAGCCCGCGTGAACGCCGTGGTCGAAGTCGCCTACGATCCGACCAAGTCGACCAAGCCGCTCTTCGAGCTCTTCAAGAGCCCGGACTGGGGTAAGAACTTCGACGTCGTCGTCCACGACGAGTGCGCCGCCGACATCACCGACCAGGCCTACGTCGCCAACATCGTCAACGCCCACAAGAACGGCCTGCCCGCCGTGAACCTCCACTGTGCCATGCACAGCTACCGCTGGGGCAACTTCAAGACGCCCGTGAAGGCCGGCGATGACAACGCCAGCTGGTACGAGATGCTCGGCCTCCAGTCCACCGGCCACGGCCCGCAGCAGCCCATCGCCATCACGTTCACCGACAAGTCCCACCCGATCACCACGGGCCTCGCCGACTGGACCACGATCAACGAAGAGCTCTACAACAACGTCCAGGTCCTAGGCGCCAAGACCCTCGCCACCGGCCTCCAGAAGATCCCGGAGAAGAAGGACAAGAAGGGCAAGGTAACCGCGGCCTCCGAAGCCAACGCCATCGTCGCCTGGACCAACGAGTTCGGCCCCAAGAAGACCCGCATCTTCAGCACCACAATCGGCCATAACAACGCCACCGTCGAAGACGCCCGCTACCTCGACCTCGTCGCTCGTGCCGTGCTCTGGTCCGCCGGCAAGCTCGAAGCCGACGGCAAGGCCTCGGCCGGCTTCGGCAAGTAAGCCGTCAGGCTATCAATCAAAGCCCCGGACCTCCGGGGCTTTTTTGTGCCTGCCTACCCCGCGCTTCACCCTTAAACCTACCCTTACCCCAACCCCTCTCCCTGCCCCTTTAAACCCCATGCGCCTCCTCGCTCTCCTCGCGTTCACCACGTCGGCCTTTGCCGCCGAAACCCTTCCGCTCTGGAAAGGCGACGCTCCTGAAGGCGACGGCAAGTTCTCCGACTCCTCTAAGGCCAAGCTCACTGTGCACCTGCCCGAGAAGCCTAACGGCGCCGCGATCGTGATCTGCCCCGGTGGCGGCTACGGCGGATTGGTGACCAAGGGCGAAGGCCATGGCATCGCTACCTGGCTCAACGCCCACGGTATCGCCGGTATCGTCCTCGAATACCGCCTGCCCGCCGGTCGTCCTTACGTCCCGCTGCTCGACGCGCAGCAGGCCATCCGCACCGCCCGTGCGAACGCCGCGTCTTGGAAAATCGACCCGAAGAAGATTGGTATCATCGGCTTCTCCGCCGGCGGACACCTCGCCTCCACCGCGACCGTGCACTTCGAGACCATCGAGACGCGCGCGCCTAACGCCGTCACCGGACAGAGCAGCCGCCCGGATTTCTCGATCCTGATCTACCCGGTCATCAGCATGGACGAAGGCGTCCATCGCGGCTCGAAGAAGAACCTGATGGGCGAGACGCCCGCGCACGGCCTGTCGGAATATTTCTCGACGCAGAAGCACGTGAAAGCCGGTACCCCGCCCGCCTTCCTCGCGCACGCGCTCGATGACAAGGTCGTCGATATCGAGAACAGCCGCATGTTCTTCGAAGCCCAGAAGAAGGCCGGACTACCGACCCGCCTCGTCGAACTGCCCAACGGTGGCCACGGCCTCAACGGCTACAAGGGCCCGTCCTGGGATAAATGGCAGGCCGAATCGCTGCTTTGGCTCAAGGAAATCAAGGTGCTCCCTTAACCACGATTAAGGACTTCAAATCAACCGGCGAACCTCTCATAAAACCCTTCCCCCCATGAAATCCCTGCTCCTCGCCCTGCTCGCCACCGGCTCCCTCTTCGCCGGCGAAAAGGCCACCCTCACGCTCGCTGACTTTACCGACCTCAACGGCGGCGCGCCTGCCGGCGGCTGGAAGACCCAAGAAGGCGGCGTCATCCACCTCGCCGCCCAGAAGGGCACCGGCGCGCTGATCTCCAAGAAGGAGTACACGAACTTCGAACTGACCTGGGAATGGCGCCTCGAATCCGCCGGCAACAACGGCATCAAGTATTGGGTCACCAACATCAAGGACGCCAAGGGCAAGGGCGAGTGGCTCGGCATCGAGTACCAGATGATCGACGACGACAAGCACCCCGACGGCCTCAAGGGCGGCAGCCACAACACCGGCTCGATCTACGACATCGTCGACTCCGCCAAGGACAAGGCCAAGAAACCCATCGGCGAATGGAATCAGAGCCGCATCGTGGTGAAGGACGGTAAGATTGAACATTTCCTCAACGGCAAGCTGAGCTCTTCGGCTGACACGAAGTCCGACGAATGGAAGGCCGCCGTCGCGAAGAGCAAGTTTAAGAACAAGAAGGGCTTCGGCCCCGGCCAGGGTAAGCTCATGCTCACCGAGCACGGCGATCCCTGCTGGTTCCGCAACATCGTCGTCACCGAACTCTGAGCCCTCTCAGAGCTTGTGAATCAAGGGCGCCCGTCGGGCGCCCTTTTTCGTGCCCGCTTAAGCGCCGAGCTTGATTCGCAGTCCATCGTAGCAGAGGCCGACCTTCGGGTGCGTCTTGTGCAACTGGGCCATCGTGGTCTCGTAATTGATCTGAAAGGTCATGTGCGTGAGCAGCGCCCGCTTGGCGCGCAGGTCGTGTGCCGCCTGACAGGCTTCGTCGACCGTCATGTGCGTCGGGTGCGGATTCGGACGCAGGCCGTCGAGGATTGCAAGGTCGGCATGCTCGCCGAGCTCGAGCGACTTCTCGGTCATCGCGCGACAATCGGTGTAATAGGCGAACTTCATGCCCGTCGAAGGCTCCTCAAAGACGAGGCCCAGGGTGGATTCGTTACCGTGCGGCAGCAGCGTTGAATAGATGATGCCGCCGCCAGGTAGGATGAGTTTCGAAGGCATCAGACTCAGGCTCAACGAAACGTAGCCCGAAGCCTGCGGCTTACCGACGGCATACGGGAAGATGGCCTTGATCCGCTCCAGGCCGACGTCGGTCGAATACACCGGGATGGCCGCCCCACCCTTGTTCGTGCAGAACTGACGGAGGTCGTCCATGCCGAGGACGTGGTCGGCGTGGCCGTGCGTCAGGATGAACGTGTCGACCTCGCGAACGTCGTACTTCAGGCACTGCGTCCGGAACTCCGGCGAGGCGTCGACCTGAACGTGATGGCCTTCGATGACGACGTGCACGCTCGTCCGGGCGCGCCAGTTGCGCGGGTCCTTCAGGTCCAGCCCCGGATTGTCATGGGCGGGCAAAGGACAGCCCTGCGACGTACCGCAGCCCATGATGAGGATTTCCATGAGGCGAAGAAGACGAGAAAGGCGGCGGATGCAAAGCAGATACCATGGTAGGTGGTGGCGGTTAGCGGTTGGCGGTTGGCGGTTAAGCGTTCTCAGGGTGCGGGTGGCAGCCCCAGGTAGAGGGTGGCGGGCGAGGCATGCCCATCGATTCCTGCCACCTGTATCTTTGTTTTCTCCAGTCCTCAGGCCCTCGGGTCCTCCGGTCCTCTTTTCCACGCTCTCCTGCCTTGTCTCCCGCCCCTCCCTGCTTTCTCCTTCCCCTCCCGTGTTCGCCAACCTCACCGATAAACTCACCAAGGCCCTCCGCGACCTCCGGGGGCTCTCGAAGCTCTCCGAGGAGAACATCGCCCCAGCTCTGAACGAGGTGCGCTCGGCGTTGATGTCCGCCGACGTCAATTTCAAGGTCGCCAAGGACTTCACCGAACGCGTGAAGGTCGCCTGCCTCGGCCAGGCGGTCATCGAGTCCGTCAACCCGGGCCAGATGGCTGTCAAGATCGTGTCCGACGAGCTCACGAAGCTCCTCGGCGAAGGCGAACGCCCGATCGACCCCCGCCGCCCGCTCCGCGTGCTCCTCGTCGGCCTTCAGGGCTCAGGCAAGACCACCAGCGCCGCCAAGCTCGCCAAGCACCTCGTGAAGAAGGAAGGCATCCGGAAGCCTTCCCTCGTCGCCGCCGACTTGCGCCGCCCAGCGGCCATCGACCAGCTCGAGACCCTCGCCAAGAACGAAGGCTTCGACTTCCGCGCCGACCGCGCCGCGACCGACGTCGCCGCGATGGTGGGACGCCTGGTCAAGGAAGCCGAAGGCGCCGCCGCTGACCTCGTCATCGTCGACACCGCCGGCCGCCTGCAGATCGACGGAGACCTGATGGAGGAAGTCCGCCGCGTGCGCGACGCGTTCCAGCCGCACGAGGTCTTCCTCGTCGCCGACGCCGCTCTCGGCCAGCAGGCCGTCGATGTGGCCGCTAAGTTCCACGAATCCACGCCCCTCACGGGCATCATCCTGACCAAGCTCGACGGCGATGCCCGCGGTGGCGCGGCGTTGTCGATGAAGTCGGTCACGGGCGTCCCGATCCGCTACATGGGCACGGGCGAGAAGTCCTCAGACTTCGACACCTTCCACCCCGACCGCATGGCCCAGCGCATCCTGGGCATGGGCGACGTCGTCTCCCTCGTCGAGAAGGCCCAGGAGGTCGTCGACCACAAGGAAGCCGAACGCTTGGCCGAAAAGATGAAGAAGGCCGACTTCGACCTCGAGGACTTCCTCGCGCAGATGTCGCAGATGAAGAAGATGGGGCCGCTCGGCGACATCATGAAGATGATGCCTGGCATGGGTAACGTCCAGGTCGGCGCCAAGGAAGAGAAGCACCTCGCCAAGACCGAAGCCATCGTGCTCTCGATGACTAAGAAGGAGCGTCGCAACCCCGACATCCTCAACGGCTCCCGCCGTCTCCGCATCGCCAAGGGCTCCGGCACCCAAGTCAGCGACGTCAACGCGCTGATCAAGCAGTTCTCCCAGATGCGCGAGATGATGCGCATGATGAAGGGCGGCAAGGGCAAGGAACTCATGCGTCGCATGGGCCAGATGGGCGGCGGCCGCGGCGGCTTCCCGGGCGGCGGTTTCCCCGGCATGCGCTGATCGCCATGTCCCCGATGATTCCCTTCGACCCGGCCCTCCTCTCTCGTCCGGGCTGGATCTTCGACTGCGACGGCACCCTCGCGGCCTCCATGTGGATCCACCACCGCAGCTGGACCCACATCGTCAGTAAGCAGCTCGGCCGCCCGTTCGACTTCCCCTGGCACCTCTTCTGCTCGATGGGCGGGATGTCCGCCGTCGATACCTGCAAGCGCCTCAAGGCCGACTACGGCTTCGACCTGAACGTCGAGCAGCTGCTCGCCGACGGCCATGAATTCCTCGAGGAGCACCTCGCCAAGGACGTCACCGCCCGCCACGAAGTCGTCGCCGTCGTCCACCACGTCCGCGGCCTCGGCCACAAGACCGCCGTCGCTTCGGCCGGACGTCGCGACCACGTGCATACGACGCTCAAGCGCATCGACATCACGCACCTCTTCGACGCGGTCATCACCGCCGAAGACGCCCCGCGCTCCAAGCCGCACCCCGACCTTTTCCTCGCCGCGGCGGACCGACTCGGCCTGAAGCCCGCGGACTGCGTCGTCATCGAAGACAGCCCGCGCGGCAAGGAAGCCGCCGACGCCGCCGGGATGCCGTGCATCCTGGTGGAGCCGGCCTGACCTGAGGTAGGGGCAGCACCGCGTGCTGCCCTACTGAAATCAATTCAACTAGGGCACGACGCGGTCGTGCCCCTACCTCGATACAGGCACAAAAAAGGACGGCACCGGGTGCCGTCCTTTCGTTTAGCAGCGAACGCTTGCGGCGATTACTTTTTGAGCTTCGCGCAGAAACGACCGAGGCGCTCGAGGCCCTGGGCGATGACCTGGTCGGAGGTCGCGTAGCTGAGGCGTATGTAGCCTTCGGAGCCGAACGCGGAACCGGGGACGACGGCCATGAGCTCTTCTTCGAGCAGGCGGTCGGCGAACTGGGCGGAGGTCAGGCCGAACGACTTGATGTTCGGGAAGAGGTAGAAGAAGGCGCCCTGCGAGCGGTAGCAGGTCAGGCCGGGGATGGCGTTGAGGCCGGCGAGGAGGTTCAGGCGGCGCTTATCGAAGACGGCGCCCATCTCGGCGAGGGAAGCCTTGGCCTTATCGGGGTGCTGGTGGACCGCCAGGGCGCCGAACTGGGCGAAGGTGGTGGCGTTGGACGAGATCTGGCTCTGCAGGTCGGCCACAGCGGCGGCGAGGGCCTTGTCGGAGGCGACGAGGGTGCCGAGGCGCCAGCCGGTCATGGAATAGCTCTTGGCGTAGCCGGAGACGGTGATGGTCAGGCGGGCGGCTTCGGGGGAGAAGGTGGCCGGGCTGCAGGTGGTCTGGCCGTCATAAACGAGGTTCTCGTAGATCTCGTCGGACATGATCCAGACGTTGGCCTTCACGCAGATGGCCACGAGGGCTTCGAGCTCGGCGCGGGTGTAGACGGCGCCGGTCGGGTTGGACGGGCTGTTGATGATGACCATGCGCGTCTTCGGAGTGAGCGCGGCGGTCAGCTGGGCCGGGGTGATCTTGAAACCGGTGACGTCTTCGGCGTTCACGACGACGGGCGTGCCGCCGGCGAGCTTCACCATCTCGGGGTAGCTCACCCAATACGGGGCCGGGATGATGACTTCGTCGCCCGCACTGATGGTGGCGAGGATGGCGAGGTAGCAGGACATCTTGCCGCCCGGGGAGACGACAACGTTGGCGTCGGCGATACCGGTGAAGCCGCGACGGGTGTAGTCCTCGGCGATGGCCTTGCGGAGAGCGGGGATGCCTGGCGTGGGGGCATACTTCGTCTGGCCATCGGCCAGGGCCTTGGCGCAGGCGTCCTTAATGAACTGCGGGGTGTCGAAGTCGGGCTCGCCGACGCCGAAGCCGACGACGTCCTTGCCGGCGGCCTTGAGGGCCTTCGCCTTGGCATCGACGGCGAGGGTCGGTGAAGGGGCGACGTTGCGGGCCCAGGAGGAGAGAGCGGGATTCGACATGGCTTAGAGCCCCCACGCAAAGGACTCCCAGCAGATTGGCAAGACTGAGTGAATACGAGGGCCCGAGGGCCGGAGGACCGGAGGGCCGGAGAGACCTAAGATACGGGTGGCACATGGCCGCCGCAGGGCGGCCCGAGGTAGGGGCGTGGCTACGCCGCGCCCTCCTGCCATGGAGTGCAAGGCAAAGCCTTGCCCCTACCATTGTTCGCCCTGCGGCGAACAAGAATCCGCCACCTGAAACGACTGTCCTGCCCGCCTCAGATGTCGATGGCGTCGTCCTTGGGCTGCTTGGCTTGCCCGCCTGGAAACGATCTGCCCTGGGCATGATCGATACCGGAAAAGGAAGCGAAGACCGAGCCCACGGTAATAACCAAAGAGGCGAGCCACGGCGACATCAGCGGAACGCCTAGCAACTTGCAGACCAGCCAAAGCATGATGACATTTGTGACGAACATCAGGCCGAAGCTACCCAAGACCTGCATCAGCAAACGCGGCAGGCGAAGAATCAGGAGGAATGGAAGCGAAACCAGCATGATGATTACCATCACCAAGGGGCGGACGATGATATTGACGAAGCCGAGCAGGAGGGCGATCCAAAGGACGTCCCAGTAGTTTCCTCTGAGATTCAAAAAATGCAGCCGGTCGCACAACAAGATCGTCAATGGGAGCGCGAAGACTCGGGCAATTAGAAGCAAACAACTCATCTATACGTCAATAACGTAGGAAAAGGCATACGATTGACGCAGTCCAGCGTCAATCGTCGCCATCCCAACCAGATACCAGCCCTTAGCGGGCGTGACGGACGTCCTCGCCGGAGAGGAGGAAGATGACCTGTTCGGCGATATTCTTGGAGTGATCACCGATGCGCTCGAGGGCCTTGGAGATGAAGATCAGCTCGACGTGGGAAGCGGACACCTTGGCGGCGTCGCCGGCCTTGCCGAAGAGCTCTTCATAGTTCTTACGATTCAAGGCGTCGATCTCAGCGTCACGCTCCAGGACCAGACGGGCCTTGGCGATGTCCCCTTCGATGAAGCTGTCGAGCGCAAGGCGCAGGACTTCACAGGCGATGATGCCTTCGGCCGGAACGTGCAGGAGGTTCTTCAGCGGTCCGCGCTCGGAGATGACCATCGCGCGCTTGGCGATGACCGAAGCTTCGTCGGCGATACGCTCGATATCATGGCCGATATCGCGGGCAGCGAGCAGCAGGCGAACATCGCTGCCCATGGGACCAAAGAGGGTCAGGTAGCGCATGATTTCGTGGTCGACGCGCTTCTCGAGTTCATCGACACGGTCATCCATACCGCGGACCTGAAGGGCCAAGGAGTCGTCGCCGGTCTCAACGGCACGGAGCACCAGGCGGGACATGTCGAGCGAGCGCTCGCCCATCAGGATCAGGTCGTCCCGGAGTTGGCGGAGTTCGTCGTGGAAGAAGCGTTGCATGGTATTTTGTGTTTAAAGGATCAACCGAAACGGCCCGAGATGTAGGCCTCGGTCTGGGCCTGCGACGGATTCATGAAGATCTTCTCGGTGGTATCGTATTCGATCTGCTTGCCGAGGTAGAAGAAGGCCGTGCGGTCCGACACACGGGCGGCCTGCTGCATGGAGTGGGTCACAATCACGATCGTGAACTGCTCCTTGAGTTCGTGGATGAGTTCCTCGATCTTGCCGGTGGCGATCGGGTCGAGGGCCGAGCAAGGCTCGTCCATCAGCAGGATCTCCGGGCGATTGGCGATGGCGCGGGCGATGCACAGACGCTGCATCTGGCCGCCGGACAGGCCGAGGGCGCTGTCGTCGAGGCGGTCCTTCACTTCGTCCCAGAGCGCAGCCTTACGGAGCGAGGTCTCGCAGGCTTCTTCGAGGACGGCACGGTCGCGGACGCCGACCACGCGGAGGGCGTAGACAACGTTCTCAAAGATGGACTTCGGGAAGGGGTTGGACTTCTGGAAGACCATGCCGACGCGGCGGCGGAGGGAGATGACCTCCAGGCCGGGGTCATAGATCGAACGGCCGTTGATGGTGATGTCCCCTTCGTGACTGATGCCATCGACGAGGTCGTTCATGCGGTTCAGGTTGCGCAGGAGTGTGGACTTACCACAGCCGGACGGACCGATGAAGGCGACCACTTGGCGCTCCGGGATGTCGAGGGAGATGGCGTCGAGGGCCTTCTTCTGGCCATACCAGAAACCGTAATCCTTGATGGTGATATAGTCCTTGCGGCCTTCACGTTCGGCGGCGGGGCGGACCTTGATGCGAGATGAGGACGGAGGGTTCATGATTTGGGGCATGAGGTAGTTTGTTTTTAGAAGGAGGCGCCTTTGAAGCGAGCGCGAAGGCGGTTGCGGATCGTGATTGCACCGATGTTTAGGCAGACGACCAGGAAGATGAGTAGGAGCGTGGTGGCGAAGACCATCGGGCGGGCGGCGTCGGAGTCCGGCGACTGGAAGCCGAGGTCATACACGTGGAATCCCAAGTGCATGAACTTACGGTCCATATGCAGGAAGGGGGCGGAACCGTCGAAAGGCAGGGTCGGGGCGAGCTTGACCACGCCGACGAGCATCAGCGGAGCGACCTCCCCTGCCCCACGGGCCATGGCGAGGATGACGCCGGTCAGGATGCCCGGGGCGGAGGCCGGCAGGAGGATGTCGCGGATTGTCTGCCACTTCGAGGCACCCGTGGCGAGGGAAGCCTCGCGCATGCCGCGCGGGACGGCTGCCAGGGCTTCCTCCGTGGCGACGATGACCACCGGGAGGGTCATTAGGGCGAGCGTGAGGGAGCACCAAAGCAGGCCGCCCGTGCCGAAGACGGGCGTGTTGTTGTTGTACTTGAGCTGGTCGGAGAAGAACAGTTGGTCAATCGAACCACCGAGGACGTAGACGAAGAAGCCGAGGCCGAAGACGCCGAAGACGATGGAGGGGACACCGGCGAGGTTATTGACGCTGATACGCACGATACGCAGGACGGGACCATTCTGGGCGTATTCGCGAAGATAGATGGCGGTGATCACGCCGAAGGGCGTGACCATCAGGCTCATGAACACCGTCATCACCAGCGTGCCGAAGATGGCCGGCATCAGGCCGCCCTCAGTGTTGGCCTCGCGGGGTTCGTCGAAAATGAACTCTCCGAGACGGGAGAAGAAGAGCTGTACGCGACCCCACGTGTCGAGGCGGTTAGGGAACCAGGCGCGGATGACTTGGGTGAGCGGGACGACGACCTCACGGCCAGCGGCGTCCTTGGAGACGAGCGAGGCCACCGCGCCGCCGTCGACGACCTTCTTGGCTTCGGCCTGCAGGCCGGCGAAACGTTCTTCCAGTCCGGCGATCTGACGGCGGCGGTCGGCGACCTCGTCGGCCAGCTTGAGGTCTTCGGCCCGGCGCAGGGCCACGCGGGCTTTATCCATCTCTTCGTTCACGTCGCCGATTCGGTGGCGGGTGATTTCAACGAGCTTCTCGCGGACGGCGGAAGCCGCGGCGACTTCAGCCTGGAAGGCAGTCTCGAAGGCCGCATCCGTCGCCGCGATCAGCTTACCGTCGGTCTTGCGCAGGGAAAGCGGACGGACGAAGGCAGGTCCGTTCTCGACACGCTCGAGGCCAAGCACGTCGGCGGGGAAGGTCTCGGACTTGATCTTGGCTTCGTCGACCCAGAGGTAGGAGTTACCGTTGAGCTCACGCAGGCCGACCTGGTACTGGAGCTCATAGCGCGGGTGGTCGGCGGGCGAGCCGGCGCGGATGCGACGCTGGGCCAGCTGACCGATGATGGTGCGGCCGTCGTCGACCTGCGCGACCGGCACCTGCGGTGCCCAGAAGACCGTGACCCCGTTAAAGATGACCAGCGACAGCAGGCCGATGACCATGCCCAGACCGATGATGAGTCCTAGTCCAGTAAACCAGACCCAAGATTCGCCGCGAGGCGTGCTGCTATCAGAAGAGGAGGCCATGACTTAGACGACTTTGTAGCGCTCACGCAGGCGCTGGCGGAGGATTTCCGCGAGGGTGTTGATCACGAAGGTGAGCAGGAAGAGGCAGCAGGCGCCCAGGAAGAGCGCGCGATAGTGGGTGTGTCCGGCGGCGGCTTCGGGGAGCTCGACCGCGATGTTGGCAGAGAGTGTGCGCATACCGCTGAAGGGATTAGCTTCCATCACCGCGGTGTTACCCGTGGCCATCACGACGATCATCGTCTCACCGATGGCGCGACCGAAGCCGATCATGACACCGAGACAATCCCCGAGATAGCCGTCGGTACCACGACGCTCCAGACCGTCTGCCAGCGGCTAGCGCCGAGGGCGAGGGAGCCGGAGATCAAGGAGTTCGGGACGTTGGAAAGGGAGTCTTCGGCGATGGTGAAGACGATCGGGATGACCGCGAAGCCCATCACGAAGCCGACCACGAGGGAGTTGCGGGAGTCATACGTCTCGCCGGTCGTCTGGCGCCACCACTCGCGGAAGTCGGCGATCGGCAGGCCACTCGCAGTATCCTTGACGGTGAAGAAGGCAGCTTCGACGGCAGGACCAGCCTGCCAAGCGAAGTAAGCACAGAGAGCGAGGAACGGCAACAGCCAGAGGAACTCCATGCCGGGCTTAACCTGGCGGCGGACCGGCTGCGGGAGCGCGGACCAGAGAAAACCAGCGAACAGGGCCGCGGGGGCAAGGATGCCGACGGCGCAGAAAATCGAGATCAGCCGTGGGTCAACGAGCGGGGCCAGCCAGAGACCGGCGAGGAAGCCGAGGACCACGGACGGCAGCGAGGCCATGATCTCCATGACGGGCTTCACGACATTGCGGTATTCCGGGCGAAGAAACTGGGAGACGTAGATCGCCGCGGTCAGCGCAATCGGCAGGGCGAAGAGCAGCGCAAAAATGGTGCCCTTAGCCGTGCCGTATATGAGAGGGATGAGGGAATACTTCGCTTCGAACTCATCGGAGCCTGCGCTCGACTGCCAGGTGTAATCCGGACCACTGGCGCCTTCGTACCAGATCTTACCGAAGAATGCACCCCAGGAAGATTCCGGGTGATGGTCGACGATACTCCAGCGGTGGAGCTTGCCGTCGGCCGACAGTGCAGTGAAGCGGTCGTAGTTTCCCGCAAAAGCGACTTGGCGTATCGTTCCGGCCGGCGCGTCGCCTTCCCAGCGAAGCGTGCCAGTGGTCATGTTGCGGAGCTGCAGTTTACCTCCGGCGACCGCGATGTAGCACTTATTTCCCTCAGCGGCGTAAACCCCTTCGCCGGCGCCGGCAAGAACCTCTCCGTCATGGATTTTACCCCAGCGGCGCAGACTCTTACCGTCCGGTTGGAGCTGCGGATACATCGACCATACCTGCTGCTCACCCGAGCGGCAAACGAAGACGACCGACACGTTACCGAAAATCAGTCCAGCCGAAGAAACCGCTGGATCGCGCGACTCCTTGAAGGGCACGAAGGCCTGGAGAAAGGAGAAATTGGTGCCGTCGTCGGCATAGGTACGCACCTCGCCAGACTTCCCGACGATGATGAGCGATTCGGCCGTGGAAGGCAGGAGCACCTGTTCGACCGAAGTAGCATCGGCCGCGACCACGAACGGGGCGCTGGTGGTCACTCTGGCTTTGCCGCCGAGGCCTTTGCGCTCCACCACACGAACAGCGGTGAGGAGCGGCTTGCCGGCCGATTCTTGGCGCACAAGCAAGAGGCGCGATTGCAGGCCCTTGGCGTTCCAGACGTCCACGCAAGGCACGCCCGGCTTGCCGATCGCGACAGGCTCGAGGGCGGTGACGGACGGCTCGACAGTCCGTTTGCCGGCGGCGTCGAAGGTCGAACGATAAGCGATACGGACTTCCTGGACGGAGCCGTCGGAAAGGCCGAAGAACACGAGTCCGGTACGTGGGTAGCTGCGGACCGCGGTCACGCGACGAGCGCCGAGCGAGGGAGACCATTCGAGGAGCTTCGAGCCGTCCTTGGCGCGCTGGAAGACCACCTTGCCGTCCGCCTGAACGACATAGGGGAAGTCGCCGTACTCATCTTCGCCGAAGGCGACGGCGGCAGCCGGGACACCGAGGGCGCCCAGCGGGGTCACCTTGGCGCCGGTGAAGAGCGGGAAGACCTGGAAGATCAGAAAGGCCAGCATCCGAAGACCGCGAGCACCACGCCGACTCCGCCGATGCGGATGAGGCGGCCCATCCACCGGTCGGCGGCGAGGGTCATGGTACTCACCGTAAAACGCGATTCCGGCGCGGGCGCAGGAGCGGGCTTTTTGTCGGAAGTTTCCATTGGGTTACGGTCTGGTGTCGTTGGCTCTAATAAAGGGTAAGGCGGGGAGACCCCGCCTTGGGAGGACCCGAGACCGTACCGTCGCTCTTTTAAACCGACCCCGGAGGGCGTGGTGGCGACGGTACGGTTTCGAGACCAAACTTATTCGGCGCTGTAGTACTTGAGGGAGGCGCGACCTTCGGCAGAGACTTCAGGAGGCAGCGGGAAGTAGCCGTCCTTGATCGTGATTTCCTGGCCCTGCTTGGAGACCACGAAGGTCATGAATTCGCTGGTGAGCTTGTCCATGTCCTTGGAAGGAGCCTTGTTCACGTAGACGTACAGGTAGCGGGCGAGCGGGTAGGTTCCGTTGAGGCAGTTCGCGTAGTTGGCTTCGACGAAGGGCGAGCCGTCTTCGACGGACAGGGCGAGGGCCTTGACGCCGGAGGTCTTGTAACCGATGCCGGAGTAACCGATCGCACCGAGGTCGGCGGCGATACCCTGGACGACGGAGGAGGAACCGGGCTGCTCCTTGACGGAGGACTTGTAGTCACCGTTCTTCAGGGCATTGTCCTTGAAGAAGCCGTAGGTACCGGAAGCGGAGTTACGACCGAAGGAGGAGATCGTCTTACCAGCGAAGGCGCCGGTCAGCTTGGCATCACCCCAGGTGGAGATGTCCTGGCCACCGCGCTTTCGGGTGGAGGAGAAGATGCCGTCAACCTGTGAGAGGGAGAGACCAGCAACCGGGTTGTCTTTGTGGACGAAGACGGCGAGAGCGTCGATGGCGACGGCAATCTTGGTCGGCTTGTGGCCGAACTTACCGGCGAAACCAGCGACCTCGGAGGACTTCATCTCGCGGCTCATCGGACCAACCTGGGCGGCACCGGAGGTGAGGGCGACCGGGGCGGTGCCCGATCCCTTGCCTTCGACCTGGATGTTGACGTTGGGGTACTTGGCCTTGAAGCCTTCGCTCCAGAAAGTCATCAGGTTGTTGAGGGTGTCGGAACCAACCGAGTTCAGGTTACCCGAGACGCCGGAGGTGACGACGTAATCAGGCAGCTTGGCATCGACGACGACAACCTCGGCGGCGGCCGGGGCGGCGGACTGGGCGGAAACGATGCTCGCCGTGAGGGCGAGCAGCGCGAGGGACTTGAGGGAGGTATGCATGTTTGTGGAAACAGCGGCATCATCTCATGCAATTGTTACAGTTTCGTGTCGGCGGGGTGTTTCTTGGGCAATAGCCCCACCCCCCTTCCCCGCCTCTAAAACAAGAAACCCCTTATTTCTTGAGGTATTCGCCAATCAGGTCGGCCGAACGGGCCTCCGCCTCGGCCACCGGCAGGCCACCCTTCACCCCAGGACGCTTGTGCCCGGTCTGGGTGAGCCAGGCATCGCGCAGGAGTGCCGAACTTTCACGAAGGCTCTTCAGCTTCACGCCGTCAGCAAACACGACATCAGATTTCCATTTCATCATCGGCGCAAGCGACTGCCACACGGCCTTCGCCATGAAGAGATGACCCTGCTCGCCGGGATGCAGATTATCTTTCGCGTAGATGAAAGTCGGATCGGCCTTCTTCGCGGCGTCGACCGATTGATGAAGTAGCGGATGAATGTCGATGACCTGCCAACCAGCGGAACGCTGCGCGACGAGCCACGCGCCATAGGCCTCCATCACGCCGTCGTAGTTGATGGTATCCTTCGCACGATTGTCAGGAGCATACAAAGGCGGCGTGACGATGACAATCTGCGCACCGGCACGAATACAGGCGAGGCGCAGCTTGATAATGCCGTCCTGGAAGGCGAGCTGACGCGAAGCGTCGAGCGGCTGATATATTCCGTCGTTAATCCCATAGCAGGCGACAACGAGCGTTGGCTTGAACTGCGCTAGCACGCGACCGAGACGCTCGTGCAGATCAGGACGCGGGAAGCTGCCGCCGGCATGACCGGGCTCGGAGAGACCCGAGGTCGTCTCGCTCGAGAGTCCCATGTTCACGATCGTCGCGCGACCCATGCCCTTCTGCGCACGGATCGCCGATTCGACGTAGACCGTCCAGTTGCCGCCGTACGTGATGCTGTCGCCGAGGAAGAGGACGCGCGGTTCAAGCTTATCGGCGGAAGCGCGCGCGGTGAAGAGACACAGGAGGACAAGGAAAAGCCGGGGCATACCCCACACACTGGCAATCCGGCCGAGAAGGTGAAAGCGGATTAAGGGGCGACTTATTAACGGACCAGCCACTTCCGCCTTCTCCCGGAGGGCGGACGGGCTATCGTCGACCATCTGAACCCGCCCATCCACATCAAGGGAGCCCGCACCCACAACCTCAAGGATGTGGAACTGACCATTCCCCGTTACCAGCTGACCGTCATCACCGGCGTCAGCGGATCGGGTAAATCCTCCTTAGCCTTCGATACCCTGCACGCCGAAGGGAGCCGCCAATACCTCGAATCCCTCTCGGCCAAGGCCCGTGGGATGCTGGATTCGGCCCCGCGCCCGGACGTGGACTTCATCCGGAGCCTTTCCCCGGTCATCGCCATCGCCCAGCGTACCGGCGGCAACACCAATCCCCGCTCGACGGTCGCCACCCTGACCGAGATCGCGGACCATGCCCGCCCCCTCTGGATCATCGCCGGCGACCGCCGCTGCCTCAAAGACGGCCAGCCGGTCCGCCGCCGCTCGCTCGACGACAACCTGCTCGCCCTCGAAGGTATCCCCGCCGGCACGCGCCTAATGGTCGTCGCCCCGGTCGCCAAGGACCGCCCTTCCGTCCTCCTCGAAGCCTCCGCCGACCTCGGTCGGCGAGGATTCTCGCGTGTCCGCGTCGATGGCGTCGTCGCCACCCTCGAAGAAGCCGCCGGCCTGCTAACGGGCCGTGAGGCCAAGCAGCTTGATGTCGTGGTCGACCGCATCGTCGCAGGCCCCGACCAGCGCAGCCGCTTGGCCGACTCGCTCGAACTCGCCTTCCGCGAAGGCCGCCACCGCGCGAGCGTGCTCGCCGAAAAAGACGGACGCTGGGAAGAGCACGTGCTCTCGCTCCACCTCGCCTGCGAACATTGCGGCGAGACGTATGAGCCCATCAGCCCGCGAGCGCTCTCGCACAACCATCCCGAAGGGGCGTGCCCAGATTGCGGTGGCCTCGGCCGACAGATGCGCTTTCAGGAAAGTCTTTCCATCCGCGACGAAGCCCTGTCGCTTCACGATGGCGTCGTGAAGCCTTGGAAGTGCGCCACGCGCAAGACGCTCATCCGCCGCAACGCCATCACCCGCGCGCTCGCCGAGCAGGTGCCGTTCGACCTCAAGACTCCTTGGCGCGACCTGCCGAAGGCCGTGCGCGAGTTGCTCCTCCACGGCGACCCAAAGCGCAAATTCCTGCTCCCCCCGCCCAAGGGCCGCAAACTCGTCGAGACCGTCTGGACGGGCATGTTCACCGAACTCGAGCACGCCTACCGTACCACCACCGGCGAATCGCTCCGCCAACGCCTGCTGCAGTTCCAAGCGGGCTCCGTCTGCGCCGGTTGCCAAGGCAGACGCCTCTCTCCCACCGCCCTTTCGTTGCGCCTGAACGGCAAGACGATGGCCGAGTTCCTGGCGATGACGATTCCCGCCGCGCTGGAATTCACGAAGCAGCTCGCCACGCATCCAGGCGTCATGCCTGCCGAGGAAGCCCGTCGCGGTCTTGAGCAACGTCTCGCGTTCCTCCACGACGCCGGCCTCAACTACCTCACGCTCGACCGCGAGTGCAGCTCGCTTTCGGGCGGCGAAGCCCAGCGCGTGCGCCTCGCCACGCAACTCGGCCTCGGACTCGTCGGTGTGACCTACGTCCTCGACGAACCCAGTATCGGCCTGCACCCGAGCGACCATCAGCGTCTCATCGGTTCGATCCGCGGCCTGCGCGACCTCGGCAACACCGTCCTCGTCGTCGAACATGATCGCGACATGATGCTCGCGGCGGACCACCTGATCGAGATGGGCCCAGGCGCCGGCATCGATGGTGGACGCATCGTCTTCGAAGGCACGCCCAAGGCCTGCGCTGAGCACGCGACTTCGCGCACCGGTGCCTATCTTTCCGGACGCGCCACGCTGGAAGGCATCGTGAAGCGCAAGCCCATCGGCAAGGCCGCGATCACCGTCAAAGGCGCCACCGAGAACAACCTCAAGGACGTCACCGCCTCGTTCCCGATCGGCGGACTCACCGTCGTTTGCGGCGTATCCGGCTCAGGTAAGAGCACGCTCGCCATCGACATCCTTTCCGCCGCGGCCGCGCGCAAGATCAACGGCGCCAAGGTCGTCCCAGGCCGCCATACCGGCATCGACGGACTCGAGCAGATCACCGCGTTCACCGCCGTAGACCAGGAGCCCATCGGCCGCACGCCGCGTTCGAATCCTGCGACCTTCACCGGCATCATGGACCTTATGCGCGACCTCTGGGCCGCGCTCCCGCTGGCCAAGGCCCGTGGCTACGGCCCCGGACGGTTCAGCTTCAACGTCCGCGGTGGCCGCTGCGAGACGTGCTCCGGTGAAGGCTCCGTCGCGCTCGACATGCAGTTCCTCGGCGAGACCTTCGTCGACTGCCCTAGCTGCACCGGCCGACGTTTCAATCGCGAGACCCTCGAGGTCCGCTTCAAGGGACTCAGCATCGCCGATGCACTCGGACTCTCGGTGAACGAAGCCGCCGAAGTCTTCCGCGCCCAGCCTAAGCTAGCCGAGAAACTCCGCACCCTCGCGGAGGTCGGGCTTGGTTACCTCAAGCTCGGCCAGGCCGCCAACACGCTTTCCGGTGGCGAAGCCCAACGCCTCAAGCTCGCGTCCGAACTGGCTCGCCGCGATCACTCCGGCCGCCTCTACGTCCTTGATGAACCCACGACCGGCCTTCACTGGGATGACATCGCCAAACTGCTCGCCTTGCTCGGGCGCCTCCGCGACGCGGGCGCCACGCTCATCGTGATCGAACACCACGCCGACGTGATCATGGCGGCGGACTGGGTGATGGAACTCGGCCCCGAAGGCGGCGAAAAAGGCGGTAAACTCGTCTACGCCGGCCTGCCCGAAGGCCTGCTCAAGCAAAAGGGGTCGCCGACGGGGAGAGCGTTGGAGCAGCGTTCTTAGTTCGTTGTTCTTAGTTCTTCGTCAGAACCTAAGCAGACGACTTACAGCCTCGCGGAGATCAAGGCCGCAACGGCATTCAGTTCCGCGACCTCGCTGTCGTTGAATTCGTAAGGCTGCATCTTGCCGATGCCGAGCACGCCGATCACCTTACCGTCGCTACCCACGATCGGGACGGCGAGCGCGCCTTGGACGTTTGTCTTCTGAGCGTCGGGCTTGGCCACTCCGCCGAGGTCTTCCTGGAGATTACAGAGCTGCACGGCTTCCTTGCGCTGCGCGGCGCAACCGGCGATGCCCTTGCCGAACGGGATGTTGTCAATCTTCGGCAGCAGCATCGGGAGCACGTGCGGCGGGATGCCGTGCTGGGTGAGCAGCATGAGCAGCCCCGTGTTCGCATCCGTGCGGTGGAGCGTCCCGGTGACGCATTCGAAATTGTTAAGCACCTGGACCAGCACGGCATGCCAGTCAGGCTGACCGACGAGGAGTTCCGAGACACCGGCGGTGGATTGCGACATGGTAAGAAAGTTAGACAACGCCCTTGGACATGCGTTCCGTGAGCCAGGCGAGGCCGCCAGCTTCATCGCTGAAGGCACCGTCGAGCTGCGCTTCGAAGGCTTCGTCGAGGACCTGGGAGAACCAGCCGGCGGGCTTGTGGCCCATGGCGATGAGATGACGGCCGAGGACGATCTTCTTGGGCGCGGTCGAGGCGACCTGCAGGGCGGCCGCGCGTTCGGCGAGCCATTCGCCATGCGGAGACGGTCCATGCATGCTCGCGGTGCCGCGTCCACGTCGGTCGGCGAGGTCCACGCGGCAGAGGCGGTCGATACGGACGACCTTGTTGGCGAGGCGACGGACGGCGGCGTCACCGGCGCCGGCCTTGTGCAGGTAATACGGCTGGCCGTGCCAGCGCACGAGGGGAAGGACGGAGTCGATGAGCTTCTTCTCGTTCGTGATCTGGGCGAGGAAACGCGGGGCGAGGTTGAAGCTCTCCTCTTCGTGACCGTAGGCGTGCCAGCGATTATCCTTATCTTCTTTCTTCGTCGTGGTCGCCTTGCCGATATCGTGCAGCAGCACGGAAAGTCCGATGATCAGGTCTTCGTCGCGGTCGCCGACGCGCTCCTTGGCGTAGGCATCGAGACACTCGAGGGTGTGATTCCAGACGTCGCCCTCGGGATGCCATTCCGGATCCTGGGGTACGCCGATCATCGCATGGAGTTCCGGGTAGAACTTCGTCCAGCCGCAATCCTTCAGAAAAGCCAGGCCTACCGAGGGCTTACGTCCGCGGAGGATAAGCTTCGTCCACTCTTCCATCAGACGTTCCGGCGGGAGATCGGACTGGGAGAGCGAGGCGCAGAGCGCGACCGTCTCCGGCGCGACCGAAAATTCGAAGCGCGCGGCGAACTGCATCGCGCGGAGGACGCGGAGCGGGTCTTCGGCGAACTTATCCGAAACGTGGCGAAGACGCTTAGCCTTTAAATCGGCGACGCCGCCCCACGGGTCGACCACCTCGCCCGTGAACGGGTCCCACATGATCGCGTTGAGCGTGAAATCGCGGCGTTCCGCGGCGTCCTTCGGGGTCATCGAAGGGTCGGCCTGCACGTCGAAATCCGTGTGCTTGGCGCCCGTGCGGTTCTCGCGGCGTGGCACCGAGACATCGATCGGGAAGTCCTTGAGCTTCGTCACACCGAAGGCTGCGCCGACCGTGATGATCCCGAATTCCTTGCGCAGGGCGGCTTCGACCTGCCGTGTGCCGAGGCCATAGACCTCGATATCAAAGTCGAGCACCGGAACGGTCATCAGTGCGTCACGCACACAACCGCCGACGAGGAACGGACGACCGCCCGCATCGCGCAGCAGCTCGACGACGCGTCGAAGGGGCGCGAAGTCGCCGTCGAGGCGGATGAGACTGGGCTGCAGGTCGGGCACGACTCCACCCTACCGACGCGCAGGCCGGAGGCGAGTGGTTTTGCGGCTCAGAGGTTGGTCGTGAAACCTTCCTTCAGCAGCCAGGCCTTCGCCGTGTCACGGCGGTCGCCTTGCAGCACAATCTCGCGGGCCTCGAGGGCGCCACCGGTACCGAGGGCGCGCTTGAGTTCCTTGAGCAACGCCTCGCGCATGCGCATCTCCTGCGACTCAATCCAGAGCCCCTTGAGGATGGTAACTTCCTTACCACCGCGGCCGGCGCGTTCATATTGCAGGATGACCTTGCCCAGCTTCGGCTTCGCCTTGGCGACGGGCACGACCGGCTTCGGGGGCGGGCCAGGCGGCAGATCCTGGCCGTCCAGCTTATCGAAAGGACTACCGCTCATGCGCCGCGTCCACAGGTCCCCGCGCCCGGCGTACCGCCCTGGAGATAGACCAGCGCCTTCTCATAAGAGCGGCGGCGTAAGTAGTGATCGAGGTCGCCGGGCAGACCCGAATCCGGGGCGACCACTTCTGCATCGAGCACCCGCATGCACTCCAAAAGACCCTCTTTGGCGAGGCCCGGCTGAGCGAGGGACTGGAGCGTTTCCAGGATGCGTTGACGGCGGACAGGGTCCATTTACCCGCAGATTGCGGGGCTAACGGGGCCGGGGCAAGCCCTCGGGGCGGTTTTCATAGTGGACAAAAGGCGGGGGGCTTCCCTATACCAACCCTTCCTCTGGATGGATAGCTCAGTTGGTTAGAGCGTCTGCTTTACACGCAGAATGTCGTGGGTTCGAGTCCCTCTCCGTCCACCCCTTCCACCCTACTCTCAAGCCGCCATGACGCCCCCCAAGAAGAAGCATACGCTTTCCGCCCTCGTCGAAAACAAATTCGGCGTCCTGGCTCGTGTCGCCGGCATGCTCTCCGGCCGCGGCTTCAACATCGAGACCCTCAACGTCGGCCCGACCCACGACCCGGCCTACTCGCGCATCACCGCGACCGTCGTCGCCGACGACGCCGCCCTCGACCGCTGCGTCAAAGCGCTCGATAAGCTGATCAATGTCATCACCGTGAACGACTTCTCCCGCGAGGAAGTCGACCACGTCGCCCGCGAGCTCATCCTCGTCAAGGTGAAGTCCGACAAGAAGACCCGCACCGAGATCCTCGAGATCGCCGGCCTCTTCCGCGCCAAGGTCGTCGACGTCGCCCACGACTCCCTCCTCATCGAGTTCACCGGCAACGTGACCAAGATTTCCGCCTTCCTCGATCTCATCGAACCTTTCGGCATCATCGAAACCGCCCGCACCGGCGCCGTCGCCCTTACCCGCGGCCTCAAGAAGGCTTCTAAGTAACCCCTTTTCCACCAAAACCATGCCTGCCAAAGTGTACACCGACAAGGATGCCGATCTCGGCTTCCTCAAGAACAAGACCCTCGCCGTCCTCGGCTTCGGTTCCCAGGGACATTCCCACGCGATGAACCTCCGCGACAGCGGACTGAACGTCATCGTGGGCCTGTACAAGGGTTCCAAGTCCGCCGCCGCCGCGAAGAAGAAGGGCTTCAAGGTCTATGAGACCGCCGAAGCCGTCCGTCGCGCCGACGTCATGCTCGTGGGCATCCCCGACATGAAGCAGGCTTCCGTCTGGGAAAAGGATATCGCTCCTAACCTCGGCAAGGGTGGCAAGACCGTCCTCTTCATCCACGGCCTCTCGATCCACTACAAGCTGATCAAGCCGGGCAAGAACGTCGACATCGCCATGGTCGCCCCCAAGGGCCCCGGCCACGTCGTCCGCGCCCAGTACGTCGAAGGCAAGGGCGTCCCCGCCCTCATCGCCGTCCAGCAGGACATCTCTGGCAAGGCCACCAAGACCGCCCTCGCCTGGGCCAAGGGTATCGGTGGTACCCGCGCCGGCGTCATCAAGACCTCCTTTAAGGAAGAAGCCGAAACCGACCTCTTCGGCGAACAGGCCGTCCTCTGCGGCGGTGCCTCCGAGCTCGTCAAGGTGGGTTACGAAACCCTCGTCGAAGCCGGTTACCAGCCTGAGATGGCCTACTTCGAGTGCCTCCACGAGCTGAAGCTCATCGTCGACCTCATGGTCGAGTCCGGCATCTCTGGCATGCGCTTCTCAATCTCCGAGACCGCCAAGTACGGCGACATCACCCGCGGACCCCGCGTGATCAACAGCTCGTCCCGCAAGGCCATGCGCGAAATCCTCAAGGAAATCCAGTCCGGCAAGTTCACCGCCCAGTGGGTCAAGGAATACAAGGGCGGCCTCAAGAACTACACCAAGCTCCTCAAGAAGGGCGAGAACCACCCGATCGAAAAGACCGGCCAGCGTCTCCGCGCCCTCATGCCCTGGGTCCAGAAGCGCAACATCCGCGGCGCCCAGGCCGAGTACACGACCAAGTAAAGGTCGCCGGGAAACCGGAAAGCAAAGGGCCGACGTAAGTCGGCCCTTTTTCGTGCCCGCTTACTTCGCGGGCCCGGCGTTGAGCTTATTCAACAACTCGGTGCGTTCATTGAGCAGACGCACGACCTCATCACGCTCGGCAACGAGCTTGCGCAGGCTCTCGTTCTGGGTGCGGACAACATCGTTCTGCTGCGTGACCACGGCATTCTGACGGCGGATCGAATCGTTCTGGTTCGCGACAGCGGCGCGGAGCGGCGCGAGTTCAGCGGCGGCATTCCGGGCCGTGATCAACGCGGCGGCGGAGACGGTCAATTCCTTGCGCACGGCTTCCTCGGCACGCTTCAGCTCGCCGACCCGCCCGTCGAGCCGACGGATCTCGGCGGCGTAGGTCTCGCCGAGGCGACGGGCTTCGGCGGATTGCTCGCGCAGTTCTCGTTCGGCCACGCGGGCGGACCGGAGCTCAGCCCGAAGCTCGGATTCGCGGACCCATTGCGAAGCGCAGAAGACCGAGAGCGCCACGCAGAGAGCGGCGAGGACGAGCGGCCAACGGAAACTCATCGGGCAGCGGACTTGACGGTGAAGGCAACCTTCTGGACGCCGGCGCTGCGGACGAAATCAAGGACGTCGATCATGCGGCCGTGCGGGGTGTCGGCGTCGCCGGCGATGTAGACCGCCACTCCGGCGTTGGCTTTGACACGGGAGAGCAGCGTCTGGCGAAGATCAGGCAAGGTGGCGGCCGTGCGGTCAATGAACACCTGGCCGGCGCGGTCGACCGAGATTGTGACCGCATCAGTCTTGAGCTCGGAATGACCGGTGGCGGCGCCTTCGAGGTTCACCGGCATGCAGTGATTCTTATGGAGCGTCACGCTGACGAGCATGAAGGCCGCCAGCAGGAAGAACATGATGTCGATCAGCGGGATGATCTCCAGCCGGGGGCGCCGGTGCGGCAACGGGGACGGAATCTTCACGAGACCCTCCCCTTCTGGATGGCGACCTGTAGGGTCGTCGCGGCGGCCTCGAGGTCGGCCTGCAGGCCGCTCAGGCGGCTCGACAGCAGGTTCAGCGGGACGAGCGTCACAATGGCGATGCCGAGGCCCGCGGCGGTCGCAATCAGCGCCTCGCCGATGCCGCCGGTGACCTTCGTCACGGCGAGCTCATCCGAGCCGATTGAAGTGAACGAGCCCATGATGCCGGTAACCGTTCCCAGCAGGCCGAGCAGCGGGGCCAGCGTCACGAGCGTGTCGAGCACGGTGATGAAACGAGCCGCTTCGCGCAGCTCGGCGGCGGACGCCACCTGGACGGCACCCTCGAACGAACCCGTGCGATGGGCAAGCCCGGCACGGAGCACGCGGGCGACCGGATCTTCGGACTTCGCGACGGCCTGCTCGGCGGCGGCCCAGTCGCCCGCTTCGGCGGCCTTGAGGGCGGCGGCGACGGCGGCGGGATCACGGCGACCAGCGGTGCGGAACCACCACACGAGGCGCTCGCCTACGACCGCAATGGCAATCAAGGCGGCGATGAGCAGCGGATACATGATCGGTCCTCCTTGCAGGAAGAGGTCGACCGCGGTGTTGGCGAGAGGGAGGGACATGGAGGTGGTTATTGAAGTTCGAAGATGAGTGGTACGAGGAAGCGGCGGGGGGCGCCAGGCGCCCACGTCCACTGTTGACGGAGCCAGTCGATGGCATGCTGGTCGAGCGACGGATGACCGCTGGATTCGCGGACCGCGACGGACGAGGGTGCGCCGGAGGCGGCGACGTCGACGAGGACGAGCAGACGACCTTGGACGCCCTGCTGACGGGCCCAACGAGGATAAGGCGGATCTGGGAAATCGCCAGGCATGTCCGGCACGAAACGTTCAGCAGAAGGAGGCGCGGAGAGAGCGGCACGGGGCGCCGCGGCGGATTTAACAGGACGCAGGGCGGTGACGGGCACCAAGGCAGGCATGGCGGTCACCGGCACGACGGCCAGCGGCGCGGTGGCGGCGACGACTTCCGGCGAGGCCGTCGGAACCTGTGGCGATGCTTCGGCGATTGCCGGCGAGGGGCTCGCGGGCTTGGCCGGCGGCGTGAAATACTGGACCGGCGCCCCAGCGCCATGGTCATGATCGTGTTCGGCGGGCAGCCGGACCGGGCCGGCCAGTTCGCCCAGCACGCACACCAAGATCGTCGCCGCACCGAGGGCGGCGGCCCAGGCGCAGAGGCGGTCTTGCGAGGCGATGGAAAGGGCGGCGGCCAAAAGGTCAGAAGCTCAGCTTCAGACCTGCTTCTACACCGCGTCCCGGCAACGGCAAGGCATCCTTGATGAAGGAGGAAGCGTTGCGGGCCTCGACGTCGAAGAGGTTCGTCAGGCGGAGCGTGAAGCGGGCGGCGGCGCCGGCGACCTGGAAGTCATGGCCGAAACTGGCGCCGACCATCGTGTAACCCGCGGTAGGGGTCTCATCCGTGGCGAGGTGGTTCTGCGCCAGGTGATACGTGGCGTCGAGGCGCCAGGACCAGCCGGACTGCAAACCGTGCAGGGCGGCACCGATACGGCCGGGCGAGATGCGCGGGAGCGCCTCGGAGGTGTCGCGGTTCGAGGCGCGCACGGAGTCGCCGAAGAACTCGAGGCCGCACTTCGTGGTCGCCCCGTCCTGCAGCTGGAAATTCACCTTCGCTTCGGCGCCATAGAAGTCCGCTGGTACGGAGACGAAGTCATAGCGTGCGAGCTGGTCGACGCCGGAGGAGTAATTCGGACCACCAACACCGGTGAGATTGGGCCCGAAGCCGTTAGCCTGCTGGCTGATGAAGGAACTGAAACGGTTGTAGTAAACCGAGAAGCTACCCGAGATCGTGCCGCGCGTTTTGGCGAGCTCGAGCTCGAGGCCGACGCCCTTCTCCTTGCCCAACGTGCGATCGCCGACCTCATAGGCGTCGGTGCCCATGTGCGGGCCATCGGCGAAGAGCTCCTGGAAATTCGGTGCGCGTTCGGTGCGGGTCAGGCTGAGCGTGGTCGACCACTGCGCGTTCAAGTCCTTGACCCAAGCCAGCGCCAGGCTCGCCGGCGTGAACGAAGCCGAGGCCGCGCTGGGATTGCTCGCCAGGCCTTCATGCGTCCAGGCTTCCGCTGACACCTTGGCGGACTCCACGCGGAAACCGTAGCGCAGACGTGTGTCGGCCGAGAGCGGCTGGACGAAGGAGCCGAAGAACGCGTCGTTGGCGTTACGAGTGTTCGGCAGGAAGGCCTCGTCGCCGGTCACCGCGAAATCGAAGCGGCCGGACTGCACGCCTACGACACCTTCAAGGGCGCCGATCTTCGTCAGTTCGAAGTCGACGCGCGCATCCCAGCCCTGATTGGTGAAAGTGCTGCCCGCGACGCCGCCATCGAACTCGGAGTGCGCGTAGTCGGAGACGCCGAGCTTGTAGCTGACGGACTTCAACGCCGCGGCCGGCGAGTTGACTGAGCCCGCGAGATCCCAGCGGCGTTGACGTAGGCCGATCTCGATACCCGGCTCGGTGACGCCATAGGTCGAGTCGAGGCCCGAGTAGGAAAGCCCGACATAACCAGACGGGCCGATGCGTGAGACGCCGAAGCCAGCGCCCTGGCTGTCGCTGGCCGTATCGGCGATGCGGCCGATCGGCGTGGAGAGGTCAGTCGTCGACTTCGTGAAGCCGTCGAGATGGAAGGCGAAGTCGCCTGCGCTGCCTTCGGCCAAAGCCGAGAGCGAACGGAGTCCGTCGGCCGAACCTGCGCGACCGAAGAGCGTGAACGCACGGGGCAGTCGTTCGACTGGGATGCGGTTATCAATCACGTTCACCGCGCCACCGAGGATACTAGAGCTATAGAGCAAGGCCGCTGGGCCGCGGAGTACCTGCATCTCACGGATCGTCAGCGGATCGACGCTCACCGCGTGATCGGGACTCGAGCTCGAAGCATCGAGGCTGCTCGTGCCGTTCTGCGCGATCTTCAGGCGATCGCCTTCGAGACCGCGGATCACTGGTCGGCCCGAATTAGGACCGAAGTAGCTCGAAGCCACGCCGGGGATGTCGGCGAGCACATCGCCAAGAGTGGAAACCGAAAGCGCCTCCAGACTGGCGCCGCTGAGTCGCAGGGAAGGCGTGACCGCGGTGATTTCGCCACCGATAGCCGAGCCCTTGATTAAGACAGGCTTAAGCTTCTGCGGGGCGGGCTCTTGCGCGGAGACGGTGAGCGTGGCGGCGGCGAGGAGAAAGGCGGTGTGGAAGGGGCTCATTGGTGGGGTTTACTTATTGCAATACAGTTGCAAAAAGGAATCGCAAGGGGAAATCATCGGGTTTGCAGTCCGCAGATAATTGCACGGACTACTGCCCACCCCCATGAGCGAGTCCCCCTCCACCCCTGATTCCATCCATTCGGATGCGTTCCTAGCGCGCCTGATGCGCGACCAGTTGAAGCTCTCCATCGCCTGCGCGCTGTGCTTCGTCGTCGCACTCGTCGCCCTGCCCTTGCTGAACTACTTCCAGCCGGAGTTCATGGCCCAGCGCGTGTTCGGCTTCACGCTCACGTGGTTGATCCTCGGCGTGCTCTTCTTCCCCTTCGTGTGGATCATCTCCTATGTCTTCATCAAGCGCTCCATCGCGCTCGAGGACGCCGAAGCCAAAGCCGCCCTGGACGGCCTGACCAAGTAATATGAACGCCCTCCTCGCCGCCGCCGGTATCGATCCTTGGATCGCCATCTGCTCCCTCGTCACCGTCGTCATCACCGTCGGCATGGGCTTCTGGACCGCCGGTAAGTCCAAGAGCGCCGGCGACTTCTTCGTCGCGGGCCGCTCGGTCTCCGTCGGCTGGAACGCCTCCGCCATCTCGGGAGAATACCTTTCCGCCGCGTCCTTCATGGGCGTCGCGGGTATGGTGATGCTCAACGGCTACGACGCGCTCTGGTATCCCGTATGTTACGCGTGCGGCTACCTCTTCCTCCTGCTCTTCATCGCCGGCCCACTGCGTCGCTTCGGTGCCTACACCATCCCGGACTTCGCCGAAGGTCGCTATGACTCGCCAGTGTTCCGCAAGATCGCCGTCTGCTTCGTGCTCTTCATCGGCTTCTTCTACACCATGCCTCAGATGAAGGGCGCCGGCACCACGCTCGCCTACATCTTCCCCGGCCTGCACTATTCCGTCGGCGTCATCGTCGTCGGCGCGGTCATCACCCTCAACGTCTCGCTCGGCGGCATGAAGGGCATCACGCTCGTCCAGGCCTTCCAGTATTGGCTCAAGGTCTTCGCCATCACTATCCCGATCTTCGTGTTGGCCTCCATCGTCGGGCATTATCAGCAGCACCTCGAGGCCAACAAGACCGCTCAGGAAACCGTCGCCGCCGCCCCCGCGGGCATCGAGCGCAAGGCCCTCACGGCCAAGGCACCGAAGGACGAACAGTGGATCGCGCCGTTCGGCAGCCTGACCACCAAGGCCGTCGACAACGCCATCAAGGCCGCCAAGACCCCCGAAGAAAAAGCCGCGCTCGAGGCGAACAAGAAGCCCTACTCCCTCCTCTACACCTACTCGCTGATCATCGCGCTCGTCTGCGGCACCGCCGGCCTGCCGCACATCCTCGTCCGTTTCTACACCAACCCGGACGGCGTCGCCGCGAAGCGCACCACGATGTGGGTGATGATCCTGATCGGTGTCTTCTATGTCTTCCCGCCGGTCTACGGCGTCATCGGCCGGTCGCTCATGCCGGAACTTTACGAGGCCATCGGCTCCAAGGGCACAGACAAGGTCGTGCTCGAGCTGCCCACCCTGCTCGCCGGCCGCGACTACCCGCTCCTCGGCTCGGTCCTCTCGGGTATCACGTGCGCGGGCGCCTTCGCCGCGTTCATGTCCACCTTCTCCGGCCTGCTCGTCTCGATGTCCAGCGCCCTAGCGCATGACATCTACGGTCGCATGCTCAAGCCGGACTCCTCGCCGGAGCAGCGCCTGAAGGCCTTCAAGTGGGCCGCCGTCATCATCGGCGTCGTCTCCGTGGGCCTCGGCACTCAGGTCGAGAAGCTCAACATCAACTACCTCGTCGGCCAAGCCTTCGCCATCGCGGCGGCCAGCTACTTCCCCCTGCTCTTCATGAGCGTCTGGTGGCGTGGCATGACCATGAAAGGCGCGGCGACCGGCATGCTCGTCGGTGGCCTCATGGCCCTCGGCGCGATCACCCTCACCACGCTGTCTGATGTCTACGCCGTGCAGTCGCTGGCGGACTTCTGGGTCGCGAACCCGCTCGTGCGCATCCTCTGCGAACAGCCCGCCATCTGGGCCGTGCCGCTATCAATCATCCTGATGATCGTGGTCTCGAAGGCCACGGCCTCGACGGTCCCCGCCGACGTCCGCATGAAGATGCTCGTCCTGCACGCCCCGGAAGCCCTGGGTCTGAAGCAGGAATACATCAAGGAGCACGAAGGTCTCGGCGGTCACTGATCCGGATTCCTGGGGCGGATTATTCCGCCTCCGGGAAACTTGAAACTTGGAAGTCCGGCAGGGGCTGTCTTTGCTGACGGCGTGCCGAACGAACTCACCGAAGACGACTCCCGCGCCTATGGCGTCGTCCAGGCGTTCTCCCTCATCCTCGCCGGCGGCGCCCTCTATGCGGCGACCCTGCTTTCCTACCGGGGCGGCGAGGTCTTCCTCGGCCTCGTCCAAGACCCTTATGACCGCGTCGTCTGGCTCGGAGTCGGCATGGGCATCCCCGTCGCCCTCTGCGGCGCGGTGATCGCCGTCCAAGCCACGCTTAATCGTCGCTGGGACCTCCTCCGCATCGTCGCCACCGTCCTGCTCGTCGGCAACCTTGCCATTCCTGCCGCCTGGGGCGTGCTCTGGCTCATCCGTCACGCCTGATCTCCTTTTCGCAATGTCCGGCCCATCGTCATCGTCACCCGCGGTAGCCCGCTGGCCCTCCAGCAGACGCACGACGCTGCCGCTCGCCTGCAGGCGGCGCTCGGCCGGCCGACGGAGATCCGTATCCTGACCACGACTGGTGACCGCCAGGCGAATTGGTCGCTCGAGAAACAGGGAGGCAAAGGCCTCTTCACCGCCGAACTCGAGCAGGCCTTGCTCCGCGGCGAAGCCGACCTCGCGATCCATAGTTCTAAAGATCTTCCGACCGAAATGCCGGCCGGTCTCGCCATCGCCGTCTGCCTGCAGCGCCAGGACGCGCGCGACGTGCTCGTGCGCCGCAGTGAGATCACCAGCCCGAAGCTCATCGCCACCGGGAGCCCGCGACGTCGCACGCAGGGCGCCCTCGCCTTCCCGCAAGCTCAGTGGACCGAACTACGCGGCAACGTCGACACACGACTGAAGAAGCTCGCCAACGGCGATGCCGACGCCTCCTACCTCGCCGCCTCCGGCCTCAATCGCCTTGGCATCAAGGAGTGGCCCGGCCTTTCGTTCGAGCCCGTCGCCCTCACCGATATGGTGCCCGCCGCTGGCCAAGGCGCCGTCGCACTCCAATCCCGCTCCGCCGATATCGCACAGTATATCGCCGCCGGCTGCGCCGCCACGACCTATTCCGTGACCGTCGAACGCCTATTCCTCGCCAAGCTCGGCGAAGGGTGCCACACCGCGTTCGCGTGCCACCATGCCGCGGGTCGCATGCATCTCTTCCGCGCTGACTTCGGTTTCCGCGACTTCGCTTTCCCCGTCACCGACCTTGCCGCGGCCTCCGCCTTGGCCGACGACATCCTCCGCCAGATCCTGCCCCGCTGAATATGAGCAAACTTCCTCTCCGCGATCGCCTCGTCGTCCTCACCCGTCCGGAAGGTCGTGGCGCCGACTGGAAGACCGCCCTCGTCGACGCCGGCGCGGCGGTGTCCGAGCTGCCGCTGCTCGAGATCAAGTTCGAGCCCGATGACACCGTCCTGAGCGAAGTCCTCGACGCCATGGGCGAATACGACTGGCTCATCTTCACCAGCGCCAACGGCGTCCGTGGCTTCTTCGACCGCTTCTTCGAGCGCTTCACTGACATCCGTTCCGTGGGCGGCGTGCGCTTCGCGTGCCTCGGACCTGCGACCGAGAAGGCCCTGCGCCAGTACCACCTAGAGAGCGACCTCACCGCCACGCAGAACGACGCCTTGTCGCTCGGTCGTGAGCTGATGAACAAATACGATGTCGAGAACCAGAAGATCCTCGTCGTCACCGGCAACCTCAACACCCCCGAACTTCCGCGCCTGCTCGCCGACGGGGCGATGGGGATTGTCGACGTCATCAAAGTCTACGCCACCGAGGAGAAGTCCGTCGCCGAATCGCCCGAGGCGGCTGAGTTCCGCCGGCGCGGTGCGGACATCATCGTCTTCGCCAGCCCTTCGGCAGTGGAATCCTTCCTACACCAGGCCGCTTCGCTGCGTCCGGAAGCCGGCGCGCGCCAGCCCAAGGCCGTGGCCATCGGAGCCACGACCGCGGATGCGTTGCGCAAAGCTGGTATCCCGCTGGCCGGGACTGCTTCCGCCCCGACCGCCATCGCCATTCGCAACGCGGTGATCGAAGCCCTCACATGATTGGCAAGGCGCGCATCAAGGTCTGCGGAATCACCCGCTCCGCCGACGCCGCTACGGCCCTCGCGCTAGGAGCTGATTTCCTGGGCATCAATTGCTGGAGCGGTTCACCTCGTTTCGTCCCGGCCGCCTCCCGCGCAGCGCTCCTGCGCGAAATCCCGGCGGATAAGCGTGTCGCCGTGACCGTAAACCCGACCGTCGCTGAAGCCGCCGCGCTCATCGCCGAAGGCTTCGCCATCGTCCAGGCCCACTTCGATCCGGCGAAGAACGAGTGCGACCCCAAGGCCCTCTCCGTCAAGCTCGGCGTAAAGCACCTCTGGTTGGCGCCTAAGCTTGCGGACGGCGCCGATTGGCCAGCCGACCTCATTCCGCTCGCCGAAGGATTCGTGCACGATGCCCACGCCAAAGATGCGTTCGGTGGCACCGGCAAGGTCTCGGACTGGACCCGTTTCCAGAAACTCCTGCAGAAATACCCACAAAGCCTGTGGATTCTCGCCGGCGGCCTTGGCCCGGATAATATCGCCGCGGCCGCTCAGTCCGGAGCAGGCTTTTTTGACCTAAATAGCGGGGTAGAACTCGCACCCGGACTCAAATCTGCCGAAAAAACTGGCTGGCGTGTCGGAAGTCTTGCTTAAAAATACTCAATCGTAATACCCGCACCCCTTTCCCGGGACTTGGCACGGGTGATGCATAAGTGGTCTTGCTCAACCGAACGCCTAACCCAACCTAAACACACCACCATGAAGCTCGTCGTCGCCATCATCAAACCCTTCAAACTTGAAGAAGTTAAGGACGCTCTCGCCGAAATCGGCATAGAGGGTATGACCGTAACTGAAGTCAAGGGCTTCGGCCGCCAGAAGGGTCACACGGAGATCTACCGCGGTTCTGAATACACCGTCGATTTCCTCCCCAAGGTGAAGATCGAGGCCGCCGTCGCTGACGAGCAGGTCGAGAAGGCCATCGCCACGATTTCCAAGGCCGCCCAGACGGGTAAGATCGGCGACGGTAAGATCTTCGTAATCGGTCTTACTGACGTCATCCGCATTCGCACCGGCGAGCGCGGCCCTGCCGCCATCTAAGTCCCCCTGTTCGGAGCAAGCAGAAGGGCGTCCCTCGGGACGCCCTTTTTCTTTGGCTTATTTAGCGGCGGCTTTCGCGGCGGCTTTGGCCGCGGCCCTTGCGGCATCGCGCTTGGCCAGCATACCGGGCGAGTTCCACTTGATCACATGGTAGGTCGCCTGCCCTTCGCCCGCGTTGCGGATGGCGTGGTCGATGTTGGCGGCTTGGAAGATGACGGACCCTGGTCCGAGTTTGACCCAGTCGCCGGCGACGAGTGCCTCGACGGTGCCCTCCTTCACGATGAGCAGCTCCTCGTCGGCGTGCTGGTGGGGCGGGTGCGGGGCCTGGCCAGGATTCAGCGTCGTGATATGATATTCAAGTTCGTCGAGGGTCGCGGTCGGGGCCTCGCACACCTTGCGGTAGGCGCCGATCTTGGTGGGCTTGACGACCATCTTTTCCCAATCGAAGGCCATCGAGCCCATGATGGGCTTCGGGGTGGGCACGGTGGCGGCGATTCGGTCCTGGCCGATGAAGCCGAGGAGGCCCAGGCAGACGGAGGCGGTCAGGGCGGCGACGACGAGGTCGCGACGGGTCGGGGTGATCATGGGTCATTTCTAGGAAGACCGCCGAGGGGAGTAAAGAGCCCATCCAGACGCCTTGCCCTCCGGCCGACCCCGGGCCTAATCTCCCGCATGCTTCGCCCTGTGCCCCGATGGACGGCCGCCCTGCTCGCCTTGGCGTGCCTGCTCGCAGGCTGCGGCGACGGCAAGACGACCGCCGAGAAAAAGGCCGCCGAAGGCTACCTGATTATCAACAATATGGCCGAGCCCTCGGGGCTAGATCCGCAGACCATTACCGGACTGAGTGAGAGCCATATTATCGCCGCCCTCTTCGAAGGCTTGGTGAATTACGACCCGAAGGACCTGCACCCCGTCCCCGGCGTCGCCGAAAGCTGGACGATGTCGAAGGACGGCAAGACCTGGACCTTTCGCCTGCGCGAGAATGCCCGCTGGTCAAACGGCGACCCAGTGACCACCGCCGACTTCCTCTTCAGCTACGAGCGGATGCTCACCCCGAGCTTCGGAGCGGAATACGCCTCGATGCTACACGGCATCCGCGGCGCCAAGCAATTCCACACCGGCAAGTCTAAGGATTTCAAGTCCGTCGGCCTCCGCGCCCCCGACGCGCGTACGCTCGTCATCGAGCTCGAGGATCCCATCCCTTACTTCCTACAGCTCCTCTGCCACCACAGCTGGATTCCCGTGCACCCCGGAACAATCTTGAAGCACGGCAAGATGGATTCGCTCAACACGCTATGGACCCGGCCCGGCTCCCTGGTGGGTAATGGCGCCTTCACCTTAGAAAAATGGGAAGTGGCCCGCCGCGTCGTCGTGCGCAAGAACCCGCTCTACTGGAACGCCCAGGAGGTCTCGCTCAACGCCGTTGAATTCCGCGCCATCTCTGACCTCTTCGCCGAAGAACGCGCCTTCCGCGGCGGGGAACTCCACATCACCGGCGCGGTGCCGCCGTACAAGGTCGCCAAACTACGCGAGCAGAAGGCCCCGCACCTGCGGCTCGATCCGTTCTTCTCGACCGCCTTCGTCTGGGTCAACTGCGACATCAAAGGCGACAAGCCCGTCGACCTCGCCGCCCGCAAGGCGCTGCTCGATCCGCGCGTCCGGCAAGCGCTCGGCATGGCGATCGACCGCAACCTCATCGCCGAGAAAGTCCTGCGCGCTGGCGAGACCCCGGCGTTACATTTCACCCCGCCCGGTACCGGCGGTTTCCTGCCGACCGCTCGCTGGAAGCAAGATGCGAACGATGCCCGCCGCTTGCTGGCTGAAGCGGGCTACCCCGGCGGCAAGGGCCTGCCTAAGTTCGATTACCTCTATAACTCCTCTGAAGGGTCGCAGATGGTGGCCCAGGCCTATCAGGAAATGTGGCGTCGCGAGCTCGGGGTCGAAGTGGAACTGCGTAACCTTGAGTGGAAGGTCTACCTGTCCGCCATGCGCAAAGGCGAATACCACCTCTGTCGCGGAGCCTGGGTCGGTGACTATAACGACCCCAACACCTTCCTCGAGATGCTCATCAGCGGGAACGAGCTGAATATCTCGAACTGGACCGATAACGAATATGATCGCCTCCTCGGATTGGCCGCCAAAGAGACCGACGCGACCCAGCGCTTCGATTATTTCCAGCAGGCAGAGGCCCGCCTCATCAGCCAGGCGCCGGTGTTGCCGGTCGTCTTCAACAAGAACAAGTTCCTCATCCGCCCCGAGGTACAAGGCTGGTATCCGACCCTACTGGACCAGCACCCTTTCACCGCCGTCCGGCTCGTCCCCGCGAAAGGGGATTGAACGGACCCCCCCCCTCGCCTACTCTGACTTCATTCTCATGCGCTCCCTCGCCCTCGCTCTGTTAGCCACCCTCGCCGCCGTCTCCGGCCTCGCCCAAGCCGACCCCCTCCGTTCCACCGGCGGCGACGAAAAGGCCTTTGCCAAGCTCCGCGGCATCACCTTCTTCTTCATCGACGTCACCACGTCCGAAAGCCGACCCGAGGATGCCGACCTGCGCGGCGAAATCCGCGACGCGATGGAGCTCGAGATGCGCCGCGCCAACATCGTGCCGCGCTCGGTCGATGGCCTGACGCCGGAGGCCACTACGCCCCTCCTGACCATCGAGGTCCGCCTCGATCGCGGACTCGGCCGCTACAACGCCGACGTCATTCTGGCCGTGCGCGACAACGCCACGATCACCCGCAACAAGGAAGCCGTCCTCGCCCAGTCCTACTCCCAGTCGAAGCGCGCGATGGGCACCTCCGACACGACGCTGAACCGCGAAGTGAAGGCCCGCAGCCGCGAACTTGTGCAGGAGCTCTTGGCTGGCATCAAGACCCTGAAGTAAGGCCGTAGGCCTCGCCTCCTTGGAACTCCTGAAGAAGATGCGCGGCGACGGGGCTAGCCCTCCGCCACGCTCCTCGCTATCCGTCATCGTCGCAACCGTCGTCGCGGCGATCGCCGTCATCGGTGGACTTTCTTACCTGACCCACGCACTGGAGGTCATGCTCCTACTCGGCACCTTCGGCGCCAGTGCCCTGCTCGTGTTCGCCTACCCTGATTCCCCTTTCTGCCAGCCACGTAACGTCATCCTCGGTCATCTCATCGGAGCCATTACCGGCCTGGTCTTCCTACAATTCTGCCCCGTCTCCTGGTGGTGCGACGCACTCGCCGTCGGCACGGCCATCGGCTTGATGAAGCTCACCCGCACCGTCCACCCACCGGCCTGCTCGAACCCCCTCATCATCTTCGCCCTCAAGCCAAGCTGGACCTTCCTGCTCTTTCCTACCCTCGCCGGCGCGGCCTTGATCATCATCGTCGCCCTCTTCTATCACAACTTGCGCCGCGAGGCCCGCTGGCCCAAGTATTGGCTCTAACCTTATGTCCTCCGTCGAAGCCCGCCTCACCGAACTTGGCAGCACCCTGCCGACCCCTCCCGCCGCCGCTGGCGCTTATGTCCCGGCCGTTCGGACGGGCAACCTGCTCTACCTCGCCGGCACGCTGCCGATGAAGGACGGCAAGGTGACATCGCTCGGTAAGGTTGGTCGCGAAGTCGATATCGCCCAAGCCGCCGAGGCCGCCAAGCTCTGCGTGCTCAATGCGCTGGCCAATGCCAAGGTCGCCTTGGGCTCGCTGGATCGCGTCAGCCGCGTGGTGATGGTCAACGGTTTCGTCAATGGCGTGGATGGCTTCAGCGACAGCCCCAAGGTGCTCAACGGCGCCTCGGAGTTCCTACTCCAAGTCTTTGGCGACGCCGGCAAGCACGCGCGCGCCGCGGTTTCCGTGAACGGTCTACCCCTCGGTGTCTCCGTTGAGGTCCAGATCGTGCTCGAGGTCCGCGACTGAACCGGCTCAGCCGTCGCTCGCGCTGATTTTGCTGAAGTCGATTTTGAAGGCCTTGCCGCCCGGCGGCTTGCCGCAGTTACCAATCCTTCCGCATGCGCGTTTGACCAACTCGGCCATACGTGAGTCAGACGGGGAGGTCACCCAACCAGAAAAACTGGCGAACCCGGAAGCATCGATGGCGACCGTGACACTGCAGGAGCCAGCGGAGGCAATCGAGGCACCCTCGGCCGCGAGGATTTCGTTCCAAGCGCTCCGGAGCTTAGCCTCGACTTCGCCGGCGTAGAGTTGCCGCTCCGAAGCCGAACCGCCTTCACCGCCATTATCACCGGTGCCGTAGTTTCGACCCTTCTTGACGGAAACGCCGCCGATACCGCCCGTCTTGGACGACGAGCCAGGCTTGCCGACGCCCTTCGAGTTATTGAAGTCTCCGAGCGTCATCTTCTTGGGATTATTGCTGCTCGTTCCGTTCTTGCTCGAAACCTTGGTCATTGTCTTGGGCGAGTTCGCCGAAGACTGCGCGGCCTGTTCAGCCCGCTCGCGATCACGGAGGGTTTTCTCAACGTCGATTTTCTTGAGCCGAATGATGGGAACGCCGCTGTTCGACCCCGACTCGGAACCCTTGGCGACCCCAGCGGCCTTGCCGATCTCGCCGGGTCGCTTGCCCGGGATGCCATTCAGGTCGACCTGCAGAAACGGATCGACAGCTTCGATACTTTCGCCGCCGTGACGCGCAGCATACCAGGAGAAACCGATGATCGCGACGACGACGCCGAGGTGCACGGCAACGGAACCGATCCAGGCTTTGCCTCCATTCGCCATCTCAGCGTGTCTCGGTATCAAGACCCGCCTTCGTCAGGCCCTTGGCCTTGGCTGCGGAAAGGACGTCGATGATCTTTTGGTAGGACAGCACGCCGTCGCCGCGGATGCGGACGACTGGTTGATCGACTTCTGGCAAAGCGGCGATGATGGCGAATTCGGCTTCCAGCTGGGCGAAAGTGACCGCGCGCGCGCCGATCGCATAGGCACCATTGCGGTCGATGGTCACGACACGGTACTGCACCTTAGTGTCCGGCGTCTTACCGGCGCCCTTGTCGGCCTTGGGCAGATTAACCGCGGTGGTCTGCTCCAGCACCGGCGTGGCGATCATGAAAATAATCAGCAATACGAAGCAGAGGTCGAGCATCGGCGTCACGTTCAGCTCGCTGATGACGTGGAGCCGGTTGGGTCTGGAGAAGGAGCGGGCCATGCGGGCTTACTGGGCGTCTTCCCAACCCGGCAACGCGGCCGGCGGCTCGGTGGCGATCGGCGCCGACGTGGCCGACGCGGTAACCGCGACAGGAGAAGCTGGGGCGGAGGCGCGAAGGAGGCGCTCGCGCTCCTGGACCGCTTCAAAGTTGCGGCGGGCTTCACCCTCGAGCTCGAGTTCAACGCGGTCGGCGAGCGAGCTCGCGAAATTCTCCAGCTCGGTCGTCATGATCTTCACCTGCGTGAGCAGGTAGTTATAGCCGAAGGTGGCGGGAATCGCGACGAGTAGGCCGAGCGTCGTCGTGACGAGGGCGCCACAGACGCCAGGAGCGAGCTGCGCGATACTCGCCTTCTCGGTCAGCGCGCCGAAGGTGACCATCACTCCCCAGACGGTGCCGAGTAGGCCGAGGAACGGGCCGCCGGAAACGAGCGAACTAAGGATGACCATCTTGTCCTCGTATTTGACCATCGTGCGGGCGACGCCACGCTGGACGGCGTTCTCGACGTGGCCCATGCACAAGGTGACGTCGGACTGACGGACGAGGCGACCTTTGTGACGCTGCACCGCGGACACTGCTTCAGCGACGAGGAATTCATAAGGTCCGAGATTCGAACCGCGTGGAAAGTTGAGCGCGACGACGGAAGGCTCATCGCGCAAGCGACGCTCGAACGCGTGGTTACGACGGCGGAGTTCTTGGACGTCGGACCATTTGCCAATCATCGCACCCCAACCGATGAAGGAGCAGACGAGCAGGACACCGGCGACAGCCAGTCCGGCGGCATCCATCTGCTGGAAATACCAGAGGGCGCCCTTCGTCGACTCAGCTAGCACGATCATGAGGACAGGAGAAAGCATCGCTTTCATAGGCAATCCGCCATCGGGATGGCTTCAACCTGAAAAGGTTCGTGGTCGCACTTGAATCGGCAGCCGTTCGCGTGCATGGTGGGAGTGCTTGATTCCTCGTCCGCCATCCTGCCAGGGCTGCGTCCAGAACGCCGCCGTGTACTTCACCCTCGTCGCCGGGGGGAAAGCGGAGACCTATGCCTGCTGCCAAGGTTGCCCCTCCCTGCTCTCGGACTCCATCCTGCCTTCCCTCGCACTCGGGCTCAAGCTGACCGTCCCCACCCCCGTCGGCCGGGGCAAATGCCCCACCTGCGGCTTCCGGTGGGCTGACTTTGACCGGGTCCATCGCTTCGGCTGCGCCACCTGCTACGAGGCGCATGCCCCCCAGGCTTTGGCCACGATTGCCCGCATCCAGCCAGGCCTAGAACACCATGGCCGCCGCCCCTATGATGCCGTTGCCGACCGCGAGGCTAAACTGACCAAGGCCCGTCTCCTCCTTAAATCCGCACTCAAGGAAGAGGACTACGAGACGGCAGCCGTCCTCCGCGACCAAATCGCCGGACTTGAAGCCGGACCGGCTGAAGCCAATCAATGACCTTAGGATGAAGCCCGTAGCCCTGCTGACCAACGACGACGGCATCAACGCCGCCTTCCTCCACGCCCTGGTCGCCGCCTGCATAGCCGAAGGCTTCGACGTCGTTGTCGCCGCCCCCTCGGGCGAACGCAGCTGGATTGGCCGCGCCTTTAGCCGCCACCGCGAAGTCACCCTCGCCGACTACCCGAACCTCGGCCGGCAAGCCTGGTCCATCGACGGCACTCCCTCTGACTGCGTCAACATCGCCCTCGGCCACCTCATGCCCGTGAAGCCCGATGTGGTCCTCTCTGGTATCAACATCGGCTTCAATGCCACCATGCCGCTCTGCCTGAGCTCGGGCACCCTCGCTGGCGCGACCGAAGGCACGTCATGGGGCCTGCCAGCCGTGGCCTGCTCCCTCGACCTTGAGCAATCCCTCTTCGAACAGGTCCACCGTAATTCGTCCATCTGCCCGCCAGCCCTCCGCCCGCACCTCGAGGCCGCCTGCCGCCACGCCGCCCGCTTCGCTAAGGGACGCGTCGGCCTACCCAGCCACGATCTGCATGTGCATAGCCTTAACTACCCCGCGAGTGTCACCGACGAAACCGCGATGGAACGAAGCACGCCGGCACTCGTCCGCCATGGCTCCCTCTTCAAGCGCTCGGCGCAAGGCTTCACTTTCGCCTGGAACGACGGCGAGAACCTCACCACCGACAAACAATCAGACCTCGCCGTGCTGGAGCGAGGTCTGATCAGTCATACGGTCTTCGACTTCGGCGGCACCGCGCCGCTCTGAGCCGGCTCAGTGCGTGTGGCCGTGATCGTGGCCGTCGCCATGATCATGGTCGTGGTCATGATGGCCTTCGCCGGCGAACAGCAAAGGCAAGAAGACCATAAGGCCCATGAAGAAAATGGGTAACCACGCACCAAGAAGCCCCTTAGCTTGAAGCAACGGGATAAAGGCCACGAAACCGGCGAGAGCCCACGCACCAAGATGATTCTGGAAGATCCAGAGACCCTTGAGGCCGCCGTCGTTGGCGCGACGCTGGACATACACGGACAGGAAGCCGGAGAAGAAGACCGCGGAGAGGATCAGGAGGAAGACGGCGAACGGCGCCCAGCCTTCGACGGCGTGGTGATGGATCGCTTCGGCCTGCTTCTTGAGCTCAGGCTCGGCGGCGGCTTCCGCGGCGGCCACGGCAGCCTTCTCGTCGAAGGCCTTGCCCTTGGCGGAGGTCTTGGCCTTGGCGACGGCCTTCTCCACGAGGGCGGCCTTGACGGCGGCTTCCTTGGCATGGGCGCCAGCCTCGGGAAGAGTATGGCTCATGTAATAGTAGGATCCGACGGAGATGCCGTAGAAGACGACGCCGAGGACGAGGGTATTGATGGCCAGGCCGAGGCGGCCGAGGGGCTTGGTAAGATCCAGCGAAAAGCTCATGGGAAGGTGGCCGCAACCTAGGGGAGCAGGCCAAGCGTGCAAATCCAAACTTGGAATCTCGCCCCGCTGCCTCCTGATTAAGCGCCGCATGGCCCGTCCCCTTCCCGAAACCGTCCTTTTCGACCTCGATGGCACCCTGGTCGACAACTTCGAGGCCATCCATCGCTGCTACGACGACGTGATGAGCATGATGGGGCTGCCCGGCGTGACCTTGGAACAGATCCGGCGCGCCGTGGGCGGCTCGGTCAACGTCACGGTCGTCAAACTGGCCGGCGAGGCCAACGCGCCCACCGCCACCCGCCTCTTCCGCGAACACTTCCCTTCCGTGATGTACCACGGCCTGCGCGCCTACCCCGGCTGTCGCGAGATCCTCGTCGGCCTGCGCGCCCAAGGCGTCCAGGTCGCGGTGTACACCAACAAGGACGACGCCAACTCGAAGAAGATCATGGAGCACCTCGGGCTCGATGACGCCGTCGACGCGGTCTTCGGCACCAACGTCCATCCCTGGCGTAAGCCCCAGCCGGAGTTCACCCACTTCGTCTTATCCTCTCTCAAGGCTGACCCGAACCGCACGATCATGGTCGGGGATTCGCCTTTCGACATCGCCACGGCCCGCAACGGCAAGCTGGCTGCGATTCATTGCGTGACGACCGGCAGCCACACCGCGGAGGAACTCGCCCCTTATGCCCCGGACACTGTCCACGCCGGCCTACCCGAACTAGGCCGCGAGCTCTTCGGTCTGGGCTGATTTTCGTTTCGCCCCCGCCCCGCGGGGATGATTGGCTTTCCTCATGTCGCCGCCACGCGAACCGCCGCGCGGACCCGAAACCACCCTTTCGGGCGTGGTCGAGCGCATCCTGTGGCTCGATGAGGAGACGCATTTTACGATCGCGGAACTCGCGCCGGAAGCCGGCGAGAAGGTCATCATCCTCGGGAACATGACCGGGCTGCAGTGCGGCGAGACCGTCGACGTCAGCGGCCACTGGGAACGCCACCCTTCACACGGCCCGCAGCTGCGCGTGCGCACGTTCAGTTCACGTCTACCTTCTTCCGTCCACGGTATCCGCAAATACCTCGGTAGCGGCCTCATCAAGGGCATCGGCAAGACCTACGCCGACAAGATCGTCGCGAAGTTCGGCGTCCGCACTTTCGACATCATCTCCAACCAATCGGGACGCCTCCGCGAAGTGGACGGCATCGGCCCCGGGCGCGCGAAGGCCATCAAGGCCGCCTGGGATGACCAGAAAGCCCTGCGCGAAGTGATGGTCTTCCTGCAGACGTACGGCGTGACCAACGCCCTTTGCATCCGGATCGTCAAAGCCTACGGCCAAGACGCGAAGAAGGTACTCACCAACGAACCCTATCGCGTGTGTCGCGAGGTCGAAGGCGTTGGCTTCAAGACGGCCGACAAAATCGCTCGCAATCTCGGCCTGCCGACCGCTGGACCGCAGCGCGTCGACGCCGGCATCCTGCACACACTCGAAGAACTCGAAGGCGAAGGCCACAGCGCCTTCCCTGACGAAGGCCTGCTCGAAAAAGCCACCGAACTCCTCGAGGTCGATAAAACAATTGTCCACGACCGCCTACGTAAGCTGATGGAGGAAAAAGCCGTCGGCGTGCTGTCCACGCGCGGCGTCCGCCTCGTGCAACTCCGACCGCAGGAGAACGCCGAGAAGTCCATCGCCGCCTCGATTCAGCGCTTCCTCGCCACCCCTTCCGGCCTGCCGACCATCGTCGCCGACAAGGCCGTCGAATGGGCCCAGACCCGCGCCGGCTTCGCCTTCTCGCCCGCGCAGGCGGCCGGCGTGCTCATGGCTTTGCAGAACAAGGTCACCGTCCTCACCGGCGGCCCCGGCACCGGTAAGACAACCATCCTCAAGGCCCTGTGCGACATCCTCAGCGCCAAGCGCGTGCGCATGGCCCTCGGCGCGCCCACCGGCCGCGCGGCGAAACGCATGACAGAAGCAACGCGCGTGCAGGCCTCGACCATCCATCGTCTGCTTAAGTTCGATCCGGCGGCCGGCGGCTTCACCGCCAACGCCGATAACCCGCTCGCGACGGACTTCGTCATCATTGACGAATCCTCGATGCTGGACACGAAGCTCGCGGCCGCGCTCCTGCGCGCCGTCCCCGGCACCGCCCACCTCCTGCTCGTCGGCGACGTCAACCAGCTCCCGTCCGTCGGTGCGGGTAACGTGCTCGGCGACCTTATCGATTCCGGCGCGGCCGCGGTCACGCGTCTCGATACGGTCTTCCGCCAAGGCGCCCGTAGCGGTATCGTCACGGTTGCCCACGGCATCCTGCACGCCGACACCACCCCACCCACGCCGGTTGAGGATCCCGCAAAACTCGACTTCACTCAGGACATCCACTTCGTCCGCGTCGACGATCCGGAAGCCTGCGTGGCGATGGTCACGAAGCTCTGCTGCGACATCCTCCCAAAGGCACTCCGCTTCGACCCCCTGCGCGATATCCAGGTGCTCGCGCCGATGCACAAAGGCACTGGCGGCATCCAGGCCTTTAACCAAGCACTACAAGGCCGCCTGCGTGGCGCTGATGCACGACCGGGTCGCATCCAGCCTGGTGACAAGGTCATCCAGACCCGTAACAACTACGACAAGAACGTCTTCAACGGCGACTTTGGTGTGGTGCTCGGCCAGAACGAGGAAGGCACGCTGCTGATCGACTTCGACGGCGCCCGCGTGGAGCTCGAACGCGGCGAACAAGGCGACCTGCACCTCGCCTATGCGGTGAGCATCCACAAGTCGCAGGGCTCCGAATTTCCAGCGGTGGTCGTCCCCCTGCTCCGCCAGCACAGCATCATGCTCGCGCGTAATCTCGTCTACACCGCCGTCACGCGCGGCCGGAAGCAGGTCATCCTCGTCGGCGACCCCACCGCTTACGCGATGGCCGTACGCAACGCCTCGGATTCACGCCGCATCACCGGCCTACTCCCACGCCTCCGCGGCGAGGAGTGATTAGAGTTTCACCCTCATCGTCCCGCGCGTAACGCCGAGCTGGTTGAGGACCTTGAGGTCATTCCAGAGCGCGGTGCCATCAAGGTCCCCCTTGAGCAGGGCCTGATATTTCTCGAGCGTGCGCGTGACGGTGGACGCATCCTCGTCGACAAATTCGACGCGGAAGCGGCGGACACCGAGGGCCAGCAACTGAGTGACGTATTCGGCGCCAGTCTGGGCGCGCGAATTGAAGAGCGTGTTGCGGCAGCCGGCATCGGCCTTGAGAATGTGCTCGGCGCCGACGCGGTCGCGCAGTTTGACGCGGTGCGTCTCGCAGGGGCGGCCGCAGTCGCGGTAATCCTTACCCTTGGAGAGAAAGGCGCAGAAGACGCAGTGCTCCATATGGAACATCGGCATGTGCTGGTGGACCGTGACCTCAAACCACTCCGGCGGGGCGGACTGGAATAAGGCCGTGACCTGCTCCGAATTCAAATCATAGGAGACCGTCAACCCCTCGAGGGCGTGCTCACGCATGAGCCACTCGGCGGAGAGTCCGTTGGCGACGTTGAGGGAGAAGTCGGCGCGCAGTCGCTTACCCTTGAAGGCGCGAAGATCCTCGTGATTGCGGACCAGGTAGCCGTCGGCCTCGCACGAGAGGACGATTTCGCTGATGCGTGCTTCGCCCTGCTTATGGATGCGCGGGCCCATGGCCCAGAACTCGACCTTACGACCGGCTTCCTGCTCGTAAGCACGGACGCGGGCAACGGCGGCACGGAACTTCTTCGGGTCCTCGTATTCGGCGTAGATGACGCGGGCGCCGCTCGCGAGGGCGGGATCCAGCTGCTCGGGTTCGCGAATGACGACGATAATCTCAGCTTCACCAGGGCGCTTCGGCTCGAAGGGAGCGACCTTGGTGGCTGACTCCTCGAAAGGCAGGAGCGTCCAGCGCAGAGGCAGACTGCGGAGCTTGGAAATCTGTTCGGACAGGTCGCGGCGGAGACGGTTCAGTTCGCTGACCGGAATGATGAGCGCGCCCTCGAGGTCGGCCTGCAGTTCGCCCATCTCGAAGCCCGTGTCGCCAAGTCGGCCGAGCTGGTCGCGTAAAGTGGTGACGTCCATCGGGCGCTTTTCCGCCGCGGCACAAGGCATCGCGGTCTCGCCGGCGACGACGTGGCCTTCGCCATCATTGAATTCGACACGTAGCGGCTGGCCGAGGCGGCCGATGACTTTGGCGTGCAATGGGCGGCGGTAATTGGCCTTCTCGCGATCCCAGGAATCATGGAGTCGCTTGTCGAGTTCCTGGTCCTTGGTCTTCCAGAGGATGGCGCCAGGCTTCACCTGCGACCAATCCACGTCTTCGCGGCCGAAGCGAATGAACGTCAAGCCGCCGCGGGCGGGCTCGAGGCCGTGGACGAAGCCGCCCTGCTCGCGTTCGGCTGGCTTACCTTGGTCAAAGACCACGCCATCGCCCGGCTTAAGGGGGCCTTCGAGGCGCATCGTCACGCCGTTGGTGCCGACGTCGACGACCGTGCCGAGGTAGGCACCGCGCTTCTTACCGAAACGGGCATGGACGAGTTGCTGGTTGTCGATGCCGCGGAGCCAGCCCGGGTATAGGCCGCGCGAAAACGTCATCTGCATCGCATAGTCCTCTTCTTGGCGGACCTGCAGGGCAGCACGATCGGCGTCGGCACCCTTCGCGAAAGCATCCCAGGCAGCATCGACCGCACGACGGTAGGCCTTCGTGATGGCGGCAACATATTCCGGAGACTTCAGGCGACCTTCGATCTTCAGCGAACGGATACCGGCGCGGATAAGGTCGGGCACCACCTCGATACCTGCCAGGTCCTGCGGGGAAAGCAGGTAGGCCTTATCACCGAGGTTGCGCACCACTCCGTCGACCACGAGCTCATAGGGAAGGCGGCAGGCTTGGGCGCATTCGCCGCGATTGGCCGAACGACCGCCAAGGGATTCACTCGTCAGGCATTGGCCGGAGTAGGCGACGCAGAGGGCGCCGTGGACGAAGACCTCGAGATCGAGCGGAGCGCCCTTAGTGGCCTGCTCCGTCTGCATCTTCTGCATCTCCGGAATCGAGACCTCGCGACCAAGGACGGCGAGCGAGGCTCCTAGGTCACGGGCGAAGTCGACACCGGCCGCGCTGGTCACCGTCATCTGCGTCGAAGCGTGGATCGGGAAGTCGGGCGAGATGCGGCGAATCAGGCGGCAGATGCCTGGGTCCTGGACGATGGCAGCGTCGACGCCGGCGGCGATGATCGAGCGGAGCGTGCGGGCGGCTTCGGCGAGCTCGTCCGGGAAGATCAGCGTATTGAAGGTCACGTACCCTTTGACCCCGCGGCCATGCAGATAAGCCATCAGTTCCGGCAGGTCGGACTCCTCGAAATTCTTGGCCCGGACGCGGGCATTGAAACGACCCACGCCGAAGAAGACGGCGTCGGCGCCGTTCTCGACCGCCGCGCGGACGCAATCCCACTCCCCGGCCGGGGCGAGGACTTCCGGCTTACGGAGGGGAGCGATGAGGCTGGTGGCGGACACGAGGACAGGTAGGCACAGTCCGCCCTTCCCTGCAAAGAGCAATTAAGCCCCCTGGCCGCCCCGGCGGCGCTTCCGGGATTGCCCCAGGGCGACTGGGCCGCCCTAATTGAACCCATGTCCGACAAGCTCGAAGAAATCTTCCTGATGCAGCAGGCGCTCAACAAGCGCATCGGCGTCGAAACCGCCGGCATGACCGAGGAAGAAAAGATCAAATGGGTCCTCAACTACCTCCGCGCCATGCAGCAGGAGATGGCCGAGCTGACCGACTCCGTGCCGTGGAAGTGGTGGGCTAAGTACCAGAAGTTCGACGAGCAGAACGCCCGCGTCGAGGTCATCGACCTCTTCCACTTCCTGATTTCCATCGCCCAGGTTCTCGGCATGTCCGCGGACGACGTCTATCAGGCCTACCTGAAGAAGAACGCCGTGAACCACCATCGGCAGGACTCCGGCTACGTCAAGAAGGACGAGAACGACTCCCGCCACATCTGAGCCCACCCCCATGCGCCACCCCATCGCCCGCCGCTCCGGCTTCACCCTCATCGAACTGCTGGTCGTCATCGGCATCATCGGCCTGCTGTCGGCCATCACCTTTGGCCTGTTCCGAGCCGCCAACAGCAGCCGCAACAAGTCCAAGTCCCGTGGCGACATTCAAGCCATCGCCATGGCCTGCCAGAGCTACCGCAAGATCTACGGCGACTTCCCTTGTAGTGCTACCGGCACGGACGAACGGTTCAGCCGCGACCTGCTTGACCAGCTCATTGGCCGGCGCCTGATTCGCACGACGACCCCCGGCGGGCTGCCGACGTTACTTAATTTCGACGATAGCTCCCTGCCCGGAGATCCTGCTAAGCGCCAGAAACGGAGCTTCCTCAACCTAGGTGAGGTCAACACCAACGACAACTCCAAGCTCGGGGCCGACGACTGGAAGGGCGGCAACCCTGCCTGCCGCGAATTCGTCGACGCCTGGGGCAATCCTTACGATTACCGCTACCGCGTCTTAACCCCTGGAAAATACCTCGATTGGAAGTCGCCTAATTTCCTCTTTGTCTGCGCCGCCGCCAACTACGTGGATGCCCCGAGCGAAGGCGAAATCCTCGCTCTCGGCGAATACTGGGACCTAGCCGCCTTCGGAGGCACCACGATGCTCCGCTCGGGCATCGTGCCAGGAACTTATTTCGACGAGAACGGCGGGGCCACCGGACCATTCCGCGCGGATAACCTCGTCAACTGGTCGAACTGATCTCGTCAGGCTTCAGCCAACGGGCGAGGCAGGCGGCGATCAGCCAGGCGAGCACGGCTGTCGCCAACGTGTGAGAAAGGAAATGTTCACCGCGGGCGATTTGGTATAGCCCCATCGCGCCGCCGTAGAGGCAGCCGATGAGCCCTCCCCGCAGACGCGCGGAGGGCGTCCCCCAAGCGAAAGCCAAGGACAGCAAGGCGAAGCCTCCGCTGGCATGGCCAGCGGGAAAGGCATTGCTGGGATAACCGACCGGCTTGGCGTCGAATAAAAGGAGGTGCTCCCAGGCGTTCGGCGCGACGGCCCCGTAGACTTTCAGGGCCCTTGGAGTGGCCATCTGCGTGACATCACGCAACTGCGTGCACGTGAGGGCGATTACCGCCATCGAGACGAAAAGGAATACCGCACGGCGGCGTCCCAGCCATGACGGTGAGAGCGCGGGGAAAGCGATCGCCCAGAGCAACCCCACCGCGAATAAAATGAGCCCCACCTTCGGTCCGTCATAGGCGAGGCTATGAAACCAGCCTGCATCCTTCGGAATCAGCCAATCGCTCCCATTCCAGAACCAAGACTGGACTTGGAAGTCGAGCCACTCTCCGCCGGTCCCATGAAAACCGAAGAAGCCAATAATACCCGCGAGGACCAGCGCCGGAAGGGCCACCGAGGGGCGGTTAACGTACGGGATTTTGGAGTCCGCCATGATTGAAGAGGTCATCGGTACCTTGGTAGTGGATAATCGCCTCATCCACCGCGGCGGCATCCGGTGAAGCCACCGGAGTCAGTGCGCCGGTGGCGAGGTCAGCCTTATACTGCACCGACTGGCGCACGGGCTTGAGCACCGTCAGCAATCCGTCCGGACGCAGTACGGCGACCTTCTGGTAGTTACTGATGAACGCGCGAGGACGGAAATTCGGGCTGAGGGCATCACTGCCGACGAAGCGGGAAAGGTAGTTTGTACCCAGGAGTCCGAGCACCGTGGGGGCGGTATCGATCTGGCTCATCATCGTGTCGAACTTGCGCGGTGCGATATTGCCGGGAGACCAGATGAAGAGCGGGATCTCGTATTTCCGGATCTCGAGTTCACGCTTACCGGCGACCGAGGCGCAATGGTCGGACACGATGACGAAGACCGTATCCTTGAACCAAGGCTTGTCCTGCGCGGCCTTGAGGAAAGCGCCAATCGCGTAATCCGTATAGGCCACCCCGCCCTCGCGATTGATGAGCTTCGGGTCAATCTTGCCGGCCGGCCACGTGTAGGGGCGGTGGTTCGAAGTCGTCATCACGAAGTGATGGAAGGGCTTGCCGGCCGCATGAGCCTTGTCGGCTTCCTCAATCGACCAGGCGAAGGCATCCTCATCGCAGGCGCCCCAAGCGTTGCCGAAACTCGCCTTCTTGCCGGCAGCCTCCTGCCGCGGCAGATCTACCACCCGGTAGCCGTTGGCCCCGAAGAAGTAATTCATGTTATCGAAAAAGCCGTTGCCGCCGTAGATGAAGGCGGTGTCGTAACCCTGCGTGCGGAGGACGGAACCGAGGGTCGTGAGATTTTCGCAGCCCTTGCGGCGCAGGACCGACTGTCCCGGAATTGGCGGAATCGACAACGAGAGCGCCTCCATCCCACGCACGGTGCGAGTGCCGCCGGCGTAGCAACGGGAGAACCAAAGCGACTCGCGAGAGATGCGGTCAAGGTTAGGCGTCAGGTTCTTCGCGGCATAGTCTGGCGAACCGTAGCAGCCCACGAATTCAGCGCTCAGGCTCTCAATCGTAATCTGAATCACGTTGAGACGACGGGCGGGCTTAGCGGACTGGATGCGGCGAGTGATATCGTTGAGGTCAGTGCTGAGAGGCTCTCCGCCTTGGGCGAGGAGCGAAGCGCGGAGTTGAGCGACTGCGTCCGGGCGCGACGGATAGAAGCGTTTCCATTCCAACTGATTGGCCCAGAAGGCCGCCAAGAAGGCGTACTCGCCATTCTTCGCGAGCTCGGTGTCGTAACTATTATCCCAGCCCGGCTGAGGGTCGCCCATGTGGCGGAGACCAGCCGTGAGGCGTTCAGCCACGGACGTATGGGCCGTCGAGGCGGCCTTGAGGTCGCGGCGACCTACGAAATAGACGACGAGCAGAACCGCGAGTAGCGGCGCGAGCAGCGCCGCGAAGTTGCGCCAGCGCGGCGTGACGTCGGCCGCGGCGCCTTCTTCCCAGCGGCGGACGAAGCCTAAGCGGCTCCACAGCAGGAACAGCCCCACCGCGACCGTCAGCACGATGCCGATGATCAGCGGCAGATTATAGGACTCCTTGATGTTCTTCACCACCTCGGTCGTGTAGACGAGGTAGTCCACCGCGATGAAGTTGAAGCGGACGCCGAACTCCTCCCAAAAAAGAATCTCGGAGCTCTTCCAGAAGGTAAAGAGGAAGGCACCCAAGAGCCAGGCCCCGCGTAATGGGTGACGTAGCCAGCGGGAGGCAGACCAGGATGCCGGCCACACGGTGCTCAGCAGGCCCAGCGGCAAGGTCAGGAACCACGCCATGAGGAGGTCGAACAACAGTCCGACAAATAAGGCCGCAAAGGTCGGCAGGCCCCAGGAGACGCCGCCGGCTGAGGCCACCAGCAGTCCGAGACGAAGGAGCGTGCCGAGAAGGACGTAACTGGTGGCTAGGAGCAACATGCCTCCCTGCCGCGAACCCAGGACCTTCAAGAACAGCGATTTCACAGGGTGATTAGTCGGAAAACCGCCATCAGAGGGCGAGCCAATTAAACGGACACCTCAGGGCTTCACCGTTCCGGCACCTCGTCGACGCCCGAGCCGCCCCAAGGATGACAGCGGCAGATTCGGCGGAAGCCCATCCATCCTCCCTTAAAGAAACCAAAACGCGCGAGGGCCGTAGCTGTGTAGCAGGAGCAAGTCGGATGATAGCGGCAGCCAGAACCCGGAATCAGGTGCAGAGGCTTGGAAAGGAAGCGCTGGTAGAAACGGACGAAGCCCAAGGCGAGGCTCGCCAACAGGGATGGGCGTGGTTCGCTCATGCGGCCGAACCGGCCTTGGACGCCAGAATGCGAATCGCCGCCGCGGCGTAGACTTTGCGGAGCTCGGCCAGCGAGCGCTTCAGCATACCGGAACGGATGACCAGCACGACCTCCCAGCCAGGCGGGAAGGCGGCTTCGTCCGTCCGGAAGAGTTCGCGAGCCAGGCGTTTCGCTCGGTTACGATCCACCGCCAGAGGCAGATTCTTCTTGGCGGCGATGACGGCGAAACGGGCCAGACTCTTTTCGCCCGTCTGGCGAAAATTCAAAAGAAAAGGCCCGCAATCGAGTCGCGAGCCTTCTTGGCGGAGGCGGCTGAACTCGGCCGAGGCGCGAATTCGACGCTCCCGCGGGAGACGCATGGGGGATTAGGAAGCGCCGAGGCGCTTGCGGCCGATGGCACGGCGCTTGGCCAGAACCTTACGGCCACCGGGGGTCTTGGAACGGGCGCGGAAACCGCACTTGCGGGCGCGGGAGATCTTAGACGGACGATAGGTCGGATGCATGGCTGTAAAGGAACAGCCAAGGACACCCCGCTGAGGGTGTCAAGCCCCACGCTTCCCGGCTTGGCAGAAGGCCTTGGGAGGGGGAGGATGGGGCATGAGCCCGGAAAAAGGCAAACTCAGGCCCACCCCGCCCCGGGCCTACCTGAACCCCGAGTTCATGACCAGTCCCCAGGCCCGCAGTATCCGCGTGCTGACGGAGATGACCGAGCCGCACCTGCGCTTCAAGAAATACGGCGTCCGCAACACCGTCGTGATGTTCGGCTCGGCGCGTACGCTACCCCAGGAAGTGGCCCGCAAGCGCCTCGAAGAGGCCAAGGCTTTTGCCGCCGCCGGCACGTGCTCCGACGCCGAATGCGCGCATCGCGTGCGCGTCGCCGAAATCGACCTGCGCAGTTCCGCTTATTACGAAGCCTGCCGCGAACTCGCCTTCGAGATGACCAAGTGGTCCCTCACCCTGCCCGAGTGGCAGCGCTTCCTCGTCTGCTCCGGCGGCGGACCTGGTATCATGGAAGCCGCCAACCGCGGCGCGCACGAAGCCGGCGGTCGTTCCGTCGGCCTCGGCATCGCCCTCCCCTTCGAACAGGAACATAATCCTTACATCACGCCCGAGCTGGATCTGGAGTTCCATTACTTCTTCGTCCGCAAGTATTGGTTCCTCTACCTCGCCAAGGCCCTCGTGGCCTTCCCGGGCGGCTTCGGCACCTTCGACGAGCTCTTCGAGATGCTCACGCTCATCCAGACGAAGAAGACCAAGAAGCAGTTCCCCGTGCTGCTTTTCGGTTCGGCCTTCTGGAAGAACGCGGTGAACTTCGAGACCTTCCAGGAATGGGGCATGGTCTCGCCCGAAGACCGCGACCTTTACGTGCATGTCGACTCCGTGAAGGAAGCGCGCGACATGCTGATCGAGATCATCACCGAGAAGTACCTCAAGGGCGACAACGAAGGCCATGACTGAGGCCATCGGTATCGCCCTGACGACCCTGCCCTCGCGCGATGAAGCCGACCGGCTTGCCGCCGAAGCGGTGGCCGCCGGGCTGGCCGCGTGCGCGCAGGTCGACGGTCCGATTCGCTCCCATTACACCTGGGAAGGCAAGGTCGAGAGCGAGGATGAGTTCCGCGTGACCTTCAAGTTCGCCGCGAGCAAGGGTGCCGACCTCGAGTCCTGGGTCCATGCCCGCCACCCTTTCGCCGTGCCGCAATGGCTCACCTTCGCGGCCGACCATGCTTCGCCTGGCTACCGTGCCTGGGTGCTCGGCGTTCGCTGATTGTATGGATCTCACCGCCGCCAAAGCCCTGCTCTACTGCGCCCTTGGCCTGTTCGTGCTCATTGCTTGGGCGCGCGAACGCCGCAAACGGACCATCACCGGTGAACCCGAGAAATTCTGGCCCGGAACGACCTATGCACCAGCGGGTGCCTATTTCGTCGCCGCCGCCGGCGCCATCCTGATCACCATCACCGAAGCCGCCGTCGAGAAGCGGACCGGCCTCACTGACCAGCAGAGTGTCCTCCCGGCGATCTTCATCTTCCAACTCCTCGGCGCCTCCATCGTTGAAGAAATGCTTTTCCGCGGCTTCGTCGCGCCTGGTGAACTATTCGGCCGCAAGTTGCTCGCGCTGATGATCGTCGGCTCGCTTGTGTTTGCGCTCATCCATAACTTCGATCTCAGCACACCGGAAGGAAAGCTGAACGCCGTGTTCGCCTTCATCACGTCGCTCTGGCTCTACGTCGTGCGCTTCAATCCCCTTAATCCAGACCGTTCACTGCTACCGTGTTTTATGGCTCATACCGTTCGTAATCTGGCGGTCTTCGGGATTAAAGGAGCCCAAGGCTTCATAAGCTGGTGATTTGACGAGGGGTGGCTGGCAAATCCGTTGCAACCACGGGCCAGCTTTGCTGTCTTGAAGAGACCCCATGGACCCCCTCGAAACCGGTAACCGTCGCGATTTTCTGAAGCTCGGCGCGCTCGCGGGTCTCGGCTTCGGGTTGGGTGCGATTCCTTCTGCGGAAGCGAAGCCAGATCCCGCCCAAGTGATGCGTCGGGCCGCCGCCGATATCGGCGCGACCCGTCCGCGTCCGGCCGGGAGCAAGCCCGTCTGGGATCTCACGACTAAGGCCATGGAGAAGATTCGTGTGGGCATCATCGGCCTCAACCGCGGCCGCGCCCACGTCGCCTCCTGTGTCGCCACGCCTTTCGTGGAAGTCGTCGCGGTCTGCGACATCCTCGACGAACGAGCCAAGGCGCAGGCGGAAGTGGTCCGCAAGAAGACCGGCCAGATGCCTGCCATCTACAGCGGCGACGAGAACGCTTGGGAAAAAATGGTCGCCCGGGATGACATCGACGTCGTCTACGTCGCCACACCTTGGGAATGGCACAAGCCGATGGCCATCCGCGCCATGGAGCTCGGCAAGCATGCTTTCCTAGAAGTAAACTGCGGCCTGACGGTCGACGAGTGCTGGGATATCGTCGACGCCTCCGAAAAATACCAACGCCACTGCCCCATCCTCGAGAACTGCTGCTACGGCGAAGAAGAGCTCTTCGTCCTGAACCTCCAGCGCCAAGGCTTCTTCGGCGACCTCAAGCACGGCGAGTGCGCCTACATCCACGACCAGCGCGGTAAGCCCGGAGCGAGCTTCCTCGACGCCGGCCGCGATTGGCGCCGCCGCTATTCGACGCTCCTGCAGGGCAACCTCTACCCGACCCACGGCCTCGGAACGATTTCACAATACATGGGAGTCGGCCGTGGCGATGCTTTCAAATACGCCGTGTCGGTCTCTTCGCCGGAGTTCGGACTATCCCAGCTGCGCGAACGGCTGAAGCCGGACCGCGACCGTTCGAAGGACGAGAAGTTCGTCAACGGCGACATGAGCACGACCATCGTGAAGACCGAGCTCGGACGGACCATCGTCGTCCAGCACGACAACACCAGCCCACGCCCCTACACACGCGGAAATCTGCTCAGCGGCTCGCTGGCGACCTTCGCTGGCTACCCGAACCGCCTGGCGATCGACGTGGATAACCCGAGCTCGCTGCTGGATCCGAAAGAAAAGCGGAACAGCCACTCCTGGACGTACGAAGGCGAAAAACTGAAGAAGTTCATGACCGCGAACATGCACCCGCTGCTGAAGAAGCTAATGGTCGACGCCAAGAAAGTCGGCGGCCACGGCGGCATGGATCACGTGATGAACTACCGCTTCCTGGACTGCATCCGTCAGGGCATCACGCCTGACATGACCGTCTACGACGCCGCCTCCTGGTCCGCTCTCCTCGACCTCTCCGATCGTTCGGTCCGCGACGGCAGTATCCCGGTCACCTACCCCGACTTCACCCGCGGCGGCTGGAAGACCCTCAAGCCCCTCCCCATCATTCCTAACCCTCCATTCCCCTCTCTGTCTTATTTCCCAACCGCCAACCGCTAACCGCCCTACCCCTATCCCTTTACCGCCATGAACCTCCCCGAAAACTCCCACCGTCGCGACTTCCTCAAACTCGGCGCCCTCGCCGGCCTCGGTCTCGGCCTCAGCGCCGTCCCCTCGGCCGAAGCCAAGCCCGATCCTCGCGACCTCAAGCTCCTGAGCGCGAGCGATATCTCCGCCACCCGCCCGCGTCCCGCCGGCAACAAGCCCGTCTGGGACCTGACCACCAAGCCGACCGAGAAAGTCCGTTGCGGCTTCATCGGCCTGAACCGCGGACGCGGCCACGTGAACTCCGCCGCGAACATCCCGTTCGCCGAGGTCGTCGCCGTCTGCGACATCGTCGAGCAGCGCGCCAAGAGCGCCGCCGAGAACGTCAAGAAGAAGACCGGCAAGGAGCCCGCCATGTACTTCGGCGACGAGAACGTCTGGGAAAAGATGATCGCGCGCGATGATATTGACGTCGTCTATGTGGCCACCCCTTGGGAATGGCACGTGCCGATGGCGCTCAAGGCCATGGAGCATGGCAAGCACGTCTTCATCGAGGTCTCGGCCGCGGTGACCGTCGATGAGTGCTGGCAGCTCGTGGACATGTCGGAGAAGACCCAGCGCCATTGCGCGATCATCGAGAACTGCTGCTACGGCGAAGAAGAGCTCTTCGTCCTGAACCTCGCCCGCCAGGGCTTCTTCGGCGACCTCAAGCACGCCGAGTGCGCCTACATCCATAACCTCGCGGGCGGCGTCCTCTGGTCGCTCGGCAGCGAAGGCGACTGGCGCCGCGACTACCATCGCTTCATGGACGGCAACCTGTACCCCACGCACGGCCTCGGCCCGGTGGCGCAGTACCTGAACATCGGCCGCGGCGACGCGTTCAAGTTCGTCGTCTCGGTCTCCTCGCCCGAGTTCAATCTCACCCAGTTCCGCGACAAGCACCAGCCGAACAAAGGCAAGCACAAGGACGAGAAGTTCGTCTGCGGCGACATGAACACCTCGATCATCAAGACGCAGCTCGGCCGGACCATCATGATCCAGCACGACGTCGTGAGCCCCCGCCCCTACTCGCGCATCAACGCCCTCTGCGGCACCAAGGCCACCTTCTTCGGCTACCCCGGCCGCCTGGCCGTCGACGCGGACAGCGGCCACCCGCTGCTCAAGGGCGCCAAGGTCAACAGCCACGAGTGGACCTTCGAGAAGGAGAAGCTCACCGCCTTCATGAAGGAGAACCAGCACCCGCTCATCCGCAAGATCGGCGAGCTCGGCAAGAAGGTCGGCGGCCACGGCGGCATGGATTTCGTGATGAACTACCGCATGCTCGACTGCCTGCGCCAGGGCATCACCCCGGACATGACCGTGTACGACGCCGCGGACTGGTCCTCGATCCTCGAAATCTCGGCCAAGTCCGTGAAGGACGGCAGCATGCCGATCCAGTGCCCCGACTTCACCCGCGGCGGCTGGAAGACCATCAAGCCCCTCGGCATCGTCTCGTAAGCAGAGCGCCATCGGCGAACCGGACCCGGCCGCACGGCCGGGTCTTTTGTTTGCGGATTGCCTGACGTCACGAGCAGGAGAAGACTGCGCCCATGGGCTCTCCCGCCGCACTCGCGACCTGGACCGCCGGACTCATCACCCGTTCGGGCGAAGAGACCGAGCGGGCCGCCGAGGCGTTCGCGGCCCTGTTGCCGCCGGATACCGTCCTGGCGCTTGAGGGCGACCTCGGCGCAGGCAAGACGACCTTCGTGCGCGGCTTGGTCCGCGGCTTGGGCGTCACGGGCGAAATCACCAGCCCTTCCTTCGCCCTGCTCAACGTCTACGAAGGCCGCCGGCAGGTCTTCCACGTCGACGCCTATCGGCTGACGCGCCCGGAGGCCTTTGATGACCTACTGATCTGGGATCTGGCGAAGTCACCTTGGAACGTGGTCGTGGAGTGGCCGGAGAAAGTCGCGCCGCGACTCCCCGTGGCACGCTGGGAAATGAAAACCGCCATCCTAGCGGATGGCGGTCATCGGTTTCAACTGACCCTCGCGGGCTAGCTTACTTGTCGAAGCGCTTGCGCTCGTTTTCCGTGAGGTAACGCTTGCGCATGCGGATGAAGTTCGGGGTGATTTCGACCATCTCGTCGGACTCGATGTATTCGAGGCAGGCCTCGAGGGACATCTGGCGCATCGGCTTGATCTTGGCCGCGTCGTCGGAACCAGAAGCACGCACGTTCGAGAGCTTCTTGTTGATGACGAGGTTGATCTCGAGGTCGTTATCCTTGCAATGCTCGCCCACGATCTGACCCATGTAGATCTCGTCGGTCGGCTTCACGAAGAAGTCGCCACGGTCGTAGAGACGGTCAAGGGAGTAGGCCGTGACGGCGCCTCCTTCTCCGCCGATCATCACGCCGGCGGCGCGGTGAGGGGCTTCGCCGCGGACCGGCTCATAACCAAGGAGATTGTGGTACATGACGGCTTCGCCACGGGTGGTGGTGAGCATCAGAGTGCGCAGACCGAAGAGGGCGCGGGAAGGAACTTTGAATTCCATGTGGATCCAGCCGCTGGTGCCGGCCTTGGCGTCCATCGAGCGGAGTTCGCCACGACGACCGAGGACGAGGGACATCACGTCACTCTGGGAGGCTTCAGGGCAATCGACTGCCAAGGTTTCGACGGGCTCGCACTCGACGCCGTCGATCTGCTTCATGATCACGGTGGGCTTGCCCACGGAGAGTTCATAACCTTCGCGGCGCATCGTTTCGATGAGCACGCCGAGGTGCATCAGGCCGCGGCCGGAGACCTTCCAGGAGTCGGCGCCGACTTCGCGGTCGACGCGGAGAGCGACGTTCTTCTCAAGTTCCTTGATGAGGCGCTCGCCGACCTGACGGCCGGTGACGAACTTACCATCGCGACCAGCGAAGGGCGAATCGTTAACGCGGAAGGCCATGGTCACGGTGGGCTCGTCGACGCTGACCGGAGTCATCGGACGGGGGTCTTCGATGTCGGTGATGGTCGCGCCGATTTCGACGTGGTCGAGGCCGATGACAGCACAGATGTCGCCGGCGGAGACTTCCTGGGCCTTAACGCGGCCGAGGGCTTCGAAGACTTCGACTTCCAGGACGCGCTGCTTGAACTGCTCACCCGCGCGGGTGACCATCATGACAGGCATACCGGGAGCAATCTTACCAGCGGTCACGCGGCCGACAGCGATACGACCGACGTAGTCGGAGTAAAGCATGGCGGTCACCATGATCTGGAGAGGGTTGGCGAGAGCCTCGGCGCGGGACTTGAAGCCGGCGGCGGCACCACGGGAGGAACCTTCGGCGTAGGGCTCAGGAATCTTGTCGACGATGGTGTAGAAGAGATCCATCAGGTCCTTCGGGCGGTGGCCTTCCACGGTCTTGGCGCGGTCGAGGGTACCCCAGCCTTCGCGGCCGGAAGCGTAGATGATCGGGAAATCGAGGGCGGACTCCGGCGCGTCGAGGGCGACGAGCAAGTCGAAGACTTCGTCGACGACGGCGTCCGGGCGGGCGGAAGACTTATCGATCTTGTTGATGACGACGATGGGCTTCAGGCCGAGGGCGAGCGCCTTGGAGAGCACGAAGCGGGTCTGAGGCATCGGGCCTTCGAAGGAGTCGACGACGAGGAGGCAACCGTCCGCCATGTTGAGCACGCGTTCGACTTCGCCGCCGAAGTCGGCGTGGCCCGGGGTGTCGATGAGGTTGATCTTGTATTCCTTCTGGTCGCGAGGGTCGGTCCACTTGATCGCGCAGTTCTTAGCAGTGATCGTGATGCCGCGTTCGCGCTCGAGGTCGCCCGAGTCCATGATCAGGCCGTGCTGGCCGCCAGCGAGCTTGTCGAGGTCCTCGGGACGGAACATGCCGGACTGGTAGAGAAGTCGGTCGGTCAGGGTCGTTTTGCCATGGTCGACGTGAGCAATGACTGCGATGTTACGGAGATTCATCTGTAAAGGCCTTACGCATAGGAAAATAGGCCCTTGTGCAAGGGGAATAAGCCACCGTTACCCAATTATTGCGGGTTTCTGGGCACCCAGCGGGGGTGGACAGGCTCAGGCCAGCCCGTCGCGCTCCAAAAGGGCCTCTGGATCGAGGTCCCGGCCCATGAAATCCCGGAAGAGTGTCTCGGCCGGCTCGGAATTACCCTTGGAGAGAACCTTGGCCCTGAGTTCCCGCCCCACCTGGGGGTTCAGGACCCCCTCCTTGAGGAAGCGGGTGAAGGCGTCGGCCTCGAGGGCCTCGGCCCACTTGTAAGAATAATAACCTGCGGCGTAGCCCGTGGCATCCGAGAACAGGTGGTTAAATCGGCGGGCCATCGCCGGGCCCCGGCGGGTGGTCCGGGCCTGCCAGTCGGCGAAGTCCTCGTTCCAATGGGAGTCCAGGTCGCGACCGCGGAGCTCCTCGGCGCGGATGTGCAGGTCGAGGTCGAGCTTGGAGAAGGCGAGCTGGCGCATGCAGGTCGAGGCGGCGCGGAAGTTGGCGGCGGCATCGAGTTTGGCGAGGAGGTCGGAGGGCAACGGAGCGCCGGTCTCGTGGTGGCGGGCGAAGACAGCGAGGGACTCTTCCTCCCAGCACCAGTTCTCCAGGATCTGCGAAGGTAGCTCGACGAAATCCCAGGCGACGCGCACGCCGGAGAGGGATTCGACTTCGACCTCGCTGAGGAGGTGATGGAGCAGATGCCCGAACTCGTGGAAGACCGTGGTGACTTCGTCGTGATTGAGCAGCGCCTCCTTGCCGGCGACGGGCGGCGTGAAGTTGCCGCACATCAGGCCGAGGTGCGGAGCGAACGCGCCGTCCGGACGCGGTCCACCGGTACGGAAGAAGTTCATCCAGGCTCCTCCCCTCTTCGATTCACGCGGGAACCAGTCGGTGTAGAAAGAGCCGAGCAGACGGCCTCCATCGCGCACTTCGTAGAAGCGGACTTCAGGATGCCAGACGCAGATTGGGGCGCCTTCAACGCGCGGTTCAGCCGCACGGACGACGGTCTTAGCGCCGGTGGCTTGGTCGATATGATAAGTATCGCGAGCGACGACCTGGATGCCGAAGAGACCGCCGAAGAGACGGAACATGCCTGCAATCACGCCGTCGACCGGAAACCACGGGCGCAAGGCCTCGTCATCGAAATCGTATTTCTCGCGACGCATCTTCTCGGACCAGTAACCGAATTCCCATGGGTGCAGCGAACGGAGCGCATCGCCGGCCTTGGCCGCGCGGTATTGTTCGAGCTCGATGCCTTCGGCCTGGAACTTCGGGCGGATGCGTAGGCCGATGTCCTCGATGAACTTCAGCGCCATGTCGCCCGTGCGCGCCATGCGGCGGGCCGTGGTGAAATCGGCGAAGTGTTTCTTGCCCAGCAGGCGGGCCTTCTCGTGACGCAGGGCGAGGATTTCGCCGACGAGCGCGGTGTTGTCCCAAGCGTCCTTCAGGCCGACCTGACCCAGGCCTTCCCAGCACTGGCGGCGCAGGTCTTCGTCATCGGCGTATTGCAGCACCGGGATGACCGAGGGGGACTGCAGGGTGATACGCCAGGCTTCCGGCTTACCCTTGGCGGTCGCGGATTGCTTGGCCGCGGCGAGTGCGCCGGCGGGCAGGCCAGAGAGGCGTTTCTCGTCGTCGATGAAGAGTTCCCACGCGTTGGTGGAATCCAAGACGTTCTCGGAATACTTCTGCGTCTTCTCCGCCAACTGCGCGTTGAGGGTCGCCAGACGCGTCTTCCCTTCCGCCGGCAGATCGGCGCCGTTCTCTTCGAAGTCGGCCATCGTCTCCTCGAGGAAACGACGCCGAACGCCCGTGAGCGCTTTCGCGTCGGCCGTCGCCGCGTAGGCCTTGAAGACCGCCCAGAGTTCCGGATCAAGCGTCAGCGAGGTAAAGAACGCCGTGACCTCGGGCATCATTGCATTGTAGGCCTTACGGAGTTCGGGCGAGTTCAGGACCGAGTCGAGGTGCGAGACCAGGCCCCAAGCGCGGGAGAGTTCCTTCGTAGTGGCCTCGAAGCCCAGCAGCACCTGAGCATAGGTAAGGTCGGTGCCCTTTGTGTGCTTGAACGCATCGACGTTGGCGCGGGCGCGGTGCAAGGCCTCGCGGATATCCGGCTCGACGTGTTCGGGCTTCAGGCTGCTCCAGTCGAAAAGGAACTCGTCGGCAAGGAAGGGGTGCACGCCTTCACCGTGCGGGAACGGAGGCCGATTTCAAGGCAACCCTACGCCCTATCAGCAGCGAGGGCTTGCGGGACGGCCTGGGCGGGCACACCTTGAGGCATGAGCAAGTTGGAGGCAGTGCCCGTCACCGGCATCGAGGTCATCCCCGTCAAGGGAGGTACCGCCGTATTCCTCGTGACCGCCGCGAAGACGATGGTCATCCAGGTCGACCCGTCCGTCGGTGAAGCCCTCAAGGGTGCCTTGGACGGCCGCGTGCCTGATCGCCCCCAGTCTCACGACCTCATGCTGCATCTCCTCCTCGGCTTGGACGCCGGCGTGGTCCACGTGGCGATTGTCGACGTCAAGGATGGCGTCTTTTTCGCCCGCATCCTACTCGGCCAGGAAGGCCCCGTCGCCCGTAAGATTGCCGAAGTCGACGCGCGTCCCAGCGACGCCCTCGTGCTCGCCGTGAAGGCCAAGCGCCGGTGTTCATCGCCAAGGCCGTCTTGGACGTCTGCGACGACATGGCGGAAATGCTCGCGCGCCTGCGCAAGCAGGCGTGAGCGGCCCGCTGCCAGTCCCCGTCGTCGCCGGCACGCGCCCTTCGGTGCTCGCGCCGATGCAGGACGTGACCACGACCGGCTTCATGCGCGTCATCGGTCGCCGCGGCGCGCCTGACTGGTTCGTGACCGAATATTTCCGAGTCCATGAGAGCTCGACGCCTGAGAAGCACATCGTCGACTCGGTCGTCAACCACGGCACCGGCCGGCCGGTCTTCGCGCAGCTCATCGGTGAGGACACCCCGCACATGCTCCGCACCATCCGCGAGCTGGGGAAGCTGCCTATCGCTGGCATCGACCTCAACATGGGTTGCCCCGCGCCCAAGGTGTATCGCAAGAACGTCGGCGGCGGACTCCTAGCGCGACCCCGCTAAGATCGACGAACTCATCGGCGCCATGCGCCAAGAGATTCCTGGACTCTTCACCGTCAAGATGCGCATCGGCTTCGACAGCCAGGAACGCTTCGACGAGATCCTCGCGATCGTCGCCAAGCATCAGGTCGATCTCCTCACCGTGCACGGCCGTACCGTCAAAGGCCTGTATTGGTCAGAGGTGGATTACGTCGCCATCGCCAAGGCCGTGGCGTCCGTACCCTGCCCTGTCATCGCTAACGGTGACGTCACCTCCGCCGCCAAGGCCCAGCGCCTTGCGTCCGAGACGAAGGCTTACGGCATGATGATGGGCCGACACGCCATCCGGAATCCGTGGATCTTTCGCCAATGGCGTGAAGTCCAACAGGGCCAGACGCCGTTCGTGCCTACGCTCACCGACGTGCGGACCTATATCCAGGAGCTCGCTGACGAATGCTGTGATGCTGCCAAGGCCACCGACAAGCAGGCCGGCCGCCTCAAGAAATTCCTCAACTTCGTCGGGCTCGCCGTGGATACCGAAGGCAAGTTCCTGCACGACATGCGCCGGACCGAAAACCTGCCGGACCTTCTGAAGTGCTGCGACGCCCACCTGCTGGGAGCACGTGCCAGCGAAGCCTATCCCGACGAACCGCACCGCGGCCTCATCGCTCGGCCCACGCGCGAGACGCAACAGGGCTGCGCGCTCTGAGCTCAGCCTTCACGCACACCGGCGCGGAGGCGACGGTCCTTGGCGAGCACGAAGAGCAGCGGGCCGCCGATCACGAGCAGGGACCAGAGTCCGAGGACCAGGGCCCAGAACGTACCGAGCCCGCAGAAGCAGGACTGCTTGCGGCGCAGCACGAAATACCAAGGGAGACAGAGGGCCATGCCCACCGCGGAGCCCGCGATGCTCTTGCCCACGAAGCGTTCCACCGCATCGGCCTGACCGCGCGAGCGATGCAGCAGAATCGGAATCCAAATCAGCCACGACACCACCCAGACGGCAAGGGCGCCGATAATGTAAGGCCTAGAGTCAAAACCCTTCGGATCGGCCGCCGCGGAAAGATAATAGAGGTCGACCGAAGCGAGCAGCGGGACCGCGAGGAACAGCCCGCCAAGGAAAGAGGCGGCGAGTACGCGTGGGCCGAGCGGGACCTTGCCGCCCGTCGACGGAGCGACTGGCAACGGCAGCAGCAAGAGACACGACTGCAGAAGGGCGAAACCCCAGAGCAGTAGAATCCAGAGCCAATCCGAACCCCTGGCCTCAAAGACACCTGCACCGAATAGATCCTTGAGGTTCACCTTACTGCCACCCCAACCGACGAGGGCGACGACCAACATCATCACGAAATTAAACGCGAAAGCCAGCAGCACGGAGAGGGCTAGGATACGGAAAAGGACGCGGGGCATGGTGGGGTACCCGAAGCCTATCCCGACGGCCCGGTAAGCCAAGGAAAAGCTTCGGACGGCGACCTCCCCTTGACTCCCGCCGTTTGCCCCTAAACTTAAAGGTCATGATCAACCTCACCGAAGCCGCTGCCCAGCAGATCCAGGTGCTCCAGAAAGCCCAGGCCAACCCCGAGTCCGTCCTCCGCGTCCTCGTGGAGACCGGCGGTTGCTCCGGCTTCGAATACGGCATGGCTTTCGACGTGCGCAAGGCCGACGACCTCGAGTTCGAAAGCCAAGGCATGAAGATTCTCATCGATCCGACCAGCCACGCGTACCTCGACGGTTCCACCGTCCATTTCGACGACGGCCTGCACGGCAAGGGCTTCGAAGTCCGCAACCCGAACGCTGCCAGCACCTGCGGCTGCGGTAAATCCTTCAGCTAACACCATGAATATGAAAACCTGGCTCCTCACGACCGGCGTTCTCGCCCTCGCCGCACTCACCTACACCCTCTCCGCCGCCAGCGACAAGAAGGTCACCCCCTCCCCCTCTCCCGAAACCAAGCCCATGAAAGATTCCGCCAAAGCCAAAGTAACCCAGGTGCTCGTCACGCTCGACGACGGCAAGGGCGGCATCGGCAAACCCACGCTCGTCGACAAGGTCGTCAAGACCGACGCCGAGTGGGCGGCCATGCTCACGCCTGAGCAATACCGGGTCACCCGCGGCAAGGGCACCGAGCGTCCGTTCTGCGGCACCCTGCTCGACAACAAGAAGACCGGCACGTACCACTGCCTCTGTTGCGATCTCCCGCTCTTCTCATCGAACGCCAAGTTCGATTCCGGCACCGGCTGGCCGAGCTTCTTCAAAGGTGTCTCCAAGGAGAACATCGCCACCATCACCGACAGCAGCCACGGCATGACCCGCACCGAGATCCTGTGCGCGCGCTGCGACTGCCACCTCGGCCACGTGTTCGAAGACGGTCCCGCTCCGACCGGCCTGCGCTACTGCCTCAACTCCGAGTCCCTCAAGTTCAAGGAACTCAAGGGCACGCCGGAGAAGAAGTAACTTACTTCTTTTTCGCCTTCGACTTCGAGGCCGCCTTCTTCACCGGGGCGGCCTTCTTCTTGGCCACGACCTTGACCGGCTGCTTCTTCTTGGCGACCGGCTTAGCGACCTTCTTCGGGAGAGCCTTCTTCTTGGCGATGACCTTAGTCTTCTTCACGACTGGCTTAGATTTCGGAGCAGCCTTCTTCGACTTAGCTGGCTTGGCGGCTTTCTTGACCACCGGCTTGGCCTTCGCCTTCGGGGCGTCGACCTTGGCGACGTGGACCTTCGCCAGGCGCTTGGCCAAGGCGGGTTCGACGTAAGGAGCGGGTGCCTTCGGGCGCTGGTCGACCGGGCCTTTCACGGCAGCCCAGAGCTTGTCGCGGAATTCCTGGATGCCTTCCTGCGAGTAGCAAGAAATCGGGATGACCATGTCCTTCACGCGTTCCTGGAACTTCTTCAGCTTCGCGGCCGCGGCCGGGAGATCCATCTTGTTGGCCACGATGATGCGCGGCTTCGCGGCGAGGATCGGCGAGTAAAGGCGGAGTTCGCGCTCGAGGATGCGGTGATCGTCCCACGGCTCGCGGTTTTCGCTGCCGGCCATGTCGATGATGAAGACCAGCAACGAGCAGCGCTCGACGTGGCGGAGGAACTGGTGGCCCAGGCCGCGGTTCTCGTGCGCGCCTTCGATGAGGCCCGGGATGTCGGCCATCACGATGCGGTCGAAGCGATCGGTGTAGTCGATCACGCCCACATTGACGTGGAGGGTAGTGAAAGGATACGGCGCCATCTTCGGGCGGGCGGCGGTGAGGAGATTCGTCAGCGTCGACTTGCCCGCGTTCGGGTAGCCCACGAGGCCGATGTCGGCGATCGTCTTGAGCACGATACGGAAGCTGCCTTCTTCGCCCGGGTAGCCAGGGGTGGTGCGACGGGGAGCCTGGTTGACCGAGCTCTTGAAGTTCATGTTGCCCATGCCGCCCTTGCCGCCGGCGAGGAGCACGACGCGTTCGCCGTGTTCGGTCAGTTCGGCCACGAGACGATTGGAGCCCTCTTCGAGGACCTGCGTGCCCGGAGGCACCGGCAGAATCAAGTCACCACCATCGGGACCTGCGCACTGGCGGCCCTGGCCCGGAGCGCCATTGCGGGCGCGACGGTGCGGCTGCCAGCGATAAGCCTGCAGGTCGCCTTCGTTACGGTCGCAGAGCAGGACGACGTCGCCACCCTTGCCGCCGTTACCGCCGTCGGGTCCGCCCTTCGGGATGAATTTCTCACGACGGAAGCTGACGCAGCCGTGGCCGCCGTCACCGGACTTCAGTTCTACCTTGGCTTCGTCGATAAACATTTCCCCTACGCTAGGGCCTCCCCAGCCCCGAGGGCGAGGAGGAAAGGCGACGGCTTAACGCTCCAGCCCGCGAGAACGCCGCAACCAGCGCTCGATCGGCGAGAAGAAGATGAGGTCGGCCAGTAGGCCGACGCCTACGACGACGAGCATCACGCCCACGACCTGATCCATGCGCAGCAGCTCGCGGCCGGCATGCAGAAGGGACCCTAGGCCGAAGCCGGAGAGAATCACCACGAAGATTTCGGCCGCCATGAGCGACCGCCAGGCGAAAGCCCAACCCTGCTTGAGGCCGCTGATGACGCCGGGCAATGCGGCCGGGAAGATCACGCGCAGCCAGAGATGCCAGCCACGGGACCCCATTGTCATCGCCGCGCGGAGGTAGAGTGGCTGGACGGAGAGCACCGATTCCTGCACGGCGATAACGACGGCCCACACGGTGCCCATGACGACGACGAAAAGGACAGCGGCTTCATTCTGACCGAAAGCGATGATCGCCACCGGGACCCAGCACACCGAGGGAAGCGTCTGCAAGCCGAGCGACATAATACCGATGGTATCACGGGCGAGGCTCGAGCGGGCGCAGAGGGCTCCCACGGGGATACCGATGGCGGCTCCGATGATGAAGCCGAGCATCAGGCGCCGCATCGTGACCCACGTAGCCGAAGCCAGAGAGCCGTCACGAAGCGCGGACCAGAACCATTCTCCGATTTGCGTGGGCGCAGGGACCAGAACGTCGTCGACGCGGCCAGAGCGGACGAACCACTCCCAGCCGCCGAGAAGCAACAGGCCGATGACGATTGGGACGAGAGCGCGAGGGGATTTCATACGAGGCCCTCCTTCGGTTCCGCGAGGTGGGCGGAAAGGGCGGTGGTGATGTCGGCGGCCAAGGTGGCCAGGGCCGGATCGTTGATCCGACGCGGACGCGGCAGGTCGATGTTGAAGACCTGACGGATGCGACCCGGATTGGGCGAAAGGAGTACGACGCGATCGCCGAGGCAGACCGCCTCGCGGATATTGTGCGTCACGAGTACAATCGTCTTCTTGCGCTGCGTGAAGATCTTCTGGATGTCGCCGTAAAGCTGATCACGCGTGAGTGCGTCGAGGGCCGAGAACGGCTCATCCATCAGGAGCACGCGCGGATTAGGGGCAAGCGAGCGGGCGAGGGCCACACGCTGGCGCATGCCACCAGAAAGCTCGTGCGGGTGGGCCTTCTCCTTGTCGGCCAGTCCGACGAGGTCCAGGTAGTAGCGAGCGGCTTCGGTGCGCTCGGCGTCGGTGAGGCCTGGCTTGAGGCGCAGGCCGAAGAGCACGTTCTCGAGGGCATCGAGCCATGGGAAGAGCGCATCTTGCTGGAACATCACGAGCCGGTCGCGGCCAGGCTCGACGACATTAGCTCCGTCGAGCTTGATCGAACCTTCGTCGACCTGTTCCAAGCCGGCGAGTAGGCTAAGCAAAGTAGATTTACCACAACCCGACGGACCGACGAGCACAAGGAATTCGCCTTCCTTCACCTGCAGGCTGATATCCTCCACCGCCGTGACGAGACCGGAGCGTCCGTTGAAACGCTTGGTCACGTTGCGCAGCGTAAGCTGGGAATTGGATTCACTGGACGGGTGGGCCGGCATGGAGGCGAGGGATTAGCGGGAATGAAGCAGAAGAAAGCAAGGAGGGTTACTTCCGCGCGGCGGGGAGGTCGGCGACCAGAGCCTGTAACAAGGGCGCCACCGGGGTTTCACCGATGAGTAGACCGCAGGCGCGGGAATCGGACTGGGCCTTAGCGAAAGACTCCGTCAGGCGACTCAACCGGAGGGCGGGGTCTTCGGGCTGGTCCCAACGGATACGGCGAAGCGCGGGCGCGATGAGTTCGGCTTTCGGCGCGGCGGAACGTGATTCGGCGCCGAGGGCTTCGCGCGATAGACGCTCGAGCAGGATCGGGTCCGCAACCAAGCGGTCGCGCAGCAGATAATGTGAATGCACGAAGGCCTTCACCGCTTCGCCTTTGGCATCGAGAGCCTTTTGGGAAGAAGCCAGCACGGTGATGATCGAATCGTGATTCTCGACGAGGACCTCGCCGCCGAAATCATCCACCAGGCGCGTCACCCATGGTTCGACCGTCCAGGCGGCATCCACGTCGCCACGCTTAAAGAGCGCAATGAGTTCGGCGTTCTGCGCCGGGAGCACCTGGGCATCGCCCCCAGCGATGGTGATATTGAGACCCCCCGAACGCAGCCAAACGCGGGCTTCGACGTCCTGCGTGTTGCCGAGTTGCGGCGTCGCAACGCGACGACCGCGAAAATCAGCCGGAGTGCGCAGGGGCGACCCTTTGCGGATGACCAAGGCGTTGCCACCCGAAGCGACGGGGGTCAGGACGCGGATTGAGCGACCCTTCGTGCGCACGTGGGCGTTGATCACCGGAGAGGCGCCGACGTAGGTAATGTCGATAGCGCCGGCAACAAGGGCCTCCATGGCGGAGGGCCCAGCGTTGAAAGAGCGCCACTCCAGCTTTACCCCGGCCGGAAGGTTAGCCTGATGAAAGTCTTTCCCTTCTCTTTCCAGCTGGCGTGCCGCCAGAGCCGGGGCGTGCGTCAGGTTAGGGAAGAAACCCACCCGCAAGACGACTGGCTGTTCGGCCGCGACCGAGAAGGACACGGCGAGAAGAGCGAGGATAAGAGATCGCATGGCGGACATGATGGTCGGAGACAGACTGCACAGTTAATTTATGACAACATTAGTGAAGATAACAGGATTAGATGTCGAGTCAATTTATCCCCGCACTATAAAACACATAAATACCTGCATTTGAATGGTTTAAGTTAAAAAGCACCGATAACAAACCACAGACTAGCCCCAACGACGAGGGCTGTGGCGGCCCAGCCCAATAGGCGAATCCATGGCGGCGAGACGAATGGACCCATTAATTTGGCGTCGCTGGTCATGCGCACGAGCGGCCAGCAGGCGAAACCGAGCTGCAGGCTCAGGATGACCTGACTCCAAATAAGGAGATTTTCCACCCTACCCTCCCCGGCCAGGCCGATGACCAGCAAGGCGGGGGCCAGCGCCGCTAGGCGGGTCGCGACGCGCACGATCCAGCCTGCCTTCTTGATCTTCAGGAATCCTTCCAAGACGATTTGGCCGGCCATGGTACCGGTGATGGTGGCGTTCTGGCCCGACGCCAGCAGCGCCACGGCGAAGAGCGTCCCGGCGAACGTCACCCCCAGTACGCCGTCCAGCAACCGATGGGCTTCACGGATATCGGTCACGGCTTCGGGTCTGCCATGGAACGCAGCAGCACTGAGCACCAGCAGGCCAGCGTTGACGAAAAACGCTAGGCAGAGCGCGAGGGTGGAATCCCAGGTCGCGAAGCGCATGGCCTCGCGGCGCTCAGCGTCCGTCTTCCCGAAATCACGAGACCCGACAATCGACGAGTGCAGGTAAAGGTTATGCGGCATCACCGTAGCGCCGATGATACCCAGCGCGACAAAGAGCATGCCAGGGCGTGTCAGTACTTCCGTGGTCGGCACGAAGCCTTTGACGAGATCAGCCATGACCGGCTGCGCGAGGAAAAGCTGGACGCCGATACAGGCCGCAATCGTCAGCACAAGCACGGCCACCAGCGATTCCAGCCAGCGGTAGCCGAGGCGCGTCAGCGCCAGCAGCACCAGCACGTCGAGTGCCGTAATGATGGCGCCAAAGAAGAGCGGGATGCCAAAGAGGATTTGCAACGCGATGGCCGAGCCGAGGAGCTCCGCCAGGTCCATCGCGATGATGCCCAGCTGGGCGGCCACCCAGAGGAACTTGCCCACGGCCGGCGAATAACGCTCCCGGCAGGCCTGCGCGAGATCAAGGCCGGTCGCGACGTTGAGGCGGACGCACAGATGCTGGAACAGAATCGCCATCAGGTTCGATAGCAGGATCACCCAGAGGAGCGCGTAACCGAACTGCGAGCCACCGGCGAGGTCAGTGGCCCAGTTCCCTGGATCCATATACCCGACCGAGACAAGGAAACCGGGCCCGACGAAGCCGAGGAAACGACGAAAAGCACCGAAGCGCGAGGCCGCGCGGGCTTGGGTCGGTTCATCTGTCCTCATCACCATTGAGCATCACCGACGACCGCGCCCTGTCAACCCGCCGCCTGCGCGAAAGAAACTCCGGCCAGAATCGTCCAGAGCGCCGTCCGCCAGGCATGCGACCGAACCAGCTCAGCAAGAGCCGGCGACGTCGGGCCTTCTAACTGGAGCCGCCGATGGCAAGGCACGGACCAAAAGCGGTCAACGCCCAGCAGACCAGGACGAGAAGGATTCCGATGTAACGCCCATCAAGGAAAGCCAGCCAGGCGTGTCCGCCCAGTTGGGCGAGCAGCAGCGGCCCGACGACCCAGCCCACTCGACGCGTATAGGCCTCATGCGCCTCGGCGAAGCCTTCGGCCCGCCAACGGGCGAAGTCGGGATAGGTGCAAAGCAGGATCAGCCAGGAGACCGCCGCCATGGCGACATCGATGCACGCTACGCCCGATTGGATTAAATGAAGGTCCATGAGGGCACCGAAGTCGGTTTTATCCTTTGCACAAATCATCCGGACGCTAAAACCAAGGCATGCCCCGCCCCTTCCTCGGCCTGCTCCTAGGTGCCTTGCTCGCGCTCGCCCCTGCCTCCGCGCAGGAGACCCCACCTAACTTCGTCATCCTCTTCGCCGATGACCTCGGCATCAACGACCTCGGCTGCTTCGGCCGTAAGGATCAGAACACGCCCAACCTGGACAAGCTTGCCGCCGAAGGCGCCCGCTTCACGCAGGCCTACGCCTCGGCTTCGGTCTGCTCTCCGTCCCGCGCGGCCCTGATGACCGGCCAGAGTCCGGCTCGCCTGAAGATCACCACGTTCCTCACCGGTCGCAGCGACCGTGCCTCGCACCGCGTGCTGGCCGCACCGATCAACCTACATCTTCCGAACGGCGTCCAGACCATCGCCCAACTCCTAAAGCCAAAGGCTACGTATCGGCAGCCGTGGGCAAGTGGCACCTTGGCGGCAAAGGCCATCAGCCGACCGACCATGGCTTCGATGAATACTTCGCTGGCCGGGCCAATGCCGGTGCGGAATCGCCGCAGGGCGGCAAAGGCGAACTCGGCCAGGCTGACTTCGCGGTGAAATTCATCCAGAAGAACAAAGCCAACCCCTTCTTACTCTACCTCGCCTTCGACAACCCGCACATCCCGCTGGCCGCGCCGGCCAAGGCCATCGAAGCCAACGCGAAGTCCTTCCACCCGACCTACGCCGCATTGGTCGAGTCGCTCGACGTCGCCTGCGGCCGCGTCCTGAAGGCCCTCGAAGACAACGGGCTCTCGAAGAACACCTTCGTCGTCTTCGCTTCCGACAACGGCGGCGTGCACATCTCGGAACTGAAGGAAAGCCCGCCCACCTACAACACCCCCTCCCGCGCGGGCAAGGGCTTCGTCTACGAAGGCGGCATCCGCACGCCCCTCATCATCCGCTATCCCGGCCGCCTCGCGTCCGGCGTGATCAGCGAGCCCGTCGTGCTCGGCGACCTCTGCCCCACGATCTGCGCCCTCGCCAAGGTGCCGGCGCCCGCGACCCTCGATTTCCAGGACATCTCGCCGCTCCTCTTTGACAGCAAGCCGCCGGCCGACGCCAAGCCGCGCGCCCTCTTCTGGCACCAGCCGCACTACATGAACCAAGGCGGCAAGCCCGCGGGCGTGGCCCGTGAAGGCGACTGGAAGCTGATCGAGCAATACGAAGACGGTAGCCTCGAGCTGTACAATCTCGCTAAGGATCCGAGCGAAACCACCGACCTCGCCGCCGCCGAACCGACCCGCGTGGCGGCCCTCCGCGGCAAGCTCGAAGCCTGGCGCCGGAGCGTCGGTGCGGAGTCAATGAAGGCTAACCCGAACTTCAGCCGCAGCCTCTGGGAAGACTGCTTCGTCAAGACCGACGTCACCCAACTCAAGGCCCTGCCGACCTCCGAGGCCATGCGTCCGCTCCTCGCCGATTGGCGCAAGGCGATGAACGACGCCACGACCGAAGGTGCAAATTCGCTCATCTTCCTCGAGGCGCGCGACGCCCAGGTGAAGGCGACGAAGATGAAATATGAAGAGCCGCCGCAAAAGGACACCCTCGGTTTCTGGGTGAACGCCGATGACACCGCCTCCTGGACCTTCCAGGCGCCGAAGGCCGGCACCTATCGCGTGACCGTGCTGCAGGGCTGCGGCAAGGGCAACGGCGGCTCCGTCGTCGCCCTCGATACGAAGCAAGGCTCGTGCGAATTCACCGTCGAAGAGACCGGCCACTTCCAGCGCTTCGTCCCCCGTGAGGTCGGCAAGCTCACGCTCGTCGCCGGCGAGAACACGCTCACCGTGCGCCCGGTCAAGAAGGCCAAGGCCGCGGTCATGGACCTCCGCCGCGTGATTCTCGAGCGCGTCGAGTAAGTCCTCAGAGCGTAGCTAACAGCGCGCGCAATTCTTCCTCGGGTTCCTCGTGGCCTTGCGCCACGGCGAGCGCGAGCGCGTCCGTGAAGACCGCCTTGGCCGCAGGCTTGTCGCCGACGGCCTGCAAGCTCTTGCCGAGCAGGATCCGAGGCATCATCCAATCGGCCTTGGACGCGGCGGCGACACGCAGGTGCTCGACGGCTTCAGCCGCGGCGCCCTCGGTCAAGAGCGCCTGTCCGAGCGAGAAGCGGAACAGCGGATTCGCCGGATCGGCCGCGACGTGGCGACGGAAGAGTTCGGAGCGGGACATACTCAACCTTTCGACTTCGCCGATGACTGACGGAAGATGACCATCGAGAGACCTGGCAGGCGAACCTCGATCGAGTAAGGACGACCTTGGCAAGGAATGTTCTCGGCTTCGACGCCACCGAGGTTGCCGAGGCCGTGGCCGGCGTAGTGTTTCGAGTCGGTATTCAGGGCCTCTTCCCATCGTCCTGGGAAAGGCACGCCGAGGCGGTAGGTGCGTTCGACCGGCGTAAAATTACCCGCGACTGTCCAAGCGCAATCGCGTCCGCGTCGCTCGAACGCCAGCACGCTCTGCGCGCCGTCGTCGGCGACGAGCCAGTTAAAGCTTTCCGGACGCAACTCGTTCTCAGAGAGAGCGGCATCAGCGACATAAAGTTTATTGAGATCGGCGACGAGACGCTGGACGCCGAGATGAATCGGGTAATCGAGCAGGTGCCAGTCGAGGGAGGCATCATATTTCCATTCGGCGAACTGACCGAATTCACAGCCCATGAAGAGGGTCTTCTTGCCCGGCCAAGACCACTGCAAGGCCAGCAGGCAGCGGAGATTCGCGGCCTTCGTGGCGTCGTCGACGCCGCCCATCTTGCCAATCAGAGAGCCCTTGCCGTGGACGACCTCGTCATGTGAGAACGACTGCACGAAGGCCTCGGTCCACTGGTAGAGCATGCCGAACGTGAGCTTATCGTGGTTGAACTTCCGGAAGAGCGGATCCTGGCGGAAGTAGTCGAGCGTATCGTGCATCCAGCCCATGTTCCACTTGAAGTCGAAGCCCAGGCCGCCTTCGGGACGGACTTCGTCACGCCAGGGAAGGATGTGGACTCCTCGGCGATCATCGCGACGCCGGGCTGGTAGAGGTGCACCAATGAGTTCACCTGCTTGAGGAATTCAATCGCCTCGATGTTCTCACGGCCACCATAGCGATTCGGCACCCATTCCCCAGCCTTGCGGAGTAGTCGAGGTAGAGCATCGAAGCCACCGCGTCGACGCGCAGGCCATCGACATGGAAACGCTCGAGCCAAGAGAGCGCGGAGCAGACCAGGAAGCCGCGCACCTCGTGTCGGCCGTAGTTAAAGATCAGCGTGCCCCAGTCTTGGTGCTCGCCGAGACGGGGGTCGGCATGTTCGTAGAGATGCGTTCCGTCGAAGCGGGCCAGCGCAAAGAAGTCGCGAGGAAAGTGGGCTGGAACCCAATCGACGATCACACCGATGTGCGCCCGATGGAGGGCGTCGACCATTGTCATGAAGTCGAGCGGCGAGCCAAAACGATGCGTCGGCGCGTAGAAGCCCGTGACCTGATAGCCCCACGAGCCGTCGAACGGGTGCTCGGAGGGAGGCATCAGTTCCACGTGCGTGAAGCCCATCTTCACGCAGTAGGCGGCGAGCTGTTCGCCGAGTTCGCGGTAACCGAGTACACGGCCTCCCTCTTCAGGGACGCGGCGCCAGGAGGCCAGGTGCACCTCGTAGACCGACATCGGGCGCGAGCGCAGGTCGCGGCTGCGACGGGCTTCCATCCAAGCTGCGTCATTCCAGACGAACTTCGAGAGATCGCAGACGATGGCGGCGTGATTCGGCGACGGCTCGAAATGCAGGCCGTAAGGGTCCGTCTTCAGGAACGGCGTAGAGTCGTGCGGACCGACGATCTCGTACTTATAGCGGGCGCCAGCATGGACTCCGGGGATGAAGAGTTCCCAGATACCGGAAGCCCCCAGATTACGCATCGGGTGGGCGTGGCCGTTCCAGAGGTTATGGTCGCCGACGACCGAGACGCGTCGGCGGAGGGAGCCCAGACGGCGAACGAGACGCCCAGCACGCCATCGAGGGTGCGGACATGGGAGCCGAGCTTATAGTGGGCGCGGTGATCGTCGCCCTTGCCTAACAGGAAGAGGTCGTCCTCCGAGATCGTCGGCAGGAAACGATAAGGGTCATCGACGATCCGGCTCACGCCGTCGGGGTACGTCACGCGGAAGCGATAACGGAAGGGAGAGGTGCCGGGCAGTTCCACCTCGAAGAGACCGCTGGCATGCAGCTGCTTCATCGGGGCGGGCTTGGTCGGTCCGTCCGGGACTAATTCACAGGCGCTCGCCCAAGGAAGAGCGAGCGGGCGACCAGACCGCCTCCGACCAGCGGATGCAGACCCAGGAAGCGGTGCGGAGAGGTCTCCTTGGCGTCCACCAGGGCGGTCAACTCTGCTGGGCTGAGGCGCATCCCTAAAGACTCTTCGCAGGGCAGTGGGTCGGCAAGCGCTCATTGCCCGAAAATACTTGAGGAAACCCCGGAGCGACAACTCTCACAGGATGCCTGGCCGTCGTTTCTGGATTCTTGCCGCAAGCCTCTCCCTGACCGTGGCGGCCATGGCGGCTGACCCCGCCCAAGTCGTCGCCAAGCTCGCCGAGGTGATGCCCAACATCGTCGCTGACAGCTTCGCCCCAGAAGAAGGCGGCAAGGTCGTCGTCGCCACCAACGCCCACCTTGAAAGCAAGGACGCGACCATCGACGCCAAGAAAATCCGGTTCGACTACCGCTCCGGTATCATCGTCGCCGAAGGCAACGTCGTGTATGCCACCAAGAACCTGCGCATCATCGGCGACCGGATCGAAGCCGATCCGCGCAATGACACCATCATCGCGACCAACGTCCGTTTCGGGCGGGCGCCCCTCTACTTCACCGCGGACACACTGAAAATCGTCAAGGGCGATAGGACTATGCGCGGATTACGCATGTGGAACAGCGAACCTGAGCAGCTCGGCATGCACCTGAAGATTGCCGAAGCGACGTATACGGAAGCCGATGACCGCCTCAGGATTCGCAGCGTCACGCCGCACGTGGCCGGCATCCCGTTCTTCAATCTCCCGTATTACGCACAGGACGGCTATCGCGACATCCCTTACGACCTTTACCTGAACACCGGTAGCGAGGATCGCCAGGGACGCTACCTGCGCTCGACGTTCCTGATGCGCCAGTCCCCTTCCCTTTGGGTCGGCGGCCTACTCGATATTTACGGCAAGTCTGGCATCCTCGTCGGTCCAGCCTTCCGTTACAACAATTCGAAGCAGCCTGAGGGAGGCATTGTCTGGAAGGGCAAGTTTGAGAGCGGATATATTAGCGATCGCGGCGATTTGCTTACCGATGTCTACGGCCGCACCCCGGATCGGCAGCGTGCCTTCCTGTTCGGCGAAGTTAATGGACGCACCGTCGATGGCGTCGAGTTCGCCGGCAATATCTTCGGACAGTCAGACCCCGGGTTCATGCGTGACTTCCGCCCGAACCTCATCCGCGAAACCGGCAACCCGCAGGCGAACTTCGAAGTCTCCGCGCCCTACGCCGGCGGCTATCTCTCGGCCTCGCTCACGGCCAAGACGGACAACTACCAGGACATCGTCCAGAAGCTCCCTGAGTTCCGCTTTGACCTTCCGCAGCAGTCGATTGACGGCGGCGATTGGAATCGCCGCAGCTTCGTGAGCCTGGGCTACTTCTCCGAACGCCCGTCAGCCGACCTGCCCCTGGCCAACTTCCAGACGGCCACGCTCGCGAGCGGGGCTTGGTCGACCGCCCGACTCGACACCTATTTCGGCGTCAACCGCACCTTCGCCCTCAACGATTGGCTGACCTTCAAGCCCGTGGCCGGAGTCCGTGCTACGGGTTGGTCTCAAGGCATCAACGGCAACAGCACCACCGCCAAAGTCATCGCACAGACCGGCTTCGACTTGGAAGGCCTCGTGACCGGCTCCTGGGATCTCGTGGCGAATAAGTGGGGCATCGACGGGATGCGCCACAGCGTCCGACCCCTCCTGCAATACCGAGTCATGCCTGGCGCTGACCGAGAAATCGGCACCGTGCCCATGACGCAGCGTACGGTCACCGCTTCGGCCCTGGAAGAAGTCGATCTCGCCGACCGCCTCGACCCTGCCTCCACGACCGACCGCCAAGTCGTCCGCTTCGGCCTGCGTAACACCCTCGAGACCCGCGATGCCAAGTTCGGCACTCGTGAACTCGCCCGGGCGGACCTCTTCGCCGATTGGCGCGAAGGCCCGACGGCCGCTGATACGGGCCGCAGCGATCTCCAGTGCGCGATCAGCCTGACGCCCGCCCCCTGGGTCACCCTGAGCTCTGGCCTCCGCCTGCCTAACGGTGGCGGCGCCCCGCTCGAATCCATCCAGAGTATCGCCTTCAACTCCGGCGACTTCTGGCGGACCTCCGTCAGCTGGGTCGAACTCCGCGAGATCACCCAAGCCCGCCAGCTTATCTGGGAAGGCCGAGTGACCCTGAATTCGATCTATTCTCTCGTCGCCACACTCAACTACGACGCCTTAGCCGGCCAGACTACTTACGAGAGTATCGGTATTATCCAGCGCATCGCGAACTCTTGGGAGCTCGAATACGGCGTCATGCAGCGACTCGACCCGATTAACAACGGTAAGAGCTCATTGGGCTTCCAACTGCGGGCTAGATTATTCAAGTTCTGAGCGTGACGGACATCCCTCCAGACTCCCCTTCGATCCCCGAAGACGGCATTTTGCCGCCGGCTGACCTACCGATCCGCCTCGACGTCTTCGAAGGCCCGCTGGACCTGCTCCTGTTCCTGATCCGCAAGAACGAGATTGATATCTACGACATCCCGATCGAGAAGGTCACGCAGCAGTACCTCGAGATCCTGCGCACGCAGGAGAAGGACAATCTCGAGCTCGCGGGTGACTTTTTCGTCATGGCTGCGACGCTCATGTACATCAAGAGCCGCATGCTTCTCCCGGTCGAAAGCCGCCCAGAAGAGGAAGTCGCTGTCGCCGACGAAGGGCACGACCCTCGCTGGGCGCTCGTCCAGCAGCTCATCCAATATAAACGCGTCAAGGAGACCGCCGCGATTATCCGCGGCCTCGTCGATGACCGTCAGGGCCTGCTCGGCCGCTATGTCGTCCAGCCTCAAGGTGAAGACGCCGTCGCGCGACCCGTCGCCCCGGCCGACCGCATCGAACTCTGGAACACCTTCAACCTCGTCCTGCGCCGCCTGGCCGAACGCATCCAGCCGGGCAACATCACGACCGAGACCGTCACGGTCTCTGACCGGATGGAGACGATTCTCGCCCGACTCGAGACCGAGGCCACGTTCGCCTTCACCAGTTTGCTGCCCGAACGTCCGACCATCGGTTTCCTCGTGGCGACCTTCCTCGCCTGCCTTGAGTTGGCGCGCCTCGGAAAGCTTAATTTGGAGCAGGATGCCGCCTTCGCGGAGATCAACTGCTCCAAAGCCGAAGCCGCCGCCGTGCCCAACGCCGGCGAAGCCCTCGAAGGTAAGTCGGAGTTCGACGAGCCCGCCGGCGAGGCTAACTGAGCCGCGGGCTTGAATCCGCCGCCAGTCCGGCCAGACTATGACCATGGCTCGCGCCAAGCGTCCTTCCAACCATCTGCTAGGCATCGGTCTTGATGCCCAGGATAAGCATAAGCGCATCACCCGTGGCGAAGGCTTCAATCTCGTGGGCGGCTCGGAAGATACGCACGAACGGATGACCGAGACCGTGATTAAGACCTCCGAAGACCTCAGTCGTAAGGGCCGGACCATCGCCGAAGCCCACCCGGAGGAGTTGGCTGACCTGCTCCGCAAGCACGACCGTGGCGCCTGAGCCAAAAAGGAGCCACAGACGGGTTGACTCACCTCTTTCGCAGGATTTGACTGACTCTCCCCAAAAATGAGCAACGAGCTGCCCCCTCCCCCGCCTCCTCCTCCTCCTCCTGCTGACGGTGACAACTCCGCTGCACAGGCTCCTAAGCTGAAACTCTCCAAGCCGACTGGCTTGGTTCCTCCGCCTCCTCCCGCCACCGACACCGGTGCCGCGATTCCTCCGCCGCCTGCCGCCATCCCGGCTCCGTCTGCGATTCCCGCTCCCGCCGCGGCTCCGCGTCCGGCCGCTGCTCCGGCCGCCAATCGCAACGTCGGTAATGTCGCCGTCGCGTTTGACGTCCTCGCCCTTGCGGCTTCGCTAGTCGGTGTGGTGTTTCTGGCGCTCGAACTCTTCGTCAAATCCAAAGGTTAAGTCTCTTTCATGGCCTCCGATCTCATCCTGAATCTCGATAACACCAACTTCGACGCCACCATCAAGGCGTCGACCGTCCCCGTCCTGGTGGACTTCTGGGCCACCTGGTGTGGTCCATGCAAGCAGATCGGCCCCGTGCTCGATCAGCTCGCCACCGAGATGAACGGAGCCGTCCAGATCGTGAAGGTCGACGTGGATACCAATCAGGCCCTGGCCCAGCAGCTGGGCGTGAACTCCATCCCTGCCCTTTTCCTTTACAAGAACGGCGTGGTCGTGGACAAGATGGTCGGTGCTCGCCCGAAGGGTGACATCGCCGCCTTCATCAAGAAGCACTCCTAAGCGACGGGCGAAAGCCCCATAAGAAAGGCCCGGGATGACTCCCGGGCCTTTTTGTTTCCGACTGCGGCGAGACCTTACTTGGTCTCGAGCGGGTGCTCCTTCAGGAGGTCGGCAGGGAGATACTGGGCACGGTTACCAATGGCCTTACGGACTTCGGCGACCTTGGTATCCATGACCGGCTCGGCGACGTTACCCCAAGCCTGACGAACGTACGTGGCGATATGGGCGACCTGCGAGTCCTTGAGGCCAGCGCCGATGTTGGGCATATTTCCGTTATACTTCACGCCGTTGACTTCGATTTCTCCGGCAAAGCCGGCGAGGATCGCCTTGATAAGCCGGTCCTCGGAACCGGTGACCCAGACTGATTTGACCAGCGGAGGGAAGGCGCCGGGGACGCCGAGACCAGTCGCCTGGTGGCAGGCGGCGCAGTTGGCGAGGAAGAGCGTCTGGCCCTTGGCCGCGTCGGGCTCGAAGGCTACCGGACCACCGGCGAGGGAGGCCTTGGGGGCGTTCAGGTCGAAGGCGCTCGGAGCAAAATTACCCGAGTTCTGGGTGAGGTAGAGGCCGGCCCAGAAGCCGAATCCGCAGAAAAGGAAGACGATGAAGATCGGCGTGAGCGAGAAGCCCTCGGCCGGCTCGTCCTTATCGCGGGAGAGCTGCGAGTGAACCTCCACGAGGCGTCCGTCGGACGGGCCTTCGGAACCGGCGCCAGAGGGTCCCCGGCGAGGGCGGTTGTTATCAGGATGACGGTTACGGTCGTTCATGGGTTCACTGCTTCAGTTTGGCTTCCGGCGAGGAGTAATCCTGACGGAGGGATTGGAGGTAGGCGGCCAGGGCGATGGCGCGCTCGGTGGCGACTTCCTGCTTCGCACCAGTGTAGAGGAAGTCGAATTGTCCGTCATGCTGGATCGCGGCGTGCACGCTGCCGACGTCCTTGGCACGGGCGCCATAGTTGGCGAGGTCCGGACCGATGCGGCGTTCGCCGAGGAGGACCGGCTTCTGCAGGACGTAGTCGCGAGCCACCGAGGCGCGGACGCCATAACCGCGGGCGATGTCGCTACCCTGCCCGGCCGGACGGACCTGCTGGGTATGGCAGCTGACGCAACCGAGGGAGACATAGACCGCGCGTCCCTGGATGGCTAGGCCGGGCTCACGGGACGGGAAGAGCGGGCCACCTTCTTCGGCGGGGGCGGGACCCAGCGAGCCGAGCTGAACCTGGCTGCTGATGACCAGCACGCCGAAGGGGAAAGCAACGGCGAGGAAGATGCCCGCGAGGAGAGAGTTGAGATTCTTCATGGGGTGTCCGGATTAGTCGTGGCGGCCAGCAGAAGCCGGCGCAGAAGATTTGAGGATCATGCCGAAAGCGTTGAGCGCGAAGGCAACGTGGCCGACGAGCAGGAGCACCGCGGAGACGCAGAGCACGGTATTCCAGGTGGAACCGGCCTTAGCGACCTGCTGGAAGGAAACTGACGCGTCAGCGAGCTGCTTACCGTTCTCCCAACCACCGACGAGCAAGGCGACGATCGAAGCGACGGCGCCAAGGGCGGTGGCCCAGAAGTGCACGTGGACGAGTTTGGCGGAGGGCCAGCGCGAGCCGGTGAGGCGAGGCAGCACGAAGTAGGTGGCACCGAAGAGGACCATCGACGCGAATGAGTAGGTCAGGAGCTGCTCCTGGCCGGCGGCGAAGGACGTGAAGCGGACCACGGCGTTATAACCACGGAAACCAAAGACCGTGTTGAGGACGCCGAAGAGAGTGAAAGCGACGGCGCCGAAGCTCACGAAGCGCAGCGTGGTGTCATTCCAAGCCCGGGACCAGCCGCCTTCGGCGGAAAGCGTGCCGTGAAAGTTGATCGCGGTGATGATCACCGGGATGATCAGCATCGCGCCGGCGACGACGCCGACAGACTGGAGCCAAAGCGGCACCGGGGCGCCGATGAGGGCGGCCGGACCGGTCCAACCCGCGAAGAGGATGAACGACCAGAAGGCCACGGGGGCGAGATAGTAACCGCTGATGGTGCGACCGAGCACCTTCGGCAGGAAGTAATAGACGGCGGCGAGGGCCGAAGCGCCGAACCAAAGCAAGAGGAGGTTCGAGACGAACCAGCTGTGGGCGATGGCTTGGACCACGCCCGAAGCCGGCTGCCAGAGGATGAGCAACTGGGCCAGGAGGTAGGTCAACGGGAAGGCGAACGAGGCGGCGACCACGAACCACTGCGAAGCGAAAGTGTGACCGGTGGGTCGGCGGGCAAAGGCGACGATTGGCCAGAAGCCGGCGAGCAGGAAGGCGACGGCGAGCACCGGGCCGACTTCACGGGGGAATTCCAGGAGCCCGAAACCCGTCTGGTTACCAGCGAAGATCTGGATCACACCATAAGTGAGGGCGAGGTTCCAGACCGCGCCACCCAGGGTCGCAAGCCAGCCGTTACGGAGCTCGAAGCGACCGAGCTGCGAGAGCAGCCAGAGATTAAGAGCAAAGAAGGCGTTAAAGCCCCAGCCATAGACGAAGAGGTTATGCTGAGCGGCGGCGATATGCCCGTAGGTGAGGATTTCGCAGTCGCGGAAAGGGCCGCCAGCGAGCGAGCCTTGCTGCAAGGCGGCGATTACGCCGAGGACCGAAGCTGCCAGCAGCCAGATCACCGCGGAGATAAGAAGAGAAGGAACGGACCACGGAGCTGAACCTCGGTCCGCGTGACACGCGAGTCGCCTTCGGGGGGACGGCCCTGCGGGCGGTCGGAACGATTTTCCTGAGTCATCGGTTAAAGTAAGTGGGGGATTATTTGAGGCCGAGCTCGGCAGTGGTCCACATCGCCGTACGACCAGCGGTAGCCGCACGGACGGCCTTCACCTGGTCGGCGGAAACTGGGTTACCCTTGTTGCCGAAGCTCTGGCGGACGTAAGTCAGCACGTCGGCGATATCGCCGTCGCTGACTCCGGCCACAGGAGGCATCATGCTGTTGTAGGTCGTGCCTCCAACGGTGATGGGGCCCATCAGGCCTTGGAGGATGAATTTGATCGGGAGCTCTGGGTTACCCACGGCAATCGGAGCATTGGCGATCGGCGGGAATACGGGGGGCAGGCCCATACCCGTCGGCTGGTGGCAGGCAATGCAGGTGCGGGCGTAGACCGCGGCGCCACGCTTCATCTGGTCGTCGGAAGCCTTCACGAAGGGACCAGCCTCAGCCGGAGCGGCGGGAGCGGGTGCAGGAGCTGGGGCGGCGGCGGCCTGAATCTTGGCGACGACCTTAACGTCGGCGGCGATGAGGGCGGCGGCGTCCTTGACCGGGATGCGATAGGTGCCGTCCGCGTTGCGGCCGGGCTCAGTAATTAGCGCGAGGCCCTTCTTGGAGTTGTCGGCACGCAGGGTCTTCTGGGCCTGGCGACGATCGGCTGCTTCGTTCGGGGCTTGGCGGACAGCGAGGTACGCGTAGGCGGTCACGATCAAAGCGGCCGCGATAAAGCACACGAGGCGCAGCCACGAGGCGATCTGGCCGGGAAGTAGCGGGCGACTCCCGGAGGAAGGTTGTTCACTCATGATAGTTGATGGACTCGAGGATACGGGGATCGTGGACGGGGATGGTCTCGTGCTTGGCGGCGCCGCGCAGGAAAATGGCGAAGACGATACCACCGAAGCCGATGATAGCGGCCAGATCGAGGAAGAGAGAGGGCGTGAGGAACGGCGTGACGACGAAGCCTTCCGGGGTCGACTTATCGTAAACCTGGCGAGGGATCGCGTTGAACCAGAGGTCGACGAGGGCCGCCGATGAGGATGATCCAAGCGACCGTCAGGAGACGACCGGCGATGATCTTCGTGCGGTAGAACAGTAAGGAAAGGAACGGCAAAAAGAAGAAGCCGAAGATGAGGTACATCGAGACGCTCCACCACTCGCTCTTGAGTCCCGTGGCGGCGTCGATTTCGCGGATGTTATACCAGAAGGTCTCTTCCGGGATATTCGCGGTGTAGATCAGGAAGTACTGCGAGAAGCTGATGTAGGCCCAGAAGACCGTGAAGGCCAGCATGAGGCAGCCGAGCACGTGGCGGTGGGCCTGGTTGAGGAGGCCGTCAAGCCAGCCGCCGTTGGACAGCTTGTAGGTGAGGATCACCGTGACCGCGAGGGCCAGGCGGATGGAGAGCGCGAAGAACCAGACACCGTACATGGTCGAGAACCAGTGGTAAGAGAGGGCCATCAGGCAGTCGAAGGCCAACATGGTGAGCGCCACAGCCGAGATCGGGATGCCCACGGCGGAGACGGCATGCAGGCGATGCGTGTGGCCCAGCGGTGCGGTCGGTGTCCTGGGCGAAGGACCAGCGGCGGAGCAGCGTGACGAGCACACCGAACACCAGGACGTAGAGGCTAATGCGGAAGAGGAAGAACTTCTCGTTCAGGAACCAGCTCTTGGCCTGAAGGATGGGATCATGGCCGACGGTATGACCGCCCGGGAGCACGTGGGCGGGATCCGTCCAATCCCAGAGGGCGTGACGGAATTCAGGGAGGAAGGCCAACGGGACCACTCCGATGAGCAGGACGACCGGCAGCGCGACGATGAGTAACTCCCAGTTACGACGAACGAGGGGCGCCCAGCCGGCATCAAAGACACGGGTAATCATCGTGAGCAGCAGCATGCCGATCAGAATCGAGACCCAGAAGAGCGAGCCGACGAGGACGGAAAGAGCCTGACGGTTTTCGTGGTGGGCCACGCCGGCGAAAGCGAAAGTACCAGACAACGGCCAAGGCGGCGACGCCGAGGGCCAGGAATTTCTTCCAATGGACGGTCAGGGCGTGAGGCGAAGAGGAGCTCATGGGCGAATTACTTGATTTGGGCCTTCACGGCGGCGGGGACGAGTTCGGGCGGGCAGTTCTGCGAGAGCTGCAAAGCGCGCACGTAGGCCACGACAGCCCAGCGCTCCTCGGGGGAAAGCTTGTCGCCGTAACCCATCATGGTGTTCTTCCCATTGGTAACGACGTCGTAGAGCTGACCGTTCGGATAGGCGCGGATGAGTGAAGTCTGGAGGCTGGCGATCGTGACGATGGCGACATCGCCTTCGATGGCGGAGCGGACCTTCATGATGCCGTTGCCGTCGCCGGCTTGGCCATGGCAGACGGCGCAGTAGATCTGGTACTTGGCGCGACCCACGTCCAGAGTGGCTTGGCTGACGTTGTAATCGCTGAGCTTACCATTGGTGAAGCCGAGCGACTTCTCTGGGAAGCCGGAGATAAAGGCGCCCTTGGCGTCCTTGCCGGTGACGAAGGAAGGATTCTGGGATTCGGCGCGCTGGAAACCAGCGGAGAAGACCTTGGTAGGCTCGAGGCCAGTGCCACGGGCGACGGTGCCAGCAACGGGCGGACGCGCGTCACGGCCATCGGCGAAGAGAGCGTTCTCTCCCTGGGCCTTGTACTTGTTCTGATAGTCCATGTCGTCGAAGACATAGACGGGCGTGTCCTTGGACGTCTTGCCCTGGAAGCCGAGGAAGCTGATCGTGGCAACGACAGCGACGGCGAGGAATGCGAGATAGCGGCTCATGGGTGCGGATTAGTCGCGGATGACAGTGATCTCCTGGCCGCCGAGCGACTGGAGGAAGTTGCGCGACTCATCGAGATGGAAGTGCGGGTCACGGGCCTCGAGGACGATCATGAAAGTGTCGTCCGAGATACGGGCGAAGTTCGGGAGGTCGAAGAGCGGGTGATTGTGACGCGGTAGGCGGTTGAAGATGAACTGACCGAAGAAGGTGCCGAAGGCGGCCAACAGAATCGTGCACTCGTAGATGACGGGGAACGGGAAGATCACGCTCCAGTAGGGCTTACCGCCGACAATCAGCGGGTAGTCGTAAGAGTTCATGTACCAGGTAAGGAGACAGCCGGTGATGAAGCCAGTGACACCGCCCAGCAGGGTCAGCCGCGGCACGGGGGAGCGAGGCAGGCCCATGGCCTGGTCCATGCCGTGGATCGGGAAAGGCGTGTGCACGTCCCAGTTCTTCCAGCCGGCATCGCGCACCTTCTCGGCCGCGTGAAACACGTCGGACACCTTGCGGAAAGTGCAGGCGACGCCGTGGATGCGTTCGTTACGTTCGTTCATGGTCGTTGGTCGGCGGGAATCAGTGGGCATGGGGGTCGGCCTGCGGCGCGACCATCTTCAATTCAGCCATCGGAAGCAGCGGAAGGAAGCGGATGAAGAGAAGGAAGAGGACCGAGAAGAAGCCGAAGGTGCCGAAGAACGTGAAGATATCGACAATCGTCGGGCTGTAGTAACCCCAGCTGGAAGGCAGGTAGTCGTTGGCAAGCGAGGTGACGGTGATCACGAAGCGCTCGAACCACATGCCGACGTTGACGAAGAGGCAGATGATCCAGACGAGGGAATGGTTCTCGCGGACCTTCTTGAACCAGAAGAGCTGCGGGGTGATCACGTTACAGGACACCATGATCCAGTAGGCCCAGGCGTACTGACCGAAGGCGCGGTTCACGAAGGCGAACTTCTCGAAGGCGTTACCCGAGTAGGCCGCGATGAAGAACTCGGTGGCGTACGCGTAGCCGACCATCGTGCCCGTGGCCAAGATGATCTTACACATGTTATCGATGTGGTACTGATTGATCACGTCATGCAGGCGATAGATCGCGCGCAGGGGTAGCATCAGGGTCAGCACCATCGCGAAGCCGGAGAAGATGGCGCCGGCGACGAAGTACGGGGGGAAGATGGTGGTGTGCCAGCCGGGGACGTTCGAGACGGCGAAGTCGAACGAGACGATGGTGTGCACGGAAAGCACGAGCGGGGTCGAAAGGCCCGCGAGGAGCAGGTAAGCCATCTCGAAGTTGGACCACTGGCGGTTGCCGCCGCGCCAGCCCATGGCCAGCAGGCTGTAGAAGGCCTTGCGCCACCAGGTCGTGGCCCGGTCGCGGATGACGCCGAGGTCCGGGATCATGCCCATGTACCAGAAGAGCGTGGAGACGGTGAAGTAGGTCGAGACCGCGAAGACGTCCCACTCGAGCGGGGAGCGGAACTGCGGCCAGATACCGTTCTGATTAGGCAGAGGCAGGAGCCACCAGCCGAACCAGACGCGACCGACGTGGAAGAGCGGGAAGAGGCCGGCGCAACAGACCGCGAAGATGGTCATGGCCTCGGCGGCGCGGTTGATGGACGTGCGCCACTTCTGGCGGAGGAGGCAGAGGATCGCCGAGATCAGCGTACCGGCGTGGCCGATGCCGACCCAGAACACGAAGTTGACGATGGCCCAACCCCAACCCACGGGCGAACGAAGGCCCCAGGTGCCGGTGCCAGTCGCGACGAGGTAGCCGAGACCGATGAACGTGAAGGACGCGACGAACAGCGCGACGCCGAACATGATTTTCCACCAGAGAGGCGTCTCTTCCTCGACGATCCCACAAACCTTATCGGTGATCCAGTGGAAGCCGCGGTTGTTGAGAATCAGCGGGGAGCGCGGGAGCTCGGCTGGGCGAACCTTGTCGAGGATCGCGGGGCGCTCGGAAGAGCTGTCGTGGGCGTGAGCCATGGGACGGGTGGTCGTTTAAGGATTATTTGGCGTGATGCGCAGCACCATGGGCGGGCTTCGCGTGGGAGTCGCCGTGCGCTGGGGCACCGTGCGAAGCACGGCCGTCCATCTCGAGGCGGGAAAGCGGGACGAGGTTGGCGCCAGGCATGCGGAGATTGAGATTACGCAGCTTGGCCTGGTAGGTCGTACGCGGACGGGTGTTGAGGTAGGTCAGCGCACCGTAGGAACGGGTCGAGGCCTTGGCCTTGGCGACGCGGGACTTCGGGTCGGTGATGTCACCGAACTCGATCGCGCCAGCCGGGCAAGCCTGCTGGCAGGCGACCTGGATAGCGCCGTCACGGACATTGATGTCGGGCGAATTGTCGCGGGCGCGAACCTTGGCCTGGATCTTAGCTTCCTGAATGCGCTGGACGCAGTAGGTGCACTTTTCCATGACGCCGCGCATACGCACGGAGACGTCAGGATTCTTCTGCAGCTGCGGCAGGTCGGCCGGATCTTTGACGGTCTTCTCGGGGCCGAGGGGACCTTCGTAGTAGTGACCGTCGACGCGCTTGTTGAAGTCGAGGAAGTTGAAGCGACGGACCTTATAAGGACAGTTGTTCGCGCAATAGCGGGTGCCGATGCAACGGTTGTACGCCATGGTGTTGAGACCCTGGTCGTCGTGGACGGTGGCGTTGGCGGGGCAGACGGTTTCGCACGGGGCGGTTTCGCAATGCTGACAAGCGACGCCCATGAAGGTGACCTGCGGGTCTTCGGGGATGGCGTTACCCGCGGCGGCACGGCCATCGAAGAAGTAGCGGTCGAGACGAATCCAGTGCATGTTACGTCCCTTGAGCACCTGCTCGCGGCCGACGACGGGGATATTGTTCTCGGACTGACAGGCCGTCACGCAGGCGTTGCAACCCGTGCAAGTGTTGAGGTCGATCGACATACCCCACTGCTGGAGCGCGGGGAACTTGTCTTCGTGGCCCTTCCAGACGGCGACATTCGGGGCGACAGCGTGCGCCGGGTGCTCGTAGGCGGAATTACCGCGCGGCGTGGTGATGGCTTTGGCGGCCGGAGCCATGTTGCCGTCCTTGCCGTAGACGGCGGGGGCGTGGCCATCGATGCCGAGCTTGGCGAAATTCTGGTTCTTCTTCAGGTCTTCGACGTTACCTTCGCGGATGATATCGCGGCCTTCCATGGACCAGTGGTCCTGCATGTTGCAGACCGCCACGGTAGCATCGGTGAGAGTGAGTTTCACGCCCGTGCGGACGGAAGGCTCGGAGGCGGAGACGAAAGGATAGGTATTGAAGCCGTTGCCGGTGATGCGACCAGCGAGGCGTTCGTCGACGCGCGTGGCGATGCGACCAGCCACGCGGCGACCAAAGCCAAGCTGCAGGCCGACAGTATAATCCGCCATGCCTGGCATGATGAAGACCGGACCAGTGACCGTCTTGTCGCCGAGGGTCAGCGTGGCGACGCGGCAAATGAGACGGCCGTCGATGAGCTGATTGATATTACGGTTGAGAGCGCCGGTGTGCAGGAAGTCGGTTTCGCCACCAATCTTATTGATGAGCGCTTCGGACGGCTCGATGGCGAGCTTGGCCGCGAACTTGGGGCTAACGAGGATGACGTTTTCCCAGACCGTCTTGGACATGGGATCCGGAGCCTCAGCGAGCCAGCCGTTGTTGGCGTACTGACCGTCGCCCGAGTGGACACTCGGGATAAGGCGGACTTCGAGGGAGTCGAACGAAAGGGCCGGAGCGGCGAAGGACTTGATCTGCTCGGCGCTGACAGCGGGCTTGGCGGCGGCGAAAGCGGAACCGGCGAGCACGCCTTCAGCCAGCCAGGCGGCGAAGGCTTCGTCGGAGGCATTCTTCGACAGCGAGTTGAAAGTCTCGCGGACGAGCGCGTGGGCGTCCTTGTCGGAACCGGCGAACGGAGCGAGGACATCGAGCTCGGTGACCGTCGCGAACAGCGGGTCGATCATCGGCTGCACCGGGACGTAGACGCCGCTGAGCGTACGGCCGTCGGACCAGCTCTCGAGATAATGGGAAGTGGCGAGGAACGTACCACCCGCGGCCTTCACGGCAGCGGAGGTTTCATCGAAGGAGGCGCCGTGATAACCGAGACGAACGACGGACTTGGCGGACTTGATGGCGGCGCCGAAGTCGACGTCAGCCGGAGCATCGTAAACGGGGTTACCACCGAGGATGACGAGGGTCTCGGCCGGTTTGGCGGCGAGGGCAGCGATCGTCAGCGACGAGGGAGCCGGAGCGGCGACGTACTTGATGGCGGCGCCGAGGGCCTGGTTCGCGAGGAAGACAGCGCGGTGCGCATCAGCGGACAGATGCTCTCCAACGACGATGAGCGCTTCACCCTTGGCCTTGACGAGGTCGGCGGCGCATTCGGTCACCCACTTGGCGTCGACGTTGATGCCAGAGACCTTACCCTTGAGGGAAGCGGCGGCGGCGTTGCCGGTCTGAGCGAGGACTTCGGCGGCGAAGAGAATCGCGAGGCCGGAGATGTGCGAAGACGAGGCGCGGAGGCGGTGATCGGCGGCGGCGCCAGTCAGCGAGAAGGTGGATTCGACGACGTAGAGACGCGTCATCTTCTCAGCCTGCTCCGCCGTATCGGCGCGGCGGGCGGAGGAATAGGCGCGGGTGTCTTCGATGGTGGCGTCATGCGCCCCAAGGAAATCGCGGTCGAGGCTCAGCACGCGACGGGCCTTGGCGTAATCCGGCAGCGCGCGGGCGCCGAGGACGGCGTGGCCGCGATCCTGGGAGACGGGCGTGTATTCGACCCAGCGGGCCTTCGGGTAGGCGGCCTTGAGGCCGGCGACGAGACGGGCACGCGTTGGGGAAGTGGATGGACGGGCGAGAAAGGCCAAGCCAGCACCAGCGTCGCCCTTGGCGGCGGTGGCGAGACCGCGCACGAACGCACGGGCGGCGGCGACGGAAAGCACGGAGCCATCGGCGGCGACGGAAGCCTGCGCGCGGTCCGGGTCGTACATGTCGAGCACGCTAGCCTGGGCGAACTTCGAAGAAGCTCCGCCGTTGGCGCGGTGGCTCGGGTTACCTTCGATCTTGGTCGGGCGGTGCTGGTGCGTCTCGACGAGGATCGGCTGATTGGCGAACTCGCCAGGGAAGGAGGAAGCGTAGTACGTGGCGACGCCGGGAATCGTGTTCTCCGGCTGCTTGGCGTAAGGAAGCGTGTGATTGCGGGGTTCGCGGCAACCGGCGAGACCGAGACCCGCGAGGCCGAAGGAGGCGCCCATGAGCATCAGGAACTCACGACGCTCAACGGAGGTGATAGCGGAGGCGCCTTCGACGAACTCGCGTTCGGCGCGGGTGCGGAACTCGGGCGACTTATTGCGCTCGTCGAGGCTGCGCCAGTAAGAGGGGCCGGTCGGCTCGCCGGGCTGGACCGCAGGGTGTTCGAAAACTTTCTTGCTCATCGGAAAAAGGTGGGGGGATTAGCGGTGGCAGCCCGAGCAGCTCTGGGGCGGATTGACCTTCCAGTCGTGGACGAACTTCGTGCCGTCCGCGGTCTGCGCAGCAGGCGAAGTGGCCTTGTAGGCGAGGTCGGTGACCTTGTCGACGGGACGCAGGAACTGCTCGGGATTGCGGTGGCAATCGAGGCAGAAGGACATGTTGAGCGACTTCTGCTGGCCGACGACGACCTGCTGGTCGATGCGACCGTGGCACTCAACGCAGCTCACGCCGCGGTTCACGTGCACGGCGTGATTGAAGTAAACGTAGTCGGGCACCTTGTGCACTTTGACCCAGCGAATCGCTTCGCCGGTTTCCACGCTCTTCTTCACGAGCGCGAGCGCAGGGCTGTCGGGCTTCACCTGGTTATGGCAGTTCCAGCAGGTACCAGTCGTCGGGACGTTGGAATGCGAAGACTTGTCGACGAAGTTGTGGCAATAGAGGCAATCGAGACCGAGGACGGAATCGGGGCCGGCATGGAAGGAGTGATCGAAGGCGACGGGCTGATCCGGCGTGTATCCGACGTTCAGATACTTGTTCGTGGCGTACTCGTTGACCGCGGCGGCGACGACCACGGCCGTGATGAGCAGGCAGACGAGGATCTGGAACGGGGCGGCGTTGACGGCCCGGGCGAAGAAGTTGCCGCGGGGGGCCGGGCGGTTAAGGAAATCGAGGAGTTTGCGCATCGCGTTCAGACGAATGGATTGGCGGGTTTTTTGACCGAAGAAGCACGAAAGGCGGACCCCCTTCGCAACCCAAATTTAAGCGGTTTTAGTCGCTTTTCACGGGTAGACTGGGAATGGAACCCCTAAGAACCTGTGAACAGGGTGTAAATTAACAACATAAAACATTGTTTAACAATTACTTACACACTATTGATTGTTTTAGTTCATTAAAGCCCTTCCCTGCCCGCCATTGGGCCCTTTCCAAACTATTAGGCCAGCGAAACGAAAGCCCCAGTGGGGCTAATCCATTCGCTGGCCTAGGGTCGAGCGGCTCCGACTTAGTGGGTCAAGGACTTCGCGGCGCTCTGGACGAGGTCGACGAAGCTCTTGGCCTCAAGGGAAGCGCCACCAATCAGGCCACCATCGATGTCATGCTCAGCGAGCAGGGCATCGGCGTTATCGGGCTTCATAGATCCACCGTAGAGGATACGGACGCGACCCGCGGTCTCGGCTCCAAACTGGGAGACGAGCAGCGAGCGGATGAAAGCGTGCACTTCCTGGGCCATGGCCGGGGTGGCGGTCTTACCCGTACCGATTGCCCAGACGGGCTCGTAAGCGATGATGACCTGTTCGGCCTTACCTGCAGGAACACCGGCGAGACCGAGCTCAACCTGGCGCTTAACCACGGCGTTCGTGGTGCCGGCTTCGCGCTCGGCGAGTAGCTCGCCGACGCAGAGGATGGGCTTGAGGGACGCGGCGAGGGCGGCGTTGACCTTGCGATTGATGAAGGCGTCGTCTTCGCCGAAGATCGCCCGGCGCTCGCTGTGGCCGAGGATGACGTGGGTGACGTGCAGGTCGCGGAGCATGGCGGCCGAGACTTCGCCCGTGAAGGCGCCGTTCGTCTTGTCATGCATGTTCTGGGCGCCCACGGCGAGGTGGGTGCCTTCGGCCGCGGCGCTGACCGCGGAGAGCGCGGTGAAGGGCGGGCAAAGGACAATCTGGACCGCCGATTCGGTGCCGACGGCGGCGGCGATGGCCTTGACGAGGTCAGTGCCTTCGGTGGCGGTCTTGTTCATCTTCCAGTTACCGGCGATGAGGGGAGTGCGTTTGGACATGGGTGTGAGTTTGAGAGCGTGTGGGCGGGGGTGAGGCGAGGTTCAGGCCGAAAGGGCCGCGACACCCGGGAGGATCTTGCCTTCGAGGTATTCGAGGGAAGCGCCGCCACCGGTCGAGCAATGCGAGACCTTAGTGTCGACGCCGAACTTCTTGGCCGCCGTGGCGGTGTCGCCGCCGCCGACGATGGTGATTGCGCCGCGGTCCGTGGCCTTGGCCACTGCCGCCGCCATGGCCTTGGAGCCGACGGCGAACTTTTCGAATTCAAAGACACCGCAGGGGCCATTCCAGACCACCGTGCCAGCGCGGCCGATAGCGGCCTCGTACAGCTTGATGGACTCAGGACCGCAATCCATGCCTTCCCAACCGGCAGGAATACCGGACTGCATGGTGGCAGGCTGGGTGTTGGAATCAGGGGAGAACTTGTCGCCGCAGAGGAAGTCGACCGGAAGGGTGACCTTCACGCCACGGGCCTTGGCCTTGTCGAGCAGCTCTTGGACGATCTTGGCGCCTTCGGCGTCGTAGAGGGAATTACCGATCTCCATGCCGTCGCAGATCTTGCGGAAAGTGTAGGCCATGCCGCCACCGATGATGATCTCGTCAGCCTTCTCGATGAGGTTGCGGATGAGCGGAATCTTGTCGGCAATCTTGGCGCCGCCGAGAATGGCGAGGAGCGGGCGCTGCGGGTTGTTGAGGACGGTGTCGAAGGCCTTGAGCTCGGCTTCGAGGAGGAAGCCGGCGGCCTTGCGAGCCAAGCTGACGCCGACCATCGAGGAGTGGGCACGGTGCGCGGTACCGAAAGCGTCGTTCACGTAGACGTCACCCAGACGTGAGAGAGAGGCCCTGAATTCAGCCACTTTAGCCGGGTCAGCCTTCTGGCTGGTGCCGTCTTCGAGCTTCACCTTGCCCTCTTCCTCGATGTGGAAGCGGAGGTTTTCGAGGAGCAGGATTTCGCCTGGCTGGAGGGCCTTGGCGGCGGCTTCGGCTTCGGCGCCTACGCAGGCGGCGACAAACTTCACCGGTTTACCAAGGAGCTTCTCGAGCTCGACGGCGATGGGGCGGAGGGAGAACTTCTCGACGACTTTACCGTCCGGACGGCCGAGGTGGGACATGAGCACCAGAGAGGCGCCACCTTCGAGCAGGAACTTGATCGTCGGCAGGGCTGCGGCGATACGCTGGGTATTCGTGATGGCGCCGGTCTTCTTGTCCTGGGGGACGTTGAAGTCGACACGGACGAGGACACGCTGGCCTTTGACGGAGCCGAGTTCGCGGAGGGTAGGAGCAGGCATGGTGGTGAAAGGAGCAGAGAAAGGCGTAAGGCCAAGGGTGGGAAGAACAAACCGCCCGAGCCCTCGCAAACCGTCGTAACCGCCCACCCCCACCCCGCCGGGAGCCCAAAACAAGACAGGCGACCCGGATGGGCCGCCTGTCGCGGAGGAATCTAAGCGAGGCTTAGAGCTTGGCCGTGACTTTACCCAGGAGCTCGACGACGCGGTTGGAGTAGCCCCACTCGTTGTCGTACCAGCTGATGAGCTTGAAGAAGTTCTTGTTCAGCTCGATCGAGGAGCCGGCGTCGAAGATCGACGAGCTCTTGTCGTGGATGAAGTCGGAGGAGACCACTTCTTCGTCGGTGTAGGCCAGGATGCCCTTCATGTAGGTCTCGGACGCCTTCTTGAGGGCGGCCTTGATTTCGGCGAGGGAGGTTTCCTTGACGGTCTTGACGGTGAGATCGACGACCGAGACGGTCGGGGTCGGCACACGGAAGGCCATGCCAGTCAGTTTGCCCTTCACTTCCGGAATCACGAGAGCGACGGCGCGAGCGGCACCGGTGGCGGACGGGATGATGTTAATCGCAGCGGAACGGCCACCCTTCCAATCCTTCTTGGACGGACCATCGACGGTCTTCTGGGTAGCGGTGTAAGCGTGGACGGTGGTCATCAGGCCTTCGGCGACGCCGAAACCTTCCTTCAGCAGCACGTGGACGAGCGGCGCGAGGCAGTTCGTGGTGCAGGAAGCGTTGGAGATGATGTGGTGGACAGCCGCGTCGTACTTGTCGTCGTTGACGCCGATGACGACGGTGATGTCTTCATCCTTGGCCGGAGCGGAGATGATGACCTTCTTGGCGCCGGCTTCGATATGACCCTTGGCCTTGGCGGCTTCGGTGAAGAGGCCGGTGGACTCGATGACGACCTGGACGCCGAGGGCCTTCCAAGGCAGTTCGGCCGGGGTGCGGGCGGAAACCACGAGAATTTCCTTACCGTTCACGACGAGAACGTCGTCTTCCAGCTTGTCCGGGGAGGACTTCTTGGAGGAGACGGTGCCATTGAAGCGACCCTGCGTGGAGTCGTACTTCAGGAGGTAGGCGAGGTTGTCCGCAGGGACGATATCGCCAACGGCGACGACGTCGAAGGTCGTGCCGAGGTGGCCCTGTTCGACGAGGGCGCGGAAGACGAGACGGCCGATGCGGCCGAATCCGTTGATAGCTACTTTGGTGGCCATGGTGTGGTGTATAGAAGAGTGGGTTCTCGCTTGAGCGGGAAAGGGATGAAAAAGGCCCTGCCGACCCCCATTGGCAAGCGAGAATGCGAATCAGGCTCCGGCCGACCAGACGGCGGAGGCCAAAGGCGGCAAAACCACCCTGCCCGCTTCGATTCGCGGAACCGGCCCAGGCGCATGGAGGCAGGAGGGGAACGGCGAGACGACCACGGGCGTCCAGTTGCCGGTACGCGGGAGCTCGAGGCTGGCCTCATGGTCATGCGGATTGCAGGCCAGGAGCACGCGGGCTGCTCCGAGGGCTCCATCCGCGTTGAGGACCGCGACGAAGGCCTCGCCGCCCTCTTGATGCGTGACCTGCATCCATCCACCCGTGACCGCTTGGCGTGGGCGCATGGCCGCACCCGCGGCCGAAAGGCGGAAACCGATGAGGCGGGCGACGAACTCATGTTCGGCCCGGAAACGCTCCAAACGAACGGGGTCCAGCCGGTTCAGGTCCCCTCGACGCCACGTATTCCCGACGCCACGCTTGGTCATCAGGAAATCCTGACCCGCGCACAGCATCGGCACTCCAGCGGCGCAAAGGAGGACGACGTGCATCATGCGCGTACGCAGGACGTCGTTGGGCGCGGGGTCGAGCGCATCGGAGTCGGCCCGCTCCGTGATGCGATCCAGCCAAGCCATGTCGTCGTGCGACTGCGCGTAACGCAGGCGGGCCGACGGACGGATAGCACACGCGGCGACGTGATGCAGCAGGTCCGCGGCCTTAGCGTGCCCGCGGACATAGGCCGGCAGGAATTCGCGAAACGCATCATCCCAGCTGGTCCACGTGCTGTCGTCGAGGTCGCGGGCCGCATGGCCGCGGAAGCTCCACGGCTCGGCGATGAGAATCTTCTGCGGTGCGCGCACCCGGAAGTCGGCTTCGATCTCGCGCAGCAGCGGCGTGCCGAGCAGTTCCGCAAGGTCGAGACGCACGCCGTCGACACCGAGCGTCTCAGTCCAATGCCGCAGCGCCGCGTGCACGAGGCGTTTGAACATCGGCGCCTCGGCGCGCACATCGTTACCGCAACCGCTCCAATTCGTCAGTTCGCCCTGCGGATCGACGCGGTAATAATAAGGGGCGTCGATGGCACCGAGTCCGTTGGGGGAACCGAAATGATTGAGCACCACGTCCATGATGACGGCGAGGCCGGCCTCATGGCAGGCGCGCACGAGGTCGCGGAACTCCTCCATTGCGACCACGCCCGGCGCGGAAGCGTATTGATTGGCCACGCCGAACGCGCTGACGGGCATGTAGCCCCAATGATATTCTTCCTTGTCCGCATGCTCGAACTCCGCGCACGGCAGGAGCTCGAGTGCGTTCACCCCCAGCGCCCGCAGGTAATTGCCCTGCGAGCGGACATAACGGGCGAGGTCGCGGTAGCCGCCGGCGGAAGGTGCACCCTCGGCGAGGCCGAGCAGATCGCGCAGATGCCCTTCGAGGATGACAAGGTCTTCGACGGCCGGCGGCACGAAGCCGTCGGCGAAAGGAGCCAATGATTCCGGCCCGATGACGATACCAGCAGCCTGCTGTGGGCCGACGACCGCACGCGCCCAAGGGTCAACGAGCTGCGTCTCGCCGAAACGCTCCTGGGTACCAGCCTCGGCGGAGGTGACGGAGATCCAATAATGTGATCCGGCAAGATTTTCCGGATGGGTGACCGACCAAGCGCCCTGCCCTTCGGGCTTGAACGCGAGGAGATGGCTCGCGCCACCGGCTGGGTTACGCCAACTGACCTCGACGGCACGGGCGCGCGGAGCGAAGACGCGGAACTGGGTCGTGCGGCCGCTGACGAGCGCGCCGAAATTACCAGGTGGCTCGAGCACATCGAGCGGATCGGAGGCGAGAATGTCGCCGAGCTCAAGGAGGTCCGGAGTCGCGAAAATCATCCGCACCGGGGCGGCGGCCGGATCGGCGTCCGCGGCATGGAAACGGAAGACATGCTTATCGGTCCGGCGCCGGGAGACGATCAGGTTGCGATGGTTCGAGGCGGAGCGAAGAATATTGTCGGCATCGTGCGGCGGCTCCACCCAACGACCGCCGTCGCGGAGGAACTTGAATTCGAACTCGTCGGCTGCGCCGAAGACGTCCGCGGCGGCGACGCTCAGTTCGAAACCTTCGGCACCGGCGACGCAGACCGGATTCAGGACCCAGCGCTCCATATCGACGGCTTTACCCCAATCATTGAATAGGCCGGCCACGCTGACCGTACCCTCGGCGACCTCCGGGCAGAGGGCCTTCCAGAAAAAGAAGTGCACGCGGCCGGCTTCCAGCCAATGCCCCGAACGCAGCGCCCAGGCTCGCACGTCGGCCGGCTCGAGCAAAGTCAGGCGGGCGGGCGGATTCAGGGAGAGCGGCGGCAGGCCCGGCCCCGTCCAGTCGGAGGTGAGCATGACGAGGCCGGAGACCTTCGTCTCCCAGCGCGCGCTGGCTAGCTCTCTCGTCATCAACGCCAAGAGGAAGGGCGGAAAAAGTTTTGGCGAGCAAAAGCGGGCTTCCCTCCCGTCCGCAGGTTAGCCACGATGGCCGCGTGGAAATCAGCGTACTAGTCAGCGACTGGGAGGGACATCGCCTCCTCGATTCCGGCGACGGGTTCAAACTCGAGGAGATCGGCGGCGTCCGCATGATCCGCAGCGAGCCCAAGGCCTGGTGGAGCAAATCCCTGCCCGCCGCCGAATGGGCCCGCGCTGTCGCCGAGCACGAAGAAGGGGGCCGCGAAGGCCGCTGGAAGCTCAAGGGCAACTGCCCCAAGGAATGGGAGACCCAGCTCGGTAAGCTCCGCTTCCAGCTCCGGTTCATGGATAATTCCAAGCAGTTTGGCGTCTTTGCCGAACAGTCGCCGCACTGGAAATGGGTCGCGGCGCGCCCCCAGAAGCTCGAACCCCGCCCCCGCCTACTCAATCTCTTCGGCTACACGGGTGCCGCTTCGCTCGGCGCCGCCCAAGCGGGCTGGCACGTGACGCATGTCGACGCCTCCAAGCCCGCCGTGGCGTGGGGCCGCCGCAACCAGGAGCTCTCCGGCATGGCCGAGGAGCCAATTCGCTGGATCATAGAGGACGCGATGACCTTCGTGAAGCGTGAGGTGAAGCGCGGCAATAAATACGAAGCCATCATGCTCGACCCGCCCGCCTTCGGTCGTGGTCCCACCGGTGAGTTCTGGAAAGTCGAACGCGACCTCGCCCCGCTCCTGCGCGCCTGCCGCGAACTCCTCTCCCCGCAGGCGCAGTTCATTCTGCTGACGGTCTACACCATCGACGCCTCATCCATCCTTTGCCACAACCTGCTCGAGGAGAACACCCGCGGCCTAGGTGGTAAGATTGATATCGGCGAACTGGCCCTGAAGCAGGAAGGGAATGGACGCCTGCTACCGCTTTCGCTGTGGGGTCGCTGGACCGCACCGGGCAAGGCATAAGCCCGGGCATTGGGCTGCATTAGGCTTTAAGGCGTTTAAATGGTTTCCAACCGAGGCCCGATGCCTTCTAAATGGCAACGTGAGCCTTGTCCCTGACCAAGCTACCTTCCGCCAGTTGGCCCAGAAGTCCGATCTCATCCCGGTGTGCCTCGACATGATGGCCGACCTAGAGACGCCAGTGTCAGTCTACGCCCGCCTCCGCGCCTTGGGCTCACCTTTCCTTTTCGAATCCGTCACGGGGGGCGATAAGCTCGGCCGCTACAGCTTCTGCGGCGCAGGACCGGCGATGACCCTCACCGCTTGGGAAGATCGCACCGAGATCACCCGCCGCGACGGCTCGAAGGAAACCATCCCCACGCCGGCCGACCCGCTCTCGCTGGTGAAGAAGGAACTCTCCGGCCTGCGCGTCGCCAAAGTACCCGGCCTCCCACCGTTCGTCGGCGGCATGGTCGGCATGGTCAGCTACGAATACGTCCACCGTATCGAGCCCACCGTCCCGAAGCCCGCCAAAGATCCGGCCGGCACGCCCCTACTCCACTTCATGCTGGTCGACCGCGTGGTCGCCTTCGACAACGCCCGCCAGACCCTTCGCCTCATCGTCAACGCCCGTGTGAAGTCGCCGGCCGACGCCGATGCCGCCTGGGAGGCCGCGAAGCAGGAACTCGAGTCTCTCCGGGCCGTCATCACCGGCCCCCGCGCCGCCGTGGCCGCCGAGCTCCCCGCCGGCGCCGAGTTCGCGACGGGTAAGGCCAACGTGAACCAAGCCGACTTCGAAGCGGCCATCCTCAAGACGCAGGAATACATCCGCGCCGGCGATTGCGTCCAGGTGGTGCTCTCGCGCCGCACCGATGTCGCCTACAAGGGCGACCCGCTCGACCTCTATCGCGTGCTCCGCCACGTGAACCCGTCGCCCTATATGTTCGTGATGGAGACCGGCCGCGGCTTCGACGTCGTCGGCGCTTCGCCCGAAGTGAACGTGCGCCTCACCGGTCGTCTCTGCGAGATTCGCCCCATCGCCGGCACCCGCCCCCGTGGCGCCGACGAAGCCGCCGACCGTCAGCTTGAGACCGAACTGCTCGCCGATCCGAAGGAACGCTCCGAGCACCTGATGCTTGTCGACCTCGCCCGCAATGACCTCGGCCGCGTCTGCGTCCCGGGTTCCGTCAAGGTGCCCGACTACGCGATCGTCGAACGCTACTCGCACGTGATGCACATCGTCTCGCAGGTCGAAGGCCAGCTCTCTCCCGAGAAGGATGCGTTCGACCTCTTCCGCGCGACCTTCCCCGCCGGCACCCTTTCCGGTGCGCCGAAGGTGCGCGCCATGCAGGTCATCTCTGAACTCGAAGGCGAACGCCGTGGCATCTACGGCGGCGCGGTCGGTTACTTCGGTTTCGATGGCGGGCACGACTCGTGCATCGTCATCCGCACCGCCTCGCTCCGCGATGGCGTCGCCAGCATCCAAGCCGGCGCCGGCGTGGTCGCCGATTCCGTCCCGACTTCCGAGTACGAAGAAACCATCAACAAGTCCAAGAGCGTCCTCCGCGCCCTCGGCCTTGCCTCCGGCCTACGTTCCTGAGACGCACGCCCGTGCCTAAGTCGAAGCCACAGAAGAACGCCAAGAAGAAGGCGACAGCTGTGGCTAAGCCATCGAAGGAACCCAAGAAGGAGCTCAAGAAACTGCCTCTCGCCAAGCCGGCTAAGGCCGTCGCGGCCCCTCGCATCATTCCAGCCCCCGCAAGGCCTACCCCTACCCCTACCCCTAACCAAGATACCGATCCCACCGAGCCCGGCCTGCCTTGGGAAGAATTGTCGACGGAAGAGCGTTCTCCGATCCGCTATTACCTCGATCAGATCGGCAAGACGCCGCTGCTGACGCTGGAACAGGAAACCGCGCTGGCGCGTCGCGTGCTCAAGGGCGACGAGGCCGCTCGCCAGAAGATGATCCAGTCCAACCTCCGGCTGGTCGTGCGCATCGCCAAGGACTACGACAATTTCGGCCTGTCGCTCATGGACCTCATCAGCGAAGGCAACTTCGGGCTGATCAAGGCCGTCGAGCGCTTCGACCCCGATAAGGGCGGCAAGCTCAGCACCTACGCCTCCTGGTGGATCAAGCAGGCCATCAAGCGGGCTCTCGCCTCAAACGGGAAAACGATTCGTCTTCCGGTGCACATGGTCGACCGTATCGCGCAGATGCGCCGCGTCACGGCCCGCCTGACCGTCGAAATCGGTCGCGAGCCGCATAACGACGAGATCGCCATGGCGATGGAGATCCCGCTCTCAAAGGTCGTCCACATGCAGTCCATCTCGAATCGCGCCGCCTCGCTCGATCAACCGGTCGGCCTTGAAGGCGATGCGACGTTGGGCGACCTGGTGAAGGACGAATCCGAACGGACGCCCTTTGAGACCCTCCGCGGAAATCCGACAACGCAGAGATCGGGGAGATGCTCGCGGCCTTGGAGCCGCGCGAGGCCGAGATTCTGACGCATCGCTTCGGCCTCAACGGCGAAAGCCCGCTCACGCTCGAGGAGGTCGGCGAACTCTTTAAACTCACGCGTGAACGCGTCCGCCAGCTCCAGCAGTCCGCCCTCATGCAGCTCCGGCGTATCATGACCGAACGCCAGAAGCTCCTGACTCCGGAAGACGTGAAGAAGAACAAGCTAGCCGAGGCTCGCTCCGAAGTACTCAGCGAGTTCTTTCGCTCCAAGGGTATCGCCGCGCCGCCCAAGGGGCGTCCAGGCCGCGAGGGGCTCTGAGCCTGTCTGTTTTTGTCCCTAGGTGCCTAAGTTAGGCCTTAACCCCAGAGGTTTTTGACCATCTCCGTCCCAGAAGGCGGATGGCAGGGGTCTTGCTTACTTATGAGCATGATCCTCACCGACTACAAGGGGGCCAACCTCTTCGACGAACTCGTCGACGCCTCGGGCAAGATCCGCCCGTACTACCGCAACGTCGCCGACAAGCTCTCCGGCCTAGGCAACGAAGAACTCAGTCAGAAGCTCCGTAGCCTCGAACTCCTCTTCCTCAAACAGGGCATCACGTTCACGGTCTACGGAGACGAGAAAGGCACGGAACGCGTCTTCCCGTTCGATCCCTTCCCGCGCGTCGTGCCCGCTGGCGAGTGGGAGCACATTGAGGCCGGTCTCGTCCAGCGCATCACGGCCCTGAACCTCTTCCTCTACGACGTCTACCACGAGCAGCGTATCATCAAGGACGGGATCATCCCGCCCGAAGTCGTCTTCGGCGCTGCCCATTACCGTCCGGAATTCGTCGGCGTCTCGGTACCGAAGGACGCCTACATCCACGTCTGCGGCACCGACCTGATCCGCGACCAGGACGGCCGCTACCTCGTCCTGGAAGACAACGGCCGTTGCCCTTCCGGGGTCTCCTACGTGCTCGAGAACCGCGCCGCGATGAAGCGCGTCTTCCCCCAGCTCTTCGGCGCCAGCGGCGTCCGACCGGTCGACACCTATCCCGCCGACCTGCTCGCGACCCTCCGCCACGTTGCCCCGCGCGAGAACCCCAACCCGAACGTGGTGCTGCTGACGCCAGGCGTGCATAACAGCGCCTATTTCGAACACTCCTTCCTGGCCCGCCAGATGAGCATCGAGATCGTCGAAGGCCGCGACCTGATCGCCCTCGACGGCTTCGTCTACATGCGCACCACGCGCGGCCTTCGTCAGGTCGACGTCATCTATCGTCGCATCGACGACGACTTCCTCGACCCGCAGGTCTTCCGCAAGGATTCCTGCCTCGGCGTCCCCGGTCTGGTCGACGCCGTCCGCCGCGGCAACGTGGCCCTCGCCAACGCCATCGGCACCGGCGTGGCGGATGACAAGGTCACCTACGCCTACGTGCCGGACATGATCCGCTACTACCTCTGCCAGGAACCCATCCTCGATCAGGTCCCCACCTACCTCGCTTGGCGCGACTCCGATAAGAAATATATCCTCGAGAACCTCCCGAAACTCGTCGTCAAGGCGGCCAACGAAAGCGGCGGCTACGGCATGCTCATCGGTCCCACGGCGACGGCCGCCCAGATCGAGGAATTCCGCCAGAAGGTGACCGCCCACCCTCGCAACTATATCGCCCAGCCGGTCGTCAATTTCTCCCAGCACCCCACCCTCGTGGACGGCGGACTCGAAGGCCGCCACGTCGACCTGCGACCCTTCGTGCTCTGGGGCGACACCGTCAAGGTACTCCCGGGTGGCCTGACCCGCGTCGCCCTCACGCGCGGGTCCCTGGTCGTCAACTCCTCGCAGGGCGGCGGCAGTAAAGACACCTGGGTGCTCGCAGCTTGATCCTACGGCCATGATGCTTTCCCGAGTCGCCGACCACCAGTACTGGATGTCCCGCCAGATGGAGCGGGCCGAGAACCTCGCCCGCCTCCTGCGCGTCTCCGAGGAGATGCTCCTCGACGATGAATCGCTGGGACGAGGCACGGCCCAGGAGTATTGGACGCCGGTCCTTGCCGCCACGGCGATGGAGGGTTCCTTCGCACGCTCTACCCTGACCCCAAGCAAGGCGATGTCGCCCGCTTCCTCACCCTCGACCTCCGTAACCCGGATTCGATCCTTTCCTGCATCCGAGTGGCCCGCGAGAACGCCCGTTCGGTGCGCGATAAGATCTCCGACGAGATGTGGTCGGAGATCAACGCGCTGAACCTCTTCGTCACCTCGGCCGAAGGCCTCGAACTCCTCGAGCGTTTCCCGCAGGCTTATATGAGAAGATCATCGCCTCTTCGATGCTCTTCGACGGCATCACCGACGCGACGCTGACCCGGGATGAGGGCTGGAACTTCCTGCAGCTCGGCCGCTGCTAGAAGCGCTCGGACATGACCAGCCGCTTCCTAGACATCCGCTCCCAGACGCAGACGGCCGACGGCGATTCAGCCTTGGAATCCCTGCAGTGGGTGCGGTCCTGCGGGCCTGTAGCGCGCACGCCGGCTACCGTCGCGTCCATGGCGGCGAAATCAGTGTCGAGGGCGTCGTCGATCTGCTGCTCTTCTCCAATGAATTCCCACGCTCGGTCCGCACTGTATCCGGCGCGCCGACGAAGTCCTGCATGACATTTCCGGCACCCCGACGGGCCGCTATTCAAACAGTTGCGAGAAAATCACCGGCCGCCCTCCTTGCCCGGCTGAGCTTCGCGGGACCGCCCGAGGTCATGGCCCGCGGACTGCACGCCTATATCGATGAGCTCCAAGTGCAGCTCAACGCCGCTGGTCAGGCGTCTTCGAGAATTACGTGCTGCTACCCGGAGAGGTCGACCGCCACTTCCCACGCGGCACCCGACCGGAATCCCTTTCCGACTGGCAGCGCGAACAGCAGCAACAGCAGCAGCAATAAGGACGGCCCGCGCCCATGAAGCTCCGCATCCTCCACCGGACCGAATACCGCTACGCCCTTCCCGTTCGCAATAACACCAACGAGCTCCGCGTCACCCCGCTCAGCAACCTCCGCCAAAAGCTCGGCCTCCATCTCGTGCGCGTCTTGCCGGCAGTGCGAATGCGCCGCTACCCGGACCTTTACCGCAACACCGTCCACCTATTCGAGATCGAGGAAACGCATCGGGAACTGGTCATCGACGTCTCCAGCATCGTTGAGACGACCCCCACCCCCGTCTCAGCCATCCCAACCGACGTCCCCCTTGCAGCGGTGAGAGCCGAGGAAGTCATCGAAAGCTTCCAGCCCTACCTGCTCTCGGACGGCCCCATCCGGATCACCCCCGAAATCTGGCGGGCCGCCGTCGACGTCGAGAAAGACCGCGGCGACCTCTTCTCGGTCATCATCGGGCTGATGGATTTCATCCATAGCACCTGTAAATACGTGCCAGGAGCGACGCACATCGGCACCAACACCGAGGAGTTCTTCGCCAAGCCGCAGGGCGTTTGCCAGGACTACGCCCACCTGCTGCTGGCGCTCTGCCGCTCGATCGGCATCCCCGCCCGCTACGTTTGCGGCTACGTCTATGACGCCAAGCGCGGAGATGTCATCGGCAGCCATGCCTCCCATGCCTGGGCTGAGATCTGGATTCCAGGCTACGGCTGGCTCGGCGTGGACCCGACGAACAAGAAGGTGATCCATGAGGCCTACGTGGCTTCGTCCGTCGGGCGGGATTACCGCGACGCCACCCCGGTCAGCGGCAGTTACTGGGGCGGTGGTGACCGCGAGATGCGCGTGACGGTCCACGTGGAGGCCAAATAGCGGCCTGGCCGATAACCCTTGAAAACAAAAAGGGCCCCGTTGCCGGGGCCCTTCGTTCAGCTTCTAATCCTAAGATTAGAAGTTGTAGCGAACCGAGATGTCGGAGGTCGAGGCAGAGCCCTGAGCGTCGGAGTAACCGACGGCCAGCTGGATCTGCTTGCTCACGTTGTAGGCGAGCTCAGCACCCCAGACATTATTGTCAGCGGAGTTGCGGCCGAAGGAGGCAGCAGCTTCGAAGTTGTTACCGAGGGCCTTGCGGAGGCCGAGACCGTAGGCTTCGTTCGAGGCAACGGAGACGGTGGCGTCGATGCCAGCGTAGACGTTAGCGAAGAGGTAACCGATGGCGATGGAGTCGGTTCCGTTCTTAGTGCCGTTGCCACCGATGGTGGAGGAAGCGCCAACCCAGATGTTGGAGCTGCCGAGGACGGCGGTAGCGGAGAGGCTGTAGCCCTTGGTGTCGGTGTTGTAGCCGAGACCGACGCGGTTGTAGTTGAGACCGGCCGGAGCAGCAGCCTGGGCGGAGGCAGCGGCAGCGAGGGTCGTGAGGGTGAGGATCGGGAGGATGTTCTTCATATGCATGATCGGGTTTAAGCACGATTGACCGTAAAACAACAAAAAAGTGCACGTTTGGCATCTTTCCGTCACAATCGGGTCGAGGCTGATTTAAAAACTAAACAAAAAGGGCCCCGTTTCCGGGGCCCTTGTGATCAGCCTCTAATCCGAAGATTAGAAGTTGTAGCGAACCGCGAGGGAGGTCTGGCCATCACCAGCAGCACCAGCGGCGTTGCTGTCGGAGTAACCGACGGCGAGCTGGATCTGCTTGCTCACGTTGTAGGCGAGCTCAGCACCCCAGACATTGTTGTCGGAGGAGGTGCGGGAGTAGGAGACAGCGAGTTCGATGTTGTTGCCGAGGTCCTTACGGACGTTGAGGCCGTAGGACTCGTTGGAACCAACGGAGACGGTGGCGTCAGCGCCGAGGGCAACGTTCTTGAAAACGTAGCCAAGGGACACGGAGTCATTACCGTTGGTGGTGGCGGAGCCACCGATGGTGGTACCAGCTGCAACGAGGAAGTTCGAGCTGCCGATCAGGGCCGAAGCCGAGAGGGAGTAGCCCTTGCTGTCCGTGTTATAGCCGAGGCCAACGCGGTTGTAGGAGAGACCGGACGAAGCAGCAGCGCTCTGGGCAGAGGCAGCGGCAGCGAGGGTCGTGATGGTGAGGATCGGGAGGATATGCTTCATAGCGGGGATACTATTGATACAGGGCTGTAACAAAATCAAGCACCTTTTGCTTAAATTTCCTCTACCCTATTTTGACGTCTCTTTTACCCACCTCCATTCACAACCCCCTGTGAATAAAGCTGGGGGCTATTGATGATCAAGGGTTAGGGCTTTACCTAGGGGGTGGGGCCAGGAGGGGGGTTGGGGGTGTTATTCGCAGCCACGCTCGGCGCTACCGCTAGGGCGAGCAGCCCTAAAATAGGCAAAATAGGGCTGATTGGCAGCTAAACGGCTAAATGCCATAAATATGCCCTTATTCCCTGAGCCATGGCCCATGCCCCACCCCCACCCTCGTTCGCGCTCTACAGGGCATTGATCCAGCCGCCAGCACCCCCCCGCACGGCAGCCCCTCCAAGGGGAAGAGGGGGCGGAATGGCTCCGGCCAACAAAAAACCCGCTAGGCGAACCTGGCGGGTTTTGGGCAGGCCTCGGGGGAGGCTTACTTGCGACGGAACTTCGTGTTGAACTTCTCGACGCGGCCAGCGGAGTCCACAAAGCGCTTCTCGCCGGTGTAGGCGGGGTGCGAGTCCATGGTGACTTCTCGGCGGATGACGAAATGCTCGACGCCGTCAATGAGCTTGGTCTCCTTCGACTTCATGGTCGAACGAGCCGGGAACTCACGGTTCGTGGAGACATCCACGAAGACGACGTTGTTATATTCAGGATGGCCTTCCTTCTTCATAAAATAGGGGGTTTGCTAGGGGTTAGCCCTGACGCGCCTTGTAGCGAGGGTGCGTCTTGTTGATCACGTAGATACGGCCCTTGCGGCGAACTACTTGGCAATTCGGGTGGCGCTTCTTCAGCGACTTGAGGGAGGAGGAGACTTTCATGGTCGGGAGAGCCGTTTAAGCAACGGCAGGTCGGCCAACAAAGGTAACCTGCGTCCGACTGTCAACGGGATTTCCTATGCTTGTTTAAGCTTTCGTTCAGGCTATGACTTCAAGGCATGGAAACGCGCGTCCGCCCCGCCTTACCGGCCGACATTCAGGCGATCAACGCTATCTATAACCACTACGTCCGGACCAGCACCTGTACCTGGCACCTGACCGAGGAGACCGATAAAGGAAGGGCCACCTGGCTAAAGAGCCGCGGCCCCGCCCATCCAGCCCTAGTCATCGAATTAGGGGGCAAAGTGGTCGGTTGGGGCTCCCTTTCGACCTATAATAGCCGCCAGGGGTGGTCCGCCACGGTCGAGGACTCGATCTTCATTGACCACACCTTGCACGGCAAGGGCCTGGGCAAGCGCATGCTGCAGGAGCTCCTCATCCGCGCGGAGGCCATCGGCCACAGCTCCGTGATCGCCCGAATCTCGGGCGAACAAACCCCCAGCCTGCGCCTCCACGCCTCTCTGGGCTTCGAACAAGCCGGGCTCTTGCGCGGCGTCGGACACAAATTCGGCCAGAAACTCGATTGTGTCTACATGCTGAAAGCCCTGCGCCAGCCCTGACCTTGACAGAGTGGGGGCTAACCCTTTGCTCACCTATCCGCTTTAATGCTCAGGTGGTGGAATGGCAGACACGCTGGATTCAGGTTCCAGTGCCCCTAAAGCGTAAGGGTTCAAGTCCCTTCCTGAGCACCAAAAGCAAGACACGACCCCGGCGACCCCGGGGTCGTCCGTTTAATCCGATCTCCCATGTATCTATATATCAATTACAAACCCACCCCTGCCCCCACCCCTACCCCTACCCCTTCTCGTTAGAGCCTTCCCCTCATCACAAGGAGGATTGTCCCCGCGGACGATACCCTCCACGCTTCCTAGCACCCGATGGCGGACCTCACCACATTACCCGACCTCCTACCCTGGCCCTTCCTGGTCTGCAGCCGCAAGGGCGAGATCCTGTTCGCCAATCCGCTCGTCGACCGCGCGGTCGGCCAGAAGGTCCAGGCGGGCATGAACATCGATAAACTCTTCCTCGAACTCGAGAACGGCCAGGCTGCCTCCACCCTACTCCACTCCGCCGCCCGCTGGTCCGCCTGGAGCGGCATGCTCGAGGTCCGGAACGCCAACGCCGGCGAACCCATCCGCGCAGCTAAGATCATCCTGCAACCCGATCCGAAGTTCGATCGCCAGGTCTGGCTCATCTTCGCCGAAGACCCGCAGGTCAATGGAGCACCGATCCTCACGCCTCGTTCCGGCATGAGCCTCGCCCGCACGCTCATCGAAAATTCGCCCGACTTCATCATCCTCCGTGACCTACAGGGGCGCATCCTGCATACGAGCCGCAGCCTCGACGAGTTCCTCGCCCTGCCCTACCGCGGCTACGTGGCCGACCTCACGCTGGCCGACATCCTTTCGGCCCGCTCGGCCAACCAGTTCCGGCAGTTCGACGAGGAAGTGATCCGCACGGGCCAACGGGTACTCCATGCGGTCATGCACTTCGAGACTCTGGACAGCCGCTCGCGCCTCGTCCGCGTCGTCCACGAACGCATCAAGGGCGGCGGCGGCCTGCCGAACGGGCTCCTGACCTTTGCGGTCAACATCACGGAATCGGTCGACGAACATAACCGCCTGCGCATCGCGCTGGAAAAGGCGGAAGAGGTCGCCGCCGCCAAATGGCAGTTCGTCGCCAACGTGACGCATGAGATCCGAAACCCGATCAACGCCATCCAAGGCCTTTGCGAGACGAACCTGGAGTTAGCCGCGCCGCTTTCGCCGGACGTACTGCGCAAGATCCAATCCTGTGCCAGCGAACTTGAAGACACCGTCCGCGATGTGCTCGACTTCTCTCGGCTCGACCGCGGTAACGTCACAATTGAAAACATTCCTTTCAATCCCGTCCGCGCCCTAGAGGAAGTGACCGCCCAGTTCCAGCACCAGGCGGGCCGCAAGGGCGTCGAGCTCGCCGCGCTCGTCAAGGCCGACTCCCCCCAGTCCGTGCTCGGCGACCCGATCAAGTTCCGCCGCATCATCGCCAACCTCGTCGGTAACGCGGTGAAGTTCACCGAGAACGGCCACGTCCATGCGGAACTCGAATTCGAGGAACGCAACGGCCGGCTCCGCGCACAACTCACCGTCCGCGATACCGGCATCGGCATCCCGCAAGACCGCCTCGAGAGCATCTTCGAGCCGTTCACGCAGGCCGACGCCTCCACGACGCGCCGCTTCGGCGGCACGGGCCTCGGCCTGACAATCGTCCGCAGCCTCACGCAGGCGATGGACGGCTACATGAAAGTGATGAGCGAAGTCGGCGCTGGCTCCAGTTTCGCCGCGACGGTCATGGTCGAACCCAACCCAGTCTTCACGCCCCCGCCGCAACCCAAGCTCGCTGGGCAGCGGATCCTGCTCGTCGCCGGCGACCGCGCCGTCCGCCAATGGTTCGCCGACTCGCTTTCTTATTGGGGCGCGGAATGCGAACAGACGGAGACCTACGAAGACGCCGAAGCGCTCTGGGCGGCCGCGGCCGCCGCCGAGAACCCCTTCAGCCGGGCGATCATCGATCTGCCCGAAGACGTCAGCCCGCGCCTGCCGGCCTTCCCCCGCGAACAGATCATCCTGGTGACTTCTTCCGAAGTCGAATTCCGCAGCCAGGCCCAGCTGTTCCGCCCGGTCACGCTCACGGCGCTATGGACCCGCTTCAGCACCGAAGCCCCCCTTCGCGACGAACACGAGCCAGCCCACGGCGCCCCCCGAGCCTCCCGCAGCCTCCGCGTGCTCCTCGCCGAAGACAACGAGGTCAATCGCGAGGTCGCCAGCGCCCGGCTCCGCCGCGCCGGGCACGATGTCAGCGCCACGGTCGATGGCTCCGCGGCCCTAGACCTCTGGCGCACCAAGGAATTCGACGTCGCGATTCTCGATATCCAGATGCCGATCATGGACGGGCTGTCCGTCGCCACCGCCATCCGCGCCGAAGAACAGGCCCGCGGCCGCCGCCGTACCTCGCTCCTGGCCCTGACCGCCATGACCCAGGAACTAGATCGCGCCCGCTGCGAGGCCGCCGGCTTTGACGCCTACCTCGCCAAACCGGTCCGCGGCGCAGAATTACTCGAAAAACTGGAGCTTCTCGCCGCCAGCCAGGAAGCCGCCCTCGGGCGCGTCCGGGACGACGAGTTCGCGGCCAACCTCGAGGCCGCCGAAACCGAAGACGCCGAGGACCTAAAGGCTGCCGCCCGGGCCTTCCTCCGACACGCCGAGGACATCATCACGCGCCTCTGTGTCGCCCGTGACTCCTCCGAGCCGGACACCCTTAGCCGGGAAGCCCACGGGGCCAAAGGGATGCTCTCCCTGATGGCCTGTACCGGCCTCGCCCGACTGGCCAATCAGATCGAACGTCAGCCGACCGAGACCTCGGCCCGGGCCCGAACGGATGAGCTCATCGACGGCTTGCGGAAACTGCGCGAGACGCTACGGTCTCGTTCTGACCTGAGCCCTGATGGCCAAGCCGAAACTCAAACCCGAGATCAAGACTGAGACGCTGGTCTCGGCGGCGCCCAAATGGAACGTCGTCGTGCTCAACGATCCGATTAACTACCAGGCTTACGTCGTCGTGGCTTTTATGAGCGTACTGCGCATCAGCGCCGCCGAAGCCAAGAAGCTCATGCGCGCCATTCACGCTGAAGGACGCGCGACCGTCTGGACGGGCGATCGCGAACGGGCCGAGATGCTCTCGCTGGAGCTGCAGCAGTGGCACCTCAACTCACTCCTCGAGAAAGATGGCTGAACTGCGCCTCAGCATGACCCAGGAGGCGCGCACGGTGCTCTCCGACCTACTCCGCCTCATCGCCCCCGCCGCGGCCCGCGTCTCCGTCAATCGTGCCAATGTACCTGCCAACGACGAGGAGATTGCCGGCTTCTGGGTGGACACGCTTTCCGCGCAGGCCTCCGAGGAGGCCCGCCTGCTCGCCGTGGCCTTCGCCAGCGCCAAGGGCGATCCGGCGGTAATCCTGCTCCCCAACGAGGCCCAAGCCCACGCCTTCCTCCGCGCCCTCTCAGCCGTCCGCCTCGCGCTCCGCGACCTGGTCTTCGCCGACATTACGGACGCCCAGTTGGAGAACGCAGAGGATCTCGATGACGAGTCTCTGCCGACCGAGAAGCGCCACGCTCTCGCCTGCTACGCCTGCTTCGGCCTCCTCCAGCAGTCGCTGATCTCACAACTCTGCCCCGAGGCCTTCGACTGAGCGACGAAATCGGTTGAACGCCCGCTCCTGACCCGCAACAAACAGGACGTGCGCAGCGGCCTCCTCAGTTTCTTCTCCGCCCTCGGTTCGTTCGGTCGGCAGCTCGCGGCTCTGCCTCGCCCGAAATCCCTTCCTTTTGTCGGCGTCGTCCGCTCGATGGATGGCCCCACTTTCAAGGCCGACCTCATCGCCGGCCTGAACGTCGCGCTCCTCGCCTTCCCAATGTCGATGGCCTTCGCGATGAAGGCCGGTCTGCCGATCTGGTGCGGACTCGTCGGTTGCGGCGTCGCTGCCGCGGTGGCCCCGCTTTTCAGCGGCTCCGCCAATCTCTCCGCTGGCCCGACCAACGCCACCGCGGCCTTACTCCTCGGCGCTTTCGCCACGCTCGGCGCCACCAACCCAGAAGTGCGCGCCTCGGCGCTCCCGACCTTGGTACTGATGACGGGCCTGTTCCTCCTGCTCGCCTCCTGGCTTCGCCTCAGCGGCTTCGCCGACTTCGTCCCGCGCACGGTGATCTCTGCCTACATCGCCGCGGCGGCCCTGCGCGTCATTGCGCTCCAGCTCCCCACCGCGCTTGGCATGCCCGGCGATCACGCCGCTGAGACGCTGCCCGAAGTACTCTGGCACGCGCTCCGCATGGGCCGCACGCTCATTAACCCGGAATTAGGCCTGACCATCGTCACGGGCATCACCTATTTCATTCTGCGTCCGAAATATGGAGCTGGTAAAGCCATCCTCGGCGCGGTCGCCGTTGCCACCGTGGGCGCCATCCTCGCGCAGAACGTGGCCCATGCCCAAGGCAGTGTGGCCAAACTGGTCAACGTCGTCGGTGAAGCCGCCAAACCCGGGACCGCCCTGCCCCTGCCCGACTTCTCCGGCCGCACGCTTTCGACGCTCTTCTCGCCGGCCCTCGCGTTGGCGGTACTGATCGTCATCGAGGGGACAGCTAACGCCCGCGCCTCGGCCTTAAAGACCGGCCGGCCGTCCGACCTTCACCAGGAAGTCTACGGCCTCGGGATGGCCAACGTGGCCTGTGCCTTCACGGGAGGCATGGCGGCCTCTGGCTCGATCAGCCGCTCAGCCCTCAACGTCGCCAGCGGTGCCCGCACGGCGATGGCCTCGCTCCTCTGCGGCGGCTTCATCCTCGGCGCCCTCTTCCTCGCCAGCCCGGCGGTAGCGGTCGTGCCGCTCTCGACACTCGCCATCCTCGTCATCCTCGCCGAACTCGAGCTCGCGAACTTCTCAGCGATCAAGCTGATCCTGAAATCCAGCGCCCAAGACCGGACGGTCTTCCTCGCCACCTTCGCCACCGCGCTCCTCGCCCCGCTCGACATCGCGATCTTCCTCGGCACCACGGTCGCCGTCGCCTTTTACCTGAAGCAGACGTCCACCCCGGCGGTCGTCGAATACGACTTCTCCGACACGGGCGAAATCAAGGAACGCCCGAAGGGCCAAGGCACGACGGGCATCTCGATCCTGCACGTCGAAGGCAGCCTGCACTTCGGCGCGACCCAGGCCTTCCACGAACACCTCCGCCGCGCCTCGGCCGATCCAAACCTGAAGGTGCTCGTGCTGAAGTTCCGCGAAGCGCTCTACCTCGACGCCAACGGCGTGCTGCTCCTGCGCGACCTAGCCGACACGCTGAAGTCCGACGGCCGCCACCTGATCCTCTGCGAGGCGAAGGCCGATACGATGAAGATCATCGTCAACGCCGGCCTCGACCAATCGGTCGGCAAGGAGAACGTCTTCCCGTTCGAGGAAGATCACCCAAACCTCGCCCTCGCCAAGGCCGTCCGCCGCGCGCGTGAACTGGCCGGCGGCGGGCAGGCGGTCCTCCGCATCGTGACGGCCCCGCACCCCGACCTGCCCAAGCCTGCTTCAGCCTCGGGGGAGGATTGGCAGATTTAGTCTCCTCTCGCCGTTTTTCGGACAACCCAAGCCGTCCCTTTGGGCTTTTACGGCGGTTTTTGAATTATGGCTTGAAGCCCGCACCGGGACTCGCCCTTTTGAGGTGGTCTGTTCACCTGAAAGACACCCACCTTCCCAGCACCATGAGCCACTACAGCGAAATCCAAAAGCACCTCGGCACCGAAGCCGAAAACCTCCTCGGGTTTAACAACCCGAAGATCAAGAAGGACCAGATCCATTCCCCTCGCGCGGATTGGGTCGACCACGCCTTCTCCGCCTCGGATCGCAATAACCGCGTCCTGGCCAACCTGCAGCGCCTCTACGGCTCCGGCCGCCTCGCCAACACGGGCTACGTCTCGATCCTTCCGGTCGACCAAGGCATCGAACACTCCGCCGGCGCCTCCTTCGCCAAGAACCCGATCTACTTCGACGGTGAGAACATCGTGAAGCTCGCCATCGAAGGCGGTTGCAACGCGGTCTGCTCCACCTTCGGCGTCCTCAGCAGCGTCTCCCGCCGCTACGCGCACAAGATTCCCTTCATGGTGAAGATCAACCACAACCAGCTGCTCACCTACCCCAACGTCGGTGACCAGGTGATGTATGGCACCCTGAAGCAGGCCGCCGACATGGGCTGCGCCGCCGTCGGTGCGACGATCTACTTCGGCTCCGCCGAGACCAACCGCCAGATCATCGAAGTCTCCCACGCCTTCCAGCAGGCTCACGAGCTCGGCATGGCCACCGTCCTCTGGTGCTACACCCGCAATAACGCCTTCAAGACGAAGGAGAAGGACTTCCACGTGTCAGCCGACCTTACGGGCCAGGCCAACCACCTCGGCGTCACCATCTGCGCCGACATCATCAAGCAGAAGCTCCCCGAGAACAACGGCGGCTACCTCGCGATCCAGGCCACCGAATCCTCCTACGGCAAGATCGACAAGCGCATGTACACCGACCTCTCGACCGATCACCCGATCGACCTCACCCGCTACCAGGTCGCCAACTGCTACATGGGCCGCATCGGCCTCATCAACTCCGGCGGCCCCTCGGGCAACAACGACTTCGCCGAAGCCGTGAAGACCGCCGTCATCAACAAGCGCGCCGGTGGCCAGGGTCTCATCTCGGGTCGTAAGGCCTTCCAGCGCCCGATCGAAGAAGGCGCGAAGCTCCTGCACACCATTCAGGACGTCTACCTCACGAAGGAAGTCACGATTGCCTAAGGCGACCGTCATCTCCCGACCAAAGCCCCGGCAACCGCCGGGGCTTTTTGTTGGGTGACGACGAGGTCGTCACCCAACAAGCGGTTAGCGGTAAGCGGTTGGCGGCAAGGGAAGATGCGCATGCATCAGGTAGGGCCGAGCATCCCTGCTCGGCCGCGGCCGGCCAAGGATGGCCAGCCCTACCCAAGACATCAGAGGTAACTCAAAGGGAGACCGGAAACCGGATGATTAGCTGGGGCTCTTATGTCCGCAGCATCCTTCCCGGTTTCCGGTCTCCCTTTGAATTTTCGTCTCTCCTATCCGCTACCCGCTGACACCTCCGACCATGAGTAAGCCCGGTCCTCTCGCGAAGACCGGGCCTGCACTTGGTCGTTTGCTTACTTCGTCGGAACGAGGTCGGCTTCGGTCAACATGGGCTTGCCGACTTCGCCACGGAGGGCCTTGACCTGCTCAGGCGTGACGGCCGGAGCGGAGTTGCCAAAACTGTTGCGGACGTAGGTCAGCACGGCGGCGATCTGCTCGTCGCTCTGCTGCGGTAGCGCCATCATGGGCACGGGCGGCGTATACTTCTTGCCAGAGACGGTGATGGGGCCCTGCAGGCCGCGCAGCTGGATGCGGATGAGGTTCTCGACGGGGCCGTTGACCCAGTTGGACTGAGCGAGCGGCGGCGCGAGGACGGTGCCTTCGCCATTCGCTCCGTGACAGGCCATGCACGTCATGAAGGCCTGCTTGCCGGCCGCCAGGACGGCGGGGTCGACGTTCGCGACGGCGGTGGCGACGACGGGCTTGATGGTTGCGATATCGAGCGGCTTAGGATCAGCGACCTTGGCCTTCTTGGGCGCCTTCTCGAGCGTCGCGAGCCACGCGACCATGTCGCGCACTTCGGGCAAAGTGAGGGCATCCATCGCCGGCATACCCGAGACGGGCGTGGACATGGACTTGATATCCTTACGGGCCACGCGCCAGCGATTACCGGCGACATCGACGTCGACGTTGTCCTTATCCTCCTTGATGAGGGTGCCGACCAACGCCCCGCCGTTGGCGAGGTCGATGTTCACGGTGCCGTAACCGGCCACGATACTGGCGCCGGAGTTCACGATGGACTCCAGGAGATAGCGGCGGTCGCCGCGCTTGGCGATACCAGCGAGGTTCGGACCGGCTTCACCACCGGCGGCATGGGAATCATCCGACGCGCGGTGACAACGCAGGCACTGACCGGCGGGCAAGGCGGTGAACAGCGCGAAGCCGTTCTTGGCGTCGCCGCCTTCGAGCGCCGGCAGCCACTTGGCGAGTTTGTCGTCGCCACCCGCGATCGCCTTCTGCGTGGCGGCGAGGGCTTCTTTAACGGAAGGTTCGGAGCGAAGCGCGGCGGCTTCGAGGAGCTCGATCGCAGCAGGCGAGACGCCCTTGGCTTTCTCGAGCGCCTTGAGGTTCTCGACGAAGAGCGCGTCGACGCCGGGAGCAGGCAACTTGGCGAGGGCCTTCCAAGCGCCCTGACGACGAGCGGCAGAGCCGACCGAAGCGGACTTGGCGAGTTCGGTGAGGCCCTGCGCAGGATTCAACTGGGCAAGCGCACCAATCGCGACCATGGCGACTTCATCCTGCGTATCCTTGGCATACTTACCGGCGACCTCAGTGAGGTCAGCGGGCTTACGCTCGAGCCAAAGGTGGAGGGCCTTGGCGCGGGCGGATCCGCTGAGCTTGGTGTTGGCGACCAGGCCGGAGAGCAGTTCATTCGAAAGCGACGCGACCTCGAGCTTGTACTGTTCAACGAGCTCAAGCGAAGCACGCAGAATATCGGACTCACCCTTCAGGAGCGTCGGTAGTGCGGCGCTCAGGCTGGCACGGAGTTCCTTGTCGTCACGCGGGGCGATCGGAGCCCAATGGCCGGTCGACTGGTCGACGGGATACGGATTAGCCCAGAGAGCGAGAAGGCGCAGGGCTTCGGTGCGGGCTTCGGTCGGCAGTTTTTCGTTGGCGGCGATGGCCACCACGCGCGCGGCGTTCGCTTCGCCGCCGAGGCGGAAGGCGCTATGGGTCAGGCGACGGAGCATGAAGACGGTCCATTCGCGGGAGCCAAGGTCGTCGATGAGCGCGGCGACAGCGGGACGGCCGGCCTCGAAACCGAGGTCATGGATGGCGCGAATGGCCTCGTCGGCGACGAGCGTCGACTTATCCTTCACAAAGCGGGCGGCGGAAGCGTCGTTACGACGGCGCAGGGCAACCACGGCGGCGAGGCGGACGGAAGCATTGTCATCCTTGGCAACAGAGTCGAAGGACTCGGCAGTCTTGCACAGATGGTCGATGGCGAACGAACCGGCGTGACGGAGCACGGGGTCGGCGTCGGCGTTCTCCTTGAGCATCGCAAGGACCTCAGGGAGATACCTGTCGGCACCGAGACGAGCGGTGGCGATGGCGGCGAAGGAACGCACACGAACCGACGGATCGAGGATCAACTTGCCTAGCGGCAGGTCGTTACCCTTGAGCGGTGATTCCTCGAGGGCGCGCACAGCCTGGGCGCGGACTTCCGCATCCGCGTCAGCCAGGAGAGGCACGAGGCGCTGGGCGGCGGCGGTGCGGTCGGCAAGCGAAGCGACGGGCGTATGCTTGCCGCTGAAGGCTTCGCCGGGTGCGATGGCGGCACCGCGACGGGCGAGGATACCAAGGCCCCAGACGCCGTGTAGGCGCTCGAGGCGATTCGAGGACTTCGTGGCGGCCGTAAAACGGTCAGCAGCGTCGGGACGGCGGGTCAGCTCGATCTGGGCGCGGAGACGCACGCGCTGGTCGCCGTGGGCGAGGAGCTTGGCGAGCTCGGCAGAGGACTGCTTGGTGAAGCCGCCCTTAATGAGATCGGCCACGGTCGAAGCGACTTCGGGCTTCATCATCTTGTTGGCTTCGAGGGTCACGAGACGGCCAGCGTCATGGGACTCCCAGCCGGTGATAAAATCGGAAACGACGAGGCGACCCTTCCAGTCGTACTCGACGTCGGTCGCGGCCACGCCCCAGAGCAGCTGGTGCGAGGAGGTCATCTTCATGCCTGCACCCGCAGGCTCCATCTTGAAGGACCAAATGCCGGAGGCGCCGGCGGAGCCACGATAGTCGCAGATAAGGAAATGGCCGGCCTCGGATTCGAGGAAGCCGGCGCCCGGGTGATAGGTCAGGCCGGACGGACCCGAGCTGATGTAAGCGGCCGGCGGGATGATGAAGGCCGGCTGGGCCGGATTCTGGAGTTCCCATACCTTCTCGGTCATCCAGCGGGAAAGCGGACGCTGCTCGAGGCCGATCGAGCGATGGAAAGTGTGCATGGCCTGGTGTTCCATCTCCCAGCCGGAGTCGGCGCCTTCGACGACATACACCACGCGGGCGGCGTCGCCTTGGTCGGAATTATTGTCGACGGAGAAGCCGTTACCGAACTCGTCGAAGGCGATCTCCTTCGGGTTACGCAGGCCGAAATGGACGACTTCGAAGTTCGTGCCGTCGGGCTCGAAACGGAAGACCGCGCCACGGTTGCGGGAGTCGTACTTCTTGCCTTCCTTAGTGGTCAGGTTGAAACCGCGGTCGCCGATGGTGCCCCAGACACGGCCATCGACACCGATGGCGAAGCCGTTCATGTCGTGTCCGGAAAGCGAAATGCGCACGCCGAAGCCTTCTTCGATGACCTTACGCTGGGCGGCGACGCCGTCGTTCTTGGCGTCCTGCAGCATCCAGAGCTTGGGGATGCAGGCGAAGTAGACATTGTCGTCCCAAGCCATCACGCCGGCGCCGGTGCCGTCAAGAACGTCGTTGAACTTGTCGCCAAAGATTTTCTGCGTCGTGAAGGTGCCGTCGGCCTGCTCGCCGCCGACATAGCGGATGAGCTCGGACTTGGCCGTCATCCATTCGTGGGAGCGCTTGGCTTCCCATTTCTTGTGCAAGGCGAGACGATCGGCGGTGGTCGCCGCAGCGAGGTCGTCGTGATACCAGTAGAGGTGATTGCGGTCGTCCTCGACGCCGAAACGGAAGCGGTGCGTCTCCGCGACGTAGACGCTACCGTCGTTACCGAAGGAGAGCGCGGTGGGCGAGGTGATGCCAGTGACCTTGTGGTCAGCGGAGACCTTAAAACTCGCGCCCGTGACGAGAGCGGCGCTGCCTTCGCCGGCGACGCGCACGAGGCTGCTATCGGCCTTGGGCTCCGGACGGCCGCCCTTCGGGAAGTTGGGCTTAGTGTCGGTCGAGAAGACGAAATGGTCGGCGGCAATGAAACCCCACGCGCCGACTTCGCTGTCGACGATGCGGATGATGCCCTTCTGGCCCTTGAACTCGGCGATGTCCCAGACGTTCTTGCGCAGGGTCAGGTCGTTGGCACCGGTGGACTCGCGGACGACCTTGCCGCCAATGACGAGCTGGACGGCGGTCTTGCCGGGGTGGTTGCCGCCGGCGACGAGGAAGCCGAGATACGCGTGCGTGAGCTTCATCTCGGGTGAAGTCAGGGTACCGGTGGCGGCGTCGCCGCGCAGACCGGAGCAGACGAGGGCGTTGCCGCCATAGTTGCGGAACTCGCCATTGACGCCGTCGACCTTGCCGGCAATCGGCGCGAGGCCGAAGCCCGTGCCAGTGGTCTGCCAGCTGTCAAAGCCGTCGCCTTCGAAGGCTTCGATGACCTTAGTGTCGGCCTGAAGCGCGACAGCGCCGAGGCAAAGGGTGAATGTGGCGAAGAGGGAGGACTTCATGGCGAAAATAGGGATACAGCCCAGAAAAGGGGTTGTTCCCTTTAGGTCGAGCGTGGCTTCCAAAAACTTCCGATTAACCTCGGATACCGTGCAAGACTTGGAACTTCGCCCCGAAATGAGCGGGGTGCGTCAGGGCCCGTAAGCGGCCAGTTACCTCGTGGTCGCCCGACAGCGCGATCCGCTCCATCTCGCCACCGGCATATTTGACAAAAAAGGCCTCTTGGCGGTCCAAGCGGACGCTCCTAAACCCAGCCCCGACCAAGACGGGCTCGATGCGATCCCACAGCACGTGGCACGTGAGGTCCTGGGAGCCGAGGTTTTCGAGAATCGCCCCGGAAAGCTGGTGGCCGTGATACGCGCGTGCCGTGCCCGCCGGCGAAGATTCGAGGCACTGCGCGATGGTCTTGCCGTAATCGAGCAGGATGACGGCGCCAGACCAACCATCGGACAATAGTTTCGCGAGGAGTTCCTCCGCGGCTAACGGTGCGTCGATCATCCAGCCTTCCTCGGCGGGCGGCAGCGTGCGCGCAAATTCCGCGGCGAGCGGCGTGGAAAATTCTTCTAGCGGCTCAACGGTGAGTTCAGCTCCGTCGACCCGCACGCCGAGTTCATGCCAGCCGCCGCCTTGACGGACGAACCGGTGGAAGGGTTGTGCGTCGAGCAGCTCGTTCGCGACAAGCACGCTGCGAGCGGGGAAGTCCGGCGTAGATCCAAAACGAAAAGTACGCAGCTCAGCGAACTGCGATGCTACGCCCGCATAATGCGCCTGGCCAGGCTCAGCGCCGATTTCGACGAGGGTATACGACTTCAAGTCGCCGACCAAGGACTTCGCCGCACCGGCGATCAGCTGCCCGAACATCGGACCAAGGGCCGCGGCGGTGGTGAAGTCGGTCCCGGCGGCCTTGCCGACGCGCACGCGATCCGACGAATAATAGCCGAGACCCGGAGCATAGAGCGCCACCTCGACGAGGCGGGCGAACGAGACCACGCCGCCGCGAGCCTCACGACGAAGCAAGGCGACGATGGCGTCATGTCGGGCCGCGGGCTCCACGGGAGAAGCGTTATGCGGTCTTTTCCGCTCCGCCAGACGAATCGGGATTGAGCCGACCTCCGAATTGGCCTGACTGCAGGCAGATGATCCTCGCGATCGAAAGTTCCTGTGATGAATCGGCCCTGGCGCTCTTCGACCCGGCCCGAGGGCTCGTGCGCGAACTGATCAGCTCGCAGGCGGCGGAACATGTGAAATATGGCGGCGTGGTTCCCGAGCTGGCCAGCCGTATGCACCTCTCTGCCCTGCCCCTCCTACTCGCAGATTTCACCGCCGAGCTCTCACGGGCCAAGACGGTTGCGGTCACGCGCGGCCCCGGCCTCCTCCCTTGCTTGTCGATGGGTGTGACCCTCGCCCGCTCGCTCGCGCTGGCCCGCGGCCTCCCGATCGTCGGCGTGAACCACCTCCGCGCCCACGTGCATTCGCCGTTCATCGCCGTGCATGCACAGAATCCCGCCGGCTTCGCCGCCGCCCGCGCCGCCCTGCTCCCGCACCTCGCCATCGTGGTCTCGGGCGGCAATACGCTACTGGTGAAGCTGGACGAAAGACTCCGCCTCACGGTTGTCGCCCGCACGGTTGACGACGCCGCCGGCGAAGCCTTTGACAAGGGCGCAAAGCTGCTTGGCCTGCCCTACCCTGGCGGCGCGCTCATCGAGCGCCACGCGCTGCGAGGTGAGGCGAAGAAATTTCCCTTTCCCCGGGGCATCCCGGAGAAGGCGGACCTGCGCCTGAGCTTCTCTGGCCTGAAGACGGCCCTACGCTACCAGCTGGAAAAGATGTCCGATGCCGAAGTCGCCGCCGCCCTGCCCGACCTCTGCGCCGGCTATCAGGATGCCATCATCGATCAGCTGGCCGCAAAATCCGAGGCCGCGCTGAATCTCGGCACTTATAAGTCCGTCGGTCTTTCCGGCGGTGTAGCCAATAACCGCATGCTGCGCACGCGCCTGGCCCAGGTCGCCCAGCAGCGCCACCTGCCATTGATGGTCGCCGAGCCTAAGCATTGCGGCGATAACGCTGGGATGATTGCCTTCGCGGCTTGGGCCGACGTCGGCCTGCCTGTCGACGCCGCGGCCGTACCGGCGGCGAGCCTGACGGTCGACCAAGTCTAAGCGGCCTGCTTGACGAGTTCGGTGAACGCGCGGAACTGCGGGTGCGTCGCATCACCAACCATGGCGTAGAAGACCGTCTCGGTTGGCAGGACATGCGCCCCGGCCGCCCGCAGAGACTCCAGACAGGCCTGACCGTCGGCGGAGCGCCGGCCCGTCACGGCATCGGATAAGATCGTGACCCCCATGCCTTCACGGAGGGCATCCATGGCGGTCTGGTAAACGCAGACCGGAATTTCTAAGCCGCAGATGAGCAGCTGACTGACCTGCATCTTGCCGAAGGCCTCCACCAGCCCAGGGGCGCCAAAAGCCGAGAAAGCCGTCTTGCCGAAGACCGCCCGCCCCTCGCCGGCGGCGAGCAGGAGATCGGGATGGGTCGGGCCGAGCTTGGCCGGGACCTGTTCGGTGAAGAGCACCGGCACCCCGAGGAGCTTGGCGGCCGAGGCGGCCAGCACGCAGCGGCGGAGGCAGGCCTCACCCTCAGGCATGGCCTTCAGGAAGGTCGGCTGGACATCCACGACGAGCAAGGCGATGCCGGTGGCTGGGGTGTCGGACATGGCGGTCAGACTGCCCCGACTGACCAATAAGTCAGGTGTAAACCATCTTGAATGGGATTGCCCGCCCCGCCCTGCCCGACATCTCATATCGGTCATGGACTGGCAGGTTAAACCCATCGCGCGCATCTGCGCCGCTTCCGGCAACGAACTCCACGTTGGCGATCTCGTGACGTGTGTCGTCTTCAAGCCTCTCGGCGGCAACATCGAGCGCTGCGACGTACTCCGTGACCACGCGACTTCGTTCAAGCCCGACGGAATCCTCCTCGGTCGCTGGACCCGCGAGGTCAAGGAACGCGGCGAAGAAGAACAGGCCCAGCGCGCCCAGCTCCTCGCCTCCCGCGAAGAGTTCTTTCTTTCTCTCTTTGAAGACGACGCCGATCCGTCCGGCGACAAAGGCGTGCTCAAGCACATCCTCGCCATGCTCCTGGAGCGCAAGCGCATCATCAAGCAGGTCGGCGTCGCCGACCAAGGCCTGATGACCTACGTCCACGCCGCCAGCAAGCAGACCTACCTCGTCCCGGTGCTGGACCTCCAGCCCGCCCACATCCTGCAGGTCGGAGCCTCGCTCGACCTGCTCGTCGGCTGACCTTTCCATGACCCTCTTCCGCCTTGCCGTCGCCCTCAGCGCCCTGCTCCTCGCTGGCTGCAAGAATAACGATATCCCCGACGAGATCGCCTCCATCTTCGTCGAAGCCTCAGCCGCTTCGGGTGGTTCGATGCGGCAGGATGTCCGCCTCCCGGTGAGCCAGATTACTATCACGGTGATGACCAAGCCGCTCGTACCGGCCGAAGAAATCCTGAATACCGAGGCGATCACCAGCGGCGACCCAGATCTCCGCCAGGAGTTCCTCCTCGTCCAGCTCGACCGCAAGGCCGCCATCGACGTGATGAACTACACCAAGGAGGCCAGAGGCCGCCGCTTCGTCCTCATCATCAATGACGCCGCCGTCGGTTTCATGCCCATTGACCAGCAGATCGTGAACGGCAACCTGATGTTCCACGTCGAGAAGAAGGGCCTTTCGAACACGGAGGCGGTGATGGATATCAGCAGGCGCCTCAACATCTCGGCGCTCAAGCTCCGCAAGCTCAAGGAAGACGAACGCAAGTGAGCCTGCGGACCAGCCTCGCCCTCCTCTTCCTCTGCCTCACGGCTCTCCCGCTGGGCGCGACGGACATCGTCTGGCCCACCACGATGGATCGCGCTTCGATCCGCACCCCGCAGGATTACCTGCAGCCGACGGTGTCGGGCAAGATGGAGTCGGCCCTCTTCGGCATGGTCCGCGAGGACGGCAAGCGCTTCCACGAAGGCATCGACATCCGCCCGGCGAAGACGAACGCCGACGGCGAAGCGCTCGACCTTGTGCTGGCGGCGATGGACGGCCAAGTCGCCTACCTGAATGCGAACGTCAATGGTCCTTACGGGCGGTATGTCGTGCTCCACCATGCCGCCGCAGAAATTCCCGTCTACACGCTCTACGCCCACCTCGCGAAAATCGAACCGAGCCTGAAGACGGCCCAGCCGATCCGCCGAGGCACGGTCATCGGCCTGATGGGCCGCACCTCCGCCGGCGCCAGCCCCATCACGAAGGATCGCTCCCACCTCCATTTTGAGGTCGGGCTGATGCTTTCGAGAGGTTTCAACCGCTGGTACGCCGCTCAGCCCGAGAACAAGCAGAGCCCCAACCTCCACGGACTCTACAACGGGCAAAATCTCATCGGCATGGACCCGATGCTCATCCTCGGTCAACCGAAGGTTGATATCCTCGCCGCCCTCCGCAGCCAACCCACCGCTCTCACGGTCGGTTTGCGCACGAATAAGATGCCGGACTTCGTGCAAAACTATCCCGCCCTCATGCGCGGCGATGCCTCGCACGTCGCGGGCTGGTATGTCGAATTCTCCTGGCAAGGCATGCCCGTCCGCTGGACGGCCCTCGACGCCAAGAGCCCTCAGTTGCCGGCCGGCCGTTGGCGCCTCCTGGAGATCGACCAGACCCAGCGCACGCGCCTGATCCAACGGAAGATGCTCGGTGCCGATGGGCGCACCCCCGGCGAACTGCTCACGCAGAACCTCGAAGTCCTCCTCTCGACGGCCCGCTGACGCGAGGACAGCTCGTGGTGCTGTCCCTACCCAGTAAGCAACTGCTTCGCAGCAGTCCCCCATGCCAGCCGATCCCCGCGGCGTGCAGCGCCGCTTGGTTCAGTTCAGCCCCGGATTCTCCGGCGAGTCCGCCTCGAGGCGCAGATCCGGCCGATGGCGCTCGAGGAGTTTCTTCCATAGCTCGACGCCCTCGAAGTCGACGCAGAGCGCATCGAACGGACAGACGACCCAGGTGTTCATCTTCAGTTCGCTCTCCAGCTGCCCAGGAGACCAGCCGGCATAGCCGATGTAGGCGGCTAGCTGGAAGCGTCCGTCCGCGGCCAACTGCGCGGCCTCTTCCTGATCTAATCCGAAGCGCACCTCGGGCGAGCCTTGGGCAGGGAAGAGCCAGCCACCGAAGGCCAGTCGATCGGTCGCCACCGGGCCGCCCTCAAAAAGGGGCACGTCGTCGAGGGTCTTGAGTTCCGCCGTAGAATCAATCTGGCCGAACACCCGGCCGAGCGGACGGTTCACGATGACGCCCAGCGCGCCCTCCGCTGCGTCATGGGTATGGAGCAACAAGACCGTCTCGCGGAAATGGTCATCGCGCAGCTGCGGGTGCGAGACCAGCAATTGCCCCGCCAAGGTCTGCGGAGCGCGGGCCATCAGCGTTCGAGGTGCGTGACCAGCACGCCGGCTTGGCCAAACATCTCGGCGACCAGCGGGTCGTTCTTATAGTCGTGACGGTAGCGCACCTCGGTGATGCCGGCGGCGGCGAGGATCTTGGCGCAGTTGACGCACGGGAAATGGGTGACGTAGCAGATCGTACCCTGCAGCGAGACGCCCCGCTTGGCGGCATCGGCCACGGCGTTCTGTTCAGCATGCACGGTGGCGAGCTCATGGCCGTCGCGGATATGCGAATCATGCGGGGCTCCCGGCAAAAAGCCGTTGTAGCCCGCGGCGACGAGGCGGTTCGGGTGCTTGCCGGTCGAGACGATGATGCAACCGACATGCAGACGCTCGCAGCTGGAGCGGGAACTGACGAGCACGGCGGTGGCCATGAAGTATTCGTCCCATGACGGACGTGCACCCCCGTTGACGAGGGCTTCCAGCTGTTCGGCGAGTGACTTGGGTTGGCTCATCGCATCCACAGGCTGTCAGCCGGCACCCACCCGAGGCAAGTGGCAGTTACGCACAGGATCGTCGCCAGGAGCATCAGCACGGCGGCTCGACCCAGAAACGGCAGGAAATCGGCCGGCTGGGAGGCCTTACGAAAGGCAAGGTGCTGCCAGAGAGCCAGGGGCAACAAGGCCATGGGCGCCCAGCCGAAGACGTGCCCTAAGCAGGCCAGACCGACCACGGAATTGAAACCATGCAGGTTGCGGGCGAAGCCACGTCCGAAACGCACGACGGTGGTACGCTTGCCGACGGCGAGGTCGGTCTCGTAATCGCGGGCGTTGTTCGCGACGAGGATATTGTCAGCGAGCAAGCCTAGCCCGAGGCCAGCGAGGAGCGCGGGCGCCCATGGCATGGCGACGTTCGTTAACGCCACGCTGATCGCCCACGCCGTCAGCACCGTCGCCTGCACGCCGAAACAGCCCACGACAAAGACATCGCCGAGCCCGCGATACGCCAACGGGAAAGGACCAAGCGTGTAGGCGAGTGCGCAAGCAATCGCCAAGAGTCCGGCCAGTAGCAACCACGGCGAAAGCAGCGCGACCGGTGCGCCAAGGATGAGCGCGAGCCCGCAGGCGATCCAGATGCCGCGACGCATGGCGGCGGGTGAGATATCGCCGGAAGAGACCGCGCGACGCGGGCCCACGCGCGCGGCAGTGTCGGCGCCGCGCAGGGAATCCCCGAGGTCGTTGGCGAAATTGCAGGCGACCTGCACGCAGAGCGCGAAGCCGAGGCAGCTGAGCAGAGTTAAGACAAAGACTTGATCAGCCCAGAGGCCGGGCACACGCGAGTAGGCCACAACGACCGCGCCGCCGAGCGCGATGGGCGCAACGGCCGCCACCAAGGTCTTGGGGCGAGTTGCGGCCAGCCATGTGCGGAAGGTCGTCATGCGGAGGTGAAGGTGGCAGACGCGGAACGGACGGAAACAAAAAAGCCCCGCTGGGCGGGGCTTTTCGGAGAGGTCGCGAAGTCTTACTTGGACTTCAGTTCCTTGACCGTGGTGGCGGTGACAGCGTCCGTCCAGCTGGCGGTCGTCGTGCCCGGGGTCTTCTTCGAAGCGAACTTGTTTTCAGTCGTGCTGGTGTCAGAGCGCCAATCGACGTGTGCGTCACCGAAGGCGATGTGGCCGCCTTCCGCACCCCAGACGCCGCTGGCGGTATCCCACTTGCCGGCGACGTTCAGGCCGCGCGTCCAGAGGAGGGGCACCTGTTCGTTGAGATTCTTGTTGGTCGGGGTGTAGGTCGTCCAGGACTGGAAGCCACTGGTAGCACTCGGAGTGATGAAGGCCGGGTCGATGGTTTCGGCACCGGCGGCGCCGAGAAGCACCTGCTTCGGGAAGGAGGCGCTTTCATTGGCCGGGTCGGCGTCGACGTACCAGATCTCACCGCTGTTCAGGCCAGCATTGAGGGCAAGCACGGCGGCGAACTGCGGCAGCGTGGTGGCCGAGGTCGGGGCGGTGGAGGTGTTCCAGGCGGCATCCTTGATGAACTTGCTGCCGGAATTGAAGGTGATGTAGGACTGGGCGATGTTACGCAGCTTGGTCGAAGCGGCGGACTGCTTGGCCTTCTTCATGACGCCTTGGACGCCGGGGAAGAGGACGGCTGCGAGGATGCCGATGATCGCGATCACCGTCAGGAGTTCGATGAGCGTGAAGCCCTTACGGTTACGGGGGAAGGTGGCGGGCGATTTCATGGGGTGAAGATATCAGATTTTTAAAGAATACCCCTCAGGCAGGCAAGCCCAGAGAGCCCTAAGGCGTGTCGCTATTGTTACAGCTTAAACCAACAAAAAAGCCCCGCAGAACGGGGCTTTTCGGAGAGGTCGCGAAGTCTTACTTGGACTTCAGTTCCTTGACCGTGGTGGAGGTCACAGCGTCCGTCCAGCTGGCGGTCGTCGTGCCCGGGGTCTTTTTCGAAGCAAACTGGTTTCCACGGTGCTGGTGTCAGAGCGCCAATCGACGTGCGCATCACCGAAGGAGATGTGGCCGCCTTCCGCACCCCAGACGCCGTTGGTGGTATCCCACTTGCCGGCGGTGGTCAGGCCGCGCGTCCAGAGGAGGGGGACCTGTTCGTTGAGATTCTTGTTGGTCGGGGTGTAGGTCGTCCAGGACTGGAAGCCGCTGGCAGCGCTCGGCGTGATGAAGGCCGGGTCGATGGTTTCGGCACCGGCGGCGCCGAGAAGCACCTGCTTCGGGAAGGAGGCGCTGTCGTTGGCCGGGTCGGCGTCGACGTACCAGATCTCACCGCTGTTCAGGCCAGCGTTGAGGGCGAGCACGGCGGCGAACTGCGGCAGCGTGGTGGCCGAGGTCGGGGCGGAGGAGGTATTCCAGGCGGCATCCTTGATGAACTTGCTGCCGGAATTGAAGGTGATGTAGGACTGGGCGATGTTACGCAGCTTGGTCGAAGCGGCGGACTGCTTGGCCTTCTTCATGACGCCTTGGACGCCGGGGAAGAGGACGGCTGCGAGGATGCCGATGATCGCGATCACCGTCAGGAGTTCGATGAGCGTGAAGCCCTTACGATTACGGGGGGAGGAGGTCATAGATTTTGTGGGGTATAGTTAAGGGTAGGAGATTTTGTTCCGTTGGAAAGGCAAAAAGGGCTTTCTTAAGGTTAATAAGGGAGCGGAAAACGGCTGGTCAGGGAGGCCACGATACCCTGCGCCTGTTCGATTTTGGCAGGATTCTGAGGGTCGGACAGGACAATGGCGATCGCTTGGGCGATTTCCCGCATCTCGGACTCCTTCATACCACGAGAAGTCACGGCTGGCGTGCCAACGCGGATACCGCTGGCCTGGAAAGGACTACGGGTCTCGTCCGGCACGGTGTTCTTATTGGTGGTGATGTGCGCGGCGTCCAGGGCGAGCTGGGCATCCTTGCCGGAAACGGTCGGGTGGCTCTTGCGGAGATCCAGCAAGCTCAGGTGATTGTCAGTACCACCGCTAATCAGGCCGAAGCCGAGCTTCACGAGCTCGTCGGCGAGGGCGCGGGAATTGGCGACGACCTGCTTGGCGTATTCCTTGAACTCCGGCGTAGCACACTGCGCGAAGCAGATGGCCTTGGCGGCGATGACGTGCTCGAGCGGGCCACCCTGGGCGCCAGGGAAGACCGCGGAGTCGATGGCCTTGGCGTGCTCGGCCTTGCAGAGGATGAGGCCACCGCGCGGACCACGCAGGGTCTTGTGCGTGGTGGTGGTGACGAAGTCGGCGTAAGGCACGGGCGACGGGTGCACCCCACCCGCGACAAGACCGGCGATGTGGGCGATGTCGGCGAGCAGGAGCGCCCCGTTCTCCTTGGCGATCTTGCCGAAGCGGGCGAAGTCGATCTCGCGGGCGTAAGCGGAAGCGCCGACGGTGATCATCTTGGGCTGCTCGCGCTTGGCCATCTCCTCAACTTCGTCGTAGTTGATGCGGCCGTCAGCGCCCACGCCGTAGTGAACCGCGTTGTAGAGCTTGCCAGAGAAGTTGGCGGAGTTGCCGTGCGTGAGGTGGCCACCATGCGACAGGTTCATGGTCAGGATCTTGTCGCCGGGTTTGATGCTCGCGAAGTAGACGGCGGCATTGGCTTGGCTGCCGGAGTGCGGCTGGACATTGGCGTGGTCGGCGCCGAAGAGGGCTTTAGCGCGGTCGATGGCCAACTGTTCGATCTGGTCGACGTTCTCGCAGCCGCCGTACCAGCGCTTACCGGGATAACCTTCGGCGTACTTGTTGGTCAGGATACTGCCTTGGGCTTCCATCACGGCCGGAAGCGTGAAGTTCTCGGAGGCGATCAGCTCGATGTGCGTCTGCTGGCGCTTGAGCTCGGCCTTGATCAGGCGGTCGATCTCAGGGTCGAGCTGGGCGAGAGGGATGCGGCGAATGGCGGTCATGGGTGGAATGGTGAAAGGGCAAATCGTGCGAGGAATCGTGGCAACGGCAAATCGGCGGGGTTATCCACATGGGGACTCCAGCTTATCCACGCGCCGGGTATGCCGCCCGGCTTCGAACTCGGCCGCCAAGAAGGCCTCGACGCACGCCAGGGCGGTCGGGAGGTCGACGTATTTGGCCCCAAAACAAAGGACATTGGCGTCGTTATGGCGACGGCTCTGGCCGGCGGCGTCGGCGCTCTGGACGAGGGCGGCCCGGATACCGCGCACCTTGTTGGCGGCGATGGAGATACCGATGCCGGTCGTGCAGACGAGGATGCCGAACCTCGCGCTACCGCCGACGACATCGGCGGCCACCGCATGGGCGTAGTCCGGATAATCGCAGGAGGCCTCGGTCTCGGTGCCGCGATCGAGGATGGCGTAGCCTTTCGCCTTCAGCGCTTCGCTCAGGCCACGTCGCAAGGCGAGTCCGCCATGGTCACTGCCAAAGGAAAGCGTAAGCGGGCTGGTCATCGGGAAAGATTCTGGCGCAGAAACTCCACCATCGCAGGGATGGCTTCAACCATGGAATCGCGGCACTCCTCGTAATCGCGATAGCCGCCGCCGAACGGGTCAGGAATATCCCGCGGGACATCGGTTGGCAGGACATCGCGCAGGAGCAGCACGAAAGCGGGGAGGACGTCGAAACGAGAATGCAGGGCGGCGAGGTGCGACTCGGTCATACCGAAGATCACGATGCTGCGGTCAACGTCGGCCTGACTCAGCAGCCGGCTGCGATGGCCAGAGACATCCAAGCCGATCCGCTGCATGGCCTTGACGGAATTAGCGGACGGCAGCTGACCATCCTGCGCGGCTAGCCCGAACGAGGCGACCTTCAGCTTCTCGAGCCCCTGCCCTCGCTTGACTAGGGTCGCCCGGAGCAACGCCTCCGCCATCGGACTGCGACAGGTATTACCTGTGCAGACAAACGTGACGGTGTCTCGTTCGACGGCCATGCGGTTCAAGATGAGGGATAAGCCCCTCGGTTCAAGTGTTCAAACCGCCCCGTCACGACGGAGCTGGCGATAACCGATATCCCGACGGTAGTGACACCCTTCGAACTTGATCTGGGGGACGACGGCGTAGGCCCGGCGGGCGGCTTCCTGCAGGGTCGGGCCATGAGCCACGACGCCGAGGACGCGGCCGCCGGAGGTGACGACCCGTCCGTCCGGTAGGCGCCGGGTGCCGCCATGGACGATGTCCACGCCCTCGGGCAGGGACGCAGGCAAGGTGATGGGGTCGCCCTTACGGATTTCGCCAGGATAACCGCCAGCAGCGAGGACGATGATGATTGTGGCGCCCGGACGTAGCTTCACGGCCGAAGGACGGAAGCGGCCATGGGCGATATCTTCCATGATCTGCACGGGGTCGGTCTCAAGCGAAGGCATGAGCACCTGGCACTCGGGGTCGCCGAAACGGACATTGAACTCGACAACCTTGGGTCCGCTCTCGGTGACCATGATGCCGACGTAGAGCGTACCGCGGTAATCAATGCCGTCGGCCTGGAGGCCGCGCAGCGTGGGCGCGATGATTTCCTCGCGGAGGCGACGTTCGACCTCGGGCGTGACGACGGTGGTGGGGGCATACGCGCCCATGCCACCGGTGTTGAGGCCGGTGTCGCCTTCGCCGACACGCTTATGGTCCTGGCTCGGCGGCAGCATGAGGTATTCGTCGCGACACACCATGAGCATGATCGACGCCTCTTCACCTTGCATGAATTCTTCGATGACGACCTCGTCGCCCGACGCGCCGAAGACCTTCGTCTCCATCATGTCGCGCAACGCGGCTTCGGCTTCGGCGTGCGTGGTCGCGATGACGACGCCCTTCCCTGCCGCCAGGCCCGAGGCCTTGATGACGATGGGGACGGGCTGCTTGCGCACGTACTCCAGCGCGGGCGCGAGCGAGCGAAACGTCTCCGAAGCGGCGGTGGGTACCTTATGGCGCACCATGAAATCCTTGCTGAAAGCCTTGCTGGCCTCGAGGCGGGCGCCAGAAGCGAGCGGACCGTAGGCTGGGATGCCGGCGGCTTCGAGGGCGTCGACGACGCCGGCGGCGAGCGGGACCTCGGGGCCGACGATCACAAAGGTGGAGGCCGTGCGACGGACAAGTTCCAGGACGGCGGCTGGGTTGGCGGCGTCGACCTCCAGGCACTCGGCTTCGAGCGCCATGCCGCCGTTGCCAGGGGCCACGCGGACCTTGGCCACGCGGGGGCTGCGGAGGCAGGCCTTGAGCAAGGCATGCTCACGGCCGCCAGAGCCGAGGATGAGGACGTCGAGTTTTCCCTGCGTAGCCATGACCCTACTACTGCGGGGTGTCGGGAATGATGTGAACCAAAAACAGGGCCGGCCCGTTTCCGGACCGACCCAGCCTAAATTGGTGCTCAGGCCGGGACTTGAACCCGGACACCTTGCGGCACATGCACCTCAAGCATGCGTGTCTGCCATTCCACCACCTGAGCAATAAAGGAAGGTGCACGCTGGAACTCCTGACGGCTGGTGCAAGTAAAAAGCGATTGTGCTGATGCTTGCCAAGCGGTCATCTTTCCCAACGCTCACTTCCTCAATGTCCTCCGACTCGGCTGAAAACAACCCTCCCAAGGAAAAGTCCTTCGAACTGGACCTCTCTTCCCTTGGTTTCGGGCCCTCCTGGGTCAGCGGACCCTCCGAGAAGGTCAGCTCCGGTAATGGCGGCCCTCGCCGCGATGGTGATCGTCCTCGTTTCCGCGACGGCCCCGGCGGCGAGCGCCGCGGACCGCCCGGCGGCGGACCTCGTCGTGACGGCCCTGGTGCCGGACCTGGTGGCCCTCGTCGTGATGGACCCGGCGGACCTCGCCGCGATGATCGTCGTCACGATGACCGCGGCCCTTCCCGCTTTGAAGACGCACCGGTCTTCCGTCCCGTCGTCGCTAGCGCTTTCTTCCCCGATGACGTGAAGTTCGAGATTCTCGGTGGCGCGATGAAGAAGAGCAAGATGACCTACGAACTCTTCGAGGTCGCCCGCCTAATCCTCGATAAGGAAGACCGTCTCTCCATCGTCATCCGCCACCTCGAGGCCGAACAGCGCCCCGACGCCCTGCTCGCCGTCTCCGTGCCCGACGGACACCCCTTCCTCAGCGAAGGCGACGCGGTCTCGCACGTGATGTCCCGCCACCTCGACAAGTTCTTCGACGTGGTCGAAGTCGAAGTCGAAGCTCCCAAGGGCTCCTTCCTGATGGTCGCGAAGTGCTCGCAGACGGGTAAGCTGCTCGGCGCGCCGACCCACCACAGCTACCAGCGCAACCTGCGCGAACACCACGCCCGCCATTGCCCGAACATGCCGTTCGACTCCTTCAAAGGTCGCCTCGAGATGGTCCGCGAACAGGAACAAATCGACGCCTGGCTGAAGTCGATGTCCACCCGCAGCGAATACGCTCCGAAGGACCGCAAGGAAGGCGAACCGGAACGACTCGAATCCCTCGATGCCGCCCGCGGCTTCCTCCAGGCCTTCCGCAAGGACCTCGTGGTGAAGACCCACCCGTGGGTCCGCTTCGCCGGTCGCCTGCTCGAAGAACTCAATCCCGGCCCGCTCCGCGATTCCGTCCGCTACGCCCTCGAACAGCAGCGCGCCTTCCCCCTCGACACCGCCAACGGTATCCGTGGCCGCCTCCGCAAGGAAGGCTTCCACCTTTATAAGAAGGGCTCGAAGGGCATCACCTACGCGTGCTCCGTCCGCCGTCGCTGCCGCGATCCGAAAGTCACCTTCAGCGAACCGATGGCCAAGCTCTTCGACGCCCTCGACCGTAAGCCAGCCCAGCAGGCGAAGGACCTCGTGCTCGCCCTCGCCGGCGAGAACGCCGAAGCTGCCGCCAAGACGCAGGCACTCACCGATCTCTCGTTCCTCATCGGCGAAGGCTACATCGCCAACCTCCCTGACGGCCGCCTCTTCGCCCAGCCCATCCTGAGCAGTCAGGCCCAAGCCAAGGAAGAAGCCGCCAACGACGAGGCCGCCGAAGAGAGCAAGTAAGCGCGAAGGAGCTTTTGCTTAAGGTAGGCCGCCGCATGGTGGCCCTAAGGTAGGGGAAGGACTACGTCATGCCCATTAATGCAGAACGGGCGCGGCGTAGCCTCGCCCCTACCATCGAGTTCACCATCCGGCGAACGGACTAGGGCAGCACGCGGTGCTACCCCTACCCGACACACCCCAACCGCGAACCGCTATCCGCTATCACCCGCTCCGCGCTTATTTCCAATTCTCCCCGATCCAAGGCGTGGGCAACACGCGACGATACCACTTGCCGCTGCGGCCGACGAGCGCATCGGGCGGATTAGGCAGGCCATGGAAGACAACGATCTTCGCGCCTTCGGGAATCTCCGGCGTCTGCCAAAAGGAGAACGGGAAATATTTCACGCAATGCTTCTTAAAGCTGCGGCACCAGGTCTCCGGCCAGTAGCTGACTTTGCCCTGCGCGCTCAGATGCGCGGTGAGGAACTCCTGCTCGTTGCGGTGACGCTTACGCACGGCATCGAGGTTCGTGCGGAAATATTCGAGGACGTCGGGATAGGTGCCGGCGCGCCAGCGGTAGACCGACGAGTTGCCGGTGTAGTCGCCCTTCTGCCAGTCGCGGATGATCAGGAAGTCGCCAGGCTGCGTGAAGAACGAGTCCATGTTGCCGACGATGACGATGTCAATATCGAGGAAGAGGATGTCGCCTTTGAGTTCCGGACCGCCGGGCGTAGTCAGCGCGGGCGAGAACGAGACGAGCTTGGTCCAACCGCGCTCCGGGGCGCCGGCGGGTAGCTCGAGACTGGGAATCGGGAAGGTCTCAATGCCGGCGTTGAGACCGGTCTTGTCGTCCGTCAGGCAAACGAAGCGATACGGGATGGTCAGGTGACGGCTGACCATGGAGTGGAGTCGGTTGACGTATTCCGGGCCGTATTTCTTGCCCCACTTCATGCAAAGGATGGTCGCCATGCTGCCGCCAGCGTGGGGATTCCCGGCCAAGCCTCCAGCCTGTTATGACGGACCGACCCCTTGCGTCCCCCCTGCCCTTGGGCATACCATGCCCATATGAGCGACGATCACGACGACGAGAACTTCAGCTCCGACGACGAATACGGCGAGGGCGGCATCCCGGCGGACCTGGAGGCCGACATCGAGGAAAAGATCCAACGGGAGGTCGACGATCGCACCAGCTCACTCTACGACGATTCCCGCCCCCGCTCCGGCGGCTGCCTCCTCATCCTCGCCCTGCCTGTCCTAGGGCTGTGGTTCCTGAGGTAGGGACAGCACCGCGTGCTACCCTAGTTCTGTATCAGGGTAGGGCCGAGCATCCCTGCTCGGCCGCGGCCGGCCAAGGATGGCCAGCCCTACCACGATTCAGCTATGTCGTGGCGCGGTCACGACCCTACCCCATGCCCACGTGTCAACTTGCCCACGTGCCCCCTCGAAAGCGCCTCGCGCTTTCGCTTATTTCAGCGATCGCAGATACGCCACGAGATCGACCAGCTCCTTTTCAGAAAGCATACCGTCGAGACCGGCGGGCATCAGGCTCGTGGTGAGCTGGGTCGAAGAGGCAATGGCCTCGTTGGGTAGCAGACGGACCTGCCCCGAAGCCTCCTTGACGGTCACGCCCTCGGCGGAACGCGCCTGGATGAGCCCGAGCACGCTGGACCCGTCGGTGAGCTGGAACGAATTGAGGTCGTAGTCGCGGGCAATATTGTAGCTCGGGAAGAGGATGCTCTCGACGAGTTCCCGCTCCGCACGGATGCCACCAATCTTGGTTAGGTTCGGCCCGAGCTCATTGCCCTTGTCACCAATCTTGTGGCAGGCGATGCAGGCACCGCGTCCGGATTCATAGACGGCGCGGCCGGCGACAGGGTCGCCTTTCTTCACTGCGGCTTGGGCCAGCGGAACGAGCCGCCCCTGCTTGGCTTCGTTGGCCGCGAGGGCGGCGTCAAACGACGGCTCGAGGACTTCATAGAACTCGCGTGGCAGGAAGCCGAAAGCTTTGCGCACGAGATCTTGGCGGAACGTACCGAGCATCGAGGACTTACTGAAGGCGACGGCGATCTTTCGTCCGGTGTCCTTGGAGATACGCTTGTAGTTCTGGGGCACGGCGAGCGCGACGAGGAGTTCACTCTGCTCGAGCGGGCCGGCGTTCGGCAGCAACGCGAGATAAGCGTCCCACTGCGCCGGGGTCAGCTTCGTGTTGGCGAGGCGCGCGGCGGCGTCCATGCGCAGTCCCGGATTCGCCGGATCAACGAAGAGGTCGGTGAGCAGCTTGAAGGCGGCGTCGCTAAGGTCTTCGCCACCGCTAGAGAGGGCGAGGAGCGCCTTGAGGCGGAGCGACGAAGGTTTCGTCGTGTCAGCAGCGATTGCGTTCAAGGCCTCGTCGAAGCGCTTGTCCTTCACGCGGGCAAGGGCGTCGAGCAAGAGCGGCGAGGCACCCTTGGCGAGCTGCGCCTGGAGCGGCGCATTCCAGAACTGGGCGTCGACCTTGCCCGGCTGGGCCGCGATGGCGCGCAGCGCGGCCTGACGGACGGCGGCCTTCTCATGACCGAGCATCCGGGCGATGCCCTTCGCGACACCGGGCTGGCCGGCGAGCGCGCTCGCCAGCTTACCCATGGCGGCGACCTGCGTGGCGGTCGGCGCGGGTTGTGCGAGCCACTGGCCAAAGACCGGCGCGAGGATCGCATCGGCGTCAGGCGCCTTGATCAGGGCGAGATAAGCATTCTTGGCGAGAGCGGTATCGGCGGAATCCGCCTGACTGAGCGCGAACTTAAGGACATCGCCGTAGTCGGACTCCTTGGTACGGGTCTGCGAGACGATGCGCAGGAGACGGGCCTGAGCGACTTGACCTTTGGCCGCAGCGAGATCGGCGGCCGTGAAGCCGGCGAGGCGCATCCCAGCGGTGAGGATAGCATGCTCGAGCACAAGGTCAGCCTCGCGCGAGAGGAGGCCGCGGATGGCCTCGGTGACGGCGGCGGACTTGGTCTCGCGGAAGGTCAGTCCTTCGAGTCCGCGGCGGACTTCGGCCTGGTCGGCGGATGAAAACTGGGCGAGGAGCTCGGCATCGGTCTTCACCGGGGCGGGTGCAAAGGGACGGTGCGCCTTGGCGACGGCCTCATGGGCGGACTTCCCTTCGGCGGTGCGACGCACGCGGTAGATCGCGCCGGGGACGTTCGCCACGCCCTGCAGGCTCGAGGGGCAATGGGAATACCAAGTGCCGGTGTCGAGGATCAGTAACGAGCCGTCGGGGGCCTCGATGACGTCGGAGAGGTGCGCGCCTTTGCGGTCGAGGGTGAAGAAATCGTGCTCCGTCGCCTGATAAGTGGAACCCTCGGGCTTGAGTTCAAAACGGACGATCTTCTGGGAATTGTAGTAGGAGACGAGAAGGTGGAGGTTATCCGGACCGGAAGAAAGGGGATGGTCGGCGGGCGCGATCCGGTCACCGCTCTTCCAGAAGGCGCAGCCGCTGGGGACGACGTGTCCGAGTTCCTTGAGGATCGGCATGCGCTCGTGGGTGCGCGGGAGGTCGGCGATGATGCGGAGGAAGTCCGGGCGCTCGTAGACGCCGCCGAGCTGCCACTGCATGAGGGTGTCGACGCGCGGGCTGCCAAAATAGAGGTCGACGGTGCCCACGACCTCGCCGGTCGGGGTAAAGTCGATGCTGGCCGGATTATCGGCGCAGCCTAGGGCATGCCAGCGGATGTCGCTACCGTCGGTCTTCATCGACCAGACGCCACTGTTGAGGCCGGCGTGCACGAGTGTGCCGTCCTTCTGCTTCACGGTGTGTCCCTTGCGGCCATGCGTCCAATAGAGGCGACCGTCGGGGTGCAGGCGGGGGCCGTGACAGTCAGCGCCGTTGGCCGTCCAGGCGAAGCCGTCCACGACGAGCTCGCGCTTCTCGGCGACGCCGTCGTCGTCCGCATCGGTGAACTTCCAGATGCCGGGAGGCGAGGCGACGAAGAGACTACCATCGGCCCAGCAGCCGCCCTTAGGCACGGTGAGTTTATCCGCGAAGACGGTGCTGCGCTCGAATACCCCGTCGCCGTCCCGGTCCTCGAGCATGAGGACGCGGTTCGGGAGGACGGCTTCGAACTTCTTCGGGCTCCAATTTACGCCAGCGGAGTCGCCTACGAAGAGGCGGCCACGGTCATCGACGCATCCCATGGTGGGATTGGCTACCATTGGAGAGGTGGCGGCGACGACCATTTCAAAACCCACTGGGAGCTTATGCTTCAGTCCGCCCTGCGGCAGCTGATCCTTGCTCAACTCAAGAAACTGGGGGCGATAAGCGTAGGAGGGAAACTCCTCACCGTCACCGTGGACGGCCGGCTTGGCGGCACCCCACTTCTCCTTGAACTCGCCGAGCGGGTAGAGTTCGTAGCGACGAACGAACATCTCCGCGGCTTCGACCTGCAGGAGGATGCGGCCCTGGCTGGGCTTGCACTCGAAGGCTTCGTTCACCTTCACGCCATTGACGAAGTACTGGAGTGTGTCGCCCTTGGCGATCACCTCGAAACGGGTCCACTGGCCCATCGGTGACTCGACGTCGTCCTTACCGCGGAAGCCGATGGTGTCTTTCCAATCCACGTCACGCTTCTGCCAGTTAAGGCGACCGCCCTTCATGGTCTGGCGAGGAGCGCCTGGGGTCCAGACCTTCTCCTTGTCGCGATCGAGTCCGATCTCGGCGCTGAGCGAGGCCTCGAGCACGGTGCCGTCGGCGAGCTTCGGCGCGAGGACGAGGATATCGCCCACGCCACCTTCGATGATCTGGGCTTCGATGCTGGCCATCCAGCTGCCGCCCACGGTGCCCTGCGGGCCGTAGCAATGGACGAGAATGCCGTTGTCGCGGGTGGCCTTGGCGCGCTTGCCCCAAGTCTTATCGCCCCACTTGAACTCGATGACGAGGTGGTAGTCCTTAAAGCTATCGTTGGTGGTGATGCCGCCGTAGCCGTTGCCACTCACGTGGAACAACCCGTCCGGCTCGAACTTGAAGACGTTCTTAGGGTCGTCGACGATGTCAGCCTTGGGGTTGATGTGCATCTCGGCCTTTCCTTCGCGGAAAAGATCGAGGATGTTGACTTTCTTGGTGACGGTCTGCGCAACCGGTTCCGGCAGGATGATCTTAGCGACCGGCTCCTTGCTCTGCGCGGCCAGTCCGATGACGGACAGCAGCGCGAACACGAAGGCGGCGATGGGGTGGTTTTTCATGGGGTGAAGGAAGAGGACGGCGAAAGAGACCCAGATGTTCCAAACCGCCCGCCACTCTTCAACCCTTTCACATCTATTGAGCGGAATAGGTCATTATCGGAGCGGAATAGGAGGTAGGGACAGCACCACGTGCTGTCCTAGTTGCCATTTTACTCTCAAAGGGAAACCGGAGACCGGATGATTGGCTGGGGCATAATAATGACCGCAGCATCCTATCCGGTTTCCGGTCTCCCTTTGAGCCCCCTCTGTTGCCTTGGGTAGGGCGGCCATTGCCATGGCCGCCGTTCGCAGCGCTCAGCCCTACCTCGACCCCGCCTGACTCACGACCTGCCGACCCGCCGTATTTTCGTAGAAGCGCTCCAACGTGACATCCATCGCCACACTCTTGCTGCCGAAATAGGGAAAGTGACCGTAGTAGAGCGAAAGCTGATTCTGGGCGTCGTGATAGGAGCCGCCATGCGTTGCGACATAGATGGCCGAGGCCAGGCCAGTCCGATCGGAGCCAGCCCGGCAATGGATGAGCAACGGCTTTGGAGCGTCGCGCAGGACGTCAGTTAGCTTGGCCAACTGTGCCGCATCCAATGCCGTGTTCGCCGACAGGCCCATGCTGACGAATTTAATGCCCCGTCGGCGGGAGACTTCGACTTCACCTTCATACCATTCCACGCCCGGCTGTTCGCCACAAAGGTTCAAGACGCTCTTCACTCCGAGGCGGGCGACCGCTTGCTCCAACTTCTCAGCACCGAGCAAAGCTGAACGATAGACCACGCCCTTCTCCACTTCATGGAAATTGCCGCCTCCATGCACCCACGTATACGCTCCGACCAAAGCCAGCAGCACGACCAGAAGCGTCAATCCCACCGCGCGTGCGAACCTGACTAAGAAAGTGGGGCGCTGGGGAGAAGTCACCCAGCCATCTTGCCATAGGAATACGCCAACTTGGCGTCACCTCAGTCACAAGATAGGGACACCATTACGTGACGTCCGTTAGCCCCCTTTTTTGCCCAAAGGGAAACCGGAGACCGGGTGATTGGCTGGGGCTTAATAATGACCGTAGCATCCTATCCGGTTTCCGGTCTCCCTTTAGCGCTTTGGCTCTGGCCAACCGCCAACCGCTAACCGCTTCCACCTGACATTGGCAGGGCTGACCACCCTTGGTCAGCCGGGGTTGAGCGAGGGCGCTCAACCCTACCCACTCCAACCCTTTTCACCTTCCATCAATTCAGTCCTCTACTCAGTCCTCAACGCAGTCCTCTATTTCCCCCCGAACTCCTTCGCCGCCCACTTCTTGAATTCACCCTGGGCCTGGCCGCCCTTCCCTGGGAAGCCTTGGTGCTGAACCATCCAGACGAGCACGAGGCCGTCCTTGGTGCGCACTTCCATACCCGTGGCCTGCGCGCCGCCGTGGCCGAAGAAATCCGGGCCGACCGCAAAGCCGAGGCCGTAGCTATCCTTAAGCTCTTTAGGCGTCTGGCGCGAAGATAACTCCTTCAATGCTGCGGCGCTGACATAGCGGCGCCCGTCGAGTTCGCCACCGTTGAGCAGCATGCGGCAAAAAGTGGAGACATCCTTGGCGGTGGAGAACAAGCCGCCCGCCGGCATCGGAAAGCGATGCGTGCGATCGGTGAGGTCGGCCTTTAGCTGGCCGAGCCCACCGAGGGTGAGCTTCTTCTTAGAGGCATCCGGCTTATAGGTCTTCGCAAGACGCGAAACTTGCTCGGCGTTGGGCCAGAAGGTGGTGTCCTTCATGCCGAGGGGGCCGAACAGGCGCTTATCCATGAAGTCTTCGTAAGCCATGCCGCTCACGACCTCGAGGACGCGCGCGGCGCTATTGATGCCGGCGTTCGAATACTGGTACTTGGCACCCGGCTGCGTAGCGAGCGGGGCCTTAGCGTAGGTCTTCACCGCGGCCGCGAGGGATAGTCCGTCGAGCGTGGGCACCTCTTCAGCCGACTTAAACGGCAGACCACTGACGTGCGAAAGCAAATCGCGGATGGTGACAGAACGCGCGCGGGCGACCGGAGCCCCTTTCCCGGCGGCGACCTTCTGGTCCTTGAACTCTGGCAGGTATTTCTCAACGGGATCGTCCAGCGAGATCTTACCTTCGTCGACGAGCATCATGACCGCCGTGGCGGTGATGCCCTTCGACTGCGAGGCGATCCAGAAGACAGAGTCGGCCGACATGGGCTTCTTCGCCTCGATGTCAGCGAAGCCGACGGTGGTCACGCTGAGTACCTTGGCCTTACTCGCAACGAGGGCCACTGCGCCGGCGAGCTCCTCGCGCTGCACAAACGGGGCGAGGACAGCATCAGCCGCGAAGCCGCAGACAGACAGTAATAGGCTAAGGAACAAGGCAGGGGTTCGCATGAGCCGAGTCTTCCGCCCCACCCCGCCCTGGCAAACTAAAGCCCCGTGACTGCCCTCAGAGCGTCGCACCTTATGGCGATAGCGACTAGTGACGGGCGGCTTTGCGCATCAACAGACAGGCCATCACCGCGAGCAGGATATTCGGTACGAAAACCAGGACCTCAGGATACCAGGCAGGATCCTTCACCCAAGTTGCCATCGAAGTCAGGAGATAATAGGTCAAGGCGACACCCAAGGCCAAGCCAGCGCTCACGCTGGTCTCTGATCGACCGACCGAGACCGCCAACGGCACGGCGAGCATCGCCAGGCTCAGGACGGACATCGCGGTCGAAACCCGGAACATGAATTGGACGGCCAGCATCATCCGGTCGGCGGCGCGCTGTTCTGCCGTCGGATGCTCCGGCAACCTCCAGCCTGTCTCCATCGCGGCGAGCAACTCTCCCCCCGTCATCATCCGGAGCCTCTTCACGTAAGTCCCCTTCTCATCTGGCCGCTGGCCGAGCGGCATCTCGAGAATGGTCTGTCTCGCAGACACGAAACTTTCAGGATGAGCGAGCGTATCGCTCCCTCCGGGACGGGTGGTCATCCTTACATCCTGCATCTCAATCCGCAGGACGGATTGCCCCGCCGGGTCCGTCAACTTACTTAGTTTGGCTTCTTTGGCGCGGACGGATTGGACCACCTGCCCCCGGTCATCCACCTGCCAAAGATGGAAACGCTTCAGGGTCTCCCCTTCTTTATCCTCGGCACGTATCAACAGGCCCTTGAATTGCCGGTTCAACTTTCCTGGCTGAATGAGGCCGGCTGGCGTCAGCTGGGCGGAACCAAGCAGCACCTGTTGGAAGTCATCCTCCGAGGCCGGTCCAGCCTCGAGATTCAACCAAAGCGCCCCGAGCGCCACCACGGCCGCCGTGATCCAGACGGGGGCGGCGATTCGCCAAAGGCCGATGCCGGATGCCTTCATGGCCGTGATCTCCCCATCGGCACCCATGCGCCCGAAAGTCAGGAGCACGCCGGTGAGAATCCCCATCGGCAAAGCGTAAGGGAGCACGGTCGGAAATAGCAGGAGGATCAGTTCACAGGCCTCCCAGGGAGTGACCTTTCCAGATGAGACCGCCCCGAGCACCATCTTGATGACATTGCCCGCCAGAAGCACGAAGACAAAGGCCCCGGTGGCAAGGGCGCTCGCGATGGCGCACTCGCGTAGGATGTGTCGGTCGAGCAGGCGCACGCGGCCTTAGTTGTCGCCGGCGGCCGCAAGCTTTCGCACGGGAAGACGCTGACTCTCCCCGTAGGCCTGTAGGCTGTCATCCATCGCCCCCGACCGACTCCACAAATAAGGGAAATGGCCGAACCTGAGCGAGAGCTGGTGGGCGACGGCCTCAGGAGGATGGCCCGCCTCCAGCAAGAATAGCGCACAGGCTAACCCGCTCCGATCGGAACCCGAACCGCAATGGATCAGCACCGGCTTCGGGGCGTCACGCAGCATCTGCGCCAGCTCGGTCATCTGCTCGACGGTCAGCTCACGATAGGCGCTCATACGGTAGTTGAGGAAACCCACGCCGAGTTCCTTCGCGGCACGATATTGGGCGTCATACCAGTCCCGGCCGACGTTCTCGCCTCGTAAATTGATCACGGTCCGCAAGCCAGTCTGCTTAGCGAGGCTGACAAATTCCCCCGCCGGAAGCTGGGCCGAACGATAGAGCAGTCCAGGCACGACCTCATGCTGGTTATGATTCGAGTGCAAAAATCCGTAAAATGAGAGGGGCACACCGACAATCGCGAGCAAGGTCCAGCCGCAGATTCGAAGGAGACGCCAACCGAGGGCGAATGGCTTTGGAGTAGTCACTCACCCATCATAAGAGCCCATCAATGCGTTCTGAGCCGCTTCTGGTGACAAGCAGGCGACAAACGGAGGCGGCAGTGCCTCTACCTCGCCTTCTCCCACACGAGCTCAGTGACATGCCCGCGCGGCAGACGACCGCTGGCGCCACAGGTCTTGCACTTCTCATCCACGGCGAGCGAGCCGCCGCTGAGCTGGAACGAGCGGACGTTCTTGCCCGGGAGGTCATAGTTGCCAGGCACGAGACCAGAACCTTTGCAGGCGTAGCAGAGGCCTTCCTTGAACCAGAAGACCTTGAAGCCCGCCCCGGCCTTGAGCGTCGTCATGAATCGATCCTGGTTGGCCTTCGAGTCTGCGAGTTCGCCGACCTGATTGAAGCCGCCATCGGTCGGTTCGACATGCGCCTTGATGGTCCCGAAGGGCACGAGGTCGGGGTCCGTCAGGAAGATCGTGACCGGCGTATTCTTGAACGAGCCGGCGAAATCATCGGTGCCGAGCGCCTTGTCGAATTCATTGGGCACCTTCCGGATGAACACCGCTGCGTGCGCGCCGACCAATCGGTCTGATAAGGCCGAGCCGATCTGGATTTCGGCCATCCGGCACGTCACGTCGCGCGCATGCTCGGCCGCTTCTTTCGGCGTACGCAAGACCTTGAGGGGCGTCCGCTGCAGTTCAGCACCTTCGGGCCGCATCTGCGCCGTCTTACCCACGGCGTTATCGCCGAAGAGTCGCGTCAGATCCGAGAACCCGAAAGGGCTATTCTCGTCGACCTTGCGGATGAGCGTGCGGGCGTAATCCTGCTGAACCAGCGTGCCGTTCGCGCCGACGCGGTACTGCTGACGAAAGGCCATCCAAAGCACGGCGAAATCCCTCTGGCTGTATGCGCCCGAAGGCGAAAGCTTGGCGACGATGAAGGTCTCGACCCGCACCGATGGCGCCGCCTGCACCCAGACGGCGAGGAAGGTACCCGCGATGGCCAGCCAAGCTTTCATGCGATGAGCCTAGCGGAGGCGGCCAACCCCGCAAGCCCTCCCCGCCTTTGGGGTGGAAACCTCTGCGGACTCCGCCTAGACACTTCCCATGGCGTCCAATCCGCTCAAGCCGCTGATCAAGGGGATGTTCGTCATGCTCGCCGTGGCGGCGGTCGTCTTGCTCGCCACTATCGCCCGCCTCGCGCTGATCGCCGAACAGGAGCGAGTCGCAGAAGCCAAGAAGCGCTCCAAGGAAATCAACGAGCGCTACCGCAGCGAGAGGGAGGCGGACCAGCGGGCCATCAAGCTACGGCGTGAGCAGAAGGCAGCCCTCGATAAGGAGGCGGCCGAGAAGCAGCCAAAGAAGGAAACGCCCTAGAAAAACACCCCAGAGGTTGGCCTTTGACGGTGACCCCGCGGCCGAGAGGCTTTCCTCATGCCTTTCCATCTCCTTCGTTCTCGCTCCGAACGCCCGGCCACCGTCGCTCCCTACTCCCGCTTGCTTTGCGTCAAGGTGAAGTCCGGCAAGACGTTCATCCTCAGCACCGAACTCTGGCACCTGCTCCCCCAGGGCGACGAAGTAGTCTCGATCCTCAGCGCCAACGGCCGACCGATCTTCGCGGCGATGGAACCAGTCAAGCACGTGGAGCTGACCCCAGCAAGATAGCCAACCCCAGGTAGGGTCGGGACCGCGTCACGACATAGGCTAACGCTTGGTCAAAGTAGGGACAGCACCACGTGCTGCCCTAGTCTATCCACGGTCCTTCTCTCCCGCCCGATACTCCATACTCTATACTCGATTTGTCGGCTTCAACGCCTCGACCGCGGCCTTCAATTCTCTTGTCCGCTCCCTCACATCGCCGACCGGATCCATCGGCGCGCCGACGACGATCGTGACGCCGCGGCGATAGAACGGCCAGAGGCAGAACAGGAGCATGTTCTGCACGGTGATCGAGAACGGCGTCACCCAGCGGCCGGGGTAGCTGCCATAATGGAAATACACCGGCACCATCGGCACGCCGGCCTGCTGCGCGATGCGCACCGCGCCGGTCTTGAACGGTAACTCCGCCTCACCCAGGGCCTCGACCAAGCCCGTCGGGCAGATCGCCACCGTCTGGCCCTGCTTCAGTAACGCCACGGCGTCATCGATGGACACCTGCACAAAGCCCCAGCGTAGCGCATACTTCTTCAGGAACGGAAACGAGAACACCAGAGGATGCACCAGCAGGCGCGCCGACGCCCGAACCTTCCCGAACAGGAACACATCGCGGTAGCTCACATGATTCCCGCAGAGTAGCACCGGCCCCTCCGGCAACGTCCCCACGACCTTTGACTCCCCCACCAGCATCCGCACCAGCGTGGTCGCAGGCCGGGGACTTATCTGCAAAGGGTCACACGCTGGCATAAGATTAGCATACCCCTCACGAATGCGTTAGCAACTCGTCAGCAGCCTCTTCGCCATGATATTCGGCAAGCCAGCGAAACCGCGGCAGGCAAGGTCAGCTACGCCGACTCCGCCCGGGACTAAGCCGCCAGGAAGCCAAGCAACCGCAACGCCCCTTGAATGTCCTGGCATCGATAAAACCAATACCCCCTTTCGCTATAACAAAATCGTGCGATTGTAAAAAGTTGACCTGCCCTAGGCTTGCTCTTGCGTCATCAGGATATCACGTATCTATTACATTTATCATGCACCTAAAAAATTTCCTGTGCGCGCTGATTTGCCTCGTAGCGTCCCATGGCGCGACGCCGGCGCAGACAACGAGGACCTCGATTGGGGGTCAAGCCAGCGACCAGTATGCAAACTACAACGTGCCTTCCTATGGCTATGTGACGCGATACTATGAGAACGGCGTCTGGCGTCATTACGTTAACGGTTCGCCGCTCGACTCTAGCTACTTCGGCACCCTCAAGACCCTGAACAGTAGCGCGACATTCGACCTTGGAAAAATTGGGCAGTTTGGCCGGATTGAGACGGATCAAAAATTTGCGCTGATCTGGCAGACCTTTCGCGAAAGTCATGCTCTCAGCACTGCAGGAAGGTTTATTCCGGCCAACAGGGCAAACACGCCCGCCCATAAGCTGACTCTCTATGAATTCGCACATTATGTTTCCGAATCGCGGCCGGCCATCGCCATCACCTCCATGGTGAGGTGCGAGCGCTGCTCTGGAAAGCGCATGCGGACAGGGTTTACCGCTACGGGTGCCGTGGGTGAAGTTCCCTGCGAAGACTGTAATGCTCGTGGCAGTTTCGCCAAGCAGGAGACTTACGCGCTCATCGTTACTGGGCCCCTCCCCCAAAGGCCGGCGCTCGCAGAACTGATCAAAGAAGGCCTAGTGAGCGTCACCGCCCCCACTCCGGCCCCGCCTCCGCCCTCGGCCCCGACCGCATACAAGGAACCTGAAGTCGTCCGAGAACAGACGCCCGACGCCCGCTTTAGGAGCGCGAAGGCCAAAGCCGAAGCCGGAGATTCCCAAGCCCAATACGAACTCGGCCTTTTCTACTCTCAAGATTTTGAACGTGTCGTCGCCATCGACTACTTTGAGGCCTTCTCATGGACGCAAAAGGCCGCCCAGAAAAATCATCGTATGGCCCAGCGCCTTCTGGCGAAATTCTATGAAATGGGCCGTGGAACCGACAAGGACATGGAGTCGACGCTCAAATGGTACCGATCCTCCGCCCTCCTCGGCTGCAAGCAAAGCCAGCGTTGGATGGGGCAGATGTACTACAGTACCTACCACGGCTCAAAGACCTACGAAGGATTCGTCAAAAAGGACGATTCTAACCTCTCCGAGGCCTACGCCTGGTTCCTGCTTGGCGCTGAAAAAACCATCCCCACCCGGACCGACAAAAAAATCCCGACGCCTGAAGAGCTTTCATTCGGCCCAGCTCTCTTGACTAGGGACTACGATTTCGAGACTTCCACTCAAAGCACGGCCGAAAGCGAACGAGATAATGTGGCGAAGAACTCGAGCTTTACCCGGGCGACTTCGGACGCCGGAAAGTCGAGGTTCTTGAGCCTTAAAGACGAAGCGAAAGAGTATCAGAATAACAACAAGCCTCGCTGAACAGGAACCGGCGGAAAGGGAGGGATTGGCTACACTTCGCTACGGACCTGACGGCCCAATGCCTCTCGGCATTGCCTGCTCGCCCGATCGGACACGCCGAACCCAAATAGTTCTCATCCCTCTTTAATCTTCGTGCCCTCGGGTCCTCGTGTCCTCCTGCTAAAGGGGCGGAGAGGGAGGGATTCGAACCCCCGGAGCCTTGCGGCTCGGCTGATTTCAAGTCAGCTGCAATCGACCACTCTGCCACCTCTCCGTAAGTGGGATTCAACGGCGGCTGGGGTCTTCCCTCAAGCCGATTCGGTGCCTTACCCTTGGGCTTTCTCCTGATTTCCCTCGCGGGACGGATTCGCCCTTGATGCGCACATGAGCACCTGCGCCCGCGTCGAGGAAATCGATGGCCCTTACGGCCCCTTCGCTATCGGCGAACGCGCCATCCAACGTCTCTGGGCCTCAGGCGAAGTCCGGGGTCCGATGGCCGCCACGTCCGGCGCAAAGATCGAGATCGTCCACCCTGGTGATTGGAATCGAGGTGCGGGACCCGACTTCTTGGGCGCCGAAATCCTGGTCGACGGCAAACGCCTCCGCGGCGACATCGAGATCCACCTGCGCTGCGCCGACTGGCACGCCCACGGCCACGACCGCGATGCGAACTTCGGCGGCGTCATCCTCCACGCGGTGCTGCTGCCGGGCACGAAGGACGTCGCGACGCTCGCCGGCCATCACCCGGAGACAGTAGTGCTCCTGCCGTACCTGCCGCGCGACCTCGAAGACCTGGCCGAAGAAGACGCCCTCCTCGAACTCCGCGGTCGCTCAGGCGAAGTCGCCAAGCGCGTCCTCGCGGCGGAACCGAATCTTTCGCTGGGCCTGAAGCGGCGCGCACTCGAACGCTTTCGCAATAAGACCAAGCACGCCCGCGCCCGCATCAAGGAGGTCGGCTGGGACGCGGCCTGCCATGAGCTCTTCGTGGAATCGCTCGGACTCGGCGGCAACCGCGCTCCGATGTCGGAACTGGCCCGCAGCCACTCGCCAGAACAGATGCTCATCCTCGGACTCGACGCTCTGTACATGGAAAAATGCGGGCGTTGGCGCCTCCGCGGACTTCGCCCCGCCGGCCACCCCCACCGCCGGCTCGGCCAATACCTCGAACTCTATCGCCGCCGCCCCGAGTGGCGCGCCCACCTCCGCGACTGGGCCCTCGCCCTGCCCTCCTCGCCGTTGGTCTCCGCCCGCCGACGCCTCATCGACGAGGTCTTCGCCTGCCTGCTCTCCGACGGACGGGCGGACACGCTCTGCGTGAATGCGCTCCTCCCCCTTCTGCAGGACCCGCGGCACGCCCTTGATCGCAGCTGGCTCGACTGGCCACCCGGCCATCACCCTGACGACATCCACGAGGCCCGGTCCCTCATTGGGCTATCCGGGTCTGCCCGAAACTGGGAAGTCCAAGGCATCCTTGATATTCTACGCAGGTCGATGGCATCCGCCGAACCGAAGACGGCTTAGGCCATCATCTTCCGCGCCTTCTCAAGCGAGACGGCCAGACGGTCCACTTCCTCGAGGGTATTGTAGAACGCGAACGAGGCACGGGCGGTACCACTGAGACCGTAATGCTTCATCAGCGGCATGCAGCAATGGTGACCAGTACGAATGGCGATACCGTCCGCATCCAGCAACGTGCCGATGTCATGCGGGTGCCCGCCTTCGATATTGAAAGAAATCACGGCGACCTTCTCGGGCGCCTCGCCGACGATGGTCAGGCCTTTGATGGCCTTGAGGCGTTCCGTCGCGGCCGCGAGCAGGGTCTGCTCGTGCGCGTGCGCGGCGGACTGAATGGGCATGAAGTATTCCAGGGCGACGCCGAGTCCGATGGCGCCGGAGATATCCGGGGTGCCGGCTTCGAAACGCTCCGGGGCCTCACGGAAAGTCGTACCGGCGAAATCGACCTTACGGATCATATCCCCGCCGAACTGATAAGGCGGCATGGCGTCGAGCAGCTCGGGGCGACCCCAGAGTACCCCGATGCCAGTCGGGCCGAAGGTCTTGTGGCCGGAGAAGACGTAGAAGTCGCAACCGAGCCCTAGGACATCGACTTTAAAGTGCGCGGCGGACTGGCAGCCATCGATCAGCACCACGGCACCGACCGCCTTAGCGAGGCGGGTCATCTCGACGGCGGGATTGACGGTGCCGAGCGCGTTGGAGACGTGCGCGAAGGCGACGAGCTTGGTGCGGGACGAAAGCAGGCCCTTAAACGCCACGAGGTCGACTTCGCCGCGCGGCGTGACGGGCGCGACGACGACCTTGGCGCCCGTGCGCTCAGCAATCACCTGCCAAGGCACGATATTCGCGTGGTGCTCGAGATGGGTGAGGAGGATTTCGTCCCCGGCCTTGAGGTTCGATCGGCCCCAGCATTCGGCGACGAGGTTGATCCCTTCGGTGGCGCCGCGCACGAAGACGCAGCCGCGGGTATCCTTGAGTCCGAGGAACTTTGCGACCGAAGCGCGGGCGGCCTCGTAAGCCGTAGTGGCCTCCTCGCTCAGGAGGTGGACGCCGCGGTGGACGTTGGCGTTCTGCTCAGAATAATAGCGTTCGAGGGCCTTGATGACGACCAGAGGCTTCTGCGAAGTTGCGGCGTTATCGAGGTAAGTCAGCGGCTGTCCGCGCACGGATCGCCCGAGAATCGGGAAATCCTTACGGAGAGTGGCGACGTCGAACACGGGCATGGGTCGAACGTAAGCGGACCTGGGCGGGGCGCAACCGGGAAGCGAAAATCAGGGTGCCGGCGGGAGTCGCACGGCCTTACGAATATAGGCCGGCACATCGACGTCCTGCCCGTCGATGAAGGTCATGGGCGTGCCACCGAAGAGACCGCGGCGCATGGATTCCTCCGTCGCGAACTCGAAGATCGGCTGCGCGGGATCCTCGGCCTTGGCACCCTTCTTGGGCTTGGCCGGCGGCTTCGGCGCGGGTAGCGAAGCACCGAGCACCGAGACTTCGATCCGGTCGCCAAGCGTTGGCTCGATGCGTGCACAGAGGACCGTGGAGGTTTCGCCGCCGAAACGCGCGCGGATCGCGGCGACGGCCTCAAAGGCCTCCGTGGAGGTCATCGCCGAACCGCCAGCGACAGTAACGAAGAGCGAAGCGACCTTGGCGACCGCACCAGGCGCATGCGCCAGCGGGCAATCGCAAGCCGCGCGGGCGGCCTTCAACGCAGCACCTTCGCCCTGGCCGACGCCATAAGCGAAGAGCGTGGGCGATCCGGGCGTAGAAAGGAGCGAACGTAAGGCGGCCGGGTCAACCGCGATGAGCGCACCCGGCGCGAAGGCCGAAGCGAGGCCGCGGAGCGCGCCGCCGACCCAGTTATCCGCCGCGGCAAACGATTCGGACAGAGGCGCATCAGGCGAGACCTGCTGGAGCAAGAGATCGTTATGCACCACGACGAGCCCATGGCACTTCTGGCCGAGTTTGACCGTGGCATCGTTGGCCTGGCGCATGCGACGCTCGCCTTCGTGCGAGAACGGCATCGTAGCGAAAGAGAGGACCGTCGCACCGCACTCGGCCGCATAGCCGGCGACCACGGAGGCAGCGCCGCTGCCGGTACCGCCGCCCAAGCCAGTGACGAGCACGACCACGGGGACACCGGCGAACAGACGACGGAGCGCGGCTTCTTCAGATTCAGCGGAAGCAAGGCCCAGCGCAGCTTCGCCCCCGGTACCCATCCCGCGCGTCTGCGCCCGGCCGAGCTGCAACGTGGCGGCGGTGCCGGCGGACAAGGAACGTGCGTCGGTGTCGAGCAACGCAACGGCGACTTCAGGCGGCAACTGCGCCGACAGTCGCGTGACCATCGAGCACCCTGCCCCACCGAGGCCGACCAGGAGGATGGAAGCGGGCGTGGACATCTTAGAGTCGGAAGATTTCCTTGAGCTGGGCAAGGAACCCACGCGGACGACGCACCGGGGGCGGCGCATCCGTGATCGCGGCCGTCATGAGGCCCACCACGCCCGCATACTCGGGCTTGCGCAGGGATTCGTTCTCGAAGTTCGGGATACCCACGCGGGCGGAAAGACCCATGACCACCTGGACCGCGTCGGCCGCGTCGGCCAGGCTGGCGGAACCGCCGGTGAGGATGACGCCGGAAGGAATCATGTTCTGGTCGAGCTTCACGGCGTGACCGGGGAAGATCGCCTCTAGGCGGCGGAGCACGTCCTTGCGCACGAACTCAATCGTCTCCTGGTAGCGGAGCGAGAGCACTTGCGTAATCGTACCGCGGTTGAACTGCTGGTCACCCACGCCCTTGTCGCCGTCCTTCCAGATGGTCTGGTTGACGTCGTTCTCGCGGTGCATCGCGGAACCGAAGCGGAGCTTTAGGTCCTCGGCCGTCTCGCGGCTGATGCGCAGGGCCACGCTGAGGTCGTTGGTCAGGTGCTCGCCGCCCACGGGGATCGAGCCCGCACAGAGGATATGTTCCTTATAGTAGAGAATCCAGTCGGTCGTGCCGGCGCCCATGTCGATGACCAGCACCCCCTGCTTATCGGCGTCGCTCGCGGTCGCGCAGGCCGCGGCATGTGAGGCCAGGATGAAATCACGGACCTTGATGCTCATGCCGTTCACCATGCCCACGCGCATGCGCATATTGCCCTCCTCCATCGTCACGCGCCAGAAATTCACTTCGAGTCGCTTACCCGCCATGCCCACCGGGTTGCTCACCGGTCGGTTGTCCAGCATCGTCGGCTGGCGCATGTAGAGAATCGTCGTGCGGCCCGCGGGGGGCTCGAGGCGCTTGGCAGACTGAATCGCCTCGGTAACGTCCTTGGCGGTGACCTTGCCGTCGTGCGCAGGCACGGCGACGAAGCCCTTCACGCGTTCGCCTTCGGCCGCGGGACCGGACAAAGAAAGGTAGATCTGCTCGACCGCGCGGCCGGAACCACGCTCGATGTCGTTGACGACCTCATGGACGCACTGCGTGAGTTTTTCGAGATCGGTGACGGTGCCCTTCACGACGCCGTCGGTGCGGCGTTCGCTGAAGCTGAGCATGCGGGCCTTGCCGTCGATGATCTGGCCGAGGAGGCTGGCGGTCTTGTGCGTGCCGACATCGATGACGGCGATAAGGGAAGGAAGGGGCTTGGAAGTCATCGGGAAGTAAGGGGGACGAGGCGGGGCTCGGGAATGGGCGAAGTGGCGTTGGTCCGGTTCTGGATCGACATCTTCAGCACGTAGGCCTGCGCGGTCGTACCAGGTCGGCGGAGCATCTCGTCAACGTTGATGCGCGAGAGCAAGGCGAGCTCGTTGCGCCAGTTGGCGGTGGAGAAGATGATCTCGACGACCGCGGGGCGGTCCATCGGCTGCGTGCCGGGGCGCACGGCCACCCGCAGGTTCGAGCCAGGCGAATCTTCCTGCGCGCCGAAGCAGTCGCGCAGCGAGACCGCCGACCACTGCTTATAGAGGTTCGGGTACGTCGTGCGCACGGCGAGCAGGAACGGGGCGGCGATCTCGATGCCGTCGATCAGCATCTTATCGTCGCTGCCGGTGGTACGGGAGTCGGTGATCTCGGGAAGATTACGGACGACCTGCTCGGGGTAACCCGCGCCGGCGAAGCTCTGGCCGTCGGAAGCGACGAGACGTACCTGCATTGCGCCCTTGGCGGACAACGACGCGATCTTCGCGATTGCGAGGCGTTCGCGCAGCGAGATATCGAGCGTACCGTCGCCCCGGCGACGGACGTCGGCGGTGACGACTTGGTTGTCCGCCTCGAGGTCGGCCTTGATGGAGCGCACGTCGCGGGCAAAACCTTCCGGCCCGTTATCGATAACCTTCTTCACGAAATCCTTCGAGAGGTAACCCTCGGTTTTGTAACTGAACCCGCCCGCGGTGGGCACGGATCCATCGACGGCCAACCAAAGGACGCCGACAAGAACGACGAAGAAACCCACCGCGAGGATCGTTGGCAGCTTGGAACGGACGGCACGCTTACGGCCAATCTCGCCTTCGGGAACGCGGTTCACGTCCTGCGGCACGAGCGCGCGCCAGTCGCGATCGGCCGGACCCATAAAGGCGTCACGGCGTTTGCGGAAGAGATCTTCGAAGAAGCCCATGTTCAGAGTCGGACGGGTTGGGCGGCGCGCGCGAGGGCCGGAGCGGCCATGCGACGGACGAGTAAAGGGAAGTCGAGGCCGACGCAGGAAGCGCTCTTAGGCATCAGGCTGGTTTCGGTCATGCCGGGCATCGTGTTGATCTCGAGGAAATAGAACTGGCCGTCAGGCTCAAGGAAGACATCTGCCCGAGCGAAGTCCCGGCATCCGCAGGCGGCGAAGAGCCGAGCGGCGGCGGCGCCGATGGCGGCGGTCAGTTCCGGACCCACGGCGGCGGGAAAGCGGTACTCGGAGGCGCCTTTGGTGTATTTGGTCTTATAATCGTAGACCCCGGTAAGTGGGACGATCTCGACGATACCCATGGGCTGGCCGTCCAGAAGGCCGATGGACATCTCGCGACCGCGGAGGCGGCGCTCGGCCATCCATTGGCCGGAGGCCGGGATTTCCGCCAAGGCCTTGGCCACGGCGTCTTGGCCATCCAGCATATAGAGCCCGACGCTGCTGCCTTGGTCCGAGGGCTTGATGACGATGGATTCGCCCAAGGCGGCCACGAGCGCGTCGGCCGTGGGCTTGGCGGCGCCAGCGAAGGCGACCTCAGGAATCGCCGGGACGCCCGCCCCGCGCATGGCGCGCTTGGTGGCGACCTTGTCCATGCAGAGCCGGTTGGCGACGGAGGAACAACCAGCAAAGGCGATGCCGCGGGCTTCCATCTCAGCCTGGGCGCGGCCGTCCTCGCCCCAGCCACCGTGCAGGGCGGGCAGGACGACGTGCTTGGAGCCGTCGAGCCAAACGGGTAAGACGTCAGCGGTCAGATCGATGAGCCGTGAACCCGGCAAGACCGACGAGATGGCCTGGCCAGAGCGCAGCGAGACTTCACGTTCAGAGGAGAGGCCACCGCAGAGGACGATGATTTCGGGTGTTAAAGTCATAGGAGTTCCTTCCATTCTCGACCGAGGGCGATGATCTCCGGCTGGAGCTCGACGCCTTGGCGGGATTTCACCTCGGCGCGGACGGTGCGCATGAGCGCGATGAAATCTGCGGCCTGGGCAGCGCCGGAGTTGACGAGGAAGTTGGCGTGGGTGGGCGAAACGGAGACCGGTCCGACGGCCCGACCCTTGAGTCCGCTGAGATCGATAAGGCGGCCGGCCTTATCCCCTTCGGGATTCTTGAAGACGCAACCGGCGCTGGCCTCGCGCGGCTGAGAGGCGCGCCGCTTCGTCCCCATCTCGTCCATGCGCCCGCGGATGACGGCGGGTTCGTCGCGACCGGCGGAACGGAGCACGGCGGAGAGGACCACCGAGCCGTGGAGCTGCGGGCAATCGCGATAAAGGGCGTCGAAACTGTCACGGCGCGCGGCGCGCACCTTGCCCTCCGGCGTAAGCCATTCGATGGACTCGACGACGTCGAAGATCCATCCGCCCATGGCGCCAGCGTTCATCCGCAGCGAGCCGCCGACGGTGCCGGGGATGCCTTCCAAGAACTCGAAGCCCTTCCAACCTTCGCGCGCGGCGAAACCACAGAGTTCCTTGAGGCGGGTGCCTCCGCCGACGCGGAAGCGGCCTTCGCCGAGATCGGCCACGGCCCCCCAATGCGCCGCGTCGAGGTGCAGAATGAGGCCATCGTAGCCTTCGTCGGGTACGAGGAGGTTAGAACCGCGGCCGATCGCGAACCAGCGTAGGTCAAGCTCCGCGGCGGCGCGCAGAAGTACGACGATATCGTCCACGTTCGCCGGTTCGGCATACCAGCGGGCGGCGCCGCCGAGACCGAGCGTGGTGCGGCGAGCGAGCGGCTCGTTGGCTCGCAGAGCGCACTCCGCGGAAAGGCGGCCGGTGACGAGGTCGGGCAGATCGAGCGAAACGATGTCGGCACCGCGGCGACGGAGCACCTTGGCATAGGCTTCGGCGTCGCGCTCGATATCACCCGCGCCCACGAAGGCCACGACGGTGTCGGCGCCAGCCGAAAGTTCGTCCAGGATGTGAGGCAAGGTCCGACGGTCCTCGACCAGGCGATGTCCGGAGCCGTTGACGATGGCGTCGGAGCCGCCGCCTTCGACGGCTGCTTCGCCGGCGGAATAGACCGGCAGGACGAGGGCATGGTCGGCGACGGCGAGCGCATCACGGAATTCGCGGACATACTGGCGCGTCCGCGTGTGGCGGTGCGGCTGGAAGACGACGACGAGGCGGCCGACGTGGGTCTCACGGACCCACTTCAGCAGTGCGGCAATCTCCGTCGGGTGGTGCGCGTAGTCGGCGAGCACGCGCAGGCCGGTGCGCTCGAAGAGTACGTCCTGACGGCGGCGGATGCCGCGCCAGCGGGCGAGCGGCTCGGCGACGAGGCCGCCGGTGATGAAGTGCGTGACGGCAAGCGCCAGTGAGGCGTTCGAACGGTTGAAGGTACCAGCCACCGGCAGATTGAACTGACCCGCCGGGAAACGTCCTTCAAGCGAGACGACGGAGGAAGAGTGTCCGCCTTGGACGAGACGAAAGGAATAGTCACCGCCCTCGCCCACGCGGATGACTGGCACCTTGAGGCCGACGGTCAGCCGTTCGAGGCGTTCATTCCCAACCGGGATGATCACCGCGGTGCGGGTCCGTTCGAAGAGCGCGCGAAAAACGCCTTCGAGTGCGGCTTCATCGCGATAATAGTCGGGGTGATCCCAATCGAGGTTCACGGCCACGGTGACATCAGGCGAGAACGCGCCGATCGTGCCGTCACTCTCGTCGACCTCAGCCACGACCCAGGGTGAAGAAGCGGAGGCGCGCGCGGGCGGGAAGGCCGGATCGCGGAAGAGCCCACCGAGCACGTAACCGAAATCGGCTTCCGCGCTGGCGAGGGCGGCGACGAGCAGGCCGCACGTGGTCGTCTTGCCGTGGCTGCCGCAGATGGCGACGAAGCGGCGCCCCGCGACGGCTTCGGCGAGGAGTTCGCCGCGGCGGAGCGTGCGGACCTCATGACGCTCGGCGAGCGCGAGCGCGGCGTGGCCGGCTTTCACAGCGCTGGAGCGGCCGACGACGGAAGGATGGCGCCCCGCGGCCCAAGGATCGCGAAGGAGCGGGATCTCGGCATTGGCGAGCTGGAGCTCCATCGGGCTCCCCGTCGAATCATCCCAGCCCGAGACGTCCCAGCCCTCCCCTTTCAGGTAGATGGCGAGCGGGCCGACACCCATGCCGCAGGCGCCGAGCATCCAGGCGGAAGCGCTCATGCGGCGATGAGCCGGCGGCGGCCGGCGAGGGCGATGGTTTCGTGGGCGAGTTCTTCCCAGCGATTAGAAGCATCGGCCAGGGCGAGCGCATCGCGCATCACCGCGAGGGCGGCGGAGTCGGCGAGGCGGTCAAAGACGATGCGGAGAAGCCGCGGGAGTTCCGTCTCGGGTAGGAGAATCGCCGTGCCGGACAGTTCGCTCTGGCGCGCGTTAGCCGTCTGATGATCGTCCGCCGAACGCGGATAAGGGACGAGCACCGCGGGCGTACGGCAGGTCGCCAGCTCGGCGAGCGTGCCCGCACCGGCGCGTGTGACCGCGAGGTCGGCCGCGGAATAAGCCATGGCCATCTGATGGCAAAACGGGACGAACTTCACCAGCGAGTCGGGCGAGCGGACTTCATCCTCGCGGCCGCCCGGACCGGTGAGGCACAGGACATGGATGCCGCGGATAGCGAACTCTTCGAGATTGTCCTCTACCCAGCGATTGAGCGAGTGAGCGCCTTGGCTCCCGCCGGTGACGAGCACCACGCGACCCGTCGGCGGTAAGCCGAGCACGCGCCGGGCCGCATCGCGCGCCTGCGGACGGATCTCGGCGCGGACAGGATATCCAGAATCATGCTGACGCTCCGCGGCCAGGCCAGGGATACGTACGCCAGCGGGCAGGTGCACCACATCAGCGAAGCGCGCGATCAGGCGTACGGCCTTGCCTGGCTTGCGGTTGGCTTCGTGGACCAACACCGGGATACCGGATAGGCGGCAGGCCAGCGACGGCCCCAGGCTCATGAAGCCGCCGAAGCACACGAGCACGTCAGGGCGGTAACGGCGCAGCAGGCGCCAGGAAGACCAGACCGCCCCCAGCAGAGCGGGGAAGAAAAGTAGCTTCGCGCCGAGGCCGGGACCGAAGCCGCGACCCTTGCCCGGGACGAAGTTCAGGCGCGGGTAGCTGGAGGTCATCCGCGCGTCGACAATCTTACTGCTGACGATCAGCAGGCACTCGTGTCCGTCCTCCGTGAGCCGCTGAGCGAGGGCGATACCCGGGGCGAGATGGCCGCCGGTCCCGCCACACGCGAGCAGCACGCGGCTCATGCGCGCGCCTCCTTAGCCACGAAGGCCGGTTGGGCCGATTCGCGGATGCAGTTGAGGACGAGGCCGACCATGCAGCCCATGATGACAAGATTAGTGCCGCCGTAGCTGATGAACGGGAGCGAGATGCCCTTGGTCGGGAGCAAGCCCGTGACGACGCCCATATTGATGAGCGCCTGCAGGACGAGGAAGAGCGTCGCACCGAGGCAGAGATTGAAGCGGTAGAGGTCCGACGAAACCCGCATCGCACGGTAGGCACACCAGAAGATGCCGAGGTAGAACAGCGCCACGAGCGAAGTCGCGACAAGCCCGTATTCCTCACCAATGACGGAGAACACGAAGTCCGTGTGCGCTTCCGGCAGGTAGGCGCGGCCTTGGATCCCGTTGGCGGCTCCTTTACCCGTGAGTCCGCCGACGCCGAAGGCCACCAAGCCCTCGAAGAGCTGGTAGGCCTCGTCACCGCGTTTCTCCCACGGCTCGAGGAACGAGGTGAAGCGACGCAGGCGATTCGGCCAGTTGAGGATGAGGACCGTGAAGCCGCCCAGTCCAAGCAGGAAACTCGGGATGACGTAGGCCCAGCGCACGCCTGAGACGAGCATCATCGTGCCGCCCACCGCGCAGCAGAGGATGATTGTGCCGAGGTCCGGACCGAGCGCGATGAAACCGGCGATGACCAGCAGAATGGCGACGGGCTTCACGAAGCCTTCGCGGCAATCAATCCAACCGCGGCGCGTGAAGATATAAGGCTCACGTGAACTCAACTGGTAGATCGAAAACTTGTTCGGCAAGGTGTGCCGCTGCATGCGCGCAAGAAAATCGGAGAGCACGATCACCAGCGCGAGCTTGCCGAGGTCCGAAGCCTGCAGGCGGAAGAAACCGAAATCAATCCAGCGCCAGGACCCGTTGACCGAGACGCCGATACCCGGGATGCGCGCCAGGAACATCGCCAAACAGGCGCCGCCGAGGATCCACCAGCGCCACTCGCGCGCTTTCTCAAGGTTGAGCCGGAAGAAAGCGAAGCCGGCGACGAAGGCAATCGGCACGTAGGTTAGCTGGCGGTAGAACGCCCCAGTGCGATTGCTCGACGAAAGCGAGATACCCGCGCTGTACTGCACCACCAGACCGAACACCGCGAGGGACATCGCGAGCAGCAGGATGCCCAAGGAGTACCCACCCAGGGCTCCTGGACTTTCCTGCTTGTCCTTGATGACCATAGCGCGGCGCGGACGTTAGCTTACTTCTTATCCGCAGGAGCCGGAGCGGCTTCAGCAGCCTTACCGACGGGGATGAGCTTGAAGGGGGCGAAGGTCGGGGCCGGCGCGGCGGGCGTGGTCTTAGCGGCGGTCGTCGGGGACTTCGTCGCGGCCTTAGGCGCGGCCTTCACGGGAGCCTTGGAGGCCGCCGGAATCTTTAGCACCTGGCCGGCCTTGAGGTCGGCGTTGAGGGTAAGGCCATTGGCCTTCGCGAGATCGGCACGGGTAACTTTCTCACTGGCGGCGACGCTCATGAGGGTCTCTCCCTTCACCACGGTACGCTTACCACCGTTGCCGACAGGACCCACGGGCGTGAGCTTGGTCGGGACCGGAGTCGGGATACGCTCGGAGATCGGGGCGACCGCGACGGGCACGCCTGCCGTGGTCCCGGCGGGGCGAGCGCCACCGGAGTAGGCGGCGAGGTCGCCGGACTGCTCGAAGCCGCTGGTGCTTCGACAGCCGTTGACGCCGACGAGGACGGCGATGACGCAGAGGTGCAGGAGCACGACGGCAGTGACAGTGATGAGAGGACGCATGTGGGTGGGTCTGGTGGGTGGGTTGGGTGGGTGGGTTGGAAAGATTAGACGCCTTTGGCGAGGGCACTCGCGGCGCGTTCGAAGACGAGGCCGCGCTCGGCGTAGCCGCGGAACTGGTCGAAACTGGAGAAACCGGGGCTGAGCAAGATCGCCACCGGCCCGTGCGCATCCTTGGCCGCCGCGACCACCGCGTCCTGCAGGGACGGGTAGCAACGGGCGACCTTGCCGAGCTCATCGAAGTGGCGCTTCAATTCTTCGGCCGTCTCCCCGATGAGATAGGCGGTGTCGATCAGCGGGGCGATGTTGCGGACGAAGCGGGCGAGGTCGCCGCCCTTCCACTTCCCTCCGCCGATCCAGCGGACGGGGATGCTGAACTCCGAAAGCGCGGCCTGCACCGCGTGGAAGTTCGTGCCCTTTGAGTCGTTCCAGAATTCAACGCCCTTGTTCTCGGCGACCTTACGGAGGCGGTGGGGCGGCACGCGGAAGAGGCGGGCAGACTCCTCGAGGTGGCGCCGCGGGATACCACGCGCCTGCCAGTATTTACAGAGAATGGCCCAGTTCTCGCGCTGCGGCCAGGAATCGAAGACCGAACCTGCGGGCACCGTATCGGCGACCTCGGCGCGCGTGGCGACCAACGCCTCCGCCGGCAATTGGATGCCGAATTCGCGGGCCGCCGCGACGACAGATTCACCGACGACGAGGATGCCGCCGGGCATCATGCGTTCGATCAGCCGGAATTTCGCGCGGAAGTAGCTCTCGCGGTCGCCATGCCGGTCAAGGTGATCCTCATCGAAGTTCGTCCAGAGCACCGCCTCGGGCGTGAAGTGGCGGAGATCCTCCGCCTGGAATGAGCTGACCTCGACGATTGCGACGAACGAACCGTTGGAGACCGTACGATGTAGCGACGTCAACGGCAGGCCGACGTTGCCGCAGGCGATGGCGTCGAGCCCGGAACGCTTGAAGGCGAACGAAAGGAATTCCGTGATGGTCGTCTTGCCATTGGTGCCGGTGATGGCGATGGCGGGACCAGTCCAGAGCAACGCGCCGAAGTCCAACTCGGTCAGGCAATGCAGGCCGGCGCGGCGCGCGGCGAGAATCCATGGGTGCGACTGCGCGAAGCCGGGGCTGTAGACCAGGAGATCGTGACGCGCGGCCTCGTCGGGCCCAAACTGCCGATTCTCCCCGCGTTCGTCATAGATGACCGAAGCGAAGCCAGCCAAGGCGAGGGATTCCGCGACGGAACGCCCGCTCACGCCCTCGCCAAAGACGGCGGCGGGCCGGGTGAGCCGGCGGCGAAGAGATTCAGGGAACTCGCTCATCGGAGTTTGAGCGAAAGCAGGCCGAGGAGGCCGCACAGCAGGGAGAGGATCCAGAAGCGCGCCACGACCTTAGTCGCGGGCCAACCTTTCTTCTGAAAATGGTGATGGATGGGCGTCATCAAGAACAGGCGCTGGCCGCCCGTCCGCTTGAAGTAGGCCACCTGCAGGATGACGGAAACCGCCTCGACGACGAACACACCGCCAGCAATCGCGAGGAGGAAGGGCTGGTGCATCAGGCACGCCACGGCACCGAGGCCCCCGCCGAGCCCGAGCGCACCGACGTCGCCCATGTAGATCTCGGCCGGGGCCGCGTTGTGCCAGAGGAATACGAGGCTGCCGCCGACAAGGGCCGAGCAGAAGACCGCGAGTTCGCCCGCACCCGGCACGTAACTAATGCGCAGGTAAGTCGCGAACTCATGGTGGCCGGCGAGGTAGGCGACCGCTCCGAAAATCATCGTGGTGATGATGACGCAGCCGATGGCCAGGCCGTCGAGGCCGTCAGTCAAGTTGACCGCATTCGAACTGCCCACGCAGACGAGCACGAAGAACGCAGCGGCGACGCCGAGACAGACGAGGAAGGGCCAGCCGAGGGATTTCGCCGACCAAAGCGGGCCGTTGAGGATCGGTAGCCAGATCTCACAGAGGCTTTCACGATAGGCTGGGTCGAGGAGCACGATGCCGAAGGTGCTGAGCGCGACGAGCCCTGCCCCGCCAACTTCATGCGCGCGGAGATACCATCGGAACTGCCATGCCGGACCTTCAGCCAGTCGTCGTAGAGACCCACGAGACCCATGCCGATGAGGCACCAGAGCGCGGCGAGCACAAGGACGTTGAGGCGCGCCCAGAGGAGTACCGAAGGAATCATCGCGGCGGCAATGATTAGGCCACCCATAGTCGGCACCTTGCCGCCTTCCTTGGCGAGTTCACCCATCAGCTTGGCTGAGCGCTCGGGCTGGCGCAGGCGCGCGAGCAAGGCAATGAAACGACCGGAGAAAAGCATACCGAGCAGCAACGCCGTCATCCCAGCCAAGATTGCCCGGACGGAAATGTACTCAAGAGACGGAAAGGCCCCCAAGTGTGCGCAAGTTCGCTGAGACGGTAAAGCATCCTAGTGGAAAGAGAGCGCGGAGCGCAGGGAATCGGGCAGGCAACGCTCGAGGGCGAAGGAACGGCTACCTTTTAGGAAGACGAAGCCCCGGTACGCGGCGACGCGGGCGGCGGCGTCCTCGACGGAGGCCGCGACAGAGAGCTCCACCCCGGGGAGCGCAACTCCCTGCAGCAACGCCGCCGACTCGCCGCCGAAGACGACCACATGGTCGCCGGAGCGGAGAGGCAGCTGCGCGCCGCAGTCGCGGTGGAGTTGCGCCGAGGTGGGACCGAGCTCGGCCATACCGCCGAGCAGGAAAAGACGAGGTGCCGCGGAAGCGCGGCTGACACGGTCGAAGGCGCGGGCCGAATCAAGGAGCGACGCGGGACTGGAATTGTAACAATCGACGTAGAAGGTGCGTTCGCCTTCGACGTGCACGCTACCGCGACCGGCGGGCGGCATCCATTTCGCCGTGATATCGGCGAGTTCGACCGACGGGCGACCGAGCTCGAGGGCGGCGACGAGCGCCAGCGCTGCATTGCGCGCGAGCCCGTCGGAAATCGGAGCGAGCGGGAAGACCTCGTCGTCGAGCACAAGCGAGCGCTGGCCGCGGGCGTCGGTGAGAAAAGAGGCCCGCACGAGACGAGCCGGTGCGACGGCCGGGGCGGCTTCACCCTCGAACTGCACCGCGACACAACGAGACGCCTGAGCCGCGAATTCCGGCCAATCGAGTAACGCCGCTGGGATGATCGCCTGGCCGCCAGGGGCGAGTTCGGCGACGAGCGTAGCCTTCTCCCGAGCGATGCCGGCGAGCGAGCCGACGCCTTCGAGATGCACCGCCGCGACGTTAGTCACGATGGCAAGGTCTGGGCGGATGACGGCGGCGGAGACACCGAGTTCGCCGGGCACACTCATGCCCGCCTCGATGACGGCAAAACGATGGAGCCCCGGTTCGACGCGTAGGAGCATCAGCGGGACACCGATGAGGTTATTAAGATTAGCTTCCGTGACGAAAGCCTCGGTACCGAGGAGTGCGGCGAGCATCTCCTTCGTCGAGGTCTTACCCACGCTCCCCGTCACGCCAATGACGCGGCCCGGGAAGTCGGCGCGCCAACGGGCGGCGAGGCGACGGAGGGCGACGAGCGGATCATCGACGACGAGTTGCGGCAGGTCGTCGGCGACCGGACGTTGGACCAAGGCACAGGCGGCGCCCTGCGAGCGAGCGGCGCCGAGAAAATCATGACCGTCGCGGCGTTCGGTGCGCACGGCCACGAAGACGTCGCCCGCACGGAGGGCACGGGTGTCCGTCCCGAAACCCGTGACGGCGGCGCGGGGAGTGGCGGTCCAACGGCCTCCAGCCCAGGCGGCAAGATCGGCTGAAGAGAAAGTCGGCATCACGGCTGCGCGCCCCTCCGAAGCTCAAGGATTTCGCGGACGACTTGACGGTCGTCGAAAGGCACCACCGTGTCGGCGAATTCCTGGGTCGTCTCATGGCCCTTACCGGCGATGACAACGCAGTCGCCGGATTTCGCGGCGGCGAGGGCGCGGCCGATGGCGTCGCGTCGGTCGGTCACGAATTCCACCGTCGGGAGCGGGCCGAGGCCTTCGCGCATGTCGGCGAAGATTCGGTCGAGGCTTTCCTTGCGCGGATTATCGGCGGTGGCCCAGGCGAGGTGGGCGAGATCAGCGACAGCCTTGGTCATCGCGGGACGCTTGCCGCGGTCGCGATCGCCGCCGCAACCATACACGCAGAGGACGCGGCCCGGGGTGATGTCGCGGAGCATGCGCAAGGCATTGCGCAGGGCGTCGTCGGTGTGGGCGTAATCGATGAAAATCGGGAAGGCCTGACCAGCCTCGACGCGTTCCATGCGGCCCGGAACCCCGGGAAGGAGGCGAGCGACGGCGCGAGAGCCAGGGGATCACGCCCAAGAGCGGCAGCCATCGCGAGGGCGCAGAGAACGTTCGAAACGTTGTAATCGCCGGGGAGCGTCGACTTGAAGACTGCGGAGCGGCCTTCGAAGCGGACCGAGAAGACGGCGCCGCCGGTATCGAGGGCGAGGTCGGTCGCGCGGACATCGGCGTCCGCGGCGACACCGAAGGTAATCACCGTACCGCGACGGCGACAGGCTTCGGCGAGCACGCGTCCGGCCGGGTCGTCGATGTTGATGACGCAGACGTCGGGAACGGTGCCGATACGGCCGTCGAAGAGCGCCGTCTTCGCGTCGAGGTATGAGGCTAGGTCGCCGTGATAGTCGACGTGATCGCGGGTCAGGTTGGTGAAAGCGGCGACGCGGAAGTGGAAGCCATGCACGCGGTCCTGATGGAGCGCATGGGAGCTCACCTCGAGGCAGGCGCCCGCGCAACCCGCGTCGACCATTTGGCGGAAGAAGCCGGAGAGGTCAGCCGATTCCGGCGTCGTCTTATAAGAGGGGATCGAACGTCGCCCGAGGTGATAGCGCACCGTTCCCACGAGGCCCCACTGGGAACCATCGGACTGCAACAAGTGGCGAAGGAGCGTCGAAATCGTTGTCTTACCGTTGGTACCCGTCACGCCGACAAGCTGCAGGGCGGCTTCCGGGTGGCCGAAGAAACGGCGGGCGACTTCGGCCAGGGCTCGACGCGGATCAACGACTTGGGCGGCGGCGACCGCGGGCAGGCCGGCGACGGGTTCGCCCGAGATGATGGCGGCGGCGCCGCGGGCGATGGCATCGTCGAGGAACACGTGCCCATTGGCGCGCAGGCCGGGTAACGCGAAGAACAGCGAGCCGGGGATGATCCGGCGGCTATCGGTGACGAGCGAGGAGATGCGGACGGAGCCATCGCCAGTGCGGCCAAGGACGGGGAGGCCTTGCAGCAGCGAGTTGAAAGTGGGGCGCTCCATGGCGGCGGGCATCATCGCGAGAGGAGGCGTCATCGGCCGAGGTCGGCGACGTGGGCACGCGGCACGGTGGAGACCGGAGGGATGTCGAGCCAGCGGATGCATTTCTCCGCGACGTCGCGGAAGATGGGAGCGGAGACCTTGCCGCCGTAGCCGACGCCCTCCCCTTGCGGCTCGTCGATGATCACCGTGATCGCGAGCTTCGGGTCGTTGACGGGGAAGAAGCCCGCGAAGGAGGCGACGTGGTGCGCGGAAGAGTAGCGGCCGTTAACAATCTTCTGCGTCGTGCCGGTCTTGCCCGCGACCTCGTAGCCCGGGATATCGGCGATCGGCGCCGTGCCGCCCTTGCCGCAGACCGCGCGCAAGAGCGTGGCCATCTGCGCGGCGGTCGCGGCGGAGACGGCACGGCCGCGCGAGCGCGGTCCGTAGTTGAGGACGGTTGCCTTCGTCTTCGGATCCTCGACGCGGAGGACGAGCTGCGGCTGCATCAGCAGGCCCTCGGCCGCAACGACCGACATCGCAAAGTGCATCTGCATCGCCGTGACGCTGACCGAATGGCCCATCGGCACGCGCGAGATCGTCAGCCCGTCCCAATCCTTCGGCGTGATGAGCAGGCCCGGAATTTCGGCACCGGTGATCAGGCCCGTCCGGGCACCGAAGCCGAAGGACTTAATGAGCGCGAAGAACTTATCTTCGCCGAGGCGTTCCGCGTACTGCATCCCGACCTGGACCGTGCCGCGGTTGGAGGATTCGCGGACGATCTGCCGGATGTCGGCGGCGCCCATGGCGTGCGAGTCGGCCGGCATGGAGACCATGCGGCCGCGGTAGGGGACCGTGGTGGCACCGCAGTCAAAGACCGAGTTCGGCGTGATGAGGCGTTCCTCGAGCGCACCGGAGACCGAGACAATCTTGAAGACCGAGCCGGGCTCGTAGACGTCGGACACGGCGCGGTTACGCTGACTATCCATCGGCGCGGCCTTCGGGTCGAAGAAACGGTTGAGATCGTAGGTCGGCCAGTTGGCGAGGCCGAGGATGCGGCCCGTGCGTGGCTCGCTCACGATGATGATGCCGCCTTTCGGATTATAGCGGGCCGCGGCGGCGGCAAGGGCGTCCTCGCAGGTCTTCTGGATGAGGCTGTTGATCGTCAGCACGATCGTGCTGCCGTCGACCGGTGCGACCTCGCGGAGGCGATTGCTCGTGATCTCGCGACGGCGGCCGTCGCGTTCAGATTCGATCCAACCCTTCTGACCGAGGAGCAGGGGATTCATCACACTCTCAATCCCAGAAGCGGGGATGGCCTCCTTATTCACGTAGCCGAGCACGTGCGCGGCGAGCTGACCCTTCGGGTAGTTGCGGCGGTACTTCAGTTCCGCGCGGAGCGCCTTGATGCCGAGCGCCTTGATGCGCTTCATCGTGGCCTCATTGACCTCATGGGCGAGAACGGCCCAGCGGATCGTCTTTTGCTCGCCGGCCTCATTAAGGCGCGTCGTGGTCTCGAAGGCCTCGCGGACCTGGGAAAAAGGCAGATTAAGGATGGTCGCAACTTCCAGCACGCGCTCCTGCTCGCCTTTAACGAGCGAATCCGGATCCACGCCGATGTCCCAGACGTCCTCGGACACCGCCAGAAGGTTATCCTGTGAGTCGCGGATCTCTCCGCGACGGCACGGGATCTCCTGGAGCACTCGGCGAGCCTGCAGCGCTTCCGCGCGCAGACGAGGGGCGTCGACCCAATGCAACCAAACCAGCCGCGAGATTACGGCCAGGAAGCAGAGGGAAACGGCCCAAGCCAGGAAACGGTAGCGCGTTCGCCTGGCGTGGGGGAGGCTCATCGAGAGCGCGGTCCTCCCTGCCCACCCCAAGAGAGGGAGGCGATTTCGCGGGCCGTCATCCGAGGGCTCGCGGAAAGCATGGGCGGCGGGGATGCGACCGCCGGGAAATAACGTACCCACACCACCTGTTCGGGGACCGGAGGCTTCAGCGCATCACCAATGCGCTGCTGGAGCTCGAGGGTATTGAGGAGCTCATCGCGCGTGCGGCGGAGTCTCTCGAGCTCCTTCTTAGAGAGGGAGATGTCGCGCTCCATGCGCTGGATGCGACTACCGATGGTGTCAGCCTCAACGCGCAAGCGCATGATGTTGATCGTCCCAAGAGCGAAGGCACCGACGGCGGCGAAAACGAAAACCCAGGTGAAGATACGCGGGCTCATACGGCGAGGCGGCGCACGGCGCGGAGGCGAGCCGAGCGGCTGCGGGGGTTGCGAACCTGTTCGGCGTCCGAGGGCTGGACCGCCTTGCGGGTGAGGAGGTCGGCCTGCTTCACGCGGTCATCCTGATTACGCGCGTCGTCGCGGTCGACGGGGCGGCCGGCGACCTCGTTCATGTAGCGCTTGACCATCCGGTCCTCAAGGGAGTGGAAGGAGATGACGGCGAGCACGCCACCAGGGGTGAGCTTGCCGAAGGCGAGCGGAAGGGCGTCGGCCAGGGCGCCGAGCTCATCGTTAACCGCGATGCGGACGCCTTGGAAGGTGCGGGTGGCCGGGTGCGGGCCGCGCGGCCCCGGAGCGGGGGGCGCGGCTTCCGCGACCAGTTCGGCGAAGGTGGAGGTGCGGGCGAGGCGGCCGGTGCCGCGGGCGGCGATGATGGCATTGACCACGCGGAACCAGCGAGGCTCCTCGCCGTAGTCGCGGACCGCGCGTTCGATCTCGGTGCGGTCGCCGCGTTCGAGGAATTCAGCCGCGCTGCGGCCGACGCGCGTGTCCATCCGCATGTCGTTCGGCGCGTCGAAGCGGAAAGAGAAACCGCGTTCCGGGACATCCAACTGGTACGAGGACACCCCAATGTCCATCAGAACACCGTCGAATCGCCCCGGAACGCGGTCAAGGTTACGAAAATTCTCAGAATGGAAACGCAGGTGGCCGGGATGGGCGGCGAGCAGCGCGCCGGAACGTTCCGCGGCGGCGGGATCGCGATCCATCGCGTCGATGGTGCAGAGCGGCGCGCGCGCGAGAATTGCCGCCGCGTGGCCGCCTCCGCCGAAGGTGCAGTCCAGGTAAGCACGGCCGTCCTGCGGAGCGAGGAGCGTCAAGCACTCCTCAAGCAAGACTGGAACGTGGCTGGTCATTCGGCGGGCTGTGAATAAAGTGTGAGTAGTGTAAGTAACTCTTGGATACGCCTCACAAGCCAAGCTCGCGCAGAGCGCGGAGGATGGTGAGCGCAGACTCGGATTCGCGATCGGCCTTAGGCGGCGTCGGCGAAGAGAGGTGGAAGGTGGTGAAACCGCCGCGGAAGATCACCTCGTGCTCGAGCTTCGCTTCCTTGACGATGTGGTCGTTGAGCGTGATGCGGCCGGCCTTGTCACACGCGACCTGAATGCTGTTCGTCGCGAGAAGGCTGAGCGCATCCATCTTCACCGGGTCACTCACCGTGACCTGCTGAGCCGCGTCGCGAATGCGTTCAGCCATCGACGGCGGGAACACGACGATCGATCCCAACGCGGGGTGGAACATCGCGAGAAAAGTCGCTTCCGCATCGAAACGCCAGGCCGCCGGGATGGTGACACGGTTCTTCTCATCCAACTTTCCGTTGTGGATGCCGGTGAAGAGACCGTTGTTGGCGCCAATAGACATTGCATATGGGGAGTTGCCCCCAGTTCACCCACTTTTCCCCACACCCCTCCACCCGTCAAGATTTTAGCCCCAGATCTGCCCAATTTCTTGTTCACAGCGCGGCCAGGGACATTTAAATGACTGAATTCAGTCCTTATTTTATGTAAGTAACTAAATTACAGCATCTTAAGTGTATAAAAGTACAAAACAGCGATTTCTGGCGCCCCCCTCCCCGCCTCCAGGCCGCCCCCGGGGATCGGTCCGGTGCCAGGCGCGACCGCCGATTGTAATGGTTTTACCATTACAAAAAGACGCCTTGGGCGGCGGCGGGGCGAGGGCGAAACTGTTTGCCAACGGACCCCGGCTGTGCTTTGACTCCAACCACTCAACCACGACTCTTGCACATGAAAACCGCTATCGCCCTCCTCGCCGTCCTCGTCCTCTCCGGATGCTCCACCCAGCTCGGCGTGGACAACTCCCAGAACAACGAGGCCTCCTACTCCAACGTCACCGGCATCCTGACCACCCGCTACACCGCGGACACGACCGCCGTCTTCAACGCCGTGAAGCGCACCATCGACGCCATGCCCGGCACGCTTCGCACCGGCGAGACCGACGAAATCGGCGCTAACAAGGAACTGCTCAGCGTCGTGACCTACGCCCGCACCATCGGTGACCTTGAAATCAAGATCACCATCGAGAAGGCTGAAGACGAAGTCACCAAGGCCGTCTTCACCCAGGTGAAGGTCAAGTACGGCTTCTTCGGCAACCTGCCGGAGAGCCAGAAGATCGTCTCCAAGATCACTTCTAACCTGCGCTAAACGCCGGGGCGGAACCGCCAAACGGACGCCGCCCAGCCACCTGGCTAGGCGGCGTTCTTTTTTAACCACTTTCCCAATGGGCAACATCCACGGACACAGTTTCCGCATCACCACCTTCGGCGAAAGCCACGGTCCCGCCCTCGGCGTCATCATCGATGGCTGCCCTCCCCGCGTGCCGTTCGACGCCGCCTTCCTGCGTAGCGAGCTCGCCCGTCGCCGCCCCGGCCAGAGCGCCCTGACCACGCAGCGCAAGGAAGCGGACGTACCGGAAATCCTCTCGGGCGTCTCGCAGGATGGACTCACCCTCGGCTCACCCATCGCTATCGTCATCCGCAACGGCGACCAGCGCCCTCAGGCCTACGCCGAGATGAAGGCGGCCTATCGTCCGTCGCACGCCGACTTCACCTACGACGCCAAGTATGGCATCCGCGCCGTCGAAGGCGGGGGCCGTTCGTCCGCCCGCGAAACCGCTGCGCGCGTCGCTGCCGGCGCCGTCGCCAAAACGGTACTCAAACACGCCTGCGGCGCCCGCATCATCGCTTGGGTTGAAAGTGTCGGCGACGTGCGCATGCCCGCCGCCGCCAAGGCACCGACGTTGAAGCAGGTGGAGGCCACGCCAACGCGTTGCCCGCATCCCGCCACCGCCGGCAAAATCGATGCGCTCATCCGCGCAGCTCGCGCCGACGGCGATTCCGTCGGTGGCGTCATCTGCTGCGTCATCGAGAATCTTCCCGCCGGACTCGGCTCACCGGTCTTTGATCGTTTCGAAGCTGACCTCGCCAAGGCCATGCTCTCGCTGCCTGCAACCAAGGGCTTCGAAATTGGCAGCGGCTTCGCCGGCACTGTCCTCCGCGGCAGCGCGCATAACGATGAGTTCATCCGCAAGGGTGGCCGCATCCGCACCGCGACCAACCGTTCCGGCGGCACGCAGGGCGGCATCACCAACGGCGAAGACGTTGTCTTCCGTATCGCTTTCAAGCCCACCGCCACCGTGCTCAAGCCGCAGAAGACGGTCCGCCCCGACGGCAAGGCCACCGAGCTCAGCGCCAAGGGTCGCCACGACCCGTGCGTGCTCCCGCGCGCCGTGCCCATCGTCGAAGCCATGGCCGCCCTAGTGGCCGTGGATCACTGGATCCGCGACCGCGGACAGAACGCCCCCTTCGGCCGCTGCGGACGTAAGGCATGACCCCGATCATCATCATCCTCGGTCCCACTGGCGCCGGCCGGGCCGACACGGTGCGCGAGCTGGCTGAGAACGCCTGGCCCGAAGGCCGCAAGATCCGCATCCTCCGCGAAGCGCGCGAAGGCGGCATCGCTCCTGACCAATGGGAATTCAAAGACGGACAGGCCATCCTGCCTGCACCGGGTGACGAAGACGCCGCCATCCTGGTGACCAACGGCTCCCTTCACATGATTGACCAGATGGAAGCGCTCCACCGCACCATCCGGCCAATGATGCCCGATGCCGTATGGCGCGTCGCGCGCATCATCACCGTCGTCGACTGCCCCCTGACGATGAAGCACAAAGCCATCGAGGAATGGTACCGCACGTGCGTCCACTTCTCCGACGCGGTCATCATCAATCGCCGCTGGGAAGTCCCCGGTCAGTGGGTCACCAAGTTCCTCGAGCCGTACGAGAAGGAATTCTACCCCTGCCTTTTCTTCAACCTGACGAAGATTGGCGCGATCGCCAACCCGCCCGCCGTCATCGACGGCGAGCCGCTGCGCCTGTCACATATCTTCGACGACATCGATGCCGTCGATGAGATGGAATTCGACGAGGATAATCTCCCCGACGAACCGTTCGACCTGGTCCGCCAGGTGGACAAGTATTTCGCTCGCGACGAACTCGGTCGCCGCAACATCCTCGTCCCCGAGATCGGCGACCTGCTCAAGCAGGAGGGCCGCGGCTGAAGGCTTTCCTGATGCGGCCGCTGATCGTCACCTACGCCTGGCTGCTCACCCGCCTTCCCGAAGCGTTCGCCCGTCTCAACGCCGCGCTCCTCGGTCAGGTCCTCTGGCTCCTCCGCGGCAAGGTCATCCGCCGCAATCTCACCAAGGCGTTCCCTGACAAGGATGCCGCCTGGGTCCTCCGCGTCGGCCGCGTATCATGCCGTCGCACGGCCGAGATGGGCCTCTTCTCCATCGCCTCGCCCTTGATGCCGGAAGCCGAAATCCGCGACCGTATCGTCGTGGATGAAAGCATGCTGGGTTCCGAACACGGGATGCCGCCTAAGGGCACTGGCGCAGTCCTCTTCGTACCCCACTTCGCCCTGATGGAGATGATGACCGCCGCCCCGCTCCTGAGCCCCGAACTGGCGAAACGCGAATGGGTCGCCGTCTACCGACCACTCGATCAGCCCGCCGCCGAAAGTTGGGTCAAGGAAGCCCGCGAGCGCTTCGGCATGAAGCTGGCCTCGCGCCGCGAAGGCTTCGCGCGCGCGATGAAGGCCGTCCGCGAGGGACATGTGGCCGCCATCCTTTTCGATCAGACGACGCAGAGCGGTTCCATCTGGCAATTCCTCGGTGCACCCTGCGCCGTCACCGAACTACCCGGCATCATCGCGCAGCGCTTCAAGTGCCCGAGCCGTATCTTCTGGGCGGATCGCACGGGCTTCTGGCGTTGCCGACTGCGCATGGAAGCCCTGCACGCGACGGATTCCATCGGACTGACGATCGAATCGAACGCCTGGCTCGAGCGGAAGCTACGCTCCGGCGATGACGCCTGCGCCAACTGGCTCTGGGCACACGACCGGTGGAAGCACGGCCAGCTCCCGTTCAAGAAGCTCGGCGAATAAGCCTTACTTCTTTGGGGCGACGGCCGGCGACGCCGAGGCTTCGCCTTCAGCTAGCTTACGGCGCTTCTTCTCCGCTTCCTTAGCGTCGCTCGACTTGCCTTTTTCCTTGTCGATCTCCGGTCCATATTTCTCGGCAAGCTTACGGAGGAATTCCATCCGCTGCTCCGTCGTGAGGGCCTGGATACGCGTGCGTTCGGCCTTGGCCTCCGCCGGGCTCAGCGTCTTGAAGTGGTGCTCGAGCACGCGGGAACCGTAGCCGCCGCGTTCGCGCATGTCCTTCATGATCTTCTTGCGCTCCTCGGGGTGGCAGCCTCGTACTTGGCCAGATGGGTCGCGAATTCGCGACGGGACTCGGGCGACATGCGCTCCATCTTCTCGATGGCCGAGCGCATGCGGGTGAGACGCTCGGGCGGAAGCTCGAGAATCTTGCGGATGGTCTGGATCTCCTCGGCGGTCGGCTCGGATTCGGGCGGACGGCCGGAAGCCTGCTGGGCAAAAGAACCAGCGGCCGCCAAGAGGAGAACCGCGAGAAGGGAAAACTTCTTCATCGGATTAGGAGCCGGGGGCGTTGAGCACTTCGGCCACGCTGGACTTCTCCACCGCAGGCGAAAGGAGCGAAAGGTCGGCGGAGGCGCCAAGTAGATCAGCGAACTGAGCGGACTCGTCGTGGGCGAAGAGGGCAAACGTCTGGCGGTTGAGCGCTTCCTCGGAAGGCGCGGACAAGGTCAGGACGGCGACGAGGCAGGCGGCAGCGGCCGTGGCCACGGAGCTCCAGCGGATCACGACGCGGCGACGACGGTCGGCGCGGACCGCCCCGACGACGCGTTCGGCGAAGCCGGTGACGGCGACGGAACGGCCACGGCTGAGCGCAGCGGCGAGTTCCTGGTCGAAGGCTTTGTGTTGAGGGTTGTCCATGGCTCAGTTCATAGGGTTAAACACCGCCGGTGGCGGCAAGTTGCAGGGTTCATTCGTTTCCATAGAAGTCTTTCAGGAGCTCGCGCAGGCGGCTCCGGGCGCGGTGGATCCAGGTCTTCACCGAGGAGACGGGTACGCCCATGATCTCGGCAATCTCCTCGTAGGGTAGCTCCTGCTGGACAACCAGAAGGATGGCGGTGCGTTGCTCGGGGGGGAGCTGAGCGATGGCCCGCTGAAAAGCTTCGTCGAGTTCGGCCACGCGCCGGGCGGACTGCTGCGACGAATCGCCGGGCTCGGCCGCGAACTCCAAGGCCGTGGTGGGCTTGCGGCCCCGGCGGCGCCACTCGTTGAGCACGAGGTTGTGGGCGATATGGATGAGGTAGGTGCTCAGCTTGGCCTCTGGACGCCAGCGGGAAGCGGCGCGGTGGAGACGGATGAAGACCTCCATCGCCAGCTCTTCGGCGGTAGCCTGGGAACCGACCTCGCCGCGCAGATAGCCGACCAGACGGGCATGGTGGCGATGGACGAGCAGACGGAGCGCATCGTCATCACCAGCTGCGACCAACGCCATCAAGCGCTTGTCGTCCTCGTCGTCGGGGAGCGTGGGCTCTTCCTGGGACATCTCTTTGATATAACTCCGGGAAAGGGATAAAGTTACGCCGCGCGGGGACGCAGAGCAAAGGCGCGCAGGGTACGCAGAAGGAACTGCTCGAAGGCAGCCACGACCTGGTAGTTGAGCTCCATGCGATGGCGGGCGTCCTCGAGGTAGCCGACCGACAGCGCGACCTGTTCGGCGCAACCGGGATGGGTCCGGCCGATCAGCCGGAGCTTTTCCTCGACCGAGACGAGCATCCGCGCACGGACGCCGCGGCGGACGGACTCCTCGTAGGCGAGTTCGGCGTCATCCTCGTCCTCGTCGGTCGGCGGAGGCGGCGGCGCAGCCTTCAAGGCTTCGTCGACGAAGAGTTCGAGCAGCACCTCGAGCCGGGCGCACAGGGCGTAGAGCGGAATGAAGACCTCGGAGACGCGCGCCGTCGGCGAAGCCGGACCCTTGACCATGCGGGCGAGCAGTTTCTCCATCTCCCGCAGCCAGTCGGACCAGGAGGGGTCGGCCAGCACGGGAGCATCGCCGGCGACATGGAAACGCAGGCAGCGGCTCAGGATCGTCGGGAGGACGCGATAATAATTAGCTGTCTGGAGAATGATGAGCGTACCGGGCGGAGGCTCCTCGAGCGTCTTCAGGAAAGCATTGGCGGAATCGGGCTGAAAACGGTCGGGCTCATTGACAATCACGACGCGGTGCGGCGACAGGGAACTCAGACGGAGCGCGGCGACGACCTCGAGCGTGTTATCGATGGTGATGCGGCGCGACTTCTTCGCTGGGCGCAGCACGCGGCAATCCGGATGGCTTAGCGGGTCGGCCTCGCCGAGATGCAGCGCGGCGAGCTGTTCCGCGGCGCGGGCTAGCACGGTACCGTCGGCGCCGGTGAGCAGGACGGCGTGCGGCATGCGACCCTCGGCGCGGGCACGGGCCAGCACCTTGAGGACCGGGAGGTCAGCGAGGTTACCGGAAGCGGCGGGCGATTTCATGCCAGATCTCCTCTTCGATAACTTCGGGCGGGCGGGCGGCGTCGACCACGAAGAAACGCGCCGGCTCCTCCTTCGCGAGCGTGTGGTAAAGGTCGCGTACCTTTCGGTGGAAATCAGCGCCGAGGACCTCGAATCGGTCGGCTTGGCCATGGTCGCGCACCGAGGCACGGCCGAGACCGCGGGAAGAGTCGAGGTCGAGCAGGACGGTCAGGTCCGGGCGGACGGCCCCGCAGGCGAGGCGATTGGCGGATTCGATGAGCGCGCGGTCGAGGCCCCGGCCGCCCGACTGATAGGCAACCGTGGAGTCGATAAAACGGTCGCAGAGCACGACCTGGCCGGAAGCGAGGGCCGGCGCGATGACCTCGGCGACGAGCTGAGCGCGGCAGGCCGCGAAGAGGAGGGCCTCAGCGGCCGGCTGGATGACCGAGCCAGGGTGTTTGAGGACATCCCGCATCTTCTCGCCAAAGGGCGTACCGCCGGGCTCACGGAGGCTAAGCACCCCCTCACCGGAAGCACGGAGACGATCCGCCAGACGGGTCAGCTGCGTGGACTTTCCCGCGCCTTCCCCTCCTTCAAATGTGATGAATTTACCGGCGATCGGCATGCGTTCTCAAGATGCCCGCCGAAAGGCTCAAAGCGAGCGGAGAAACCCTCTGCGAATAAAAAGGCCCGGCATCAGCCGGGCCTTTCCAAAGGAAGAGAAGGTCTTAGACGCCGCTGGGGTGATCTGCTTCTGCTCGACCGTGCGGTCGACGTTATCGGTGATCTTCTTAAGGGTGTCGTCGAGGGACGAGCTTCCACCGGTGGTAGTGGTGGTCGGTCCGTTAGGAGCACCAGGCTTACCCTTGACGACGGGAACCGGCGCCTGATCGGTGATCACCGTGACGTAGCGCTTGTCCGGGGCAACGCCGGGGCCATTCGGGAACATCTGCGCGCGGGTCGGCATGGTCTGAGCCATGGCGTTGATGGTCGTGGCGACTTCGACGTTCAACGTGGAGTTCGCACCGAGCAGAGCGGCGATCGCCGCCATGTCTTCGGCCGGAATCGGGTAGACCATGATCTGGATCGGATTGGAGAGGACGGCCAGCGTAGCCGCAGAAAGAGCGGGGGGCTTGGGCGCGCCCGGAGCGGCGGCAGAAGCCTTGGTGAGGATGTCGATGAGGGCGGCGGAGGCGACGGCACTGGAGGCCTGCATGCCGGGCTCGACGGTGACCGGACCGGCGTTGGAGCTGAAGACGGTGGTCTCGACGGAACCGCGAACGCAATCAACGACGATGCGTCCGATACCATCAGGGCCGACGCGATACTCGACGGTGAAGACCGTACCGCGAATGCGGACGAGGCCAGCCGGAGTCTTGACGGTGAAAGTCGAAAGGGCGTTCAGCTTACGGACTTCGCCGATGATCTTGCCACGCGGCACTTCGAGTTCGGTAACGGACGGGCTCGGGTCTTTCTCGATTTGGCGGTACGGATCAGTAATGTCGGCGGAAGGAACCTGACGGAAAGTGCGCAGCTGGAGCAGGGTGTTCGGCGTAAGCACGACGGAAGCTCCGTTGGAGAACACGAGTTCGGCGGTGGAATTGACGCCGGTCTCGACGAGGGAGCCTTCCTGGAAGGTCGCGCCGTTCGCGAGGGGCTTACGCTGGGCCTTGGCGTCGATGATGGTGACGGTGCCGCTGACTTTACCGACCTGGACCTTGCCGCTCTGGAGGGCCGCGGAAGAAAGGATAGGGAGGAGCGCAAAGGCAACCATTCCTAGGTGCTTGAAAAAGGAACTCATAGAGACTGTGGGGAAAGGGAAAACTAACCCAGCGAGGAACCGAGGCAACCCCTTTAAAACAAAAAGACCCCAAAAACGGGGGTCTTTGTTCACAACCGGAACGGTCAGATTCAGGCCGTGACGTACTTCTCGAGGCGGCGCTGGACGGCGATTGCGGAGAGCTGGGCGTACTTCGGAAGTCCCTGATCGTAAGGAAGTTGCATTTCACCCTGAATGAGGGGAAGCGCGTAGCGCACGAAGTCCGGGTGGATGGACATCTTGTCTTCACCAATCCACTTTTCCGGGAAGACCTTCACGCCGTTGGCGATCTGGTCGAGCGGGGCGAGCATGGTCTGGACAGCGTAGTTTTCCTTTTCGGAGCGGGTCAGGATCACCATCTTGCCGGACTCGCCTTCGAGGGCGGCCTTGACGGCGGCGCCACCACAGAGTTCGGCTTCATCGACGTCGGTCTTCGAAGCGTTGTGCGAAGCGGCGCGTTGGGTGATGCCGAGCTTGGAAGAGCGGGCCTTCACGCCATCGAAGCGGGATTCGACGAGGGTACGGAGGTATTCGCCGGCGCCGCCGAGGACGGCGTGACCGAATGCGTCGGTGCTGGAGGTGTCGGCGCCGAGGTAGTTGCCGGTGGCGTCCTGGACGCCCTCGGAGACCACGACGAAGCAGTGACCGTTGCCCTTGAGGACTTCTTCGACGCGGCGGATGAAGTTGTCGGCATTGAAGGCGACTTCCGGGAGCAGCACGATGTGCGGCGCGGTATTGTTGTAGTGGGTATTCTTGACGGACTTGTCTTCGCCCTTGTCGCGGCGCTGCGCGAGGACGGACGAAGCGGCGATCCAGCCGGCGTTGCGGCCCATGACTTCAAGGATGGAGACGAAGTCGTTCTGGCCCATGGCGGCGTTATCGAGAGCGGTCTCACGGATGGTCACGCCAATGTGCTTGGCGACGGAGCCGAAGCCAGGGCAGTGGTCGGTGAGCGGGAGGTCGTTATCGATGGTCTTCGGCACGCCGACGACGCGGAGTTCGTAGCCGCGCTCTTTAGCGAGGGCGTCGATCTTGGCGGCGGTGTCCTGAGAGTCGTTGCCACCGATGTAGTGGAAGTAGCGGATGTTGTGCGCCTCGAAGACCTGGAGGATGCGGTCGAAGTCTTCGGTCTTCTTCACCTTGTAGCGGCAGGTGCCGAGGGCGGCGCCGGGCGTGTGACGGAGGGCGCGGAGGGTCTGCTGGGACTCGGCGGCGAGGTCGACGAGCTCTTCGTTCAGGATGCCCTGGATACCATTGAGGCCACCATAGATTTCGACGATTTCGTCCTCATGCTTGAGCGCTTCCGAGATCACCCCGGCGAGGCTAGCGTTGATGACGGGGGTCGGACCGCCGCTCTGCGCGACGAGAAGATTGCCAATGAGAGGAGAAGACATGGGAGTGAACGAGTTGAAAAGTGGGTTGTGGGAAGCCCCACCCCCCTTGGCAACACGGAAAACCCTCCCCTGCCCGCACCCCCCAATTAAGGCCTACAAAATGCGTCCGGCTTTGACCTGGGCCGACTCGGGGACCTTCTGGGTCCACGCCGCAGCCTGCTTCACGAAAGCGTCCACCTGGGCACCGGCGGAACCGGTCAGCTCGCCCGCCTTGGTCACGGCGTCGAGAAGGACGGACTTCGGGAGGCGGAGGCGGCTGTCGGCCGCGAGGCGTTCAACGAGGTCATTGCGCTCGGTCTTACCCGAACGGAGGTCCTTGGCGACGGCGACCGCATGCTCCTTGATGGCCTCGTGGGCCTCTTCGCGACCCGCACCAGCCTTGACGGCCTCCATAAGGAAAGTCGTCGTGAGGAGGAACGGGAGGTAGTGGCGCGACTCGCGCTCGATGACGGGGCGATTGACCTCCATCTGGCCGAGCACGGTGAGGAAGGCCTCGAAGAGACCGTCGATGGCCAGGAAGGCGTCCGGCAGCAGCACGCGGCGCACGACGGAACAAGAGACGTCGCCTTCGTTCCACTGTTCGCCGGAGAGCGACGCTGCCATCGCGAGGTGACCGCGGAGGATCACGTGGAAGCCGTTGATGCGCTCGCAGGTGCGGGCATTCATCTTGTGCGGCATAGCAGACGAGCCGACCTGGCCAGGGAGGAAGCCTTCGCTAGCGAGCTCGTGGCCAGCCATCAGGCGGAGGGTCTTCGCGAAGGACGACGGACCAGAAGCGGCGGAAAGCAGCGCGGCCACGACTTCCATGTCCATCGAACGCGGGTAGACCTGGCCAACGGCGCCGAGGGAGTGCGGGATGCCGAGGTGCGCGAGTACGCGGCCCTCGAGCTGGGAGACCTTGGCGATGTCGCCGGAGAAAAGCGTGAGCTGGTCGAGCTGCGTGCCGACGGCACCCTTGAGCCCGCGAGCAGCGAAGGCGGCCAGCGCGGCGTCGACCTGCGCGATCCCGCGGAGGCATTCTTCGCCGAACATCGCCCAGCGCTTGCCGACGGTGGTGGGCTGCGCGGCGACGTTGTGCGTGCGGGCGGCGATGAGGACGTCCCGGTCGAGCTGCGCGCGACGGGCGAGCGCGGCGAGCGCGGCCACGCCCTTGGCGCGGACGAGCTGAAGTGAGCGGAAGACCTGGAGCTGCTCGACGGATTCGGTGAGATCGCGGCTGGTCAGTCCCTTGTGGACATGCTGGTGGCCGGCGAGGGCGCAGAACTCGTCGATGCGCGCCTTGACGTCGTGACGGGTCTCTTCCTCGCGCTTACGGATGGATTCAAAGTCGACCTGGTCCTTGACCTTCTCGTAGGCGGCGAGCGCCGCGGTGGGGATATCGAGGCCGAGGTCGCGCTGGGCCTTCATGACGGCGATCCAATATTCGCGCTCGAGGACCACGCGGCCACGGGTGGACCAGACGGCCTTCATCGCCGGGGAGGCGTAGCGATCGGCGAGGACATTAGGGACGTTATCGGATTCCATCGGTTTGAAAGGGGTTTATATCACGCGGAACGCTTCACGGCAAGCGCTCGAAGGAACATCGCGCGGACGGAGGACTCGTCCTCGCCACGATTAGAAGCGTCAAAACAGTCGGCACAGGCGAGCTGGAGGTCGACAAGTTCGGCGAGGGTGTAGCGGGCCGCGGCCGGCGCGACCTTGTTGCTCACGTACCAAGCGTTCTGCGAGAAGAGATTGGCGGAAGACTTCGCGGCGGACCCGAAAGTCGGGCCATGGCGGCCGCTGGCGGCCTCGAACTGCCCCTTAGGCAGACCCGCATCGCTGACGCGGAAATCGCCAGAGTCGGCGAGGCAGCGGATCTGGATGAGGAGTCGCAGGCGGTTCTGCAGGACGATGAGGAGCGGACGGCTGGAATCCTCGTTGAAGAAATATCGGTCGAGCGACTCCATCCCCCACTTCAAGTCGCGGGCGGCAAGCGCCTCAATGGGCTCGAAGAATTCACCTTCACCGAAGGTGGGGACAATCAGATGGACGTCGGCTTCCTTGATAGTGCCGCCGGCGCCGACGTACGTCGCCAGCTTCTCGACTTCGCCGAGCACGAGGCGCGTCGACTGCCCGACGCGTCCGACGAGAACCTCAGGTACGCCGCGTTCGAACTTCACGCCGAGGGTCTTGAAACGCTCGACCGCCAGTGCGACCTGCGCGTCGGCCTGCGCATCGCCCTTATCGAACGGGCTCTTGGACGGTGAAGCATGCAAAATGAAATCGGTCGCCTCTGACTTGAGGTTAGCCAGGTCCTTGCGACGTCCGTCGTAAGGCGTGGCGGAGATGATGATCGAGACGGCGGGATCGGACTCCACGACGACCTTCAGCATGTTCGCGAGGCTCTCCTTCACTTCCTCCGACTTGGCTTGGACGGAATCGGAGACGAGGTTGAGGTTGCGCAGCCAGATGACGCGCTTACTGCCGAACATCGAGAGGGTCTTCACCGATTCGGTGAACTGCACCTCGAGCACCCGGGCGTCGTCGACGCGGATGATCTGGCCCGTGATGACCTCGGCCTCGGCATCCGCGCCAGCGGCCTTCTTGGCCTTCTCGAAACAGGCGCGCCCGTCCTGATCGACGAGGAATTCGTCCTTACCTGCGATGATGGCGAGATAACCGGGCACGCGCCTAATCTTCCTCCCTGCCCCCTCGTGGCAATCCTTTGTCATTCGCAGGCCCGGAGACAGGCCTACAAGGTGTCTGCGGTTAGCGGTAAGCGGATAGCGGTAAGGCTGAACACACGGGCCTCTGGTCTCGGCGTCCAGGTTCCAGATACGGGCTAGCAGGCACGGATACGGACCCGGAATAGGGAATCAAACCGCCATCCGTCATCTGTCATCGATGCAACCATCTACCCCAGCCCTAACCCCTATTTCAATTCAGTCCTCCATTCAGACCTCAACGCAGACCTCAACTCAGTCCTCCAAATACAAACCATCCGCCAACCGCCAACACCCTCGGCGGCCGGCAGGCCGCCGTCAGGCGCCGTGGATGAGGTCTTCGACGCGGTACTTGTTCAGCTGACGGCGCATGAAGTCCAAGGCGGTGTTCACGGCGCGCAGCTTGACCTGACGGCGGTCGCCCGGGAGGACGACGCGACGAGACCAAACACCGGCGGGGGAGGCATAGCCAATATAGACGGTGCCGACCGGGTCGGCATCGGTACCACCGCCGGGTCCGGCGTAGCCGGTCACGGAGATGGCGTAGTCGGAGCCGAATTTCTCAATGGCGCAGGTGGCCATGGCAGCCGCGCATTCGGCCGAGACGGCACCGTGCTGGGCGATCAGGCACTCGGGGATGCCGAGCAGGTTGACCTTGGCGTCGTTGGCGTAACAAACCGCCGAACCAGCGAAGACCTTGGAGGCGCCGGGTACGTCGGTGAAAGAATTGGCAAGCAGGCCGCCGGTGCAGGACTCGGCGAGGGCCACGGTGCGCTCCATGCTACGCAGCTGCTCGACGACGAGCGAAGCGAGGCAGGCGTGGCCGGTGCAGACGAAGTCATGGCCGACGGCGTCTCGCACTTGGCGGGCGACGTGGCAAAGGTCGTCGGCGGTGAAGCCACTACCAGCGGAAGAGATGCGGGCATCAACGACGCCGGTGTGCGTGCCGAAGGAAAGCACCATCCCCGGCTTGAGGAACGGGCGGACAATCGCTTCGAGTGGCACGGCGCCAATCCCGAAGGTACGGACCTGCACGTAGGCTTCGCCCTGACAAGCGCAACCGACATCACGGAGACGCGGGATGACTTCCTCTTCGAACATCGGACGGAGTTCGAGCGTCGGACCAGGCAACATCACGAGGGCCTTGCCATCGCGATGATAGAAGACGCCGGGGGCGGTGCCGCGCGGATTGGGCAAGGCCTCGGCACCGGCTGGGACGAAGCACTGACTGAGATCCGCTTCGGAAAGTTTGCGACCGATCAGCTTGAAGCGCTCGCGCAGCGCGGCCTCGGCGGACGGCACATGCTCAAGCTTCAGCCCGAGCGCGGAGGCGATGGCGGCGCGCGTGTAGTCGTCGGAGGTCGGACCGATGCCGCCGGTGGTGACGATCAGATCGTAGGCACCCCAGGCTTCGCCGACCTCACGGGCAATCTCCTTGGCATTATCGCGGACGACGATCGACCGGGTGATGGGCAATCCGCGGCGGGCGAGGTGCTCGCCCAGCCAGAGGAGGTGGCCGTTCTCGCGGATACCGTCCAACAGCTCGTCGCCCACGTTAATGACGAGGACCTGACGAGGGCGGCTGTTGCAGGAAAGCATTTGCGGAAACGGGGTGCCTGAGCAGGGTTAACGAACCAGGCCCAAAATGCAAACCGACCGGGAAGAACTTTCGCCCAAGGCCAAGGCCCGGCGTGCCCCCCATACCCCAGGCGTCTACCTGATGAAGGACGCCGCGGGGCTGGTGGTCTATGTCGGCAAGGCCAAGGACCTGAAGAAGCGCCTGGCCTCCTATTTCGTACCCCGCCAGCGGATGACCCCCAAGGTGGCCGCGATGATGGACACGGTGGCCGACATGGAGTGGCACGAGGTCCGGTCCGAGACCGAGGCCCTCCTTTTAGAAGGGAAGCTGATCAAACGCTGGCGTCCCCGCTGGAATATCCTCTTCCGCGACGACAAGCAGTTCCCTCAGGTCCGGGTCGACCTCGCCGACGCCCTCCCGAAGTTCCGCATCGTCCGCGCCCGTACCACCGATGCCTGCCGCTATTTCGGTCCCTTCCCGCACCAGCAGGCCGTCCGCCGCACGCTCAACGAGATGCGCAAGAAGTTCGGCATCCTCCTCGCCGACAGCACACCGACCGCGCTGCCCGACGGCACGTGGAAACTTTACGACGACGCCCGCTCCGAGATCCAGAAGCACGCCAACGTGGTGACGGCCGAGGAATACGCCGCCCGCGTGACCGAGGCCTGCGCCTTCCTCGAAGGCAAGGTCGAGAGCTGGGGCGAACAGGTCGAAGCCGACATGCGCAAGGCCGCCGCCGACCGTGACTACGAAAAAGCCGCGAGCCTGCGCGACCTGCTCGATGCACTGAAGCGCACGACGGAGAAATCCCGCCGCTTCCTTCGCGAGAACCCCCTGCCCCGCCGCGACGAAGCAGGCGCCCTGACCTCACTCGCCGCCGCGCTCGGCCTCGAACGCCCGCCCGCCACGGCGGAGTGCTTCGACATCTCGCACATCTCGGGCACGCTCGCGGTCGCTTCGATGGTGCGCTTCGTCGACGGCCAAGCCGACAAATCCGGCTACCGGCGCTTCAAGATCAAGTCCTTCGAAGGCAATGACGACTTCCGCTCCATGCAGGAAGTGGTCGGCCGCCGCTACACCCGCCTGCACGAAGAACACCGAGCCTTCCCCGAACTGGTCATCATCGACGGCGGCCTCGGCCAGGTCGGGGCCGCGCTCGCGGCGTTCAAGGAACACGACCTCGCCCCGCCCCCACTCATCGGCCTCGCCAAGCGCGAAGAAACGATTGTCTTCCCCGATGGCCGCGAACTGAAACTGCCGCGGCATGATGTCGGGCTCGCGCTGCTCATGCGTATCCGCGACGAAGCCCACCGCTTCGCCAACGACTTCAACGCCGAACTCCGCAGCCGCAAACTGCGCGAGTCGCTGCTCGACGAGATGCCAGGGCTGGGGCCCAAGCGCAAAGACGCCCTGCTCGCACACTTCGGGAGCATCCAGAAACTGCGCAAGGCCACCGTCGAAGAGATCGCCGAAGTCGCCGGCCTCAGCGACAAACTCGCCGGCGAAGTGAAAGCGTATCTGGAAGCGAGAGGGTGAGAATCTGCGGTAAGCGGTTGGCGGTTAGCGGATAGAAAAGACAAAGGGGCGCGGCGGCTATATTGTCCCCAGCCAATCATCCGGTCTCCGGTTTCCCTTTGAGTTGTGAATCTCTGCCTTGGGTAGGGGCGCCACTGCGTGGCGTCCGTTTGTAGAGGCGCGCGCGTTGAGCCGGGCAAGATCACCGGCCATTCCAAAATCCGTCCGCCCACGGACGTGATGGCAATCACGTCCCTACCCATTGCCCCTCCTCTATTCAGCCCTCCACTCAGTCCTCAACGCAGCACTCCATTCAGTGCTCCACTCAGCCCTCTACCTCCTAACCGCCATCTCGCGCTCCACCAGATCCGCCACGCGATCGGCCCCACCGGCATCGCCGAGTCCGTCGACGGAGGCTTTCCACTTCTTCCAAACGGCCCAGTCGCCACTGAAGGCTTCGGCGATGATCGTGCGCGCAGAGTCCGGAGTGAGTCCGTAGGCGCCGGCACCATGCTCGGCGATGAGACGGCCGTTGCCGGCTTCCTGGCCGGGAATGACCTGGGTGATGATCATCGGCACGCCCGCCGCGACGCACTCGTGCGTGGTCGCGCCACCAGCCTTGCTGACGACGAGGTGGCTTGAAAGCATCAGTGACGGAATACGGTCGGTCCAGCCGAGCACTTCGGCGCGGCCGTCGACGGCACGTTCGACGGCTTCCTTGAAAGACGCATCCTTGCCCACGGTGATGGTGAGCTCGAGTCCGAGCGTCGAAAGGGCCGTGGCGAGCTCGACGGCGTCGCGCTTGCCGGGATTCAGCATCAGGAGCACGCGCGGACGTTCGCCGACCTTGGCCGAAGAACGCGGGGCGAGGCGCGACGAGACCGGGAAGCCGTAAGGCAGGACCTTCGCAGCGGGCACGCCCTGACGGATCATGACGTCGGCCGTAGCTTGGTTCGGGGTGACGTACCAATCGGAGTGAGCGCGGTGCCAGGCGCGATTCACCGAAATGGAATCCGTGACGACGGTGATCAGGCGCGGGCGGGCGGGATCGTCGCGATGCCAGCGGCGGGCCATCATGTAGTTATAGAGCGGATAGGCCGAAACCACGACGGGCGGGCGGGTCGCGTCGAGCATCTCGTTCAGGGTCTTCTCAACCGGACGGACGAACGGGAGCGAGGCGCGGACGAGCGGCAGGCAATCGAGCGCGGTGTACATGCAACCCCAGAGGCGCGGATACTTATTGGCGACGCCGATATAGCTGTCGCGCTGGCTCTTGGCCTTCTCGGCACCATAGGCCTCGAGAAAGAGGTCGTGCAGTTCTCCGTTCAGTCCCGGCTTGCGGCCGAGGGCCTCGATGATGGAACGCGCGGCGGCGTTATGCCCTTCTCCGAAGCCGGCCGTAAGGACTGGGATGACGCTCATCAGGCGACGAACGAGATCGTGGAATTAGCTTCGGTGGCGGCAGGGGCCGCTCCGCCCTTGGCGGCCTCAAAGGCGGCGCGACGTTCGGCAATGCGCTGGAGGAGTTCCTGACGCTCAACGACCCGCAGGCGACCGTCGTCCTCTTCCACAATTGCGGTCAGCGACTCGACCCAGTCGCCGGAATTGATGTAGCGGACATTGCCGATCATGCGGTCCTCGGCCTTGTGAATGTGGCCGCACATCACGCCTTCGCAGCCGCGTCGAGCGGCCAGCGTCTGGAGGTGCTCTTCGAAGCTCGAGATGTAGCTGACCGCAGTCTTGACCTTGGCCTTAATGGCCTGGGAGAGGGAGAAGTACTCCTTGCCGCGCCAGGCACGCCACTTGTTATAGACGCGGTTCAGATCGAGGAGAATTTGGTAGCTGATGTCGCCGATGACGGCGAGCCAGCGTAGATTCACCGAAACGGTGTCGAACGCATCGCCGTGGATGCAGAGATACTTGCGGCCGTCCTGCGCCACGTGGATGTGCTCTTCGGCGAGCTCGATACGGTCGAGCACGAGGGGAATCAGGCGGCGGATGAAGTCGTCGTGGTTACCGCGCAGATAAATCACTTTGGTACCATCCTTCTCCGCCATCTTCATGATGCGACGGATCACGGCCGTGTGGGCCGGCGACCAGTGGTTCTTACGCTGAAGAGACCAGAGGTCGATGATGTCGCCGTTCAGGATGAGCTTGTCGCAGCGGATGCCGCGCAACACGTCGAGTAGCTCGCGGGCTTGGGCGTCCTTGGTGCCCAGATGCAGGTCGGACAGAATCAACGTCCGGAAATGGATCTTATGTTGCCCAGGGACCTTAGTGGTTTCTTCCATGGGACAAGAAAGTAACATCCATTTATGGCAATCCTGCGTCGAAACCGCCTTATTGCGGAAACGTGAGGGAATTCTGCCGCTTAACCTAGCGGGATCCGAGGTCGACGCCGACCTGCTTAGCCCACGCTATCCATGCGTCCGCCAGCTCCTTGAGCTTGGCGGGGTGCGTGGCGGCGAGGTCGTGCTGCTCGGACGGATCCTTCGAGAGGTCGAAGAGCTGCCACGTGACGGGCGTGTTCTGACGCTTGCCCCAGACGATCTTCCACTGGCCGAGACGATAGCCGCGCGCGCCTTCATGGGCGGTCGGGATGCCGCGTTCGGGCACCGCTTCGCCGCGCAGGTCGGGCAAGAGCGAACGACCCGAAGCCGGCCGGATGGGCTTCCCTGCGCGCTCCCGCGGATAGGTCGCCCCGGTGGCCGCGGCGACGGTCGGCAATAGGTCCATGACATGCGCCGGCGAACGGATCCACGCCGTCGAGGGCTTCAACCCCGCCGGCCAGGAAACGATCAGCGGCACGCTGATGCCGCCCTCGTGGCAGAAGTGCTTATACATCGCGAGGGGCGTATTGCCGAGATTGGCCCACGCGGAGCCATAGGAAGAGTGCGTGCCGGCCTGGCCCATGCCCGCCAAGGCGTCGCCGACATGGAGGTCGGTGCGACCAGCTCGCGAAGCGCCGTCGAAACCAAACGGGCCCCACTCATAACAGGCGCCGTTGTCGGAAGTGAACACGACGAGGGTGTTTGCGAGTTCGCCGTTCCGCTCAAGGTCAGCGAGGACCCGCCCGACGCCTTGGTCGACGTGCTCGACCATCGCGGCGAAGGTGGCCATGCGACGCGCCAAGTCCTCGCGCCGATCCGCCGGGAGGCTGTCCCACGCAGGGTTCGGCTTACCCGAGAACCCGTTGGCGATGGCGTTGTTCGCCTCGACAGGCACCAGCGAGAGCGGCGGCAGCACGGCGTCCGCAGCGATGAGCCCCAGCGCCTGCATGCGCGCGAAGCGTTCAGCGCGCAGGACATCCCAGCCACGACGATACGTAGCCATGTGCCGATCGATCGACTCCTTAGGCGCCTGCACGGGGAAGTGCGGAGAAGAATGCGCGAGGTAAAGGAACCACGGCTTGTCCTTCTGCGTCCGCGCCTGCCGCAGGAACTCGAGGGCGTAATCGGTAAAGACGTCGGTGACGTAGAACTTGCCGGGCGCATAGGACAGCTCGGCGGGCGTGCTGGCGGGCAGACGGACGTAGTCGGCCGGATTCCACTGGTCGTTGGAATGGGCCTGCAGGTTCTTGTAGCCGTAATAAGCGTCGAAGCCGCGCTGGATTGGTCCGGGCGAACCCATGTGCCACTTGCCGACCATCCACGTGCTGTAGCCGGTCTGCTTCAGGAGTTCGGGGATGGTGATGTTGTCGTCGAGCAGATGACCCGTGTAAGCGGGGCCGCGCTTCGGCGCCGGCTTGGCGGAGACGAAGTCACCGATGCCGGCCTCATGCGGATGGAGGCCGGTGATGAGCGAGGCGCGCGTGGGGCAGCAGCGCGCGGATGTGTACGTCTTCTCGAAGCGCGCTCCCGACTTCGCGAGGCGGTCGAGGTTCGGCGTGGGGATTTCGCCGCCGAAGCAGCCGAGGTCGGAATAGCCGAGGTCGTCAGCCAGGATGACGAGCACGTTAGGACGACATGTCTCGGCGGCCGCGAGTAAGGCGGCACCGACCAACAAGACCGCGGACGCCCAGGCCTTCATCGCGGCGCGAGGAGCTGCAGGCGCTTGCTGCGGTGGTCGGAATATTCCTTCAGGAGCGATTCGTAGCGGGCGTCACCGGTGGCGAGCGCCGCCGCCCGCAGGACCGGGAGTACATCGTCGTCGTTGCTCTCGTGAATCTGCTGCATCGTCCAGGGCTTGGGATTCTTGCCGAGATACGGGACAAGGAAATCAAGGGCGACAACGAGGGAACGGCCGTCGGCGGAGCGATACTTCCAAAGATCGACGCCGGCATGCTCGCCAAGGCCGGCGAGGACGGACAACGCGCGGAGATTGAAGCAGGAATAGCTGAACGAGGCCGTGCGGACCAGTTCCAGAGGCTGCTTTCCGTCCGGCTGGATCTGCACGCCGATGCGGCCGTGGCCGGCGGCGACGCAGATTTCCTTAGCCTTGTCCTTACGGCCGAGCACCAAAGCCCATTTGACCGCCTGCACGTCATACCACGTGCCGTGATTATTCTTCGCGGCGCGTTCGTCTTGGCCGTTCTTGCTACCGAGGAGCCACTCGAAATAGACCTCGCCCCAGGCGAGCAACGCCTGCTGGTCCGCGGCGGACCAATGCCTGGAACCCACGAGCAGGATCGCGGCGTCAGCAGCGTCGGCCAAGGCACGTGCCTCGATGAGGCCAGTGCCGCGTCCATCGTTCACGCCGGGAATCGCCTGGGCGAAACGGAAGTGCGGCGTCATCTTCGTAGCCGGATCGAGGAACCAGGTGCGTAGTACCTTGGCCGCATGCTCGGCGTATTTCTCGTCGCGGGTGAAATAATAACCCAGCGCCAAGGTCTCGACGGTCGTGCCGACCAGACGCGCGCGCAGGGTGTCGTTGGCGGCCTCGGCGCGGGACTCTGGGTTTACCTTACCGTCTTTGCGCACATACGGGAGCCCGTCCTTCGTCGCCGGATTAGGCCAGAAGTAAGGGGCGATGCTCATGTAGTCGTGCTTGTCGCCACTCGGCGGGACTTTCGTCTTCTGCATCACCGAAGGGGGCGTCACGGCCAGGGCCTTATCGGCGTCAGCGATGAGCTTCTTCAAAGCCTTGCCGGCGGCTTCGTCGGTGGTGACCGCGAGCTTCGCCTTTTCCAGGGCACCTGGGCGGGCTCCGAAGAACGGGCGACTCGGCTCGGCCGCGAAGAGCGCGGACGTGACGAACAGGAGGGAGAGACGCCAGATCATGGGGTCGTGACGCTGAGACCGAGGACGACTCCCTGCAAGACGATGAGCTTGCCGTAGAGCCCCACGGCCTTGGCGGTGTCGTGGCCCACACAGAAATCCTCGGCGGGCTGACGCGGCAGCGCACCCTTGGCCTTGCCCGACACGGCGTCCTGACCGGCGACGACGAGCTTCATCGCGCCGTCGGCGGCGAGGCTGGCGGTCACGGCGAAGGATCCTTTGACCTCGGCGGGCGAGACGATCTCGACGACTTCATCCGCACCATGGCGGACGGCGAACGCGACGCGTCCCCCTTTGAGGTAGAGCGCATGACCGATGAGGCCGCCTTGCGCGACAATCACAGCGTCACGCTGCGCGGTCTCGACGGTGACGGAAACAGTGAAGGCGCGCTGGCCGACCTGTGGAGCGGAAGCAGAAGCGATCGTGTCGCCGGACTTCGCCTGCGCGAGTGCGACGGGCTTCGCCGCCGCCTTCTTCGCGGCAGGCTTCTTGGCATCGTCCTTCTTCACGTCGTTCGGCACGTAATCGATGGTCGGATAAAGCGTCTTCGCGCCCTTCACCTCGCCGGCAGGGCGACGCGCAGTCGGCTCTTTACCGCCGATTTCGGCGGCGATCTTATCGGCGAGCGCCTTCAACTTCGCGACGACCTCGGGATGCTGCGCGGCGACGTCGGTCTGCTCGCCGATCTCGGCATCGAGGTCATAAAGACGCAGGCCAGCGGTCACTTTAGGACCGTTTTTGTTATTCATGCCCTCCGACTGCGGCGCGAGGGCGAGCTTCCAGCGGCCCTGACGGACCGCCTGTAGATTGTATCCGGCAAAGTAGTAATGGGCTTCGCGCGCCGACTCCTTGGACTGACCCAGGAGGATCGACGTGATATCGCGGCCATCGATCACCGGCGTCGCGGGCACGGTGCCGCCGGCAAGCGAGACGAAAGTCGGGAGAAGGTCGATCGTCGCGGCGACGGCGTCGTTGACCGAACCCGCCGGCACGTGGCCCGGCCACCAGGCGAGGGTCGGCACGCGCACACCGCCTTCCCAAGTCGAACCCTTGCCGCCGCGGAGCGGACCGGCGCTGCCGCCGTCGGTGCCCTTGGTCAGCCACGGGCCGTTGTCGGAAGTGAAGATCACCAGCGTATCCTTATCGAGGCCTTGCGAGCGCAGCGCGTCGAGCACCTGACCGACGCTCCAATCGACTTCCTCGACCCAATCGCCGAAGCGGCCGTTCTGGGATTTACCGGCGAACGCGGCGCCAGGGTAGATCGGCGTGTGGACGGCGTTGTGGGCGTAGTAGAGGTAGAAGGGCTTGTCCTTGTTACGTCCGATGAAGTCGACGGCCTCCTTGGTGTAGAGCTCGACCATGCGGCGCTGACCCTCTCCGTCCATCAGCTCGGCGATCTTCTCATCCCGGAGGAGGGGGACGACCGGGACCTTGGTGTCGGCACTCTTCTTGAGCATATCATTGGAGTACGGGATGCCCAGGTAGTGGTCGAAACCCTGCCGGGTGGGCAGGAATTCAGGCTGGTCGCCCAGGTGCCACTTGCCAACCATCTGGGTAGCATAGCCTTTTTCCTTAAGTCTTTCTGCTACAGTTACTTCAGCAGGATTTAACCCTACGGATTGACCCGGGAAATAGACCCCCGGGACCGAGACTCGGGCGCCGTAGCAGCCGGTCATCATCTGGGCGCGGGAAACCGAGCAGACCGGGGTGGCGTAGAAGCTGGTCAGCTTCATGCCCTCCTTGGCCATCCGGTCGAGGTGGGGGGTACGCTGCTTGGTGGCCCCAAAGGGTCCGATGTCCCCGTAGCCCATGTCATCGATGAAGATCACCACCACGTTGGGCGGGCGGGCGGAGGCTGCGGCCGAAAGCACGGCAGCCAGCAGAAGGAAAAGCGTCTTCATGGGGTACTCCAGTAGAACAAACCCATCTGGGTTTAGTTGCAAGGTTCCGTCCGGACCCGCGCTGAGGCACCCGACCCCGATTAGAAGCGATAAAAACGGCCTTTTTGCCCCTTCCCGCTTGCTCCCATGGGGGGCTGTCCTAACTTGCGGCCAACGACCATGGTCAAATCCGATTTCGGTTATAACAGCAAGGTGGAGGGCGAGGTCATCGTGACCCGCGCCGATGCCGTCGTGAACTGGGTGCGCAGCCACTCGGTCTGGCCGATGCCGATGGGCCTCGCCTGTTGCGCCATCGAGCTCATGGCCGCCGGCGGCTCCCGCTTCGACATCTCCCGCTTCGGCATGGAGGTCATGCGCTTCTCTCCCCGCCAGGCCGACTGCATGATCGTCGCCGGCACGGTCACCTACAAGATGGCCGAAGTCGTCCGCCGCATCTACGACCAGATGGCCGAACCGAAGTGGGTCGTCGCCATGGGTGCCTGCGCCTCCACCGGCGGCATGTACCGCTCCTACGCCACGTTGCAGGGCGTCGATAATATCGTCCCGGTGGATATCTATATTTCCGGCTGCCCGCCCCGCCCTGAGGCCCTCCTCGATGGCATGATGCTGCTCCAGGAAAAGATCCGTAACGAAGGCGGCTCGCTGCGTCGCACCTTCCGCGGTCGCACGGTCGAAACGAAGATCGTCAGCTAAGCACGGACATGGACGCCGCTGCGCTCACCTCCGTTTCCCTGCCACGCAGGACCTCGCCGGCAAGGACATGCCGACCTTCCGCGTCGCGGGTACCGACCTCCTCGCCGTCGTCAGCGCGCTGCGCGACGAACAGGGTTTCGACCTGCTCGCCGACCTCTGCGGCCTCGAGCTGCAAGGCCGCCCGGTCCGCTTCGGCGTCGTGATTCATCTCCTCAGCACGACGCATAAGGAATACGTGCGCCTGCATGTCGACGCCGTCGATGACCGCGTCCCGAGCGTCTCTTCGCTGCATCCCGGCGCCAACTGGCACGAGCGCGAAGCGTTCGATATGTTTGGCATCGTCTTCGAAGGCCACCCGGACCCTCGCCGCATCCTGATGTGGGATTCGTATCCGTATCACCCGCTCCGCAAGGACTTCCCGCTCGCCGGTATCGAAGTCCCCTTCCCCGCCGCCGACGTCGCGGAAGTCACCGGCCAGAAGGTCGAGCCCGCCCCGATGATGGGCGGTCCGTTCGTCTCGCACGGCGGCAAGCTTTCCGAAGGCGAACCCTCCGCGCTCGACCAGTCCTGGACCGAGGAAAAACCCAAAGCCTGATTCAACGTGAAGATCACCAAGGAAATCTCCATCGGCGACGTCGCCGCCCGTTCGGAAGAACTGCGCGGAGAGAACATGACCCTCAACATGGGTCCGTCCCACCCGGCCACGCACGGCGTGCTCCGCCTGAGCCTCGAGCTCGACGGCGACAAGGTCGTGAAGTGCGACCCGGTCATCGGCTACCTGCACCGCGGCGACGAGAAGATCGCCGAGAACATGACGTATAACCAGTTCGTCCCATATACGGACCGCCTGGACTACCTCGCCCCTCTCGCCAACAACGTCGCCTACGCCATCGCCGTCGAGAAGCTCGCCGGCCTCAAGCTGCCGCCCCGCTGCGAAGCGATCCGCGTGCTCACCTGCGAGATGGCCCGCCTCTCGTCGCACCTCCTCGGCATCGGCGTCTACGCGATGGATACCGGAGCCTGGACGGTGTTCATGTACACCTTCAACGAGCGTGAGAAGCTCTACACGCTCTTCGAAGAGCTCACCGGCGCCCGCTTCACCACGAGCTACACCCGCATCGGCGGCGTGACGCGCGACATCCCCGACGGCTGGCTCGCCAAGGTCTCGGCCTTCTGCGACGGCGTCGAGCGCACCATCGACGAGGTCGACAAGCTCCTGACCCGCAACGGCATCTTCCTCGAGCGCACCGAAGGCATCGCGACCATCTCGAAAGAGATGGCGCTCGCCTACGGCCTCACCGGTCCGAACCTCCGTGCTTCTGGCGTGCCGTTCGACCTCCGCAAGGACAAGCCCTACTCGGGCTACGAGCAGTATGACTTCGACGTCCCCGTCGGCGCCAAGGGCGACTGCTTCGACCGCTACCTCGTCCGCATGGAAGAGCTCCGCCAGTCCGTGCGCATCATCCGCCAGGTCGTGAAGACGATGCCGGGCGGCGCCTGGTACGCCGAAGACGCGAAGAAGATCTTCCTTCCGCCCAAGGCGAAGGTGATGACGAAGATGGAAGAGCTCATCCAAAACTTCATGCTGGTCACCGAAGGCCCGCAGATCCCGGCCGGCGAAGTCTACTTCGAAGCCGAGAACCCGAAGGGCGCGCTCGGCTTCTACGTCGTCTCCAACGGCGGCGGTGTCCCTTACCGTCTCCGCATCCGCGGACCGAGCTTCGTCTCGCTCTCGATCCTTCCCGCCATCGTCCCCGGCAACTTCCTCACCGACGTCGCTTCCATCCTCGGTTCGCTCGACTTCGTCATGGGCGAATGCGACCGCTAAACCCCATGCACGAATCTCCTTCTACCACCGCCCCCGCCCGCGCGCTCAAGCCTGAGACGCTCGCCAAGGCTCCCGCCATCATCGCGCAGTATCCGCAGAAGCGCAGCGCGACGATGCCCCTCCTGCACCTCGTGCAGGAAGACCGCGGCCATATCACCCAGGACGACATGCACTGGGTCGCCGAGCTCGTCGGCGTGACTCCGATGCAGGTGCTCGAAGTGGTGACGTTCTACCCGATGTTCCGCCAGTCGCCGATCGGCCGCCGCCACGTGCGCGTCTGCCGCACGCTGTCCTGCGCCCTCCGCGGTTCCTACGCGCTGATGGAGAACCTCGAGAAGTCCCTCAACTGCAAGCGCGGCGAGACCTCGCCCGACGGCGACTTCACCCTGGAGTTCGTCGAATGCATCGCCGACTGCGGCTGCGGCCCGGTCGTCCACGTCGACGCCTCGATGCACGAGAACGTGAAGCCCGAGGACGCCGCCCAGTTCACCGCCCACCTCAAGGCCACGCTCAAGGATCCGTCCTACGGCCAGAACCCTCCCGTCCCCGGCACGCCCGAGTGGAACGGCTAACCTCCCAACCTTAAGCGACATGCCCGCCGTCGAACGCCCTCTCATCTACGCCAACCTCCGCAAGCCGGGGTACACGGTCGACATCGACTGCTACCTGCGCAACGGCGGTTACGAAGCCCTCAAGAAAGCCGTCGCCCTCAAGCCCGAGGAAGTCTGCAAGGAAGTCGAAGTCTCCGGCCTGCGCGGCCGCGGCGGCGCCGGCTTCCCGACCGGTATGAAGTGGAAGTTCCTCGACCGTAAGTCGGGTAAGCCCATCTACCTCGTCGTCAACGCCGACGAGTCTGAACCCGGCACCTACAAGGACCGCCAGATCATCTACCAGGACCCGCACCAGATGCTGGAAGGTATCGCGATCACCGCGTGGGCCATCCAAGCCAAGCAGGCCTTCATCTACATCCGCGGCGAGTTCATCCATGGCGCCAAGATCCTCGAGCGCGCCATCGCCGAAGCGAAGGCCAAGGGCTTCCTCGGTCAGAACATCCTCGGCTCGGGCTACTCCTGCGAAGTCGTCATCCACCGTGGCGGCGGCTGCTACGTCTGCGGCGAAGAGACCGGCCTGATCGAATCCCTCGAAGGCAAGCGTGGCTACCCGCGTATCAAGCCCCCGTATTTCCCCGCAGTCCTCGGACTCTACAACTGCCCGACCATCGTCAACAACGCGGAGACGATGGCGCAGGTGAAGCACGTGATTGCCTTTGGCGGCGCGGAGTTCGCCAAGATTGGCATCCCCGGCGACAGCGGTACGCATATCTGGTGCGTCAGCGGCTTGGTGAAGCGCCCCGGCCTCTACGAGATTGAAGCCGGCAAGGCCACTTTCGGTGAACTGCTCCACGACCTCTGCGGCGGTCCGCTCGACGGGCGCAAGATTAAGGCGATCATCCCCGGCGGCTCCTCCACCAAGATCCTCAAGATCGGCGAACGCTTCAAGGGCAAGCTCGCCAACGGCACCGAGTTCGACTGGGCGGTGGAAGACATCCCCCTCGACTCTAACAGCATCGCCGCTTGCGGCACGGGCCTCGGCACCGGCGGCACCATCGTCATCGACGACTCCGTCGAGATGATCCAGGCGCTCTCCAACCTCAACGCCTTCTACGCCCACGAGACCTGCGGCCAGTGCACGCCCTGCCGCGAAGGATCCCTCTGGCTCTCCCGCGTCACGAAGCGCATCACGACCGGCGGCGGCCTCGAGACCGACGTCCCGTTGCTGCTCGACATCGCGAACCAGGTGGCCGGCCGCACGATCTGCGCCCACGGCGAAGCCGTCGCGTGGCCCGTGCAGTCCGCCGTCCCGAAGTTCAAGGACGAGTACCTCGAGTCCATCCGCAAGCGCCAGAAGGGCGAAGCGGTACCCACGCTGAAGCTGATCTGATTAGGCTAAGGTAGGGATGCGATGACATCGCATCCGCTGAATCGATAGGGCGAACGGAGGCGATGTCATCGCCTCCCTACCCTAGGCATCTCGACTCTTTACAACCACATCCCTGTTTCCTAACAAATAGCCATGGAATTCAAAAACGTCACCGCCATCGCCAAAGCCAACATCTACTTCGATGGCAAGGTCGTCTCCCACTCGATCCTCACCGCCGATGGTGCCAAGAAGACCGTCGGGCTGATCTACGCCGGCACCTACCACTTCGGTACCGACAAGGCCGAGATTATGGAAATCACCGATGGCTCGTGCGTCGTGGTCCAGGACGGTTCCAAGGAAGAGAAGACCTACGGCGCGGGCACCCACTTCACCGTGGCCCCGAAGTCCGGCTTCACGATCACCGTGAGCTCGGGCATCTGCCAGTATATCTGCAGCTTCATCGGGTAATCTGACCCGTCGGAGCGGCCGGGGCTTGCCAACGGGCAAGCCTCCCCGAACCTGTGGGCATGTCCGAGCCGACCAGCATGCTGCCCAACATCCCCGCGCCCATCGCGCGCGAGAAGCCATGGGTGCAGCTCAAGACGTTCACCTCCAAGCCCGCGATCTTCCGTTCGATGGTCGGCGAGGTGTCGCCCGACGCCCGCCAGGGCGACGTGGTGGCCGCCTACGATAAGCAGGGTTCCTTCATCGGCTACGGCTTCTGGAACGCCGGCGCCCCCATCGCCCTCCGCATCCTCAAGGCCACCCCGGGCAAGCCCGATGACGTGTGGTTCGAACAGGCCATCCGCCGTGCCGCCGCCCTCCGCAAGGATGTCCTTAAGCTCGACGAAAACACCGACGCTTACCGTGTGGTCAATGCCGACGCCGACTTCCTCTCCGGCCTGATCGTCGACCGCCTCGGCGATGTGCTCTCCATCGAGGTCTCCTCCTATGCGGTCATGCGCCGCCTCCCCCGCTGGATCCCCATCCTGCACGACGCCGTGGGCACCAAGCGCGAGATCGTCCAGGTCGACCCGCATGTCGCCCGCATCGAAGGCATCATGCCGACCGATGTCCCGAAGTCGTCCGTGCGCTTCGTGAAGATCAAGGAGTTCGGCATGATTCAGGAGGTCGACTTCGCCGAAGGCCACAAGACCGGCTTCTTCTGCGACCAGCGCGATAATCGACGTCGCTTCGGCGCCCTCGCCAAGGGCCTCAAGGTCCTCGATCTCTGCTGCTACTCCGGCGGTTTCTCCATCGCGGCCAAGCTCGCCGGCGCCACCGAAGTCACCGGCGTCGACCTGGATGAAAAAGTCATCGAGATGGCCAAGCGGAACATGAACCTGAACAACGTCCGCATCGACTTCGTGCATGCGGACGCCTTCACATGGATCCGCCAGATGCAGAAGAACGGCAAGACCTGGGACCTTGTCCTCTGCGACCCGCCCAAGTTCGTCGACAGCCGCGACGAGGAATTCGAAGCCGAAGGCCTTAAGAAGTATAACGACCTCAACGTCCTCGCCATGCAGCTCGTCGCCCCCGGCGGCCTCTTCGTGACCTGTTCGTGCTCCGGCCTGGTGTCCCCTGAGGCCTTCGAGGACCTCGTCAGCAAGGCCGCGCACCGCTACCAGAAGCGCCTCCAGATCTTCGATCGCACCGGCCCCGGCGGCGATCACCCCAACGCCTCCAACCACCCCGAGGGACGGTACCTCAAGGTGCTTTGGAGTAGGATTGCGTGAGGTAGGGATGCGATGACATCGCATCCGCCTGTCTCTTGGTAGGGACAGCACCACGTGCTGTCCTATCTGCATCACGTTCGCCGCAGGGCGAACGCAGGTAGGGGCACGATTCATCGTGCCCTCTTCCATCGGAGGGCGCGGCGTAGCCACGCCCCTACCCTCGGCCGCCCTGCGGCGGCCAGGCAGGGATGCGATGACATCGCATCCGCTCCTATGTCGTGACGCGGTCCCGACCCTACTCAAAGCAACACACCCGCATCCTATCCGGTTTCCGGTCTCCCTTTGGGATTCGCCACTCCCCCGTGCCCCCTTGTCACCATGCCCACGTGCCCCCTCGCGGCTCCGCCGCGCTAGGCAGGGTCGGGACCGCGTCACGACCTAGCGGCAACTTGGGGAGCGGCGCGCTCGGAGAGCAAACCCCGCCTATAGGTGCCACTCGGGCGGAGGTCCAAATTCACCCGATGAATCTGTCAATCGCGGCGGAAACTGAGCTTTCTCCAGCTGGGCCCAGGTGACGCCGCCCCGGTAATACGAAGCCACCTCCTTGAGCGCGATGCTTCCCCTGCATCGACGCCGACTAGGACCCGACAAACGCTGCGGGTTAATCACACCCACTGGCTTGCCGATATTCCGGGTCACCATGCGAATGGGCGTAACCAGATCTGAATCACCAGAGATAACCAAGGCCACGTCGAATGATTCGCCAAAAGCATCATAAAGCAGATGTGAGGCTAGGTTAACATCTGAGCCCTTCTCCTCTGCCCTCACAATTTCAACCATGTCCGGCGGCGGATTCGCGGACTTGGCCCAAGTCTTCCTCACGCGGAAGTGACCTTCGATGATTTGGGCCACAGATATGGTCATCAAAGCCCTCCAGTAATTGGCCTGACGCTTAGCCTTCCCGTCTAAGTCTTTAGCTTCAGCAATCTTTGCGGTAAAATACTTGCAGCCGACGATCTCGAAAGCCGGGAACAACTGACTAGATAAAGCGACAGGGTTCAGCCATCGCAACGGCGTCGCCTTCAACGCTCCGTAGTATAAATTAAAACCATCCACATAAACGATAGCCTTACGCCGTCTGTGATTAAAACAAAAGGGGGCGGCACCTTCCGGAGCCGCCCCACGACCAGCCGAGTAATCGGCATGGAGGGATGTGAAGATAGGTTCGGGCATGAGCATTACAGTTTCAAGATTTTTGTGACGCTTGAGCCAGCCAATGGAAACAAGACACCCGTGGGTAGTTTATCCTGACAAGATGTGCCTAGGTTATATCGCGTCTTCCCCTGCTTCGTCGTAACGCAGAGCTATACATTCAAGGCCCCAAATGAAAACGGAGCGCTTTCGCGCTCCGTTGGGAGATATCTCGGCCGAGCGAGTCGGCCTACACACCTGAAGGAGATGAAATTAACCGCGTGCCGTGATGCAAACTGAAAAACACCCCAGTACGCAGCCCCAAGCTGTATCCAGGTAGGGGCGCGACTGCGTCGCGTCCGTTCGCAGAGAAACGTGCCCTGAGCCGGGCGGAGACAGCCTGATTCCCACGATCTGTCCGCCCACGGACGCCACGCAGTGGCGCCCCTACCCGTGACAGGTGTCTGCGGTTAGCGGTTGGGCGCGGCAGAGAGACAGCGGATGCGATGTCATCGCATCCCAACCCGATACAGAGTTCTAGGTAGGGCGGGTTCTCCGAACCCGCCGCCGAACGGACGGCTCGGAGAGCCGTCCCTACCTAAAAGGTATCCCTCCGGTACTCTGGTCCTCTGGCCCTCGGGTCCTCGGGTGCCACCCCTACCCCTAATAGGAGCCCCTTTTCCCGCCTTTCCCCTTGCGGCAGGAGGGGGGTCACCTAACTTGCGGTCATCTTTCCAGACCCATGGTCACGGACAACAAACCTTCTTTGGTCACCATCAACGTCGATGGCGTCGAACATCAAGTCCCGGCCGGGGCCAACCTGGTCGATGCCTTGGGCAAAATCGGGAAGGAAGTCCCCCACTATTGCTACCACCCGAAGCTCCCGGTCGCCGGCAATTGCCGCATGTGCTTGGTCGAGCTCGGCTCGCCGATGCGCGACCGCGCGACCAACGAGCTGGTGATGGAAAACGGCCTGCCGAAGATCGGTTGGCAGCCTAAGCCGGCCATCGCCTGCGCCACCAACGTCTCTGCCGGCCTGCACGTCCGTCTCGAATCGCCCGGCGTCAAGGCCTGCCGCGAAGGCGTGACGGAGATGCTCCTCCTCAACCACCCGCTCGACTGCCCGATCTGCGACCAGGCCGGCGAGTGCAAGCTCCAGGAGTTCTCCGCCGAATACGGCCGCGGCTATTCGCGCTACGTCGACGAGAAGAACGCCAAGCCGAAGAAGACCCGCCTCGGGCCGCGCGTCACGCTCGATGACGAACGCTGCATCCTCTGTTCGCGCTGCGTGCGCTTCTCCAGCGAGATCGCCAAGGACCCCGTCCTGGGCTTCGTCAACCGTGGTTCCTACAACACGCTGACCTGCTTCCCGGGCCGCGAACTGGACAACAACTACTCGCTCAACACGGTCGACATCTGCCCCGTCGGCGCGCTCACGAGCACGGACTTCCGCTTCAAGATGCGCGTCTGGTTCCTGAAGCAGACCCCGAGCATCGACACGGAATCCTCCGCCGGCGCGAACACGACCGTCTGGTCCCGCGAAGGCAAGATCTACCGCATCACGCCGCGCCAGAACGACGCCGTGAACGACACGTGGATGGCCGACTCCGGCCGCGAACTCTTCAAGTCCGTTGACGCCCCGAACCGCGTGACGCATGCCACGGTGAAGAACGAGAAGGCGACGCTCGAAGCCGCCCTCGCCGCCGCCGACGTGGCCCTCTCCGCCGGCGCGCTCGCGATCGTCGGCTCGTCGCACATGTCCGTCGAAGAGCAGCGCCTGCTCGCGCGTCTGGCCAAGTCCAAGAACGCCTCCGTCTACATCCCGGCCCACGTGGGCAAGGGCGACGGCCTCCTGGTCTCCGAAGACCGCACCCCGAATTTCCGCGGCGCTCTCGTCACGGGTCTCACCGACCGCGCGCCCGTCGCCGACCTGAAGGCCCTCGCGGCCGACATCGACGCTGGCAAAGTGAAGTCCGTCCTCATCGTGCGCGAAGACGCCGCGATGCTCGGCCTGCCCGCCTCGACGCTCGCCAAGGTCCGCAGCGTCGTCCTCGCCACGCATCACAACGTCACTACCGCGGCCGCCGAAGTCGTGCTGCCCGCGCTGACGGTCTTCGAGCGTAGCGGCTCGTTCATCAACTGCCAGTTCCGCCTGCAGTCCTTCGCTCAGGCCGTCCCCGGCCCGACTGGCGTGCTGCCGGACGCGCTCGTACTCGCCCGCCTCGCCGGTGCCGACGCCGCCGCGGTCTGGTCCGAACTCTCCGCGAACATCCCGATGCTCGCCGGCCTCGACGGCCGCCTGCTCCCCGCTGAGGGCGTGCAGCTCGACGGGGCCGCGTTCGCTGCCCATAAATTCCCTGAAGGCAAGCTGCTGAAGTTCGCCCCGGTCGCCACCGCCTAAGCCGACGCCGACCATGGAAAAACTCCTTCACGATCTCGTCCTCTCGCCGGAATGGTATTTCACCGCGGCCCGCGGCCTGACGCTGATCCTGATCGTGATGACATTGGCCGGTTACAGCGTGCTGCTCGAGCGCAAGGCTTCCGCTTGGATCCAAGGCCGCATCGGCCCGAACCGCACCATGCACCCGCTCATCGGCTGGATCCCGTTCGTCGGGACCTTCCTGGCGAAGGGCGGTTTCATCCAGCCCGCCGCCGACGGCGGTAAGTTCCTCTTCAAGGAAGACGCTCTCCCGGGCCACGTGCGCAAGTTCTACTACGTCCTCGCGCCGATCATCGCCCTCGCGCCCGCGCTCGCAGTTCTCGTAATGCTGCCGTTCGGTGAGTTCCTCTACGAAGGTAAGCGCTACGCCATCTCGCTCACGCAGGGCGCCGACGTTGGCGTGCTGTTCATGTTCGCGGTCAGCTCCCTCGGTGTTTACGGCATCGCCCTCGCCGGCTGGTCCGCCAACTCGAAGTTCCCTTTCCTCGGCGCGGTCCGCGGCGCCGCCCAGCTGATCTCGTACGAACTCGCGATGGGCCTCTCGGTGCTCACCGTCTTCCTCGCGACCTCCGCCCCGGGCCAGGACCACGGCCTCAGCCTCGTCGCGATGGTCAACGCCCAGAGCGGCGCTTGGAACATCCTCACCCAACCCATCGCCGCGCTGGTCTTCCTGATCTGCGTGTTCGCCGAGACGAACCGCCATCCGTTCGACATGCCAGAATCCGAGACCGACCTCGTCGGCGGCTTCCACACCGAATACGGCGCCTTCAAGTTCGGCATCTTCTTCGTGGCCGAGTACAGCCACATGATCATCGGCTCGACGTTGTTCATCCTGATGTTCCTCGGCGGCTGGCACGTGCTGCCGTGGATGCCGACGGTCGGTGAAGGCTGGGTCGGCTCGCTCATCGGCGTCGCCACGTTCTTCCTCAAGCTCTGCTTCTTCCTGTTCTTCTTCGTCTGGGTGCGCTGGACCCTTCCGCGCTTCCGGTATGACCAGGTGATGCGTATCGGCTGGCGCGTGCTCCTGCCCATCGCTGTCCTCAACCTTCTCGCGTACTTCGCATGGTACGCCCTCCGCGGATAACCCACACCATGGCCATCAAAGTCGTCGAACGTCGTCCGCTCACCCTCGCCGAGCGTACCTATCTCCCGCAGATCCTCGCGGGCCTCAAGGTCACCTGGGACAACATGGTGCGTCCCTCCGTGACGCTCCAGTACCCGGAAGAACGCCCCACCATCCCGAAGAACTATCGCGGCGTGCCCACGCTCGTGATGGATCCCAACGGCCGCGAGAAGTGCGTCTCCTGCCAGCTCTGCGAATTCGTCTGCCCGCCCAAGGCCATCCGCATCACCCCCGGCGAGATCTCCGAGAACGCCACGAACGCCCACGTCGAGAAAGCGCCGAAGGAATTCGAGATCAACATGCTCCGCTGCATCTACTGCGGCCTGTGCCAAGAAGTCTGCCCCGAAGAAGCCATCTTCCTGCAGAACCAGTATTCGCTGACCGGCCTGACGCGCGAATCCATGGTCAATAATAAGGTAAAGCTTTACGAACTCGGCGGCACCCTTCCGGACGGTCACCACAAGTGGGACAAGAAGAAGGAAGAGGCGGAGAAGCAGGCCGGCGGACAGCACTGAGCGGAGGTTCAAGTGATCAAGGTAGGGACAGCACCACGTGCTGTCCTTTTTTGTGGAAACCATTCTCGGGTGGCGGGTGGCAGCCCCGGGTGGCAGGTGGCGGGACGGGGATAGGTAGGGGCGCGACTGCGTCGCGTCCGTGGGCGAACGGAGGTCCGAATGGTCGGCGACCTGGCCCGACTCGACGCACGTGCCTCTGCGAACGGACGCCACGCAGTGGCGCCCCTACCCACTACAGATACAACGAGGGCAGCACGCGGTGCTGCCCCTACCAACATTACCTATCCCTGCCCCTACCCCAATCCCTCCGCGGCGATTACTTCGCCGCGGGATAATCCGTATATCCCTTCGCGCCGGAGGCGTAGAAGGTGGCTTCGTCGGGGGTGTTGAGCGCGAGGTTCTCCCGCAGGCGACGCGGGAGATCGGGATTGGCGAGGAACGGCACGCCATAAGCGACGGCGTCCGCCCAGCCCTCGGCGATGGCCTGCTCGGCCTGCGCGCGATCGAAGCCGCCGGCGGTGATGAGCACGCCTTTGAAATCCTTACGCAGCTCCTTGGGACCGACGCCGTCCTTGGCGCCGTGCGCGATATCCTGGGCGGTAACGCGCGTGACGTGGGCGTAGGCGAGTTCGAGCTTGGAGAGTTCGCGGAGAAGGTAACCGAAGGTCTCGGTCGGATTGGCGTCCGACATGTCATTGAACACGCCGCCAGGCGAGAGGCGGATGCCCACGCGATCGGAGCCCCAGATGGAGATGACGGCATTAGCGACCTCGATCGTCAGGCGGGCGCGCGCGGCGAGGGAATTGCCGTAGCCGTCGGTGCGGGTGTTGGTTCCGCTGCGGAGGAACTGGTCGAGCAGGTAGCCGTTGGCGTTGTGAATCTCGACGCCGTCGAAGCCGGCTTCCTTGGCGAGGCGGGCGCCCTTGACGTATTCGGCGACGATGCCGGGGATCTCTTCGATGTGCAGGGCACGGGGGACGACGTAGTCGGCCATCTCCTTGCCGGTCCAGAGCTGGCCCTTCGGCTTGATGGCAGACGGGGCAACGGGGAGTTCGCCGTTCGGCTGGTAGTCGGGGTGCGAAATGCGGCCGACGTGCCAGAGCTGCAGGAAGATGCGGCCGCCCTTGGCGTGCACGGCGGAGGTGACCTTCTTCCAGCCCGCGACCTGCTCGTCGGTGTAGATGCCCGGGGTATTCGGGTAGCCATGGCCGCGGGGCGAGACCGTGGTGGCCTCGGCGATGATCAGGCCGGCGCTGGCGCGCTGGGCGTAATATTCGGCCATCAGGTCCGTCGGGACGTTGGCGCCTTCGGCGCGGCAACGGGTAAGCGGAGCCATCAGGACGCGGTTCGGCAGCGTGAGGGCACCTACTTTGAAAGGAGAAAAGAGGGAGGACATTTGAGTGAAGAGAAGGGAGAGGGGGTAGGGATAGGGGTGGGGGTGGGAAAGGCAAGGAGGTGAAGAAGGTGGTGGCGGTTGGCGGATTGCGGTTAGCGGATAGGGAGAGGCAGAGGTTTCGAGGACCTGAGGGCAGGAGGACTCGAGGACTCGAGAATTCAATGGAGGGCTGAGTTGATGACGGATGACAGAATACCCGAACCTGCACCTGAACCTGAAAACCCGTACCAAGTACCTGACGGCCGAGACCTGAGACCTGAAAGTGTTTCTGACCCCAGCCAATCATCCGGTCTCCGGTTTCCCCTTGAGCGGGCAACATCCCGCCACCTGCCACCCAGGGCTGCCACCCGCCACCTGAAATGAATTCCACCTAGGTCGTGACGCGGTCCCGACCCTACCCACGCAATGCATACCTGCCGATCGACTTCACAAAGGTTCAATTAGGTTCATCGCCCAACCGCTACCCGCTAACCGCCCACCGCTATCACCCCGAAGCCTCCGGCTTCGCCCCATTAATCTTCCCTCTCTAGCCGTAGACCCCTAAAAGTGCCTTACGCCTCCCGCGTCGTCTGTCATGTCCGTCCCTCCTCCCCTTCCCTTGGCCCGTACCACCCAACCTACCTATATCATCGGCCACAAGAATCCCGATGCCGACGCGATCTGCTCCGCCCTCGCCTACGCTGCCTTCAAGGAAGCTTCCGGTCAGTCCGGCTTCAAGCCCGCCCGTTGCGGTAACTCTAACGCGCGCATCGACGCGATTCTGCATCGTTTCGGCGCTACGCTCCCGGAATTCGTCGGCGACGTCATCCCGCGCATCGAAGACATCATGCACCGAGACCCTTTTAAGGTCAGCGTCGATGACACGTGCGCCCGCGCGCTTGAGCTCCTCGACCTGCATGACGTCCGTGCCCTGCCGGTCGTCGGCACCGACGGCCGTCTCGAAGGCTACGTCTCCATCTTCAGCCTCGGCGACTACTTCATCCCGAAGCCCAAGCGCGCCACGGCGATGCGCAAGGTCACCAGTTCGATCAACGCGATCATCCGCTCCATCGGCGGCGTCGAAGTGGTCTCCTACGATGCCACGTCCGTCGACGAACTGTATGTCCGCGTCGCGGCCATGGAACTCGAATCCTTTGGCAAGTCGGCGACCGTCGAAGGCATTCCGAACAACAAGAGCGTCATCGTCGTCGGCGATCGTTCCGACGTGCACCTACGCGCCATCGAGATGGGCGTACGCATCATCATCGTCACCGGCGGCCACCGCATGAAAGCCGACGTCCTCGAGCGCGCCAAGGCCGCCAAGGTCTCCGTCGCCTATGCCGACACCGACAGCGCCACGACCGCCTGGGCCGTCCGCGCTTCAACCCTCGTCGGCGGACTCGTGCAGCGCGACGCCTTCACCTTCAAGCCGCAGGAAAAACTCTCCGTGGCCCGCCGCCGCATCGTCCAGAACCCGGCCCTCATCTGTAATGTGGTCGACGAGGATGGCCACCTGCTCGGCGTCTTCACCAAGACCGACATCATCAACCCGCCGCGCGCCAAGCTCGTGCTCGTCGACCACAACGAGCTCTCGCAGGCTGTCGATGGCGCCGCGGAAGTCGAGATCACCGAGGTCGTTGACCACCACCGCCTCGGCAACGCGCCGACGCATCAGCCCATCCTCTTCATCAACCGACCGCTCGGCTCCACCTGCTCGATCGTCGCGGACATGTTCCGCACCGCCGACCTGAAGCCCACGCCGCAGATCGCCGGCCTGATGATGTGCGGCATCATCTCGGACACCCTACTCCTGCAGAGCCCGACCACCACGCCGCTCGACGCCGACCTGCTCCAGTGGCTCTCCCGCCTGGCCGACGCCGATGCGCGCTCGCTCGCTGACATGATCTTCAACGCTGGCTCGGTCTTATCGACCCTCAGCCCCGCCGCCGCCGTCCGTGCCGACTGCAAGCTCTACACCGAAGGCGAACGTCGCTTCTCCGTCTCACAGGTCGAAGAACTCGGCTTCACCAACTTCTGGAAATGCGAAGACGCGCTCCTCGAGGCCCTCGAGCAATACCGCATGGAGAACGGCCTGAGCTTCTCCTGCCTACTCGTGACCGACATCGACACCCAGAGCTCGCTCTTCCTGATCCGCGGCGACGCCGAAGTCGTCCAGGCCATCACGTACCCGCAGAAGCGGCCGCCGGACATCTTCGACCTGCCTGGTATCGTGAGCCGCAAGAAGCAGCTCATGCCCTACCTGGGTAGTCTCCTCGGCAGCACGAACGAAAGCGCATGAGCGCCGAAGAAGTCCTGCTGAAGTTCCTCGGTAAGCCCGGCTACAAGCCGATGCGTCTCGAGGCCATCGTCCAAGCCCTCGGTGGCGATAAGGAAGACCTCCGTCGCCTGAGCAAGACGATCCCGCGCCTCATCAAGGCGGGTGCCGTCGTGACCGTCAAAGGCCACCTGCTCGCCCTGCCCTCCGCCGGTTTCTCCCCCGTCGGCGCCGGCGCTCCGGCGCGCAAGCAAGCATCCGATCTGCTCGAAGGCACCATCCTCTTCCGCCCGAGTGGCTCCGCCCGCGTGGTCTTCGACGCCGTCCCTGGCTCGCCGCCTCGCGAACAGTTGCACATCGACGCTGACGATACGCACGTCGCGCTCCACGGCGATCGCGTGCTCATCAAGCTCAACGCCAATCGCCGTGATCGTAACGGCGACGACTGGGGCACGGGCACGGTGGTCAGCATCGTCAAGCGCGCCCTCACCCAGCTCACCGGCACGATCGGCAACAACCGCCTGCAGTGGTTCGTCGTCCCCGACGATCCCCGCATCTCGCGCGAAATCATCGTGCGCGACCCTGCCCGCGCCGGCCTCACGCCCGCCCCGAAGTCTGGCGACAAAGTCGTCGTCCGCCTCGACGTCTGGGAACGGCGTAACCTCAACCCCACCGGCACGGTCACCGAAGTCCTCGGCGTCACGCACACGCCGATGGCCGAGTACCTCGCCATCCTGCGCCGCTACGGCCTCCGCCCGGAATTCCCGCCCGAAGTCGCCGCCGCGGCCAACTCTTTCGGCAAGACGGTGCAGAAGGCAGATTGCGTCGGCCGCGAAGACTTCCGCCAGATTCCGACGATTACCATCGACCCAGATGACGCCAAGGACTTCGACGACGCCCTTTCGGTCGAACGCACGGCCAACGGCAACGTCCGTGTCGGCATCCACATCGCCGACGTGTCCTCCTATGTGAAGACCGGCTCGCCCCTCGACGTCGAGGCGCGCGAACGCGGCAACTCCACCTACCTCGTCGGCACGGTCATCCCGATGCTCCCGCACGCGCTCTCGAGCGGACTGTGCTCGCTCGTCGAAGCCGAAGACCGCCTGGTGAAGACCGTCATCTGCGAGTTCACTCCGGACGCCCGCCTGGTGAAAACCGAGTTCGCGAACTCCGTCATCCGCAGCGTCAAGCGCCTCACCTACAAGCAGGCCTACGGCTTCCTGCAGCATCTCACCAAGGACGAGATCCGCGCCCTGCCCGCGCCTCCGCCGCACCAAACCGGCTCGCCCGGACGCCCGCTCGCTGAGCTGACCGACGCCGAACTGGATCTGATCCAGGGCATGATTGATGACCTCTGGAGCATCGGCAAGATCCTCCGCGCCGAACGCTTCCGCGCCGGGTCGCTCGACCTGGAGATGAAGGAGATCAAGATCTACTGCGACAAGGACGGCTGGGCCGACCGTACCGAGGTCGTGCAGCACGACGAATCCCACCAGCTCATCGAGGAGTTCATGCTCCTCGCCAATGAGAGCGTCGCGACCGCCCTCGACAAGGTCTCCATCCCTCACGTCAACCGCGTGCACGACGACCCCGACCCCGAGAAGCTCGCCGCCCTCCGCGAAGAACTCGCCGGTAATGGCTTCCAGGTCGGCGACCTCACGCACCGTTCCGAGATGGTCAAGTTGCTCGCCAGCCTCAAGGACCGCGAAGACGGTTACACCATCCGCATCCAGCTCCTGCGCTCACTCAAGCAGGCCTGCTATCGCCCGTCGCCGGATGGCCACTTCGGACTGGCGAAGCTGCACTACTCGCACTTCACGTCGCCAATCCGGCGTTACTCCGACTTGCTCGAGCACCGCATCTTCGACGCCTATATCCAGAAGCACGGCGTGCGTTCCGCCTCCAAGGAACCGCTGCGTTCACCGGGTATCGGCGAACTGACGCGTTCGTGCGAACACATCTCGATTACCGAGCGTAACAGCTCCGAAGCCGAACGCGATTCGGTGAAGATCAAGCTCCTCGAGCTCTTCGAACGCGAGGCCGCCCGACCCGACAAGCGCCCGTTCGAGGCCACGATCACCGACGTGAAGCCCCACGGCCTCATGGTCGAGCTCAACGCCTCGCAGGCTTACGGCCTTGTACACATGTCGACGCTCACCGACGACTACTACCGCCTGAACGACCGGGGCAATATGCTCGTCGGTAGCCGCACTGGACGGAAGTTCATGCCCGGCGGCGTCATCCAGGTGACCGTCGACCGCGTGGATCGCTTCAAGCGCCAGGTCGATTTCCGGCTCTACGACGGACGCTTGGCCCAGAAGCCGCGCGGACCGGAACGGAGGAAAGGACAACGCTGACGCATGGAGGACTCGAGGACCAGAGGCCCCGAGGACAGGAGTAATTTGAGGGTGGGACAGCACCACGTGCTGTCCTTTTTTGGGGGCATCATTCTCGGGTGGCAGGTGGCAGCCCCGGGTGGCAGGTGGCGGGATGCACCGGGGTAGGGGCGCGACTGCGTCGCGTCCGTGGGCGGACGGAGGTTGGAATATCGAAAAAGTCCGCCCGGTGAGTCGCACGTTCCTATGCGAACGGCGGCCATGGCAATGGCCGCCCTACCCGAGGCAGGCTAGGACAGCACGTGGTGCTGTCCCTACCTAAATACACCTCCGGCCCTCCTGTCCTCAGGCCCTCGAAATAAGCCTCCCCCAAGCTCTCGCGTAATCGCCAGCGGCTTTGCCGAGGCGGATGCGGCCGGCGTCATCGTCGGTCCACTTGACGGAAATCTCGACGAGCCTGGCGCCCGTGCGCGCGAGGCGCACGAAGGCTTCGGCGCCGAAAGAGAAACCGCGCGCGTCGGCAGGTATCTGCAACGCCGCAAAAGTAGAACGACGGACGAGCTTCAGCCCGCAGCCGGGATCGGTCATGCGCGCCCCAGGCAGCATCCGCCAGAAACACGAAAGCGTCGCGGAGATGAACGAACGTTTCCACGTACGACCGATGACCTGCGAATCGCGATGCCAGCGCGAGCCCGCGACCAGGTCGGCCTTGCCTTCGGAGATCAGGCGATAACCTCGCACGAGCGCTTCGGGATCCGTCGCCATGTCGGTATCGCAGTAAGCCAGGACGTCGTAACCTTCTGGGGCGGACTCCCAGGCTGAGAAAATTGCGACACCCTTGTCGCCATGGTCGCAAGCGCGATGGTAGACGACGCGATAAGGAATCTTAGCGGCGGACTCGATGGCCACGGCCCGCGTCCAATCAGTAGAGCCGTTGTCCGAGACCACGATGAGCACGTCCGGGCACTGGTGGGCCTGCAGGCTTTCGGCCAGCCGAGCTAGGCCAGGACCGAGGCGGCGCTCCTCATTGCGCACAGGAATGACGATCAAGAGGGGCATCCGGGAGCCCATAAAATCTCTGATTTCCCGAATGATTACAACCTAAGTCTCAACAAGATGAGACTGATTCTCAATTATTATTTGACATATGAGAGTGAGTCTCATTATCAAGAGGGTCTTCAACCCTATGAAAGCCCTCCTCACCACACTCACGCTCGCTTCGGCTGCCACGGCCATCGGTTGCGACAACCCCTTCGGCTACTCCTACCTCACGGAAACTCTCAAGCCCGGGAAAATCGAAATCGTCCAGTGGGTGACCGGCCGCCTCGGCCGCAACCTCGGCAGTGGCTATGATGCGCGCTACCGCGGCTTCGACCTAAAGACGGAAGTCGAATGGGGCATTTCGGAAAACGAGCAGCTCTCCGTCTACGTCAACTCCCGCTACTTCGAACAGACTTCGCGCGACGGCCTGCTCTTCGATGGCTTCCAGATCGCGTATAAGAAGATGCTCTCGAATCCGGACACTCAGGATTGGGGCGTGGCGTTCTACATCGAGCCAGGCTATTCGCAGGTGAGCTCGAAGAACGGCGCGCACCGCGACCAGCTCAAGCTCGAGACCAAGCTTCTCCTCCAACATAATTTCGGCACGAGCGACGCATGGATCTACGCCGCCAATATCATCGGCGAACTCGAGCACGAGACCGCCACGCACGCCGACACGGTGAAGTTCAAGCTTACCCAGGGCCTAGCCTGCGCCGTCGGAGCTAACTGGTATCTCGGGGCTGAGGCGATCGTCGAAGCCGAATGGGCCGAACTCAACGACCATCAATACACCGCCGTACTGGCTGGACCGTGCGTGCGCTACCAGAGCGGCGGCTTCTTCTCGACGTTCACCGTCTTGGCTCAAGTGACCGCCACCCCAGCGAACAAAGGCGACCTTAACGTCACCAAGAAATCGCCTTACGAAACGCGCCTCCGCGTCGGCTACGAGTTCTGAGGAACGCCTAACGTCGGTCGTTCAATGGGTAAGGACAGCACCACATGCTGTCCTATTTTGTTGGGTTCGCATATAGGTAGGGCCGAGCATCCCTGCTCGGCCGCGGCCGGCCAAGGATGGCCAGCCCTACCCGAGGCAGAGATACTCAACTCAAGAGGAGACCGGGAACCGGATGATTGGCTGGGGCCGGAGGTAGGGACGTGATTGCCATCACGTCCGTGGGCGGACGGAGGTTGGAATATCGAAACAGTCTGCCCGGCGATACGGACGTGCCGCGGCGAACGGCGGCCATGGCAATGGCCGCCCTACCCATAACAGGTAACAGCGGTTGGGCACTCAAAGCGAGACTGTAAACCCGAGTTAATGCTGCGGGAAAATGTCCCCAGCAAACCATCCGGTCTCCGGTTTCCCTTGTCTCTTACAAACCGCCAACCGCTAACCGCCACCACCTATCAAAGCCTATTTCAGCCCCGCCTTCACCGTCGCCAGCATCTGGTCGGGCGAGAGGCCGTTGGCCGCGCGGAGGGTCTTCACGTCGCTCGCATGGCCGACGAATCGATCGGGCCAGCCGAGGCGGACCATCGGCGTGCGCACGCCGTGTTCGGCGAGCACCTCGAGCGCGCCCGTGCCGAAACCGCCGGTGACGGCGCCGTCTTCGAGCGTGACGATGAGCTTGGCCGACTTGGCCTGCTCGACGAGTAAGGTAGCGTCAATGGGCTTGGCGAAACGCGCGTTAACGACGCCGACGGAAAGACCGGTCTCGGCAGCGAGCTTATCAGCAAGCGCCTGGGCTTCGGGTACCAGCGTGCCAAGCGCCCATAACTGGACGTCGACACCGGCGCGGAGGACTTCGGCTTTGCCGAGCGGGATGAGCGCCGGCTGCGCTTTGATCGCCTTGCCGGCGGCGGCGCCGCGTGGGTAGCGGATGAACATCGGCGCGCCGGACTTAAGGGCGGTGTGGAGCATGTCCGAGAACTCGTCCTCGTCCTTCGGCTGCATCAGCGTGACGTTCGGGACGCAGCGCAGGTAGGCGATGTCGAAGAGACCGTGGTGCGTCGGGCCATCGCTCGGCGAGACGCCGGCGCGATCCATACAGAAGGTGACCGGCAAGCGCTGCAGGCAAACGTCATGGATGACCATGTCGTAGGCGCGCTGCATGAAGGTGGAGTAGATCGCGCAGACCGGGCGGAGATCGCGGGCCGCGATGCCGGCGGCGAAGAGCGCGGCGTGCTCCTCGGCGATGCCGACGTCATGATACTGCCCGGGGAGTTCCTTCTTCAGCTGGTTGAGGCCCGTGCCCGAAGGCATCGCGGCGGTGATACCGACCACGCGAGAGTCGGCCTTGGCTTCGCGCACGAGCAGCGCGCCAAAGACATCCTGCCACGCCTTGGGCGCGCCAGGGGCGCCGGAAGCGAGCGAGTCGCCCGTCTCCGGATCGAAGGCGCCCGTGCCGTGGAATTTTTCCGGGTTCTTCAGCGCGGCGCCGAGGCCGCGGCCCTTCTCCGTGCGGACGTGCAGGAGGATCGGACCAGTGGAGTCCTTACAGAAATTGAGGTAACGCTCGAGCGCACCGAGGTCATGCCCGTCAATCGGTCCGACGTAGCGCACGCCGTACTGCTCGAAGAGGGAGGAGCTGTGCGTATACCAGTTCTTCACGTGGCGCTTGAAGCTGCGGCCGAAGTCCAAGACCTTCGTACCGAAACGCGTCTTGCCGAGCAGTCGCTTCAAGCCCTGCTGCGAATTATTATAGGGGCGCGTGACGATCAGGCGGCTCAGGATATCAGCGACCGCGCCGACGTTGCGGTCGATGGACCACTCATTGTCGTTGAGTACGATGACCAGGCGCTTGGTCGATTTCGCGGCGTTATTGAGCGCCTCCATCGTGACACCGCAGGTGAGGGCCGCGTCGCCGATGAGGGCGACGACGTGCGAATCCTCACCGAGGCGATCACGCGCGTTGGCGAGGCCGACGGCGGCGGAGAGCGCCGTGCCAGCATGGCCGGCGCCGAAGACGTCGTGCAGGCTCTCCTCGCGGTTGAGGAAGCCGCTCAGGCCACCCGTCGTGCGGATACCGTCGAAGTCGGTGCCATTACGACCGGTGAGGAGCTTGTGCACGTAGCCCTGGTGGGCCACGTCGAAGACGAACTTGTCCTGCGGCGTACCGAAGACGCGGTGCAGTGCGATCGAGAGCTCGACCACGCCGAGATTGGGACCGATGTGACCGCCGTTCTTGGCGGTGACGGCGACGAGACGTTCGCGGATCTCCTGGGCGAGCAACGGGAGTTGCTCGGGAGCGAGGGCCTTGACGTCTGCCGGCCCGCGGATGGACGCGAGGAGCGACATCAGCCCTGCGAATCTTCGCCGCGCTTACCCAGCTGCTCGATGCGGAGTTCCGCGGCCTCGAGCGACTTCTGGCAGGACTTCAGCAGGCGCATGCCTTCCTCATATTTCGCCACGAGCTCGTCGAGCGAGACGTCGCCGGACTCGAGGGATTCGACGAGCTGCTCGAGCTTCTTCAGTTCGGCCTCGAAGCCTTCCTTGCCGGAGGCCGAGGCGGGTTTCTTGTCCGCGCACATGGACCTACTGTCAGCGGAGCCCCCTCCCCTCTCAAGCGGATTGTGCAGATTCAGGCCAGAAGACGCGCCCGGCACCCGCGACTGGGCGGGGGCGACAGGAAATGCCGCTCACAGAACCTGCGTGAGGCTCTTTACCGTCTTCGCATCGAGGCGCCGGACAAGCGCGACGGAAAGGTCGACGCACGCCTGGAGGTCCGCGAGGTCGATGACGGCATTGTGCGTATGGATATAGCGCGCGGGGACGCCGAGCACGATGACCGGCACGCCCAATTCGTGCGCTTGGAAGGACCGCGCATCGGTACCGCCCGTGCGACGGACCGCGAGTTGGCAAGGGATGCCCTTCTCCGCCGCGACCGCGAGGGTCAGGTCGACGAGGCGCGGATTCATGATCGCCGTCGGATCGTAGGCGCGCACCTGCACGCCACCGCCGAGGGCGCCCTGGGCTTCGCCATGCGGAGCGAGGCCGGGCAGATCGTCAGCCGGCGGGCCTTCAAGGACGATGACGACGTCGGGCTTCGCGAGACGCGCGGCGACGACCGCTCCGCGGCAGCCGACTTCTTCCTGCACCGTCGCGACCGCGAGCAGATTGCACGGGGTCGCGGAGGCGTCGAGCTCATGCGTCGCGAGCGTGAGCGCGGCCATACCGACGCGATTATCGAAAGCTTTCGCCGAATAAAGACCCGGCTCCGCGAGGGCCGTGAAGGGGCCTTCGGGCACCACGGGGTCGCCCGGGCGGATGCCGAGACGCGCGACGGATTCTGCCGAGCGCGCGCCGATATCGACGAGCACCTTATCGGCGGAGGCGGCCTGGGCGCCGCCTTGGTGAGGCGGGAGCGCGGCGACGATGCCGATGAATTCCTTCTGCGCCGAGCGCGACCAGATGCGGAGACGTTGGGCAGCGAGGACGCCGTCCGGCCAGCCGCCGACCGGAGTCAGGCGAAGAAAGCCGTCGGACGTGACCGCCTGAACGAGAAAACCAATCTCATCCATGTGGGCCGTGAGCACCACGCGGGGGCCCTGCTTCTCTTTAGAGGGCGAGGCGAGCACGCCACCGAGGCCATCGGCCTGCAGCGTGCGGCCGCGGAGTTCGCGGACGAAGATCGCGCGGACCGCGTCCTCGTGGCCGGACGTACCGTGGGCTTGCGTGTAATCCTCCAGCAGGCGGAGGGCTTCGGAGGATCGCTTGGACATGGAAAATTAGCGCGGCTGACGGGTCTGTAGGCGCGGCTTCAGTCCTGCCTTAGCGACCGCATCGAGTGCGCCGACCGCGGCGCCGGTGAGCGAACGCTCGTCGGCAACGATCACGACCTCCGTACGCGGCGACTTCAGCGCGTGGTCGACGAGGGCCTTGGCAAGCGCGGCGGAAGCGATCTCCTTACCTTCGAGATAGAGTTTCCCGTCGCGGTCGACGCCGACGACGAGCGTCGTGGCCGGCGTGCCTTCAGAGCCGGCGGAAGCCGTCGGCGGGATGATTGCCATCGTGCTGGATTGGTCGAGCCGACTACTGATGAGCAGGAAGAATACCAGCACCACCATCACGTCGATGAGCGGCACCACGTTGATGTCGGCGCGACGGCGGCGGGCGACGACGAGGCTCATCGACGGCGGGCTTCCAGCGCTTCGACGAGCACGTCGAGGCGGGAAGAAAGAATCTCAAGGCGACGGCCGAGCCAGTTCGCGGCGATGAGCGCGGGAATCGCGATGCAGAGGCCGATCATCGTCGTGCTCAGCGCGAGGCCCACGCCGCGGGTGAGCGTCTGGGAATCAGGCAGGCCTTGTTCGGGGAAAAGCGTCGCGAGGCCGGTGACGGTACCGAGCAGGCCGAGGAGCGGCGCGGCGGCGACGATGCTGTCGAGGAGGTGCAGGCCGCGATGGAGACGGATCAGTTCGTTGCGCGTCCACGCCTTGAGCACTTCGCCGGAGGTGCCATCCTTCCAGCGTTGCACCAGACGGCCCGCGACGGACTCGCCGTCGGCTGGGCCGACTTGGTCGAGGTTACCGTTCAAGACCGACTTGAGAACGGAGTCTGGGGCCACGCACGAAACCCGGAGAGCCAGGGTGCGTTCCACGATGAGGAAGACCGCGAGCAGGGAGCAGAGCGCGAGCGGCCAGATGAAAATGCCGGCACCTTGGAGTAGGGTTTGCACCCCATGAGCGTCCCCAAACCCCAAAGGGTCGCAAGCCCGCTCTTTAAATGCCAGTTTTATGAGTTTAAATGCGATTTAAATGATTTTAAATGACTTTATTCAGTCTTTTGGAACAAATGCGAATAACCAATCCTTTGACTTTCCCCTAGGGTGGTTTACCGTGATTTTACCCCAATCTACTATGAGACTTAAACGCTCAGGTTTCTCCCTCGTTCTGTCGCTTACCATCATGGCAGCCATGGTGATGATGGTGATCGTCCTCGCTTCCTTCCTGCAGGTCGAGAGCCGCTTAGCCCAGAGCCACGCCGGCTACCTGAGGGCGCGCTTCAACGCCTTGGCTTCCGCTCGTATCGCCATCGGCCAGCTGCAGCAGCTCGCCGGCCCTGACCAACGCGTGACCATGCGTGCGGACATGTACGCCGACAATGATAAAGCCGTCGGCGACAATGACGCCGCCACTATCGACCCGATCCGCGACCTCCCGAATCGCGCCAACAATAACGCTCCGAAAAGTGGTAAAATTTCACACCAGAAGCGCTACCTCACCGGCGTGTGGGCGACTGGCGGTGCGGACGCCACGCGCGTCCGCGACTGGGATGTCACCAATCCCGCCGACTCGCGTCTCTTCCTGGGCTGGTTGGCCTCACCGTTCGACGTCAATGCCTCCCCCGAACTCTCCGGCACGCTGCCGAACTACGTCCCGAATCGGAGCTATTTTGAGTCGAATGATGACGCCACGTCGCGCACCAGTCTCCGCCGCGTGGAGGTGGCGACGAAAGCCCAGGAAGCCCAAGCCTACATCGACGATCTTGCCAACCCGATCAGTACCGTTCCTTCGGAAATCGTGCCGCTCGTCTCCTACGGTTCGGTCAACCTGCCCGCCGGACTGACCGCACTGCAGCGCAATTACATGGGCGCGGTCGACGCGCGCCCGCAGCCGCTGCCCGGCCCCGCCTTCAGCGACACCAAGTCGCTGGGCGCCAACGGGCGCTACGCGTTCTGGATCGGCGACGAAGGCGTGAAGGCTAAGGTCAACCTGCCGGACTACTACGCCTCGACCAGTGGCGGCTCGTGGCTCTCCACCGAAAATTGGGACAAGGGCTTCGCCGGCTCCGCCAATCAGCGCAACTCCATCGGCGTCATCGGAGGCTCCGGCGAAACAATCAAAGAGGGCGTGAATTCAAAGGGCCAACTGCCGGCCGGCTTCAATTTTGATGTCTGGCGGGCGAAGGACCTCACCGACGCGGCCGGTAATCCGCAAGCCTACCAGCTCTCCAAGGCTGTCGGCATCTCGGGCCTTTCCGCCTGGGCCGCCAAGCAGGGAGGCGTCTCGGCCGGCAATGCGATGAACGACGCCGCCAAACTCCTCTGGCACGACATCACCACTTATTCTTACTCGACGCTGACCGACACCTACAACGGCGGCGTGAAGATCGACCTCTCGACTGCCTTCGAACTGCCCTATGCGATGTACCGCGGCATCGAACTCTATCCCGGGCAAAAAGAAACGGCGATCCAGTTCCCGGCGCCAAGCTCGAGCGTCATCAAGCTGAGGGAAAGCAAGCAGTCTCTCTTCCACGGTTCGCCTAACGCCGCCGTTACCACGGCCGGACTCGGCGCCGCCGGCTTCGCGGTGGACCTCGATTACAACCGCCCGAACCTCGTCGACAAGCTCGGCTCTGACAATCAATTGCTGCTCGCTTCGCCCCGGGCCTCCGAATGGGCGCCGCGCTCCCTGAGGAACCTGCTGGGCTCATCCTACACCGACCTGAAGACCCGCAACGGAGGGGAAACTCCCGAACGCCTCGGCTTCGTCTACGAGGCGCCGCTGCGCTCGGCTTTTTACGGACACAACAACGACGGGGTGCGGATTGCGGCCAACACCGAGCTTAGCCCCAACGCGACCCAGACCACTTGGAGGACCGACAGCGGACGGCCTGCCCTTCAAGAACGTCGCAATGTCCTGCCTTGGGCAGAGCTTCCTGCCACCCACCCAGAAAACCTCACCGGGCGCATCATCCGCGGCCCGACTTGGGATCTCTACCGCAATTATTACCGGATGTACAAACGCGAGATCGAGCAAGCTGGCCAGTCCTCGGGCGCGCTCCGTGGCCAAGAGGCCGCCGCGGACGACGCCGTGGTCGCCCGCGGGGTCGAACCGTTGACCTTTGCCTCAGGCAACCGCAACTCCCCGATGCAGCGAGGGCGCAACGCATCGGGCGCAGGGAACGCGCCTTACGAAAAAGCCCCCACGCCAAACGGGTTTTACGCCGCCGGCGGCAGCCCGCCCGCCAACCGTTATTTTTACCGCAACAATTTCACCGCCCCGACCGCCTCGCCGAGTTTCCAAGGCGAGCAGCGCCTACGCTACCCCGAGATCCTTCGGCATGCCTTCAACAATCAAGCCGGCGGGGGGGGCACCTCCACCGCGGGGGACATCATCACCAACTTCGATCGCATGGGCTTGGCCAACCCAGCCCGGACGGTCGACGATGCTTATTTCGAACTCGCCGACGGCAAGAAAAGCGTCGAACTGACCACGCGCACCTGGCCCACCTCGATGAGTTTGATGCCGTCGATTGTCCGCTTCTCGATGGTGTTTTCCGGTGTGTTTTCAGGCCAGACCTCGGGCGACCCGCATGGCACCATCGGCCTAACCATCGACCCCGTCGTCATGGTGCACAATCCCTACGATGTCGCGATTGAGTTCGAGGGCATCGCGATGGTGACCAACGGAGACTCGCTGCCCTACATCGTCGATGTTCAGCTCAGGGACTGGGTTTTTAATAGCACGGAATTACAATACTTCGACCCAGAGCGCCCGAGCAATCCCCATACGGACAAGAGCCCCTGATGCCCGCCGCCACTGGTCCTTGGCTTGGCTACCAAGTGAGTCGCACCCTGACCATCGGCGAGATCGCCTTAGGCGACGGGGCTTACGAGAACCGTTCGTTCTCCTTCCGACTGGTGAACCCGGGGAAAAAATTCCGCCTCGCGCCGGGCGAGGTCAAGACCATCAGCACGAAATATATGGGCGGAGACTACCAGTCCAACCGTGCAGACAACACCACCATCACGACGACCGATTTCGGCTACGACCTCGGCGCCACCGCGGTCTACAAGATGACCCCGTTCTATAACGTCCGCCATCGCCGTGGGAGCGATATCAGTTCGCAGATGGAGGAAAAGCCGGCCGACGCCGTCGACGCGCGCCTCTGGACATGGGGCTTCATGCCCGCCAGAAGGGTGGACGGCAAACCGTACGCGGTGGCGGCACCAGCCGGCGTCGGGGCGATTCCCAAGGTCGGTTTCATCGGAAATTATTGTTACAACCCCGGGGACGGGGCGGCCAACCCCGCGAATTTCCACAGCGCCTTGGATATCTGGAGAGACGTCAAAAACTCCCGGGCGCTCAGGGATGCCCTACCCGGCTGGGACGGCACGGCGCGCAGTCTGAAACTCACCCTCGATGTCCCCCCTCCGCCCAACATCGGGGGGAAAACCTTGCAGTTCACCGTGCGCAACTCCGGTTGGGTGAATTACGATAACCGCGTGGTCGGCGAGGAAGGTGTGCCAAACACCGCGACCTACGTTTTTCCCCGCTTGCGCAATGGGACGACCGCTGTCGGTGGTCACCAGAAATGGAATTTCTACCTGCTGAACAACAAGAGCATCGACGGGCAGAACCTGAGCCCCGATCGCCGTTGGTTCGGCTCGGCGAAAACGCCGAATCCGACCTATAACCCGAGCACCCGGCAGGTCACAAACTACGTCTACGAAGGCGCGGGCACGGCGCCCGGGCAGCACCTGGTCGACGAGCCCCTGCTGCTTAACTTCCAAGCCATGACTTCCGGCTGGCCGATGTACGGCAACGACAATGGCCACTGGCACAATATCATCCAGTATAACGAGGACTGGATGAACAGCATCGCCGGGCTGAGCGCCCGGCTTCCCGACTATCGTATCGCGACCGGGAGAAACCTCGGGGACTATCAAGGTGCGAATCGTTGGCGAGGCGACATCGACGTGAATGGCATCCAATTGTCCTTCGGGCCCGAGAATGGCGACCCGGAACTCGGCCGACCCAACATCATCAGCGGCCGGTCTGGCACCTTGAATTCGCGTATTTTCGGGGATATCAGGAAGGACCTGGGCGACACCAAGCAGCCTTTCTTCCTCACGGACTTCGTCCTCCGTTCCGCCGAGATGACCGGAAAAACCCAGTCCATCTGGTATCCCGCGTCGCGGAGCGACGGGGCCTTCAAGTTCAACCCAGCTCTTACGACAAAGATAGAGACCCCGGTGGAAATCCTGCACGCGCCGATGTCGCCCTTCTTCCTCAGCGTGCGCGCGCAGCAAGCCCACCTCTACGGCTACGACGGCAAGGCGCACACGCCCATCGGCTGGGTGCTCTCGCAACGCAAGATCGACTCCGAGCCCGAGATCGCCCTCTCGAGCAGCAACGAGAACGCCTACTGGGGCTCCAGCATCGACCCGGCGACCACCCAGCGCTCGGACACCATCCTCTTCCCAGTACCCCGCCGCCCCTTGCTTTCCCTCGCGCAGCTAGGCTCCGCCGGTTTCGCGCAGGTTAACACCGATGCCGACCTCACGGTCGGCTCCTCGTTCGCCCATCCCGGCATCGAGGATCTGACCAAGATCACCGACTGGCCTGGCCCCAAGGAGGAGTCCGGCGCCGACAAGGCCATCCCCGAACACGGCTACGTCGCCGTCCACCAAGGGACGCGCGTCATCCGCAACGTCGCCAACGTGCGCACCGACCACGCGTTCGCCGCCAACCTGGCACTGTGGGACGCCTACTACTTCAGCGGGCTGAACCTCCAGGCCAACTCCTACTCGCTCACCGGAGGCAAGAACGCTTTCCCGGCTGGGCCTGACCTGCCGACCGACACGAACGTCGCGACCGATCAGGCCGCGACGCTGAGAAAATCGTCCGGCAATCTGAGTTCCTTCGACCCCTCGTCCTTCCGCGACATCAAGGCCGCGCTCGAGGCCGGCTATAACCCCCTCGCCAACAAGCGGGTCGCCTTCCAGCCGGACAACAAGCCCGCGGTCGCCAACGGGGCCTTCCCGCGCTTCGACGAGTTTCCCCACCCGACTTACCTCGCGCGGAATGCGCTCTACGACGGCGGCTTCAACGTCAACTCGACCTCCAAGCAGGCCTGGAAAGCCGTGCTCGCAGGCATGCGCGGCCAGACCCTGCCGGACGGCACGCTGGCCAGCGGCACCGTGCTGACGCGGTTTGCGCGCTCCTTCAAGCCAGCCACCGGCGCGAGCGGGGTCTGGAACAACTTCCGCGAGTTGACGGATGATGAGATCGACAAGTTGGCGGCCGAGGTGGTCAAGGAGGTCCGCGACCGCGGTCCCTTCATGTCCTTGGCCGACTTCGTGAATCGCCGGCTCCTGAGCACGGACCACGGTCTCAAAGGGGCGCTCCAGGCGGCCATCGATAAATCGGGCATCAACAAGGCCGCCATCGATAATAGCAGCGAGAGCCTGGCCAGCGGTATTTTCCCCGCACCTGACGCCCCCGGGACGGTCACCGACCCCCTAGGGAACAGCAACCGGTCGACGCGTAACTTCACGACCCTCAATGGGGATGAAGAAGGGACCTTCGGGGTCTATGGTGTCCTCAACAAAAAAGTCACCAACTTCGATAAAGCCGAGCGTTTCCCCAAAATCGCCTCGATGAGCGAGACGAATGATAAGAAAAAGGTGGTCGCTGGTCTCGGGGCACCGCAAATCGTGTCGCAGATGGATGTCCTCAACACCGTCGGGCCGAACCTGACGGCGCGCTCCGACACCTTCACCGTCCGGGCCTACGGAGAAGCTCTCGACAACGCCGGCAACACTATCGGCCGCGCGTGGGTCGAAGTCGTCGTCCAACGCACCACCCAGTTCATGCTACCCTCGGCGCGCGGGGCCCCCTACGAGGAACTCAACCGGCGCAAGTCCAACTACCGCGTGAACGGCGCCTTTACCCTCGAATACAACAACGTGCCCGTCGTCGACATGTATGAGAGCAGTTTCAACCGGCTGCCAAACAATGCTACGGATGCCGAAAAGGAGAACTGGAATATCAATCGCCTCCTCGGTCGTCGCTTCAAGGCGACTTCCATCCGCTGGCTCAACGCCAACGAAATCTGATCCTATGATCTCCCGTGCCTTCCTGGCGGCGATACTCCTCGCCGCATTCTCCCTCGCACCCGTCCTCGGCGCCGATCCGGGGACCAAGCCCGTGACCAAGAAAGCCGGCGGCGCACGCTCCGCGCCTTCCGAGCGGACTTGCGCCCTCACGATCACCTGGTGGACGGCTCCGACCCTCGCCGAGGGCGAGAGCCTCGAGCTCGGAGTCCAGACCGACCATGGCGTCACCCTAATCGGCCCTGGGACGATGAACATGAGCGGTACGATTCTCTATGAAGGTCCGGCGCAAGTGGCCATTGTGCGACGCAGCCTAGCCCCCAACCCGAACGGTAAACCCGGAGCCGCGCCGGTCGAAGCTTGGTTACCCTTCGCAACCTTCGCCGTCGGCGAGAATGACCAGGAGGCCTTGGCGCTGCTTTTCGCCGTCGAGGGTACCAACAAGGTCATGGCCCGGACGTTCAACATCAACGTGGACACGTTTCCGTTCGGCGGGTTTGAGGTCCTCAATCTCAGCAAGTCACGCCTGCTTTGCAGCATGGCCGGCAAGGTCTTTTACGCCGAGCCGACGAAACGGGCGCGTAGCCCGGTCGTCATACAGCGGCGCGAAGTGGTGAATTTTTACATGGGCATCACGGATGCCAATGGAGCCCAGAAAATCATCTACCGGGCTCCTTTGATCCTCAACGAGAAGCTCCGTCGGCTCTATTTCGTGCAGGAAAGTCCCGTCGAGTCATCCAAAGGATTTGTCTCCCACACGCTGATCCAGCACGTCATGGGCCACGAGACGGTCGCCAGCCTCAAGGCCAAGGCCGCGGGAGACCTGCCAGAGGGGGCGAAAAAAACCGGCGACGACAAGCCGAAGCCGGCCGAGCCGAAGAGCGAAGTCGTGAAGACGGTCGGCGCTTGATAACTCAGAGGCCGGCGGCGGCCTCTTGATCGGCGAGCCAGGTGACCCGGGACACGTGCGCACGCAGCACCTGCCCCGGGTGCAGCTGGGGCGCGAATTCTCCGCAGGCAATCTCGCGTAAGGCCGGGGCCTTGGCGGCGCCGCCGACGAGCACGACGATGGCAGCGCACTGCGCGAGGCCCGTTTCGGTGATGGTCAGGCGCCAGCCGCGGCCCGGCCACTCCGTGGCGGTGAAGCGAGGGCCGGTCTGCTGACCGATCAGCGGGCATTGCGGCCAGAGCGAAGCGATATGACTGTCGTCGCCGAGCCCGAGGACACACAGGTCGAAAGCCTTGGCGGGCGAACGCTGGGCCCAGCCGGCCTCATAGGCGGCCGCGGCTTGGACCGGGGCGAGCTCGACGGGCCAAGGGAAGCGACGGGCGGCGGGGACGCCGAGCGCATCCAGCATACCGCGGACAGCGTGGCCGAAATTCGAATCGTCGGAGGACAGCGGGACGCAACGCTCGTCGCTCACGTGCCAGTCGATCCGGGCGATGGCTTCGGCCGTGAGGGCGCCGGTGCGGACGGCCCAGGCATAGAACGCCTTGGGCGTGGAACCGCCGCTGAGGCCGACGGAGGCGGGGCCACGGGCGGCGAGGTCGTTGATGCGGCGGGCGAGCTCAGCGAAGGAGTCTTCGCGGGACAGCACGCGGACCTTGCCGGCGGAAGTGGCGATGTCGGACATGGGCACGAGAATAGAGGGCCGGAGGAAAAGAGGACAGGAGGAAAAATCGGGGGAGCTGCTGGCATGGTGAACAGCTGCGAAGCAGAAGGTAGGGACAGCACCACGCGCTGTCCTTTTGTGTTTCCTGATTAGGTAGGGCCGAGCATCCCTGCTCGGCCGTGGCGCCAAGGATGGCCAGCCCTACCTAAGACACCAAAGGGCGCTCAATGAAACCGGAGACTGGTTGATTGGCTGCGGCCTTGAGGGTGGGGCGCGACGGCGTCGCGTCCGTTGACCAAAGTCACTGAGAATAGCCAAGCCGGTCTACCTCGCACGACATGAGGCGAACGGACGCGACGCCGTCGCGACCCTACCCAAACAAGAAGGGCGTCCTGGCGGACGCCCTCATTTCTCCGGCCCTCCGGTCATCGGGCCCTCTGGCCCTCCACTCGTGTCTTACTGGCAGGCATCGCAGGTGCCGCCGTTGCGCATGGCCTCGATGGAGCACGCGTTCTTTTCTTCGGCGGTGTAGGTCTTTTCAGTCTTCTCGGCCTTAGGAGCCTTCTCGACCGTGGCCTTCTCGATGTTGGAGGCGCCGAGGGTGCGGAGGTAGTAGGTGGTCTTGAGACCGGTGCGCCAGGCGTACTGGTACATGTGCGAGAGCATCTTCAGGTCCGGCGTCGGGAGGAAGAGGTTCAGCGACTGGGCCTGGTCGATCCACTTCTGGCGGCGGGCGGCGGCGTCGATGAGCCACTTGTTCTCGATGGTGAAGGCGGTGAGGTACTTGTCCTTGATGACCTGCGGGATCTCCGGGATGTCCTTGAGTTCGCCGTCGAAGTACTTGACCTGCTGCATCATCTCCTGGCTCCAGAGCCCGAGCTTCTTGAGGTCGCGCACCAGGTAGCCGTTGAGTTCCGTGAACTCGCCGGAGAGGTTGCTCTTCACGAAGAGGTTCTTGTAGGTCGGCTCGATGCAAGGCGAGCTGCCGACGATGTTCGAGATCGTGGCGGTCGGGGCGATGGCGAGCACGTTGGAGTTGCGCATGCCATGCTTGGCGATCTTGGCGCGGACCGGAGCCCAGTCCATGAGACCGCCACGCTTGACCTCGATCGGTTCGCCGCGTTCCTGCTCGAGCAGGTCGACGGTGTCCTGCGGAAGCAGGCCGCGGTCCCACTTAGAGCCCTTGTAAGTGCTGTAGGTACCGCGTTCGGCGGCGAGGTCGGAGGAGGTCTCGTAGGCGTAGTAAGCCACGGCTTCCATGATCTCGTCGTTGAACTCGACGGCGGCGTCGGAGGCGAAGGAGATGTCGCGACGGTAGAGGCAATCCTGGAGACCCATGACGCCCATACCGACCGGACGGTGGCGGAGGTTGGAGACCTCGGCGGCCTTGGTCGGGTAGAAGTTGATGTCGATGACGTTATCGAGGGCGCGGACGGCGACCGTGACGGTCTCACGGAGCATCGCATGGTCGATGCTGCCATCGGCCTTGAGGTGCGAATCGAGGACGACGGAGCCCAGGTTGCAGACGGCGGTCTCCTCGGCGCTCGTGTTGAGCGTGATTTCGGTGCAGAGGTTCGACGAGTGGATGACGCCGACGTGATCCTGCGGGGAGCGGATATTGCAGGGGTCCTTGAAGGTGATCCACGGGTGGCCGGTCTCGAAGATCATCCCGAGCATCTTCTTCCAGAGTTCGATGGCAGGCATCTCCTTGCCGAAAATCTCGCCCTTCTTAGCACGGGCTTCGTAAGCGACGTAGCGCTTCTCGAAATCAGAGCCGAAGGTCTCGTGCAGGTCCGGAGCCTCGTTGGAAAGGAAGAGCGTCCAGTTCTGTCGGTTCTTCAGGCGCTTCATGAACAGGTCAGGGATCCAGTTGGCCGTGTTCATGTCGTGGGTACGGCGACGGTCGTCGCCCGTGTTCTTGCGGAGCTCGAGGAAGTCCTCGATGTCGTTGTGCCAGGTCTCGAGGTAGGCGCAGCCGGAGCCACGGCGCTTGCCGCCCTGGTTGACGGCGACGAGCTGGTCATTGTGAAGCTTGAGGAACGGGATGATGCCCTGAGATTCGCCGTTGGTGCCCTTGATGTAGGAGCCCGTGCCGCGGACGGAGGTCCAAGAGCCGCCGAGACCACCGGCCCACTTGGAGAGGAAGGCGTTCTCCGCGATACCGCGGATCATGATGGACTCGATCGTGTCGTTGACCTGGTAAAGGTAGCAGGAGGAGAGCTGGCTATGGAGCGTGCCCGAGTTGAAGAGGGTCGGCGTCGAGCTGCAGAAGCGGCGGGACTTGTAGAGAGCGTGCAGGCGGATGACCCAATCCTCGCGGCTCTTCTCTTCGCGGAGGAAGAGGCCCATCGCGACGCGCATCCAGAAGAACTGGGGCGTCTCGAGGCGGCGAGCCGGCTTCACCGTCTTGTCGATGATGAGGTAACGGTCGTACATCGTCTGTACGCCGAGGAGTTCGAAGTCGAGGTCCGCCATCGGGTCGAGGGCGTCGGCGAGCTTGGCGAGGTTGTACTTGCGGAGGTCGGGCGAGAGGCGGCCGATCGCGATGCCACGGTCGATGTAGGCAGCGAACTGCGCGCGGTGGAATTCCTTGAGCTGGGAGACGCCGTCGCGGGTGATGCTCCAGCCGAGGACTTCCTCGTAAATGTACGTGAGGCAGATGCGCGCAGCGAACTTGGCGAAGTCGGCGTCGACTTCGACAAGGCTCTTCGCGTTGAGCTCGATCGTCTTGCGGAGGTCGGCTTCGGTGATTTCGTTGAAGAGACCGCGGCGGAGTTCGGATTCGATCTGCTCAGGCGAGCGGACGAGCTCGAGGCCGGCGCCGGCGAAGGCGATACGCTTGCGCAGCTCGTCGCCGTTCCAGAGGTAGGTGGTCCCGTCCGCATTCTTGACGAGAATCATCGACTCCTGACGGTCGTCGACAATGGCCGGCTGGGCGGCGAGGATCTCGCGTTCGCGGGCGCGGGTGGCGCGATAGAGGATGTAGTTCTGGGCGACCTTGTAGTGGCCCTGGCGCATCAGTTCTTCTTGGACGAGGTCCTGGACCTCCTCGATGCCGATGATCGTCTGACCGAGGTCAGCGACGCGGCGGGTGACGGCGGAAGCGACGCGCTCGCAGGGGGCTGGGTCCAGCTCGAGCGAGTGGAAGGCCATGCGCACGGCGAGGGCGATTTTGTTAGGGAGCCAAGGCACCACCTGGCCGTTGCGGCGCATGAGGCGGGTCGTGACGGCGAGGGTCTCAACCGGGGTGGACTCGAGGCCGCCGCGGGAGAAGAGGAGGCTCTTGGCGACATCATGTCGATTGTAGCGCACGAGGGCGTCCTCGATGGCCTGCAGGATGAGGCTTTCGCCGACCTGGACGCCGGACTGGGAGAGCACGCGGACGACGTCGCTCGCGACGGCGGCGACGAACTGGCGATTGGACTCGGTGAAGATGTCCTGATCCTGACGGGAGACGAGGAGGTCAGTGAGCGCGGCACCGACGATGTCGGCGATCTGCGCGGCGTCGAGGCCGGCGGCGGCACCACCGGTCACGGCGGGCAGCGATTCACGCCAGTTGAAGCGGGGCTTGGCGCCGGACGGGGAGCGGACGGCGTTTTTGAGTGCGATATCTTCGCGGAAGAAAGGGAGTTCGGATTTCATATTGAAGAGAGTGGTGAGGAAAAGGGAGGGAGGCGGAAAGGAAGAGACGAAGGTCGAAGTGCGTCGGCGGTGGCCGGCGCATGGTTTTTGGTGAAAGGAAAGTGGTTAAGTAAGAACAGGAAACGTGCCAAGTCAGGCGCTGCGGGGGTAACGCCTGAATTTGACCAGAGGACGATTAAAGCTCGTCGTCGCTGACGGTACCGAGTGCACCCTGCTTTTGGTATTCGGTGACGCGGCCTTCGAAGAAGTTCTGCTCCTTCTTGAGGTCCATCATCTCGGACAGCCAGGGGAAAGGGTTGGTCGTCTCGGCGACGAGCGGCTCGAGGCCACAGTTGCGGAGGCGACGGTCGGCGATGAAATCGATGTACAGCTCGAACTCCTTGGAGGAGAGGCCGAGGCCGTTGACCGGCAGGCAGTCGCGGATGAACTCCTTCTCGAGCGTGACGGCGGTGGCCATGAGCTGGCGGAGTTCTTCCTTAAAGGCAGGCGTCCAGACATCGGGGTTCTCCTTCACCAGCTCGGCGAGCAGGTTGCGGAAGAGGTCGATGTGGTTGGACTCGTCGCGCAGCGTGTAGCGGAACATCTGGCCGATGCCCGGGAACTTGTTTTGGCGGGCGAGGGAGAGCACCATGCCGAAGAGGCCGTAGAACTGGGTGCCTTCCATGCACTGACCGAAGAGGAAGATATTGTGGGCGAGGGCCTGCTTGTCTTCGAGCTTGGTGAGGTCGAGCTTGCGGCGCAGCGCGCGGGAATTGTTGACGACGAAGGCAGCCTTGTTGGCGATCGTCGGGATGTCCTCGAACATCGCCTCGCACTCGTGCGGGTTGATGCCGAGCGAGGAGATCATGTAGACGAGCGAGTCGGCGTGGATGTTCTCCTCGTGTGCGTGACGGCCCAGGACGAGTTTGAGCTCGGGGGCGGTGACGACTTCGCGGACAACGTGGATGATGTTATCACCGACGATGCCTTCGGCGGCGGAGAAATAACCGATAGCCATCTTGACGATCCAACGGTCGATCTCGCTGATTTGGCCGGTCTGATCGCGCCACTGTTCGCAGTCCTTCTGCATCGGGATATCCTCGGGCTCCCAATGGTTGTTCTTCATCGTCTTGTAGAGATCGTAGGCCCACTGGTACTTCAGCGGGAGGATGTTGAAGAACATGGTCTCGCGACCGTTGATGACGCGCTTGTTCGCGAAGGCTTCCTCGGCTTTGGTCTTATCGAGGACGAAGGTTTTTTGACCTACTTTGATGGTGATGGTTTCCATGGATGGAGAGTGGGGTAAAGGGTTTAGTTAGAGGCCGGAAAGGCCGCTAGGTGATTGGTATGTCCGGAAGTAAATTACTAGATGTAGGGGCTGCAAATTTATTTCACCACTAGATGTAGTGTTTTTACGCAAGGTCCTGACATTTCGCTACTTAGGTAAAAAACTTTATTCACAATTGGGGTTTTTAACGAAAATTTGAGAAGGAGGCACAGTTAGGGTGAATCCCCCAACAAAATCGGGGGCGGGACGAGTCGGCAAACGTCAGTTGTTGGTGTTGCTCACGGTGTTCACCAGGCCGGCGGAGGGCGGAGATTGCGGAGGGCGGTCCCCTGCCCCACTTTCAGCGCATGAACAAGGGCCCCACCGCTGAATCACCGAGCGATCCACGCAGCCCCAGCTTCTTCGCCGCCAGCTGGACGCCGGAAGCGCTCGCGCAACGCGGATGGCGTGGAGGCCTGAAGGCTACCTGGCGCGTGCTCGCCACGACTTGGTACGGAGTCTTTGACAATCGACTGCCACAACAGTCCGCC
>BGOI01000001.1:280000-481299 GCA_003569165.1 Opitutia bacterium
CGGTACACCGCTCGAAGGTGCGGACATCTATCGGCGCAGCGCCCAGGCGTCCGTACTCATCGGATCCGCCTACAAATGCGATAAATGCCCCAAATGGCATAATACTTTGGCGAGCGGCTTCGCCATCACCGATGACGGCGTCATCGCCACCAATCACCATGTGGCCGCAGGCGCGACCGGCGAAGCGATGGGCGTGCTCACCTTCGACGGGCGATTCTTCCCTGTCGTCGAAGTCCTCGCCGCCAACAAGGCCCACGATGTCGCCCTGCTCCGCATCAACGCCAAGGACTTGGCCTTCCTTCCGTTGCGCGACGACGCTCCCGCCGGCTTGCCGATCCGTTGCTATAGCCACCCGGCCAACTCCTTTGGTTGCATCTCGGACGGCATCATCACGCGCTACTTCAAGATGAACGAACCAGAACGTAATGGCTCGGTCTTCATGCAGATTACGGCCGACTACGCGCGCGGCTCGAGCGGCGGCCCCATCATCGACTCCTATGGTAATGCCGTCGGCATGGTGGCTTCGACTTCGCCAGTCTTCACCGCGACCCCCTCGCCGCACACGGCAGCCAAGGACGCAAAGCCGACGACGCCCAGCCAACAGATGGTAAGGCACAACTGCGCTACGGCCCGAGCGTTGCTCGACCTCATCCGCCCCCAGTAAAGCGCCTCAGGTGTGCCCGGGCGTGCGCGGATATGCGATCACGTCACGGATGTTGCCTTCACCGGTGACGAACATCAGCAGGCGCTCGAAACCAAGCCCGAAGCCGGCATGCGGCACGGAACCAAAGCGGCGCGTATCGATATACCAGCCATAGCCGGCCAGATCCAGGCCATGCGCCTGCATCGCGGCCACGAGGCGATCGAGACGCTCTTCGCGCTGACTACCGCCCACAATCTCGCCAACGCCCGGCACGAGGACATCCATGGCGGCGACGGTTTTCCCGTCGTCGTTCTGGCGCATGTAGAATGGCTTCGCGGCCTTCGGATAATCGCGGACGGTCACGGGGCACTTGAAATGCTCCTCGGTGAGGTAACGTTCGTGCTCGGACTGGAGGTTCTCGCCCCAGACGACGGGATACTCGAATTTACGACCAGACTTCAGCAAGAGCTCCACAGCCTCAGTATACGTGACGCGTGCGAAGGGTCTTTCGGCGACGAATCGCAGGCGCTCGAGCAAGCCTTTATCGACGTAAGCATTAAAGAATTCGAGCTCATCCGAACACTGTTCCAAGGCCGTCTTTACAAGGTATTTTACGAGTTCCTCGGCGCAGCGCATATCGCCTTCGAGATCGCAAAACGCCATCTCGGGTTCGATCATCCAAAACTCGCTGGCGTGGCGACTGGTGTGCGAATTCTCCGCCCGGAAAGTCGGTCCGAAGGTATAGACATCACCTAAGGCGCAAGCCAGGGTCTCGCCTTCGAGCTGACCTGACACGGTGAGATACGACTGCTTCGCGAAGAAGTCGGCCGACCAGTCGACCTTGCCCTCGGGCGTCTTCGGCGGCGCGACAGGATCGAGAGTCGTGACGCGAAAAAGCTCCCCGGCGCCTTCGCAATCGCTGGCGGTCACAATCGGCGTGTGGACATAAGCAAAGCCGCGCTGCTGAAAGAACTCATGGACCGCGATGGCCATGCGACTACGCACGCGCATCATCGAGCCAAGGCGATTAGTCCGGGCGCGTAGATGAGGGATCGTGCGCAGGAATTCGACGGTATGCCCCTTTTTCTGGAGCGGGAAAGTCTCGTCGGCCCGCCCCAGCAATCGGAAGGCCGTGGCCTTGAGCTCCCACTTCTGGCCCTTGGCCGGGGACGGCACGAGTTCGCCGTCCACGCTGACCGAAGAGCCCGTCAGCGCCTCCTTAAGGTGTTCCGCGCCCGGAGCTGTGGCGTCCACCACCACCTGGAGGTTCTTGAAGCAGGAGCCGTCGTTGATCTCGACGAAGGAGAAGTCCTTCGCGTCACGACGGGTACGGACCCAGCCAGAAACCGTGATACCCTTGAGCGGCTGCTCGGCGGCGAGCGCCTGCTTGACCTTGATTCGCATGGGGCAATTTGCACCACCCTGCCCTCCGAAACAAGCGAGAGATGGCCGGACCGGCCGCAGCGGCCGTTTTTTCGGGTCGGGCTGGACAACTCTGAGTCCTTTACCACGCTCGGTCTTCTTCTCTTATGAACGCACTCGAACAGCTTCGCCAACACACCAAGGTCGTCGCCGATACCGGCGACTTCGCCGCCATGAAGGCCTTCAAGCCTCTGGACGCCACGACCAACCCGAGCCTCATCCTCAAGGCCGTCCAGATGCCGGAATACCAGGCACTCCTCCAGAAGGCCGCCCAGGACAACAAGAGCAAGGGCGTCCAGGCCGCCGTCGACGCGCTCCTCATCTCCTTCGGCACCGAGATCCTCAAGATCGTCCCGGGCCGCGTCTCCACCGAAGTCGACGCCCGCCTCTCCTTCGACAAGACCGCCACCGTCGCCAAGGCCCGTGAGCTCATCGCTCTCTATAAGGCGGCCGGCATCCCCAAGGAGCGCATCCTCGTGAAGATGGCCTCCACCTGGGAAGGAATCCAGGCCGCCGCCGAGCTCGAAAAGGAAGGCATCCGTTGCAACCTGACCCTCCTCTTCTCGTTCGCCCAGGCCGTCGCCTGCGCCGACGCCAAGGTCCAGCTGATCTCCCCGTTCGTCGGCCGCATCTACGACTGGCACAAGAAGGCTCAGGGCGCCAACTGGAACGAAGCCGCCTCCTCCGGCGCCAACGATCCGGGCGTGCAGTCCGTCCGCCGCATCTTCGCCTACTACAAGCGTAACGACATCAAGACCGAAGTCATGGGCGCCTCTTTCCGTAATTGCGGCCAGATTAAGGCCCTCTGCGGTTGCGACCTCCTGACCATCGCCCCGAACCTCCTCGAGGAGCTCTCCAAAGACTCCACTGCCGTGCCCAAGGCGCTCGACAAAGCTACCGCCGAGGTCGAAGGCGAAGCCGCCAAGGTCTGGGGCGAAAAGGATTTCCGCTGGCACCACAACGAAGACGCCATGGCCACGGAGAAGACCGCCGAAGGTATCCGCGCCTTCGCCGTCGACGGCAAGAAGCTCGACGACCTGGTCGCCAAGGCCATCGGCTAAGCGAATCGTCAGTCCTTCAAGCAAGGCCGGGCCTCAAGCCCGGCCTTCTTATTTGCGGCGGAAAAGGGATGCGACGAGGAAGGATAATCCGCTAAATGCGAAGAACCAGCCCATGGGCAGGAGCCAGAAAGGCTCATGAAGGAACCCTTCCGCATCCAGATAACTGCCGATTTGGCGATGAAGCCAGAAACAGAGAGAGCCGGCGCCAAATGACGCCATCGAGGCCCAGTGGCAGATCGTACTTCGCATCAGCGCCTATTTCCGACGCTGGCGGACGGCCTCGAAGAGGCAGATCGCCGCGGCATTGGAAACATTAAGCGAATCCGACAAACCTGCCTGCGGGATCGAGATCTTCTCGTCGGCGCCCTTGAGCCAGAAATCCGTCAGTCCATCTTTCTCAGAGCCGAGCAGCAGCGCCACCGGGCCACGGCAATCGACGTCCCAATAAGCCTTGGTGGCCGCAGGCGAGGTCGCCAAGGAACGGACACCCTTCGATTTCATCCAGGCGGCAGCCTCCTGCGAGGTGCAGACGGCCACGGGCACGGAGAAAAGCGCACCCTGTGAGGAACGGACGACGTTGGGGTTGAAGACGTCGGTGATGGGATCGCAGACGATGAGCGCGTCGCAGCCGGCGGAGTCCGCCGTGCGCAGTAACGCACCAAGGTTGCCAGGCTTCTCGACTGATTCGGCGACGAGCAGGAGAGGGTTGGCCGAAGGCTTGAGCTGATCGAGCGAGCAGTTCCAGGTCTTGGCGACACCGAGCAGGCCGTCCGGCCCTTCGCGGCCGCTGACCTTCTCAAACGCGGATTCGCCGAGTTCACAGCAGTCGATGCCGGCGGCCCGGGCGTTGGTCACGAGTTCGGCGGCCTCGGAGCCACGGAACATCGACGGGCAGAAATAGATTTCGAGCACCTCGACCTTGCGCTCGATGGCCCGGGAGAGTTCCCGGAGGCCTTCGGCGATGAACAGGCCGCGGGCTTCGCGCTCGGCACGGTCCCGCAGGCGGGCCAATGCCTGCACGCGGGGGTTCTGTCGGCTCTGGATGACCTCGTCGGACACGGGCGGAGTGAGTACCAAGGGACGCCGAAGGGCAAGGATAGGCCTTCGGCAGGGATAAGTCTCGACCTCTCCGCCGGGAGACGGACTTTATCGCCATGTCCGAATTCGAGCCGCCTCAGTCCCGCAAACCCGACTCCTCCAAGTTCCGGGAGGGCAAGTTCACCTACCATCAGGAGATCGAGGTCGAGATCGCCAGCCTGACGAACCTCGGCGAAGGCGTGGCTCGCGTCGACGGCTGGGTCGTCTTCATCGCCGGCGCCCTCGCCGGAGAAAAGGTCGTGGCCCGCATCTGGCACAACGCCGCCAACTTCTCGCGCGGCGACCTCGTCCGCGTCGTCGTCCCCTCTCCCCACCGCGTCCAGCCTCGCTGCGACCTCTTCGGTGAATGTGGCGGCTGCCAGTATCAGAACCTCGCCTACCCGCAGCAGCTGGAGTGGAAGCAGAAGCAGGTCGCGGAAGCCTTCGAGCGCCTCGGCGGCATCAAGACCAAGGTCGACGCCTGCCACCCTTCGCCGAAGCAGTACGGCTACCGCTCCAAGATCACCCCGCACTTCATGACCCCGCGCCGCGCGGACTTCCCGATCGGCTTCCTCGCCGCCGGCACCTCCCGCCGCGTCGTCGACGTGCCGAAGTGCCCCATCGCGACGGACGCAATCAACTCCGCCCTCGCCCGTTCCCGCAAGGACATCAAGTCCAACCCTGGACGCTTCGAACGTGGTGCCACCCTGCTCTTCCGCGATTGCGAAGAAGGCGTCGTCACCGACTCCCGCCAGGTCGTCACCGAGAAGGTCGGCGCAGTGCAGCTGAAGTTCCTGGCCGGCGAGTTCTTCCAGAACAATCCCTCCGTGCTCGAGCAGTTCGTGGGCCACGCCATCAAGCTCGCGCATGAATCCGGCGCCAAGCACCTCGTCGACACCTATTGCGGCTCGGGACTCTTCGCGCTTTCCGGCGCCCGCCTCTTCGATTCCGTCAACGGCATCGAGGTCAGCGCTGAGGCCGCCCGCAAGGCCGCCGAGAACGCCACACTCAACCACTTCCTCAACTGCCGCTTCATCGCCGGCTCCGCGGAATCGATCTTCAAGAAGATCCCCGTCGAAGGCCATGAGTCCGCCGTGATCGTCGACCCACCCCGCAAGGGTTGCGACGAAGCCTTCCTCGACCAGCTGCATGCCTTTGGCCCGCGCCGCATTGTCTACGTCAGCTGCGCCCCTGACACCCAGGCCCGCGACGTGAAGTATCTCTGTGCCAAGGGCTGGAAGGTTATCTCGGTGCGTCCGTTCGACCTCTTCCCGCAGACCCGGCACGTCGAGTGCATCGCGGCGCTGGAACGGGCCTAAGCAGTCCGTCAGGGCACAAAAAAGGGGCGCCGTAAGGCGCCCCTTCTGCTTGGCCAGTCAGCCGGATCAGGCCTGCGGCTTGGCAGCGTTCTCTTCCTCTTCGTCCGAACGCTCGACCTTGGAGATGCCGAGCAAGGCCTCGCCATCCTTGAGGCGCATGACGCGGACGCCCTTGGTGTTGCGACCCGCCGTGCAGCGGATGTCAGACACCTTGGTGCGGATGGACTGGCCGCCCTTGGTGAGGAGCATGACCTCGTCTTCTTCCTGGACGCTGAGAGCACCGGCAACGCCGACTTCGGTGGCGATGGCGATGACGCCCTTGCCGCCGCGAGTCTGCTTACGATAGACCGGCTCCTTGGTCTCAGGATCATCGAAGGGCGTACGTTTTCCAATACCGTCGATACCGACGACGAGGAGCGTGCAGGCCGGATCGACGACTTCCATCGCCTTCACCTGGTCGCCCGTATCGAGCCTCATGCCAGCGACACCAGTGGTATCGCGACCCATGGAGCGGACGTCGGATTCGTGGAAGCGGATCGACATGCCGGACTGCGAGATCATCACGACCTCGTTGTCGCCGTTGGTCAGCTTGGTGGAGATCAGGCGATCGCCGTGTTCGATATTGATACCGATGATACCACCCTTGCGGTAATTGGCGTACTTCGAGATCTCGGTCTTCTTGATGGTACCGTTGGCGGTGCACATCATGAGGAACTTACCTTCCTCGAAGTTCGAAACGCAGACCATCGCGGCCAGCTTCTCGTCGTCCTTGAGCTCCAGAAGGCGAGCAATCGACTTACCGCGGGAAGCGCGGTTGGCTTCTTCGATTTCGTAGACCTTCTCCACGTACACGCGGCCATTGTTCATGAAGAACAGGATATGGTCGTGGGTATTGGCCGTGAAGAGGTGTTCAATGAAGTCGCTGTCGTCGTCGGACGCGGCCTTGGAGAGCTCGGCGCCCTTGGTGCCCTTGCCTCCGCGCTTCTGGAGGCGGTACTGGGCGACCGGCGTACGCTTGATAAAGCCCGCATGCGAGACGGTGACCACGCAGCCTTCGTTGGCGACGATGTCCTCCATCGAGAGGTCGCCTTCCTGGGCCGAGACCTTCGTCTTGCGAGGACCGATGTGCTTCTTGGCGGCGTCACGCAGCTCCTTCTTAATCAGGGTGAGCAGCTTCAGCTCGCTCGAGAGGATGCTGCGGAGTTCTTCGACGAGTGCCATCAGTTCGCGGTACTCAGCCTCGATCTTGTCGCGCTCCAGTCCGGTGAGCTGGTAGAGGCGCAGGTCGAGGATGGCCACGGCCTGGCGTTCGCTGAGGCCGTACTTGGCCATCAACTTCACTCGAGCCTCGTCGCGGTTGGTCGCGGCGCGGATGATCTTCACGAAGTCGTCCAGATTACGCAGGGCGATCTTGAAGCCCTCGAGGATGTGGGCGCGGTCTTCGGCCTTGCGGAGACGGAAGCGGGTACGGCGGGTGACGACATCGCGGCGGTGCTCAACGAAGCATTCGAGCAGCTCGCGGATGTTCATCTGCTTCGGGCGACGCTTGTCGAGGGCGAGCAGGATGACGCCGAACGAGTTCTCGAAGTTCGTGTGCTTGTAGAGCTTGTTGATGACGACCTTCGGATTCTCGTTACGCTTGAGCTCGATGACCACGCGCGTGTTTTCGTCGGACTCGTCGCGAAGGTCGGAAACCTCATCCAGCACCTTGTCGGTGCACAGTTGGGCGATGTGCTTCACCAGGGAGGAGCGGTTGACGTTGTAGGGCAGCTCCGTGAGGACGATCTGCTCCTTGCCGTTCTTCATCTCCTCGGTGTGGGCGACGCCGCGGACACGGATAATACCACGTCCGGTGCGCAGGTACTGCTTGATGCCATCCTTGCCATTGATGACGCCGCCGGTCGGGAAGTCCGGACCGATGATGATCTTCTCGAGGTCTTCGACGGTGGCGCTGGGCTTGTCGATGATGAGGCAGGTCGCCTCGACGAGCTCGTTCAGGTTATGGGGCGGGATGTTGGTCGTCATGCCGACCGCGATGCCGGTCGAACCGTTCATCAGCAGGTGAGGCAAGGCGCAGGGGAGGACGGTCGGCTCGGTGGTCGACTCCTTGTAGTTCGGAATGAAGTCTACCGTATCCTCATCGATGTCGGCAAGGAGCTCGGACGAGACCTCGGAGAGGCGGCACTCGGTGTAACGGTAGGCCGCGGGCGGATCGCCGTCGACGGAGCCGAAGTTACCTTGCGGCTCGATCAGCTGGTAGCGCATCACCCAGTTCTGGCGAGGCGGACAAGCGTGTCGTACACAGAGCTGTCGCCGTGCGGGTGGTAGTTCTTCAGCACTTCGCCGACGACGCCGGCGCACTTGTCGAACGGGCGGTTGTGGACGAGGCCTTCCCGCATCATCGCGTAGAGGATGCGGCGCTGGACGGGCTTCAGGCCGTCACGCGCGTCCGGGAGGGCGCGGGAGACGATGACCGACATCGAGTAATCGATGTAGGCCGTCTGCATGATGTCCGTGATGTTGGCGGTCGTGAGCTTTTCCTTGTCAGAGTACATGTTCGAAGAGGTCTTGGGTTAGGTTCGTCAGGTTGATCAGACGTCGAGGTTCGAGGTATTGAGCGCGTTGTCTTCGATGAAGGCGCGGCGCGAGGGGACATCTTCGCCCATGAGCATCGCGAAGACGCGGTTGGCTTCGGCGGCGTCGGCGATGTCGACCTTGAGGAAGCGACGCTTGGCCGGGTCCATCGTGGTCTCGAAGAGCTGCTTCGGGTTCATTTCACCCAGGCCCTTGTATCGCTGAATCGTCAGGCCTTTACGGCCGAACTGGCGAATCTGGCCGATGAGCTCGAGGATCGAGCCGAGCGGAATGGGGTCGGCCTTCTTGACGACCTTCTTAGCCGGCTTGTCTTCGCCCTTAGGCTCATCTTCACCTTCCACGGCGGCGGGGGCCTCCTCGGCGGTCGAACCGTCGATCAGGTGGTAGCGCGGCTCTTCGCCGGTCGTGAACTGCTTCACGTCCATGCCCTGGGTCTCAAGTTCCTTGAGCACCTTGGTGATGGCATCGTTCTCGAAGATCTCGATGACGTTGACGCGTTCCTGGACGACCGTGCCGTCCTTGAGTTTCTTCTCGCGGTCGATCTTGTCGGCGAGGAAGTCCTCGACGCCGGCCTTGCGCAGGTAAGCCTGCTTGGCGTCGGTATCGACGAGGAACTCATAGGTCTCCTCGTTGCCGGTGCGAGTGCGCACGATGAAGCGTGGAAGCGCGTGGTTCTTATGGTCCTGCTGGTCGAGATAGGCACCGAGTTGGCAGCCCGTTCGGCCAATGACGGTACCGAGGGTTTCCAGGCGGGCAAGGGATTCGACGATCTTGTCGAGCTTCTGGCCGGGGAAGACGTGCTTGTCGCGGAGGCGCAGGAGATTCACGTCCTCGGAGCCGAGCTCGAGCAGGATGCGGTTTAACTCCGGGTCGTTATCGACGTACTGCTCACGCTTCTTGCGCTTGATACGGTAGAGGGGCGGCTGGGCGATGTAGACGTAGCCAGCCTCGATGAGTCCGGGCATCTGGCGGTAAAGGAACGTCAGGAGCAGCGTACGGATGTGCGAACCGTCGACGTCGGCGTCCGTCATGATGACGAGCTTGTGGTAACGGCATTTCGTGACGTCGAAGGCGCCATCGCCCTCGTGCTTACCGATACCCGTACCGCAGGCGGTGATGATCGTGCGGATTTCCTCGTTGGAGAGGATCTTGTCGATACGGGCCTTCTCGACGTTGAGGATCTTGCCCTTGATCGGCAGAATCGCCTGGTAGCGACGGTCGCGGCCCTGCTTGGCGGAACCACCGGCGGAGTCACCTTCGACGATGTAGAGTTCGCAGACGGAAGGATCGCTCTCGGAGCAGTCCGCCAGCTTTCCGGGGAGGCCGCCAGAGGACATCGCGGACTTACGGACCGTCTCGCGGGCCTTACGGGCGGCTTCGCGGGCGCGGGCGGCGTTGAGGCACTTGTCGACGATACGACGGCCCGTCTTCGGATCGCGCTCGAGGTAGTATTTGAGCTGCTCGCCGACGACCGAGGTCACGATGCCTTCGACCTCGGGGTTCGTGAGGCGCGTCTTGTTCTGCGACTGGAACTTCGGGTCAGGGTGCTTGACGGAGATGACGGCCACGAGGCCTTCGCGCATGTCGTCGCCGTTCAGCTTGGTGTCCTTGTCTTTGACGAGATTATTGGACTTCGCGTAGTGATTGATCACGCGGGTGAGCGCGGAACGGAAACCGGAGAGGTGCGTGCCACCTTCGGGCTGGTTGATGAGGTTGGCGTAGCAGAAGACCATCTCGTCGTAGCGGTCGTTATACTGCAGGGCAACGTCGAGGGTCATGCGGCGCATGCCTGGCGTGGGCTTCTCGCCGTCGGCCATCACGCGTGGGTTGGCGAGGTCGGTAAAGTCGACTTCTGCCGCAATGAGGATCGGCTTATCGAAGAGGCGCTCCTCATTGGCGTTGAGGAAGGAGACATACTCGGCGATGCCGTCCTTGAACTCGAACTTGTCGGACCGGTTGGAGCGATGGTCCTTCATGTCGACCGTGATACCAGGAACGAGGAAGGCGAGTTCGCGCATGCGGCGCACGATCGTGTCGTACTTGAACTCCTGGGTGGCGACGAAGATTTCCGGGTCAGGGTGGAAGGTGATCTTCGTGCCGGTACGCTTCGTCTTGCCGATGACCTTGATCGACTGCGTGACTTCACCGCGGCAGAACTTCATCTGGTGGACTTCACCTTCGCGGCTCACTTCCGCGATAAAGCTGTCCGAGAGAGCGTTGACGCACTTTGCACCGACGCCATTGAGGCCACCCGAGACTTGGTAGGCACCCTTGTCGAACTTACCGCCGGCGTGCAGGTTGGTGAGCACGAGCTCGAGCGTCGGCACCTTTTCTTCCGGGTGCATCGCGACGGGAATACCGCGGCCGTCGTCCTCGACGGACAACGATCCGTCCGCATGGATCTCGACCTTGATGCTCTTGCAATAACCGGCGAGCGCTTCGTCGATCGAGTTGTCGACGATTTCATACACGCAGTGGTGAAGGCCCGTCTCGTTCGTATCGCCGATATACATACCGGGTCGTTCGCGCACGGCCTTGAGGCCCTTGAGTCGTTTGATGTCGGCCGCGCCGTAGCTTTCGTTGCCGGCGTGCTTGCCGCGGTTCGGGGTTTTCTCGGAATTTTCGCTCATGTTTAGGTGTGTAAAAAAATGATATTTCCCCGCCTGAAGGAGGGGTCTTTTCATGCTGTTTTTCACAGGGGTATCTGCAACAGGAAACACCCCGTTCGTGAATGTTTTTAGGCGGCCAGAAATGACTACCAATCAACCCCTTACGGAAACTTATAGGGGGTGTTAGAAACCGTTGTTCACACGTTATCCACAGCCCTATTCCGCCCCTCGGAGGCAGGCCTAAAACTAGACCCTCAAGCCGGCCCAAAAAAGGCGGCGATCGGACCGAGCGCAGCCTCGCCGGCGTCTTCGAGGACATAGTGCCCGGCGTCGGCAAATAGCAGCTGCTGCGCGGCCGGGAAGCGGGCGACGAAACCCTCAAGAAAGGACCGGTCGAAGCAGAAGTCGCGCATTCCCCAGCAAAGCAGCATGGGCTTGCCCTTTAAGCCCTCCAAAGAGGCCTCCACGGCGGCCAAGACCGACCGGGTGGGGTGTTCGGCCTCCATCGGGATGTCGGCCACGAAGTCGGCCACCGCCCGGCGGACCGAGGCGGACCCGTAAGGGGCGAGGAAACCGGCCTTGGCGGCGGGGCTGAGGGGCTTCTCGACAGACATCCAGGTCGCCGGCCAAGCGAAGCCGTTCAGGCCTTGGACGATGAAGCGGCCGACCAAGGGGGCTCGGCATAGGGCGATACGGGCTGGGATGCGGTCGGAGAGGAAAGCTCCGGTATTCGTAACGAGGATCTTCCCCACCCTCTCGGGTCGGCGACCGGCGACACCGAAACCGATGGCGCCACCCCAATCATGGACGCCCAGGTCGAACTCCTTGAGCCCGAGATGCGCGATGAGAGCTTCGACGTCCGCGATGCGGTCAGCGAGACGCAGAAAACGATCGGGGCGCGCGGACAGGCCCATCCCCACATGGTCGGGCGCAATCACGCGGCGACCTTGGGCGGCGAGTTTCAAGATGAGGTCACGCCAAAGGAACGACCACGAAGGATTGCCATGCAGTAAGAGCACTGGACGTCCGTCACGCGGACCGTGGTCGACATAACTCATCCGGCCCGAGAGCGCGGCGAAATCCTTCGGCGCGAACGGATAGAGCGCCTGCACTGCAGGAGAAAGCGAGACGGTGCTCATTGGCATTCAACGGCCAGCATCATACTGGCGAGACCGCTGCCGATACCGAGCAAAGCGACGCGGTCGCCGGCCTTGATGCGGCCTTCAGCGAGTCCAAGCGCCAACGTGGCAGGCACGGAGACCGAGCCCACATTGCCCAGACGATCGAAGCTCGGGTAGTCCTTCGCAGGGTCGAGGCCGAGTTTCTCGAAGAGCAGGGACGAATGACGGCGGCCAACCTGGTGCGTCACCACGCGATGCGGTGTGGATTCGTCCCATCCCGTCACTCCTTTGAAACGACCCCAGCAGCGCTGGGCTAGCGCCACGCCCGCGGCGAGCAAGGCTTCGGAATCGGTGCGCATATCGAGTTCGGCAGATGACGTATCGCCTTCGCAAAGTCCGTTGGCGGAAGAATCCGTTTCGGCGGCTCCGCCCAGAAGACGGATCGAGCCAGGCCCGGCGAGGTCATCACGGCAGATGACCGCGGCCGCGCCGCCCGCACCGATGGTCAGGTTCGCGAAGTACGGCTTGATCGTCTCACGCGTGAGCGAGAGATCTTCGTTCAGCATGCGAATCGTGCGCTCGACGAGTGGACGACCATCTTCACCCGAGCAGACCAGGGCGCGGCGGATCTGACCCGACTCCACCATCCCCGCTGCGAGCACCACGGCGTTGAGGAAGCCCAGGCAGGCGTTGGAGACATCAAGGATCTGGGCCTGCGGGCCGAGACCGAGCAGACCGTGTACGTAGGCGGCGGTCGAAGGCTCGAGGCGATCGCGACACACTGACGAATGAATCAGCAGGTCGATGTCGGCGGGGCCGACTCCGGCGGCCTGCATCGCACGACGGCCCGCCAACGCGGAAGCGGCGGACGGGCGGATTGCTTGCGGCCAGAAGCGGCGCTCACGGATGCCCGTCATCAGCTCCAGACGGCCCTCAGGCAGCTTCAGGCGGCCGTAAAGGGGCGCCAGGCGGCGTTCGACCTCATCGGAGGTCCAAACCTCGGGAGGCAGTTCGGCCACGAGGCCGGACAGGACAGAGCGCTTGAAGATCACGATCCGGGAAGGCGGGAAGAAGCGGCCACGAGTTCTTCGTCGAAGAAGTTCCAGCCCATGCCGGCGTCGACCACGATACCTTGGCCGTTGATGCCGCTCGCACGAGGCGAGAGCAGCCAGACCGCTGTGTCGGAGACCTCCTGCGTCTTCAGGGCCTCCTTGCGGAAGGTCATCTTCTCGGCGTGCAGGTAGTTGTGGAGGTAACCCGGGATACCGGCGCTCGCGCTCGTCTTGAGCGGACCAGCGTTGACGGAATTAAAACGCACGCGCGAATCAGCCGAGAAGGATTTCGCAAGGAAGCGGCTAGCGGATTCGAGCGCGGCCTTGATCGGCGACATGTAGCCGTAGTTCGAAGCGGTCACCTGGGAGGAGATGCCGATAGAGACGACCGAGGCGTCGGACTTCAGGTGCGGCTTGAGCGCGCGGGAAAGCTCGACGAGTGAGAAGGCAGAGATCGCGGTGGCCTGTAGGAAATCAGCGCGCACGGTTTCATGGAACGGCTGCATTCCTTTGGAGAAGTTGGCGAACGCAACGCTGTGCAGCACGCCATCCAGCGGGCCATGCTCGCGACCGACATCCGCGGCGAGCTTCTGCGTCTGGGCTTCGTGCTCGAGGTCGCAGAGATACACCGGCTTGCCGTCGAGCAGGCCCTTCAGCGAGTCGAGGCGGGCTTGCGAGCGCACGGAGTAGACTACCTTGGCCCCTTCGGCCTCAAGGGTCTTGGCGACATGCCAGGCGACGGACTTCTTATTCGCGACGCCGAGGACGAGGTAGGTCTTACCGGTAAGGCCGAGGAAGGACATAGGTCAGGCGGGTTGGTCGACGAGGGCGAGGGCGAAGCGGATGGTCAGGACGGCCTTGCCGTCGCGACGCACCGTGCCGGTCATGAAATGGAACTGCTGGAGCGTCTCGACGAGTTTGACGTCAATCGAGACGGTATCGCCAGGCATCACCATCCCTTTGAATTTCGCCTCCTCGATGCGGCAAAGCACCGGGGTCTTACCAGAGGGAACGCCGCCCTCGGATTGGAGCTTCTTCGTCAGGAAAATCGCGCCGGTCTGGAAGACCGATTCACAGAGCAACACCCCAGGTGTGATCGGGTTGCCCGGGTAGTGGCCGGAGTAGAAAGGCTCGTCGGCACGGAAGGTGCGACTACAGGTGGCGCCATCGGCTCGGACTTCGTCGATCCGGTCCAGGAAGAGGAACGGCGGGCGATGAGGGATGGTGTCGAGAACAGCCTGCAACATGGTCACATTTTTGTCTCCGGAGAGACCGACAAGCGACACGAAAACATCGTCGGTCGTATTTGCCTTTTACCGGCCGACTCCCAACCTAGGACGCATGAAGACACTCTACGCCACCCTCCTTATGTCCCTCCTCCCCATCTTCGGTGACGCGGCTGAAAAGCTCGCCGTCGGCGCCTCCATCCCGGACGTCACCTGCAACGACCAAGACGGCAAGCCTGTCTCCCTCGCCAAAGAAGGCGCCAAGGGTTACCTGCTCGTCTACTTCTACCCCAAGGCTAAGACCGGGGGCTGCACCAAGCAGGGATGTTCGCTGCGCGACGGCTGGGCCGACCTCCAGAAGGCCGGCGTCAGCGTCCTCGGCGTGAGCACTGACGACGAGAAGCTCCAGAAGGAATTCAAGGAAGAGCAGAAATTTCCTTTCCGCCTCCTCGCCGACAAGGAGAAGAAGGCCGTCACCGAAGCTTTCGGCGTGAAGAACCTCATCGGCATGGCTGGCCGGAGCGCCTTCCTCTTCAAGGACGGCAAGTGCGTCTATGCCGACCACAAAGGACACACCAGCGACCAGGCCAAGGTGATCCTCGACTTCATCGCGTCCGAAAAGAAGTAAACCGGGGACACCCTCCTAACAGAAAGGCCGCATCATCGATGCGGCCTTTTTCGTGTCCTGATGCGGACCTCAGTGGCCCTTGATCGGGAAGAGGTCGGTCACGCTATTGTTGCCGTGGATGCGCCGAATTGCGTCAGAAAGCAGAGGTGCGATCGAAAGCACCGTGATCGGCAGGTCCTTCGGCCAGTCGGCGGGGACGGAGTTCGTCGTGATAACCTCGTCGATGAGACCCTTGCGGAGGCGCTCGAAGGCGATCTCCTGGATCATGCAGTGTGAGACCACGGCGCGCACCGAGCGGGCGCCGTTCTTCTTGAGCAGTTCGGCGGCGGCCACGAGCGTGCCCGCGGTCTCCGTCATGTCGTCGACCAGGATGATGTCGCGGCCTTCGACTTCACCGACGAGGCTCGTCGCCTGGACCGTGGTTGCGCTCGTGCGGCGCTTGGCCACGAAGCCGTAAGGAAGGTTGAGCATGTCGGCCACGGCCGAGGCGTACTTTAGGCCGCCTACGTCAGGCGAGAAGACCGTGGCATCCTTGAGCCAAGGCTTGTTCTTGATGTGCGCGTAGAAGACCGGCGAAGCGTAGAGGTGGTCGACTGGGATGTCGAAGAAGCCCTGAATCTGCTGGGCGTGCAAGTCGACCGTCAAGACGCGGTTAGCGCCAGCGGCGGTGAGCAGATTGGCGACGAGCTTGGCCGTGATCGGCACGCGGGGCTTGTCCTTACGATCCTGGCGAGCGTAACCGAAGAACGGGATCACGGCCGTGATGCGGGCGGCGGACGCGCGTCGGAGGGCGTCGATCATGATCAGCAGCTCCATGATGCGATCGTTGGCCGGCGCACAGGTGGGCTGGATGACGTAGACGTCGCAGCCACGGATATTCTCATTGATCTGCACGAACGTCTCGCCGTCGGGGAAACGGTTGACGGTAGCGGTGCCGAGCGGAACGCCGAGATGTTCGCAGATTTCCTTGGCCAGCGCCGGATTGGCGTTGCCGGTGAAAATCTTCATCTCAGGTAGGCTCATGTTGTTTAGCTTTTAGCAGAGTCCAAGGAGGCGGCCAGCGAATCAACCTTTTTGAACAATTCAGGCAGACGACGCGAAAGGACCACCAGACGTCGCTCCAGCCCGAAGGGCACAGCCGGCGTGCCGTTCATGAAGCCGTCAGCGGGCACATCCTCGAAAAGGCCTGTCTGGGCGCCCAGCTTGACGCGGTCGCCAAGAGTGAGGTGTCCGGCCACGCCGGCCTGCCCGCCGAGGACGCAATGGTCGCCGAGGGTCGTGCTGCCGGCGATGCCAACCTGCGCGGTGATGAGACATTGGCGGCCGATACGCACATTATGGGCGATCTGGACGAGGTTATCGATTTTCGTACCCCGGCCGACCACCGTCTTGCTGAAGCGGGCACGGTCGAGGGTGGAGTTGGCGCCGACCTCGACATCATCTTCCAGGACCACGTTGCCGATCTGCGGGATGCGCTGGATCTCGCCGTTGACCGGCTCGTAGCCGAAGCCATCGGAACCGATGACCGCGCCGGACTGGATGCGGCAGCGGGCACCGAGAACGCAATAATCGCCGACAACGACGCCAGGCTTGAGCCAGCAATCGGCGCCGACTGACGCGTGGGCGCCGACGTGGCAACGGGCTTCGAGCACCGCGCCGGAAGAGACCGTGGCGCCTTCGCCGATCACGCAGAGCGGGCCGACATGGGCGGAGGCGGCGACCTGGGCGGAGGCGGCGACAACGGCGGAAGCGTGGATGCCTGCGGCGGGACGTGGCCAGAGCCGCGCCTCGAGCACCGAACAGAGGAGCGCCAGCGCGTAGGAAGGATTGTCGACGCGCAGGAAAGCTTGGCCAGCGGCGGGTTTGCCTACGAAGGCCACCGGCACGAGGATTGCGCCGGCCTGAGAGGCGGCGACGGCCTCGGCGTACTTTGCGTTGCCGAGGAAAGAGAGATCGAGAGAAGTCGCTTCGGCCAGAGCGGCGATGCCTGTAATCGGACCGGCGCAGACACCCTCGACGGACTTGGCTCCGGTGAGGGAGGTGAGTTCGGCGATAGTGAAGGCGAGTGACATGGTCCTAAATGAAGCGCCCCTGACTAGCAGGGGCGCGGCAGAGTCTTACTTGGCGGCCGGCTTGTCGCCGGCGGCGGGAACGGGGGCCGCGGGAGCGGTGGTGATGGTCGGAACGGCGACCGGGGCGGAGGCCTTGTAGGCTGCATTGAGCTCCTTGATCACGTCTTCGGTGACATCGAGGGAAGCATCGGAGAAAAGCACGGGGGCCTTACCGATGATGAGGTTGAGCCCCTTGGCCTTGGCGACCTTCTCGGCCTGGACGCGGGCATCGGCGACGATCTGCTTGTTCATCTCGCCCACGCGCTGCTGGATGGCGTTACGGGCTTCGTTGACGAAGGTCTGGAGTTCGGCGCGACGCTGCTGGAAGGTGGCGTTCTTCTGCTGAAACTCGGCGGCGACGGCCTTCTTGCCGTTCTCGCTGAGCATCGGATCCTGACCGCGCTTATCGATACCTTGGAGCTCGGTCTGGAGCTGCTCGACGGCCTTGATGCGCTCGTTGACGGAAGCCTGCGCGGATTCCTCAGACTTGCGAATCTCAGCCTGAAGGTCGGTGGCCTTGGCGTATTTCTTGAAGATTTCCTGGTCGTCGACGATACCCACGCTGGGGGTGGCGGCGAAGACGGAAGCGGAAGCGAGGAGGAGGGCGAAGAAGGACTTCATGGGCGTATTCTGGTTTAAGAAGTGGTTAGGCGGGCGAATGGCAATCAAAAGACCGTACCGAAGCTGAAGTTAAACTTCATGCCACCGTCGTTGATGTCGGCGCCGCCCGGAGCCTTAGTCGTTTGGAGCGGGAAGCCGAAGTCGAGGCGCATGACCGCTCCGCCGAGGAGGATACGCATGCCCAGGCCGTAGTCGGAGTTCGCCTCGGAAACGCTGAAATCGGTCTCGGAGCGATTGACGATGCCGTAGTCGTAGAAGGCGGCGAAGCGGAGATTATCGGCGGCCTTGATGGTGTACTCGGCACTGAAGAAACCGTAGGTCATGCCGCCCATCGGCTGGTTACCATTGGCGGTATCGTAGGTGTTGTAGGCGCCGACGTCATTGTAACCGAAGCCGCGCATATCATAGGCGCCGCCGAGGTAGAAGCGCTCGTAGAACGGCAGGTAGCCGCCCGAACCGGTGAGCAGGCCGACGCGGCCAATGACGCCGATCGTCTGTTCGGCGGTGGGCGAGACGAGGAACCAGCGGCCCGTGCGGAGTTCGGACTTCAGGTACTTGATATCGCCGCCGAGGCCGTTGCCGGCGAGTTCCTCGGTGAGCGAGATGCGAGAGCCCTTGGTCGGGAAGTTGTATTCGTCGCGGGTATCGTACGTCAGCGAAGCCGAGATCGAGGAGATCACACGGGCACCAGCATTGCCTTCGGTCACCACGTCGGCCGGAGCGTCAACCGTGACGTTGTCGACGGACATGCGACGCAGGTTGTAACCGATACGGCCCTCGATGTTGCTGAAGATACGGCGGCGGGCGTAGACGCTGATGCCTTCGGAAAGCACCGAGTAGTTGGCCGAGGCATAACCGGCGTAGCGACGCTCGATGGAGTAGCCCACGGCGAGGTCGCGCTCCCAGAGAGCCGGCTCCTCAAAGGAATGCTCGAATGAGTTGGTCAGGCTGCCGACGGAAAGACGGACGCGGAACTTCTGGCCGTCGCCACGATACCAACCTTCCGAGTTCGAGAAGTCGAAATTGGATTCGGCGTACTCGACGAAGCCGACGAGGCCTTCGACGGTGCTGTAGCCGGCACCGAAGCTGACCTGCCCAGTGGGGCCTTCCTTGACCGTGACGCGCAGGTCGCTCTGGCCTGGGATCGAGGTCGGGACAGCCGTCACGCGGACTTCCTCGAAGAACTGCGTGTTGCGGAGGCGCGCCTCGGAGACGCGAGTGCGGGCAAGGTCGAAGACCTCGCCGGGCCCGAGCGCGAGTTCGCGGGCGATGACGGTGGAGCGGGTCTTGGTATTACCTTGGATCTCGACCGCGCGGACCGTGTGGCGCTGGCCTTCTTCGATCTGGAACTTCACATCGATGGCGCCGGTCGTGAGATTGGGCTTACGGAAGACTTGGACGGAGCTGTTGATGTAGCCCATCTGACCGTAGTATTCACGGAGCTTTTCGGAAGCGGCCTCAATGGCCGGAACGGCGAAGGCTTCGCCCGTGGCGATTTTGTCGAACTCGGCGGGGTGGGCGCCGCGACGGAGGGAGGGTTCGGCGACGACCTTCTGCAGGGCAGCGGTCGCGTAGAGTGGATCGGTGGAGCCGAGGCGGTTGCCGTCGAAGGCGATCGCGCCGATGGTGTACTTGCGTCCTTCTTTAATTTTGAAGACGACGTCAACCCAGCCGGCGGCATCCTTCACGTCCTTGACCTCGCAGACCTTCTCGGGATCGGCGTCCTCGACTTCGACGTCGAGATAGCCCTTTGCGCGGTAGTATTCGCGGAGCTTCTTGCAGTCGGCGCGGTACTGCTCGGGGTCGAGACGGCCGCCGCCGACGAGCCAAGACCACTTATACCAACGGTATTCGCTAGTTTTGAGATCCGCCGCAGACCAGAGATCGTAACGCTCAAAGGCTGTGGCGCCCTCGAAGCGGAAGTTATCGACCTTCAGCTCGATGCCTTCGTCGACGATGACCGCGACGATTTGGCCGCTGCCATCGACGGCGGCGCGGGGCTGGGAAGTGACGCGGGCGAACGGGCGCTTCTTGCGAAGTTCGTTCTGAAGTTTGATCTCGGAGCGGCGCAGCTGGGCCATGTCGAGAGGTTCACCGATCTTCATGTCCTCGATCTCGGCCCCGCCGAACCAACCGGCCTTGCCGACGAGTCCGTCGCCGCCGACGTATTCAATGGCCTTAAGAATCGGACGAGCTACGACCGTGACAACAATGTCCACGGCGCCGGTGGTCGGGTCGATCGTGGGCTCGACCGAGGCCTGATTGAAGCGACCGGTGGCGTAAAGGGAGCGGACCGTGTTGGCGACAGCGTCCTTGGAGTAGGGCTGGCCTTCGCGCAGGGCGACAAAGCCCAGGACGAATTGTTCGGAGACGGCCGTTCCCTCCTTCTTGACCTTGATGGAGCGCACGAGCGCATCCTTCGGCGCCGGGGCGGTCTGGGCCGCGCCGACGAGCGGCGATAGGGCGAGGGCGAAGCAGGCGGCGCGAAGCCAGCTGCGGCGGAAGGAGGGGTTATTCATTATTTCGGTAATCTTTGGCCGGATTCTCGAAGCGTGTCAGCCCCGGATTAAAGAGCAAGTTGATGTCAGAGGTGGGTCCGTTACGATTCTTAGCCACGATTAGCTGGCGGGAATAGCAGCCATCCTGCCCTGCCTGCTCGGCCTCGGCCTCGGCAGCCTTACCCTGGCTGATGGGGGGTTTGGAGATAAGCATGACGATATCGGCATCCTGCTCGATAGACCCGGACTCGCGAAGGTCGGACATGCGCGGCTGGCGGGCTTCGTCCTCGGACTTACGATTCAGCTGGGCCAGGGCGATGATGGGGATTTTGAACTCCTTGGCCATGGCCTTGATGCTACGGGAGACCTCGGCGATCTGCTGTTCGCGGGGCAGACCAGAGTCCAAACCGTTGATAAGCTGGATGTAGTCGATGACCACCATGTCAAGGGGGGTGCGGGCATGGACGCGGCGGCACTTGGCCCGGATCTCCAAGATGTTCTGACCGCCGTTATCGTCGACCACGAGGGGGAGTCCTTTGTACTCGTTGGCGGCCTGGACGAGGTCGACCTGCATGCGTTCATCAGGATGCGCGGTGCGAAGCTTCTGCATATTCACGCGGGCGCGCGAGCAGAGCAGACGCAGGGCTAGTTCGCGGGCCGGCATTTCGAGGGAGAAAAGCAGGACGTTGGACGGCTTACGGGCCTCGTTAGGCTTGGGGAAGAGCGCGGCCTCGATGAAGTTGAGCGCGATGGAAGTCTTACCCATGCCAGGGCGGGCGGCGACGACGATCATCTGGCCGGGCTGGAAGCCGAAGGTCATCGCATCGAGATCGAGGAAGCCCGTGGGCACGCCTTGCACCGAGTTACGGTCGCGGATGATGCGCTGGACGAGCTCCATCGCCTCGGCGATGGGTCCGTCAATGGTCTGCGCGGATTCAGAGATGCGATCTTCGCTGATACGGAAGAAGGATTGCTCGACCTCTTCAAGGAGGCGCTCGATGCCCTCCGCGTGCGTGTGCGCCTTCTCGACCGTCGTGACGGCGGTCGAGATGAGCTGTCGTAAGAAATGTTTCTCGCGGATGATCGCGAGCCAATGGGGCGCGTGTGCGCTGGAAGAGATAAGCCCCGTCAGCTCGTTGATGTAGGTCGCGCCACCGGCGGACTCCAACTTGCCCTCGCGCCGGAGCTGCTCGGTGAGCGTGATTTCGTCGATACCCGTGCTCGCCAGATTCAACTGCACGGCGACGGCGTAGATATCCTGGTGCTTGGGATCGAAGAAGTAGTCGGCCGTGACGCGTTGCTCGAGGCAGCGCTGGAGCGTGTCGCCACCGTCGATCACGATGCTGGCGATCAGGCCGCGTTCGGCGTCGAGGTTGTGGGGCGGCACGCGGTCGCCGTAATTGGGAGCGGCTTCGCGGCGCTGGCGCTGGGATCTTTCGGCCATGGGAAGACGCCAGTGTGCGGAGGCCGGGAACGGAGGACAGCGCCAAACGGCGCGGACCGTTCACGCCTTGTTCGCACCCTATTCACAGGGGGCGGGAAGCCCTGTAAAAGAAAAAGGCGCGAAGTTCGCACTTCGCGCCTTTCTGGGAGAGCCGGTCCGATTACTCGGACTTGGCAGGCTTGTCCTTGCGGGGCTTGCGGGCCTTCTTGTCGTCGCGGAACACGCGCTCTTCGGGCTCGGGGGCCTCTTCGGCGGCGACTTCGATCGGGTTCTCGGAGACGACTTCGAACTCCTGCTCGACCATGACGGAGCCATGGAGGCGGATGCTCGTGGTGTGCTTGCCGAGAAGTTTGACGGGGCCCTGGCCGAGATGGATACGCTTGCGCTCGATTTCGATACCATGCTCGGCGAGCTTGGCGGAGATTTCAGCGGTGCTGATCGCGCCGAACATCTTGCCTCCTTCACCGGTCTTGACGGCGAAGACGAGTTTGATGGCGGCCAGCTTGGTGGCGGTCACGTTGGCGGCTTCGAGGTCGCGCGATTCACGGACTTCGCGGGCCTTCTTGAGGGCCTCGACGTACTTCGTGTTCGAACGATTGACGGGGAGCGCGATGCCCTGCGGAAGCAGGTAATTACGCGCGAAGCCCGCGCGGACGCGGACCTGCTCGCCTTCGGCGCCTAGGCCGTCGACGGGCTTGATGAGGAGAACTTCGGTGAATGCCATGGTCTTGCTTGGGTTATAAGGTTGGTGAGGAAATGATTAGAACGGGACGTCGTCGCCGCCCTGGTCGCCAGAAGGAGCCGGGGTGTCGTTGCCGCCGCGGGAACGAGGAGCGGAACCGCCCTCTTCGCCACCCTGGGCTTTGCCACCGATGAAGGTGAAATTTTCGAGGACGACGCCGAGGCGCGAACGCTTCTCGCCGGTCTTCTTGTCTTCCCACTGATCGAGCTTGAGGCGGCCTTCGACGAGGATGCCGGAGCCCTTACCGCAATACTTGGCGATGATCTCGGCCTGCTTGCCGTAGCTCTCGATGTCGACGTAGGTGACCTCTTCGCGCTTCTCGCCTTCCTTGGTGGAGTAGGAGCGGTTGACGGCGAGGGAGAACTTCGTGAGGGCCTGGCCGGACGGGAGGGCGCGGGCCTCGGGGTCGCGGGTCATATTGCCCACGAGAACTACGCGATTATAGGAAGAAGCCACGGCGAGGCGGGGGCGGAGATTACTTGGTCACCTGCACGAGCAGGCGATTGATGGTACGGTCGAGGCGCAGCTTCTCGCGGAAAGCGGTGGGCGCGGTGACCGGACCTTCGAAGTGGAACTGGACGTAGAGGCCGGAGGGGAACTTGCGGTCGACGACGCGGGAGAACTCCTTCTGGCCGAGGTTTTCGACCTCGTTGACCTTACAGTCGATGGACTTGAGGACTTCCTTGAGCTTCTCGATGACGGTCTCGGGCGCATCCGTCGAGCCGCGGAGGTCGAGGATGAGGCTGGCGCGATAGTCGCGGCGGATCGTGGCGGTGGTCATGGTGATGGTGATTTTCTGTTGGTGAGGTTTTGGGCGGCCGGGAGGCCTTGGGAAAGGAGGATTTCGAGGTTCTTGATGAAGTCTGGGATACGCTGGGTCAGGTTCGTGAGGTCGGCGTCGGGGAAACGTCCGAGGACGTGGTCGGCGAGGTCTTGACCGGGGTGCTGCTTCGGTCCGATGCCGAGACGGGCGCGGACGAATTGTTCGCCGAGGTGGCGGATGCAGCTGGCGACGCCGTTGTGGCCGGCGGCGGAACCTCCCAGGGAAAGGCGGAGCTGACCGGGCTCGAACGCGATGTCATCATGGAGAACGACGAGCTCGGGGAGCTCGATCCGGTGGAACCGGAGGAAGGCCGCAAGGGGCGACCCGCTGTCGTTCATGAAGGTAAGTGGCTTGATCAGGTGGACGGAGGAACCTCCGAGCGTGATTTTTGCGACCGAGGCCGAAAAACGGCTCTCTTCCTTCCAGACCGCGCCAGCCTGAGAGGCGAGCGCGTCGATGACGATCCACCCCGCGTTGTGGCGCGTGGCGGAATATTCTCGGCCCGGATTGCCGAGGGCGGCGATGACCGAGAATGACATTTGACTTCAAAGAACAGGTACCGGGGACGCCCGGCGCGGAAATTACTTCTTGGCAGCCGGAGCAGCGGCGGCCGCCGGAGCGGCGCCAGCGGCGGGAGCAGCACCAGCCGCAGGAGCGGCGGCACCTTCGGCGCCAGGAGCGGGGGCGGCACCGGCGACGGGGGTCGCTTCGGGCGCGGCTTCTTCTTCGGCCATCTCGGAGCAGACAATGACGACGCGCTTGGGGTCGCCCGGGAAAGTGATGCCCTTGGGGGCCTTGACTTCGCCGACGTGGATGGACTCGTTGACCTTGAGTTCAGTGACGTCGATTTCGATGAACTCAGGAAGATCCTTCGGGAGACAGCGAACGTTGATGGTCTGGGAGACGATGGCGAGCGTGCCGCCGTCGGTCTTGACGCCATGAGCTTCGCCAATGACACGCACCGGGATGGCGGCGGTCATCGGGGAGTTCGGGTCGATCTCCATGATGTCGATATGGAGGAACTTCTGGGTGATTGCGTGACGCTGGAACTCCTTGATCAGGGAAAGGAACTTCTTGCCGTCGACATCGAGCTCGATGAGCGAGGCAGCGTTACCCTTGGCGCGCATGAGGTCGCGGAAAGCTTCCTGGGCGACGGACACGCTCTGGTTGCCGGACTTGCCGTAAATGATGGCGGGAATGGAGCCATCAGCGCGGAGGCGGCGGGCTGGGCCGCGGCCATGGAGCGCGCGGCTGGTGACTTTAAGGGTGAGCTGCTTCATGTTGGTATAAGGTCTTTTGGTGCCTAGTAAGTCGCGGACCCGCGTTGTGCGGCCGTGCCTTGCCTAGGGAAAGGAGGGTCGAACCTGATAAACCCAGCCCCAGAAGCAAGCGGTAAATTAAAAGGGGGTCTTCCTAGTGGAAAACCCCCTCGAAACAGTGCTTTAAGCCTTGGGCTTACTTGTAAGAGGCCAGATAAGCGGCGATATCGGCCACATCCTGAGCACTCAGGCCCAGCTGCTCCGCGGACATCATCAGGGAGCGGCTCATCTTGGCTTCCTTGCCGGCGACACGATCCTTGGGTACCAGCTGGGTGATACCGCCGGTGGAGGTGATCACGATCGGGTCATTGTTCGACATGAGACGGCCATCGATCTTGCCGCCGTCCTTAAGCTTCAGGGCGACCCCTTCATAGCCCAGGGCGATATCCGCCGAGGGGTTGACGAGGGCACGAACCAGGGCCTCGCGACTCTGACGGGAAGCCCAACCCTTGAGCTCGGGACCATAAGCGGGGCCATTGCCGTTAACCTGGTGGCACATGATGCAGCGCAAGGCGAGGGCAGCGCCCTTGGCAGCGTCACCGGTCTTAGAGAGCACATCCTGTTCGGTGTAGGTGCCAGCCGGGGCTTCGGGAACCTGAATGGCGTTCACGACAATCGACTTGGCGTCATAGACGCCGGCATTCTTAAGCTCAGTGCGGATATCGAAGGCGGCCCAAGAACCGGTCATACGCATAAGCGCCCAGGTCTTGGCTTCGGAGGCCGACGGGGAGCCGGCGGCGCAGAGCTTGATCATCGCGAGCGCCGCTTCCTTGGTGTCGACGAAGGAGAGAGACTCGACCGCGAGCGTGCGGGAGGCCTGCGAGACCTTAGTGGAAGCGGCGCGGTCGAGGAACTCCTGCACCGCGGAAGCGGGATGGAGTAACCAGGCGATGCGTTCGACTTCAGGCGACCAGGCTTCGGCGCCATCCTTGGCGAGTTCGGACTTCACGGCGGACCAGACGGCGTCCTGCTTGTTGGCGGAACCAATGCCGAAGGCGGCGATGGAGTTCTTGTCGGAGACGTCGAGGCGACGCGCGAGTTCGATGAGAATCGGCACGGCCTTATCGACCGGAGCGGCACGCAACGAGGTGGCGACGTCGCGGCGTACGGCGATATCGGCGTCCTTGGCGAGTTCAGCAGCGATGCCGAGCGTGTCATGGCCGGCGCGGCGAAGGGACTGGAAGGCTAGGCGGCGGAGCGACGGATTCGGATCCTTGAGTAAGGCCTTAGTGCGCGTGACGCCTTCTTCGCCGAGGTGAGGCAGGAGCCAGACGCCGCGGGCGGCGACATACGGGTTCGCTTCGCGGAGAATTTCGGAGACGACCGGGAGAGACTTAGCACCGAATCCCTTCAGCGCGTTGAAACCGAGGTGGCGGACGTTGACGGCAGGATTGCGCAGCACGGCGGCGGCGCCTTCGGGCGTGGAGACATCAATCTTCGGGATGACGGACTTGAAGCCCTTCGGAGCGATGCGATAGATCGCACCCGTGCAGGTATCATCGAGGGTCTGGTGACCGCCGACGCGGGAGTCGTACCAATCGGCGACGTAGATAGCGCCATCCGGACCGACGGCGACGTCAGACGGGCGGAACATGATACTGTCGGCGGGCTTGACGGAGAGATCCGTCTTCAACTTGTGGAAGTCGGTGCCCTGAAAATCGCGGGTAGGATTGGAAGTGATGAGGTCCTTGCGGGTATCGGCGTTGAGGGCGTAGGTTCCCTTCTGGGCGACGAGTTTATAAGCGAGGACCGTGTTGCGGGATGGTTCGCAGTTCAGGAGCGTGCCTTCCCAGGCGGTGCCAAGGGCACCGTTCTCATAGACCGCGACACCAGTAGGAGAGCCGCCACCGTAGACGTCGCCGACGTCCATGGTATCAGGATCGTCCTGGCGCCAGTGGGCGCGCGGCATCGGCTGGCCGGGGCGCTTGACGGTGCCATAACCAGCGCCGGACGGAGTGGTGTAACCGGCCGAGCCATACTCGAGCACAAAGGAGGTGCGGCAGCTCTGCGAGTCGTCGTTATCGCCCTGGAAAAGGTCGCCGAGAGAGGACGGGACGCTTTCGTAGCTGTTACGATAACCGTTACCGATGATTTCGAGGCCGGTGCCGTCGGCGTTCAGGCGTCCGGAGAAACCAGAAGACCAGACGAAGCCGTCGTCGCTCTTGGTGCCGATATTGGCGCGGGCGTCGAAGGGCCACTTACCGCCACGCTCATCGACGTAGTTACTCGTGACGCGGAAGGTCTTGCCAGCCTTGTCGGTGACGACCGCGCCGCAGTTGCCGGAGTTGATGTAGAGTTTGCCATCGGGGCCCGCGACCACGGCATGGAGCGAGTGGTCATGATCCTGGCCGCCGAAGCCGGTGAGGAAAGTCTCCTGCTTATCGACGGAGGGGTCGAACTTGCCGTCACGATTCACGTCGGTGTACTTCGTAATGGTCGGGGCGTGCGAGACGTAGACGACGTTGTCGATGACGGCGATGCCGAGGGAGAGGTCCACTCGGGGTTCTGGACGAAAGTCTGGACGGAGTCGGCGAAGCCCTTGCCCTGGGTGTCGCTCAGCACGATCACGCGATCGCCTTCGGGGCGACGCTTGCCGCCTTTGTTATAAGTGCGGTAGTTGACGCCTTCATTGACCCAGAGTCGGCCTTGGGCGTCGAAGTCGATGTTCGTCGGATTGGCGAGCATCGGCGAACGAGCCCAGAGGGTCACCTCGAAGCCTTCGGGAATCTGGAAGAGGGACGCCGGGAGCGCGCCGCCCTCGGACGGGACGTAAGGAGCAGGTGGTTCCTTATCGGCCGAGGCTTTTTTAGGCGCAGCAACCAGGGAGGCGGCGGCGAAAAGGAAGAAGACGGAGCGGGGCATAACGGGGAGACTATTTCTACATCCCGAAAGACCGCAAGTTCCAGCCTATCTTTTGAGAATCCCCCCTCCCTGCCGCTTCAAGCCCACCACTCCTTAAGCGTGGCGAAGTCCTTGCGGGTGGCCTCCATGGCGGCCTTTAGGGCGCCCTGGTCGGTGACCTTACCCTTCAGGTATTCGACATGGAGGCAGACTGGGCCCGTGTAGCCAGTTTTCCGCAGCTGCACCACGGAGTCCTTCCCCACCCTGCCTTCGGCCAGCGGGCAACCTTCGGCCAGCTTACCCTGCCAGTTGAAGTTCTTAAAATAGACCATCGAGATATGGTCACGAGCCAAGGCCAGTTCGTTCGGCCAAGACAGGCCGCCTTCGACCGTCGCATGGAAGAAGTCGAAGTTCCAGGACAGTTCATCGGCCCGGTAGTCCTTCATCAGCATCGCCATATCCCAGATGCCGGCGCCGACATACTTAGGCCCCGAGTGGTTCTGGTAGCCCGGCAGGATGCGGACCTCACGACTGAGCGAGACGAGGTCACGCAGTTGCGGCTTGATCGCATCAAGCTGATCCCAGTGCGACTTACCAGCCACGTAGCCATACCACTTCATGCGATAGCTCGGAATGCCGAGCGCACCCGCAGTGCGCAGGACCTTCTCTGTCCGGTCGTCCGCGTTGACTGCGTTGATGTCGGTCGTCATCAGCGTGATCTTCACGCCGCACTTCTTGAACGCTTCGACGAGTTTAGGCAGGTCTTCCTCGACGCGCGCCGGCTCGACATGCCCGCCTTTGCGGACTGGTGCTTCGACGCCTTTGAAGCCGAGCGCAGCAACGGTCTCGGCGAGCTGGTCGTAAGGGATGCCGACGAGGTGCTTCGTGAAGAGGCTGAATTCAGGGGCTTTCGGCGATGGGATGGCCGCGAGCACTGGTCGGAGCATTGCTCCCGCCAGCAACGAACCGGAAAGACCCAGCATCGAGCGGCGGGAGAGCATCGGCTTACTTCTTGACGACGCGCTTGACCTGACCAGCAAGCGAAGCGAAGAGCACGTCGCCGTTGCTCGGATCGTGGCCGAAGCCGGAGATGCTGAAGTCCTTGGCTACCTGCCGGGACTCCCACTTGCTGCCTTCTTCGCGCAGGGCGAAGATTCGGCCGGAGGCAAAGTCGGCGAAGATATAGGAGTCAGCGATATCCGGGACGCGGGCGCCGCGGTACATGACGCCACCGGTCACCGAGGCACCCAGCTTGCGATCATACTCATGGATCGGGGCCTTGTAAGCCGAAGCCGGAGCGCGTGCCGGCATGGCCTTCTTGCCGGCAGCGTCCTTCTGGACGAAGACGTGATTAGCCTCGACGTCGTGCCAGCCGTAGTCGCCGCCGGAGACCAGGATATCGATCTCCTCGTAGAGGTTCTGGCCGACGTCCCCGGCGAAGCAGGTGCCCGTCTTGGGGTCGAAGGAGAAGCGCCAGGCGTTACGAAGACCGGTGGCCCAGGTCTCGGTCCGGACGGTGCCAGCCTTCAGGGAGCGGCCGCGGTGGGAGGTAGCCTTAAGGAAAGGGTTGTCGGCCGGGACGGAGTAGAACGCTACCCCCTTAGAGTCGGTGATGACCGAGGGATGGGGGTTGGGGGCGGGGTTGCCTGGCTTCTTGTCCACGTCGATACGGAAGACCGCGGCGTGGAAGTCCTTGTTGATGAAGCCTCCGGTGTCAAAAGGGTCGCCACCGCCGCCTCCGTCGCCGCAGCTAATGTAAAGGTAGCCATCGGGTCCGAAGTGGAGGTCGCCGCCGTTGTGATTGCCCGCCGGGTCGAGCTGGGAAATGAGGGGCTGTTCGGATTGGGGGTCGACCGTGAAGGGTTGCACGCTCGAAAGCAGGAACCGGGAGATACGCTGATGGAGCTTACCTTCAATCCTAAGACTATAATAGACAAAGACTTGCTTGTTTTCAGCATACTTCGGGTGAACGGCGAAACCGAGGAATCCGCTCTCCCCTTGGGCATCAAACTTTCCGTCCTTAGGGTTCAACTGGAAGACCTCGCGCTTGACGGGATTGGAGGTGGAGAGCCCGCTGATCATCTGAACCTTCCCGCCGAGAAAATCGCCACCCTTCTTCTTCTTATCGGTGGACTTGGCGTCGGCGGCGGAAGGGGCGGGGTCGCCCTTCTCGATGACGAAGACGACATCCTTGCTTCCGGGCAGCGGGGAGATCGCGACCGGGAGGCTGAACTTCATCTCGGGGAAGGCAGGCTCCAGGGTGACGAGGGCGTCCTCCGCAGTTACGGAAGACGTCCCGAGAAGGAGCGAGAACAGGAGGGCGGCGGACGGACGGAGTCTCATGGTGTGAGGGTGTTCAGGAGACCTAAGACGGAAGGCGGACGCTTGCAAAAGATTTTTTGCGGGAGACGGGGGGTCTGAAGAAACCTGCACCCTGCCCTTATTTTTCGCTGGTTTTCAGCGTACGCTTCGATACTTAATACACCCGCATCACTGCACAACCAACCCATAACCAACATGTCCAAAGCCCTCACCAAGTCCCAAATCGCCAGCGCCATCGCCGAAAAAGCTGAAATCAGCAAGAAGCAGGCCGTCGCGATCCTCGAGATCATCGCTGGCCTCGCCTACAAGAACGCGAAGAACTCCTTCACGCTCCCTGGCCTCGGCAAGCTCGTCCTCGTCCACCGCAAGGCTCGCCTCGGTCGCAACCCTGCCACCGGCGAAACCATCCAGATCAAGGCTAAGAAGGTCGTGAAGTTCCGCGTGGCTAAGGCCGCCAAGGACGCGATCCTCGGCGCCAAGTAATCTCTCCCGAGATTCCCGCCAAAAGGCGCTCCGCAAGGAGCGCCTTTTTTGTTGTCCGCATTTTTGCATGATGCGCGTTGCGCCGACAGACACGGTTTTTCTTGCACGCTCCGACGCTCGCGGAATGAATGCATGTCCGCAATCCGCCCGGGTGGCGAAATGGCAGCCGCAGCGGACTCAAAATCCGCCGCCCTCTAAAGGCATGAAGGTTCGAGTCCTTTCCCGGGCACTTGCGGCGACGATCGTCGGAGGCACCCACGCTTCCGACGAAACCGCGTTCAGCGCACCCAGACGACAACGCCGGCGAGCGCCGATGACACCATCAGCGCGAAGACGAGCACGGATGCGCAACCGCGATTCGAAAGACGTTCTTTATACGAAAGTCCGCTGCCAGGAATCCCGACTGTACCGTCGACGCGATCTTTGCGCACGTTGACCGTCGCGCCAGGACGACCGGCCGACAACGAAGTCCCGGTCTTCGAGAGATTGATCCGGAAGAATTTCCCGAGCGGGATTGATTTACGGAAACGGAAGAAACCCATCGGCGAAACGTTAGGGGGCACCCCGCCCGCCGCAAGCCCCGGCCGACCCGACCGGAAGCGGGGGTTTCTTATGACACTCTAACCACGACGGCGGACTTGCAATCTCCGGGCCGGCCGACCAGAGTGACTTCAGTTCATTATCAGACGCATTACGAGCAGGACGGGCGAAAGCCGAACCTGCACCAACCGAGCCCAACAGGGCCGCGGTGGTCATCGGAGCCGAAAGGCACCGAGATGAGAGCCGAAAGGCTAAAACTCCAATCCCTCGTGGATTGATCGTGATGCGCGCTTCTTTCACCGCCGCCCACCATGATCAACACCAACGATACCACCGCCCGCCCGCCCGCCTCCAAGCTGTCCATCCGTGTCAGCGAGGATAACCGCCTCCACCACCTCTGGAACAACAACGGGACCTGGTGGTTGCACTACACCGAGCACCTCGCGGACTTCACCAAGCGCCGCGTCCGTCGCTCGCTCCGCACGCACGACCTCGAGCTGGCCATCAGCCGGCGCGACGAATGGCTACAGACGGCGGCCTGATCAGAAGCGAGCGCCGACGCGCGCGGCTAGGCCCCACTGGGCGCCAGGCTGGAATGCTCCCTGCGTCTCGCCGTCATGCTTGAAGCTGTGCCGCGCATAGGCGACCCATTCAGCGGAACCACGCACGAACCAAGTGCCGGACTTTTCCAGGAACTGCGTCACGCCGATGCGAATCGGGACTTCGCCGATGGCGACCGCCCGCGAACCGTAGCTGCCGTCGGTGAGCGCGAAGCTCAGCGTTTCATAGGCGACCGTAAGGTCGACCGTGGTCGCGCGGTCTTCCGTCAAGAATCCCCGGACAATGATGCCATTCTGCAGACCGGTGGCGCGGAGCTCGACCTCGGCGTATTTGCACGGACGCCAGGTCGCCTTGATATAAGGGATGGGAAGGATGGAGTCCTCGAAGCGATCCTCCAGCAGCACGCCGAGAGCGATATCAGTCTCGGCATCGGGACGCCAGCGGGTGGCGACGCCCAGTCCCCAGCGATGCGAACTACCCAAGCTCACGCCCTCTTCAGCTGCAAACTCCAAGGCATAGATTAGCTGGACGCCGTATTTCTGATTCCAATCCCACTGACGGAAACCCGTGACCATGACGTCGGTCGTATCACCATAAGAACGATCGGTCCCGGCGATCGCGCCGCTGAAAACGGTGGGTGTACTGATACCACTCGAGATCAATCGCACGATCGGTCGTCTGATAAATCAACTCGGCGCCCGTTCGGGAACGGGCGAACTCACCCGTCACGCCACCGGAATGGCTCACGGCATCAGAGCCGCGATACTGATAATCTGCGGCGACCACCCAGTTCTTTGACGGGGATGGTTCTTCTGCCGATAGTTGTGCGGTAAATAATGCACAAAATAAGACACTGTGCTCAACTTTAAGCAGGCATTTCATGGTTAAAAACAAATCTACCCTGAAATCCGATGAAGGCAAGCGAGTTGCCCGCGGTGATGATTATATGGCACGCATTTTGCTTATTAAAACGCATTATGCTTATTATTGCCACCCCTCCTCCTTCCACTGGTGATAATGTCTGGGTTCTCGTGAGTACGGCGCTCGTCCTCATGATGTGCATCCCTGGCCTGTTCCTCTTCTATGGTGGCTTGGTCCGCAGTAAGAACGTGCTCTCGATCGCCGCCCAATGTCTGGCCCTGACCGCGATGGGGGTCCTGATGTGGTGGGGCTTCGGCTACAGCCTCGTCTTCGGCAAGAGCTACGCTGGCAGCCTCGTCGGACACATCTTCGGTGGCGGAGAGCATTTCGGCTTCGCCGGCCTCGGTTTCACGCCCGACGCGGCCTACGCACCTGGTATCTCCTCGGGCACGTTCGCCCTTTTCCAAGCCATGTTCGCGGCCATCACGCCGGCCCTCATCATCGGCGCCGTCGCCGAGCGCATGAAGTTTTCCGCGGTCATGCTCTTCTCCTTCCTTTGGACGATTCTCGTCTATTACCCCATCGCGCACGCCGTCTGGGGCGCCACCGGACACTTCTCGGGCATCGCTAACGCCGACGCTGCCTTCAAGGCCGCAGACTTCGCCGGCGGCATCGTCGTCCATATGACTTCGGGTTGGTCCGCCCTGCTCCTCTGCATCCTCGTCGGCCCGCGCGCCGGTTTCGGCAAACGCCCGATGACCCCGCACAGTATGGTGCTTTGCGTCATCGGCACGGGCCTGCTCTGGGCCGGCTGGTATGGCTTCAACGCGGGTTCGGCCCTAGCGGCCGACGGCATCGCCCTCCAAGCCTTCATGACGACGACGCTCGGCGCCGCCACGGCCACCCTCGCTTGGGCGGTCGTCGAAAAACTGCATCGCGGTAAGATCTCAGTGCTCGGGCTCTGCTCCGGCGCCATCGCCGGCCTCGCCACCGTCACTAACGCAGCTGGCTTCGTCTCTGGCAGCTCCGCGGTGCTCATCGGCCTACTCGCCGGAACGATCTCTTACTGGGCCTGCTCGGTGCTCAAGCCGAAGTTTGGCTACGATGATGCGCTGGATACGTTCGGCGTGCATGGCGTAGGCGGTACCATTGGTGCACTGGCGACCGCTCTCCTCATGAACGCGCAGGTCAATCCGACCGGCGGTGCGCTGATTTCAAAAGGCCTGCTCAAAGGACAGCTGACCGCCATGCTGCTTTGCATCGTGGTTTCGCTCGTCATGACCTGGATCATCGCAAAGATCATCGCGGCGACCATTGGCCTGCGTGCTTCGGAAGAAGGCGAGGCACAGGGCCTCGATATCTCGGACCACGGCGAAGAAGGCTATAACCATAATTAAGCCCGTTTTCGGGGCCAGCACCCGCCTGTCTGCTTTTTTTCAAGCAGGACTGCGGGCGGCTTAAGTTGTTTTTTGAACACATTCGAGTCATCGACTCGAATGGGGGCGGTTGGCACGGGGGTTGCGTAAGAGCATTCGCCATGAACTCCCTGCTACGAACTCTCACCATCCTCGCTCTGGCGGCAGTGCCTTACCTGTCGTCCGCGCAGAACGCACCCGCCCCAGCGGCTGAACCCGCCAAAGCCGAAGCGGCGAAAGCGGCACCCGCTGCTCCCGCACTTGACCAGCGCGTGGCCGACCTCGAAGCCTACGTCAATAACACCGGCCCCAAGGCTGGCGACGACAAGGTCGCAGCCGGTCCCATCGCCGCTTCCGCTGGCCCTGGTCACAACGCCTTCATCATGATCTGTGCCGCCTTGGTACTCTTCATGACGTTGCCCGGCCTCTTCCTCTTCTACGGCGGCTTGGTCCGCTCGAAGAACATCCTCTCCGTCGCTGCCCAGTGCTTCGGCTTGGCGGGGATGGTCGCGATCCTCTGGTGGGCCGTGGGTTACTCCCTGGTCTTCGGTAAGAGCTTCGACGGCACCTTCCTCGGCAAAATCTTCGGTGGCAGTGAATTCTTCTTCCTGAACGGCGTCGGCGCCGCCCCGAACGGAGACTACGCCTACTGGATCTCGCAGAACGTCTTCTCGATGTTCCAGATGATGTTCGCGATCATCACCCCGGCCCTCATCGTCGGCGCCATCGCCGAACGCATGAAGTTCTCCGCGGTCTTGCTCTTCATGTTCGGCTGGATGTTCCTCGTCTACTTCCCGATGGCCCACCACATCTGGGGCATCACCGGCGAAATGAACGGCGTCTGGAATGCCAAGGCTTCGATCAAGGCGATCGACTTCGCCGGCGGCACCGTGGTCCACATGACCTCTGGTTGGTCCGCGCTCCTGCTCTGCATCATCCTCGGCCGCCGCATCGGTTTCGGCAAGAAGGCCATGACGCCCCATAGCATGGTGCTCTGTGCCGTCGGTACCGGCATGCTCTGGGTCGGCTGGTACGGTTTCAACGCTGGCTCGGCCCTCGCCGCGGATGGCGTCGGTGCCCAGGCCTTCATGACTACCACGCTCGCCGCCGGGGTTGCCGCCTTCACTTGGGGCGCCCTCGAATGGATCCTCCGCAAGCACGCCAGCATCCTCGGCCTCTGCTCGGGCGCCGTCGCTGGTCTCGTCGTGATCACCCCGGCAGCGGGCTTCGTCACCGCCAGCTCCGCGGTCCTGATCGGTGTCCTCGCCGGTGTGGTGCCCTTCGTGGCGGTGGTCTACATGAAGTCCAAGCTCGGCTATGACGACGCCCTCGACACCTTCGGCGTCCACGCGGTCGGTGGCACCCTCGGTGCCATCCTGACCGGCATCTACGCCACGGCTGACGTCAACGGCAACCTGAACACGAACCTCAAGGACATCGTCGGCAAGACCCTGCTGACCGAGCAGTTCAAGGCCATCGTCATCACCCTGGTCATCTCCCTGGTCGCCACCGCGATCCTCGCCTACCTCATCAAGGCCGTGATCGGCCTCCGCCCGACCGAAGAAGAAGAAGCCCGCGGCCTCGACATCTCGGACCACGGCGAAGAAGGTTACAGCCACAACTCCTAAGCGCCCTCAGAGGGAGCCGGCTCGCAGGCCGTCCGATTTCGGACGGCCTGCTTCTTTTGGGGGTATTCTGACAGCGCCGTTTTCACTATATTATTGCCCTTTCCGAGATGCTGACAGCAGAATGTCTCTATTCAAAGCCCATGCTAAAGATCTCCGCCCAACTAAACGACGAGGAATTCCTCGGTACCGCCGAGGACCTGGCCGCCTTTGTCTCAGATAAACTCGCCTCCCTGGGGTTCGGCGATCGCCACCGCTCGACGGAGCGACTGGTACGCTTCTACGCCTACGAGGGCCTGCTCTCCAAACCCGAGCGCGCCCCGGACGACCGCCGCAAAGCCAACTTCGGCCCCCTGCAAGTCAGGCAGCTACTCCTGGCCCGCCTCTTGGCCGAGCGCGGCTGGGATCTCGACCGTATCCGCACGCTACTCCACGAGAACCGCATCATCGCCCAGCTTAATAAGCTGATCGACGAATTAGCCACGCCCACCGAGGCGGAAAAGCTCTTCTTCCGGACACGAGGCAGCGAGCAAGTCTCCCTCCTGTTGAGCGAACCCGATGCCGGCAGCTTCAAGCCCAGCCGCCACGCCTCTCCGATCTACTCCTCGCGCGATTTCTCGCCCGCCGCCATGCCGTCGCCGAGACCGAGCCGCAAGACCAGCTACTCAACCGTCCAACAGCTCAGACAGATCGCCGACAGTGAAGAAAGCCCCGCCGAAGCCCTCCGCCTAATGATAAAAAAAGAGATGGCGCGCGACGACCTCTCCCCGGCCGCCCGCAATCTCTTCGAACAGCTCCTGGCGTTCAACCCGACCACCCGCGGGGATGAACCCAAGACGGAAAGGTGGACCAAACTCCGCCTGGCCCATTGGTGCGAGGCCCACTTCAATATCGACAGTCGGATCACACCCACGAAGGAGGAACTGCAAGGAATCGTGGAAAATTTCAGCAAAGCATTGATGAACAAGTACTTATAATTATGACAGTAACTTTAGTGTGCTAATTACAGAAAAGTATCTCTGTCGGTGTTGACATTCTTGGAAGGGTGGTACAGAGTGGAGGCGATGACTCCTCCCATGAACCAACCCAAAATCGAAATCCTGCCCCTCAAGAAGGGCTTCCTCCGCGCCGCCGCTGATGCGACGCATGTCCTCGTCCGCCTCGTCGCCCCGGCCCAGCCCACGTCCAACCAAGAACAGGCGCCCCGCGCCCCGCTGGACCTCGCCCTCGTCATCGACCGCTCCGGCTCGATGGGAGGTGAACCGCTCGCGGCCGCCCTTGAAAGCGCCGCGCGCATCGTCCGCGGCCTCCGTTCCGATGACCGGGTCGCCATCGTGGCCTTCGATTCCTCCATCGAAGTCGTCCAGCCGCTGACGGCCGCCTCCGATCGCGAAGCCATCGTCGCCCGCATCAAGGAGATCGACGCCCGTGGCTCGACCGATCTGTTCGGCGGCTGGGAAGAAGGCGTGAAGCAGCTCGCTCCGTTCACCCGCAAAGACCGCATCGCCCGCGTGATTCTGCTCAGCGACGGCCAGGCCAACCAAGGCGTGGTCAACGAAAGCGAAATCTTCGCTCGCGTCACCAAGGCCGCCGGCGCCGGCATCACGACCTCGACGGTTGGACTCGGCCACGGCTTCAACGAATCCCTCATGACCGGCATGGCCACCGCCGGCGAAGGCGTCGCCAACTTCGGTCAGACGGCCGACGACCTCGACGAGGCCTTCGAGGAGCAATTCGCGATCCTGTCGAACTCCTTCCTGCGTCAGGTTAAAGTCAGCGTACAGGGCGGCAGCGATGTGCAGGCCCGCTTAGTCGGCGAGATCCTCAAGAACGGCGCCGTCCACAGCCGCAAGCTCGGCACCCTGCCCTGGGATGCCTCGCTCGTCGCAGTCGTCGAATTGAAGATCGGCGGGCTGGCCAAGGCCGACGCCCTCGCCGCCATCAACTTCGAGGCCATCACGAAAGACGGCGAAAAGGTGAAATTCGGTCCCGCCCTGATCGCGCTCCCGGAAGTCGACCTCGCCGCCTTCTCCGTCCTGCCCGTTGACGCCGACGTGGCCGCCCTGATCGACGAAGCGCTCGTCGCGGAGAAAATCGAAGCCATCGAAGTGCTCACGCTTAAACAGAAGTTCGCCGAAGCCAAGCTGGCCTTCGAAGAGCTGCTGAAGCGCCCCGGCCTTTCGGATTGGGCCAAGCAGAAGATCGAATACCTCAAGCAGCTCCTCGACGACGACGCTATTATGGCGGCCAAAGAGATGCGCTACGGTCGCGGCCGCCTCATGAGCCAGACGAAGATGTCGGCGATGACCTGCAACAGCATGAGCCTCGACGAGGACGTCGAGGCGTTGAAGGTATCCTACCTCCGCCGCAAGCGCGCCGACGGTCAGGCCACCAAGCCCAAGCCCCCGCAGGGCGGTACGGCGGGTGGCCAGACCCCGCAGGCCTAAGCGGTCCAAATGGCTGATTTCGCCCGGTGGAAGCAATTCCACCGGGCTTTTTGTTGCCCGGTCAAAACCACGAGGCAAGATGAGTGCCCGTCCTTATGTCCCGCGTTCTCCGCTTTACCCTCTGGAGCGTCGGCATCCTTGCCGTCGCCCTTGGAGCCACCCTTTTCTGGGTCGAATCCCAACTCCGCCCCGAACCACTCGGTGCTCGCGTCAAAGGCCTCCTCACCGACGCCAAGATCAAAGGCGGCATCGCCCGGGTCGAAGCCTCTCTCGACGGAAAATTTTCCGCCGAGGGCATCGACCTGGTCCTCCCCGATGGCACGAAGATCTCCGCGGCCGCCATCAAGGGCGAAGCGCAGATTTTTCCGATCATCAAGGGCACCTACGCCCTCAGCAGCCTCGAGATCAAGACCCTCGACGTCGACCTAAGCGAACGCAAGCCAGAGGCGAAGACACCGGGCACTGGTTCCGTCGCCGCGATTAAGACGACCTTGCCGCCCATCGTGCTCGGGCCCTACGCCGTCTCCGGACGCGTCAAACTGGCGGATGGCACCTTGCTCCGCTTCAGCATCCGCGGCGATGAGTTCGACACCCGCGGTAAGGCCGACTTCCGCGCCGGTATCGCTTGGCCAGGCTTCGCCGTGGGCAAGCAGATGACTGACCCCCGAGGCGAAATTACGTTGAAGGCCGGTTTCCGTCGTCCGCTCGGCGCCGATGGCGTTGGCCTCGATGACCTAATCGCCGACGTCGGCAGCCTGCGACTCGAACTCGCAGCCAAGGATGCCAGCCCCATCGCCGCCGGCTCCGTCGGCTTCGTCCTGGATGCGGCCAGCACCGCGGGTAAGCCGGGCGTTAATTTCACCGGCACGCTCAGCGACTCCGCGAACCGGCCAGCGGTGAAACTCTCCGGTAACCATCTCGCCGGCCGCACCACCGTCAACGCCCAGCTGGACGTCGACCCGACCCGCTTCGGGATCCTCAGTCAGCAGCTACCCGATGTCCGCCTGTCGGGCAGCGCCAACGGTGAACTCGAAGGGGCCCGCTGGCAGGCCAGCGCCGACCTCAAGGCGCTCTGGTCAGACCTAAGCAAGTTCTCGAAGTCACTCGCAAAGAACAGTCGTTCCGAATGGAAGCTCGCGGCGAATGCGCAGAGCACGGCCAGCGGCTTCGCGGTCAACAGCCTCGCGATCACGGGCAATGGCGTGACGATCGCCATCCCACAGACGCTCACTTGGAAAGGCGGCCTCCTCCCCGAGAACGCGAATGACGCGACGGTAACCATCGCCGCCAACGACGCCGACCTCATGTCACTCAACCCTTTCCTCGCCGCCGCGGACGTCATCGCGACGGCCGGCCGCTGGACTGGCGAAGCTTCGATCTCCTTCAAGGACGGCCAGCCAACTGTCACGAGCATCCGCACGCATAGCCTGCGCGGCGTCACGCTCGAACGCGGCGGCAAGGCGCTGATGCGTGAAATCGATGCCGAACTGCCCATCAAGTCCGAGGATGGCGCGATCTCCCTCGCCCCGTTCAGTCTCGGCTGCGCCGCCGGTAATATCGCCACGGGCTCGCTCACGCTACGTCCCGGGGCCGAGGGAGCTTGGTCCGCCGTCGCCAACGTCAATGTCGGCATCGTCGAGCTCGCCTCCCAACCTAATTGGGAAGATCTGCCGGTCGATAAACTCAAGGGCATCCGCGTGAGCGCCCAGACCACCGTGGACCGCGCCGCCGGCAAAGTGCCCGTCGTCAGCTCCGCCGATGCGCGCATCTTCCGCCAAGGCCTGAACCTACTTTCCCTCAAGCTCCGCCAACCGCTCGCGCTCGACGGCTCCAAGCCCACGGGCGTGCTCGTGGAGGCCTCGGCCCGTGACCTGCCGCTCGAATCCCTCTCCGCGGTCGTTCCCGGCCTCAAGCTGACCGGCGACCTTAAACGCGCTGACCTTGTCGCCGGCTTCAGCCGCGAAGGCCTCTTCGTGCGCACGGAGGGCGCGCCGCTCTCCTTCACCCGCACCAGCGTCACCTGGACCGGTAAACTGTGGGTCAAGGATTGCGACCTAGCTGCGAGCCTCGACCTCCTGGTCGGCGAGAAATCCACCCTCATCGGCTTCAACCAAGCCGAACTGAAGAATCGTGGCCGCACCCTGGCTTCGGGCGACATCAAGCTCGGACTGGGCGACGCCGGCACCACGCTGAAACTCGAAGGTGATCTCGGTGCGCTCGCCGAGCAACCGTTCGCGGGGCCGCTGAATATCGTCACGGGCGGACAGTATCGGGCGACCGCCGACCGTGCTCAAAGCGGCGAGATCAACGTCACCTTCCAAGTGCGCGAGGTCGGCCTCAAGCAGAGCGAAGGACGCATCCAGTCGGCGTCCCTCGCCGGCAGGTATGTGCCCGCCGCCAACGGCCTCAGCGCCGAAGGATCGTTCAAACTCCAGGCGACGAACCTTAGCTCTGGCAAATTTACGCTCACGCAGAAGGTCTCCGGTGAGAAGACCGACTGGCAGGCCGCCGTGGCCATCGATAACGTCGATGTCGACGACTTCCTCTCGCTCCTGCCCAAGAGCGAAGCAGATCTTTCAGAGAAAGGCGCGCCGCCCAGACCGGACCGGGCTCCCTTCTGGACCAACCAAAGCGGCTCGCTCCAATTGACGATCGGCACGGCGAAGGCCTACGGTATCAGCGCCGAGAAAGTCGTCGTCCGCGCGGACGCCGAGGAAAAGGCCATCCGCCTAACGCAGCTCAGCGGCAAGCTCGCCGACGGCAATCTCAGCGGCCGCGGCCAGCTCGCTTTCCAACCGACGATTAGCAACGGCCCCTATTCGCTCTCGGCCACGGTGTCGCTCAATCAGTTCGATTTCGGTAGCGTCGCCCAAGCCTTCCCCGCGGTGAAAGATTTTCTCCAGGGACGCGCGGATGCGACCGCGGGGCTCACGAGCGTGTGCGGCACTCCCGGCGAACTCGTCGGCAAACTTCAGGTCGACACCCAACTCACCTCCAAAGGCGGCCGAATCCGCCCCTTCGGTAGCAAGAATAGCAGCATGTCACTCTCGGCAAACAAGGCTGGCGACATCGGCGAAACGTTGGGCGGCCTCGCGATGCTCGCCGGCGCCCTCACGAAGAACCAGCAGCAAGGCGAGAAGGTGGCCAAAATCGGTGCCGCCATGACGGCGGCGGGTAAACTGCAGAAAGCCGTCGCCGACTTCCAATACACTTCCGCGACCATCAAGGCCTCCCGCCTCGCTTCGGGCACGATCAAGCTCGAGGCGGCCGATATCCGCAACGAGGTGCTCCACCTCGCCGCCAAAGGCGGAATCAGCGTGGATCCCAAGCTGGACTTCGCCGACTGGCCAATGGCCTTCACCACGCAGATGCGCGGCGCTGGCGAATTCGCCCAATACTTCCAGGCGCTCGGGTTCGGCACCGGTCCGTCGCCGGCCGACGGCTTCACTGAAGGACCCGGCGTCAGCGTCGGCGGATCTCTTAATCAGGTGAAAACTGACCTCGCCGAAAAACTCCAACAGGCGATCGACAACGTCCGCGCAAGCCAGTCCACGGCGCCTGCCAATCCGGGCATCCAGACCGCCCCTGGCAGCCAGGCTGCCCCCGCGCCGACGACGCCTAGTCCGAAGAAGCGGAATCCCTTCGGGGATCTACTCCAGGAGCTCGGTCGCTAATGACGGTGACGAAGGCATGGATGGCGGGCTGCGTCCTGCTGGCAGGCCTCGTCGTCCTGGCCCTTTCCGTCGGCACCCAAGGCTTCGGCTGGGGTGACGGCGGCTCCCTCCTCCTCCTGCGCTCGCCTCGCGTGCTCGCGGCGCTCGCAGCCGGACTCGCCCTCGGCATCGGCGGCGCCGCGCAACAAGGCGTCTTTCGTAATCCGCTCGCCGACCCGGGGCTGACCGGCGTCTTCGGTGGCGCCCTCTTCGGTATCGCCGTGCTGCTGGGACTCTTTCCCGAAGCGGCGTGGCAGCGCGCTTGGTTCATCCCCGCCGCCGCGTTCGGTGGTGCGCTCGGTACGTCCGCCTTGCTCACGCTGATCGGTAGCGGTGGCTCCTCCGCCCGCCTACTGCTCACTGGCCTCGGTCTGAATGCCTTCACCGCCGCCGGCACCCTCGTCATCGCCTCGCGCAGCGGTGAGTCACGCGAACTGCTGACCAATGGCGCTTACGGTGACTGGCTAGGGATGGCCACGCTCGAACTCACCTGGCTACCCGTAGTCCTGTGCCTACTCGCCGCGCTGCTCCTTCTCCCGCTCGCGCGCTCACTGGATCTTCTGTCCTTCGGGGAAGACGCGGCCCGCGGCTTCGGCTGCGAGGTCGGCCGTACCCGGCGCAAGGCTGTGCTCCTGACGGCCCTGGCGGCCGCGGCCGCCACCTGCCTCGTCGGCCAGGTAGCGTTCATTGGGCTCCTGGCGCCTCATCTGGCCCGGGCCTTGGTCGGCCCCCGCCATGCGTACGTCTTGCCCCTGTCAGCCCTACTCGGTGCCGGACTGCTGCTGGGCGCTGACACCATCGGGCGTGGCCTTTGGCCGCAGGCTCCGCTGTCCGCCGCGGCAGTGACAGCGATCCTCGGTGCGCCTCTCTTCATCTGGATAGCGAGGGGACGCCATGAGTGACGCCTTGATCCACGCACTCGGACTCGGCGTCGAGATTACCGGTCGTCGTATCATCGACGGCGTGTCCCTGTCCGCAGCCCGCGGACAGACCGTGGCGATTGTCGGCCCCAATGGTGCCGGCAAGACGACGCTGCTGCGTGCGCTCGCGGGGCTAATTCCCTCCGAAGGAGAATTAGATGTCGGTGGATACGATCCGCGGATTATCGATGCAGCAACCTGCGCCCAAACCCGCGCCTACTGCGCGCAGAAACCCGTTAGCGCTTGGGATTATCGCGTCCGCGACCTCGGCGACATCATCGGCGACCCCGTCGGCTACGCGGATTGGCTGGCGAAGTTGCAACTCGGTGAATTCGCCGGCCGCCGACTCTCGGAGTTATCCGGCGGCGAACAGAAAGGCGCGCACCTCGCGATGGCGTTCGCCGCTCTCGCGGAACCTTTCGGCGGAGCGCTCCTGCTCGATGAGCCCGCCGCCTCCCTTGATCTCGGCCGACAAGAAGCCGTCACCCAGGCCATCTTCGCCTTCGCTCAAGCCGGCGGTGCCTGCGTCGTCGCGACACATGACCTCTCCTTCGCGAAACGCTGCGACGGGGTCGTGGTGCTCTTGGAAGGCCGCCTCGTCGCCGCAGGTGAACCCGCGTCGACCTTAACTCCCGAAATTATTTCCGGGGTCTGGGGCGCTTCGGCTTCGTCAGTACGCTGATTTCGGCACGAGTCAGCCGGCCATTGCGGATCGCGGAGAAAAGATACTGCTGGGCCAAGCCGGCGGCCTCGCCGAAGTGCGCTTTCCCGAACTGCTCCAGCGGTCCGGGCTTCCATCCGCGCAGGCCATAGGCATCGGCCAGCGCTTGCACAACCCAGGTATCGACCGGGAAACTTTCCAAGCGGCCGAAGCCGAAAAGCGCAACGCAGGCGGCCACTTTCGGGCCGACACCAGGCAGCGACTGCAACTCATTCAGTAGCTCGTCCGTTGGGAGGGCCGCGAATTCTTCGGCCCAGCGCGGGCGGGCGAGCAGCTTCTTAGCGGTACCGCGCAGGTAGGCCGCGCGATAACCCAATGAGCATGCGCGCAGTGTGTCATCATCAGCGCTCGCGATCGCCTGCCATGAAGGCAGCGCGTGAAAACCGCCGCCCAAAGATTCGCCCAGTTTCGCGGCCAAGGCGGCAACCATGACACGAATCTGCAAGATGCGCTTATTCGAACTGCAGAGGAATCCGATCAGCGCCTCATGCGGATCCTGGCGCAAGATACGCAGACCGGGATAGGCCGCGCGCGCGGACCTAAGCACGGCATCGGAACGCCACGGCAGCGCCTCGGAGAGTCGGGCCTGTGCGCCCTCGGCGTCGAGATAATGTCGTAAAGCGCCCTCGGCATGCATCGCGCCTTTCTGACCGCGCCACTCCAAGCCCTGCGGGCTGGAGCGCACCGCGGCGAGCGTTCGGCCGAAGACGCCGACCCAGCTGCCGTCGGAGGCAAGCGACCAGCGGAACGCCTGCCCGCCGTCCATCTGCTCGGCGAGCGTGCCAGCGGGAATATCCTCGGCGAGCCGCAACGGCCGCCAAGATGTCCACTCCACCGAGGCCATCGGGCTTAGCGGCGAACGAGGTCCGAAGGCGTGCCCCACAGGAAGCTGTGCTTCGAGGCGAGAAACTTACCCTTGGCGTCGACCACGGAGACGCGCCAGGCGATCGGGCGCCACTTAGCCTCGCCAGACTGCTTACCGGTGAGTCCGATCACGTATTCGCCGAACGGGAAGCCCGGCTTCAGGTTGACCGCAAAATCATAACGCTCCGGCGGCGTATTTTCCTTACGTACCACTTCAAGGACGAGGCGGCCATCGACCGGTGGCACGACGTCGAGCTTCACGAAGAAATAGTAGCCCGGACGGGAATCCTCTTCCGTGCGGAAGACCACGTCGGAGCCATGATGCTCCTTAGCGTAGAACGCCTCCGAGGCGCGAGCCACATCGGCTTCGCTCCGGCGACGTTCGTTGACATAGGCGATACCGGGCACCTCATCCGAGGACGCCACGGGGGTGTCGCAACCCGTGAGGAGCAGCGCAGCGAGCGCGGCCCACGCAGAGGCCTGGCTCACCGCTCGCCTCACTTCTTGGCCTTCTTCTTGCTCGCGGCGGCGCGGGCGACCTTAACGCGATCCTTCTTGCGCTCGAGGTAGGCGCGGCGACGGCGACGCTTGATGACTTTATTGCTCTGTTGGCCCATAGTGAATGCATCCTCCCGCAACCCCTTGGATGGTCAAGGAGAAGGTTTACGGACCTTCCCCGGTGGGCCGGGGTGAGGAAAGAGTCCTTTCTGGCTGCCTGGGTAGGGATCGAACCTACGACCAAGTGATTAACAGTCACCTGCTCTACCGCTGAGCTACCAGGCAGTGCGAAAGGAGTCCAATCAAGGCAAGGTCGGGGCGTCTCTGTCAAACAAATCCTCCGTCCCGCCGCCGAGCTTCTTATCCCTGAAAAGACTCTGCAATCATCCGAAAAGCATGGATTGGCGGGTGTGCGCGACGACATTAGCCCCACGGCCCCCTAATCTCTGGACACCCTTGTGCAGCCTGTCTTCCTTGTTCCTATTCCTATGCGCTGGACCCGACTTCCTGAAACTCCCAACGCCCCCGGCTTCGGTGGCGCCTTCGTGGGTACCTCCGGCGACCTACTCCTTTGCGGCGGCGGCTCCAATTTCCCCGACAAGGCGGCCTGGGACGGCGGCGTCAAAGTCTGGCATGACGAAGTCTTCTCCCTCGCCAGCACCCGCTCCAAGAAGTGGGCGAGCCTCGGTAAACTGCCCCGCCCTTGCGGCTACGGCGTCAGTGTCTCGATTCGCCAAGGCCTCCTGATGATCGGCGGCGCTGACTCGCATCGCCATTACGCCGACTGCTACACGCTTTCCGTCGAAGAAGGCGAACTCAAGGTCCGCCCCTTCCCCTTCCTACCCCGCCCGCTCGCCTATGCGACTGGCGCGCTCGTCGGCAGCAAAGTCATCGTTGCGGGCGGAACCGAACGCCCGGACGCCACCGCGGCCTCCTCCAGCGCCTTCGCCATCGATCTCGCCAATCTCAACGCCGGCTGGAAAGAACTGCCTCTCTGCGCCGGATCCGGACGCATGCTCGCCCAATCCGCCGGCACGAAGGACACGTTCTTCCTGTTCGGAGGCGTTGCGCTCAGCCCCGGAGCCAAGGGCGTCGAACGCGAATACCTTTCCGACTGTCACGCCTTCACCCTCGGCAAGGAATGGCGCCGACTCTCCGCGATGCCCCGCACAATCGCCGGCGCACCGTCACCCTGCCCGGTCTTCGACAACGAGATCCTCGTGCTCGGTGGCGACGACGGCAAAATCGCCGGTAAGGTCGAAGCCTCCAAGCACCCCGGCTACGCCAAGTCGGTCCTCTCTTACAATAAGTCTACCGACACCTGGACCGAAGCCGAAGAGGGTTCGGCCAACGTCCTCTCGACCGCTTGCACGAAGTGGTCCGGCGGCTATGCGCTGACCAACGGCGAGCTCCGTCCGTTCGTCCGCTCCGCCGAAGGCTGGTTGCTCCGCACGGAATAAGCGTTGGGGCTGGCAGGTCGCCGGAAAGGGACTAAAAAGAGTCCACTCCGGCGCATGCTCCGCCTTAACCCATTACTCGGCCTCCTTGCGGCGCTCGCTTGTGCGCAGGCTGAGCCATTGCCAGACCTGCCCGACCCGCTTGGCCGTGCTGGCATGATGGCGGCTGTCCTGCGTGAAGGGGACGGCAGCGAGGTGATCGTAGCCACGGGCGGCACCAACTTCCCAGACAAGATGCCCTGGCAAGGCGGCCAGCGAAAATACCACAAGGACATCCTCAAACTTTCGCGCAAGGACAGCGCCTGGAGTTGGAGTAAAATCGGCGAGCTCCCCGAAGGGCTTGTCGGCGCGGCGTTCTGCGCGACGCCTAAGCGCGACGGACTCGTCATCGCCGGCGGAGCTTCGGCCGAGGGACATCGCGCGGACGTCTGGCTCGTCGGTCTGGATGGCAAGGTCACCCGCTTCGCCGAAAGCATGACCCGCCCGCGCGCCTACGCCGGCTTCACCTCGGCGAACGGACATCTGATCGTCATCGGCGGCATCACCCGACCTGAGGACACCGCCGCTCTCGCCACGCTGACTTCACTCGACCTCGACGACCCCGATAAACCTTGGCGCACGACCGACGCCGACCCTAGCTACGGACGGATCATCCCGCTCGTAGGTTCGGGGCTAGGCAAACTCGTCTGGGGCGGCGGCTGCTCACTCTCGGAAAAAGACGGCAAGCCGTTCCGCAGCTACCACGAGAACCTCGCCTTCCAGTCATCGCTCGACGCTGGCAACCGCTTCCACGGCCTGCCTCACGCACTCGCCGGCGCCGCCGGGCCGGGCGTAGCGACGGCGACGCACCTTTTCTTCGTCGGCGGCGACGACGGCACCCAATACGGCCATCCGTACGAAACGCACACGGGGCTGGCACGTCGCATTCTCGTCATGGATCTCGAGTCCCTCGAGGTGACCGACCTCGGCGAATGGCCGCACCCCGTCGCGGTCGCGCCACTCCTAAGACTCGGCGACGACCTCGTCACCTTAAGCGGTGAAGTCCGCCCCGGCGTCCGCACGCCCAAGCTCACCCGCTGGCCGATCCCGGCTAAATATCGATGAACGAAACTCCTTCCGCCTCCCGTACGGCATGGCTGGTCGTCATGCTGCTCATTCCGGTCGCATTGCTCAACTACCTCGACCGCCAGATGCTCGCGACGATGAAGTCGTCCATGCTCGGCGACCTGCCGGACATTCAGACCAAGGCGCAGTGGGGCCTGGTCCTTGGTTCATTCAAATGGGTCTACGCAATCTTCAGCCCCATTGGCGGCTACCTCGCCGACCGAATCAGCCGACGTCACGTCATCTGCTTCAGCCTCTTCGCGTGGTCCGCGGTCACCTGGGCCACCGGCCAGGTTAATAACTACGACCAACTGCTCTGGACGCGCGCTATCATGGGTATCAGCGAAGCATTCTACATTCCCGCCGCGCTCGCGCTGATCGCAGACTACCACCTCGGACCGACGCGTTCACGCGCGATTGGGCTCCACCAGATGGGCATTTACATCGGGGTCATCATCGGCGGCTTCGCCGGCTACGCCGCGGACGAGCCGACCATCGGCTGGCGCGGCGCCTTCGCATGGTGCGGCCTACTCGGCATCGCTTATTCCTTACCGCTTTTCCTATTCCTGGGTAACCGACCAGCGACCGAGCAGGCAACGGTCAGCCCGACCGCAGGCTCGACCGTCCGCTCGCTGCTCGGTAATCCCAGTTTCCTGCTTCTTGTAGTTTACTTCACCTTGCCCGCCATGGCGGCATGGGTCGTGCGCGACTGGATGCCTGACATCCTCCGCGAACGATTCAACCTCGGCCAAGGCAAGGCGGGGGTCTCCGCGGTACTTTATTGGCAAATCGCCGCTATCGTTGGCGCGGTGCTCGGAGGGTGGCTCGCGGACCGCTGGATGCGTACGAATATCCGCGGGCGCATCTTTGTCAGCGCGATCGGTACGTTCCTACTCCTTCCGGCCCTCTTCGGCGTGGGTAACGCGTCCACCCTGCTCATGGCCGTGCTCTTCCTCATCGTCTTCGGAATCGGCTGGGGCTTCTTCGACTGCAACAGCATGCCCATCCTGTGCCAGCTGGTCGGACCGGAACATCGCGCCACGGGCTATGGCCTGATGAACTTCGTAAGCATCAGCTGCGGAGGATTCGCTGACTGGATCTTCGGCGTCTTGCGAGACCGGCACATGCCGCTGAACCTCATCTTTGGCGTCTTCGCCGGCATCGCCTTGCTCTCTATTTTTGTCGCACTCTGCATCCGCCCGCGCGAAAGCACCACCTCCTGACCATGTCTTCCTTCAAGTTCTCCGGCCTCTGCACGGCCACCCACACGCCCTTCCATGCCGACGGCTCGCTCAACCTCGCCGTCGTCGAACAGCAGGCCGCCTTCCTCCGCGGGCACGGCATCACGTCCGTCTTCATCGGCGGCACCACCGGTGAAAGTAGTTCTCTCACCGCCGCGGAACGTGCGGCCCTCAACGCCCGCTGGGCGGTCGTAGGTCCGGCCACCGGCATTGATGTCATCGTCCATGTCGGCGCCAACTGCCTGACCGAAGCCGCGGAACTCGCCGCCCACGCGGAGAAAAATCAGGCTAAGGCCGTGTCGATGATTGCGCCGTCCTACTTCAAGCCGCGCACCCTGGCCGATCTCGTGGCCAGCTGTGCGATGGTGGCCAAGGCCGCCCCGCGCACGCCGTTCTATTATTATGATATCCCCGGCATGACCGGCATCAGCGGCTTCCCAGTCGACGAATTCCTCAAGGCAGCTTCGCCGGTCATCCCGAACCTGGCGGGCGTGAAGTATTCCAACGCAGACCTCGACGCGATGCGTCGGGCGCAACTGCTGGAAGGCGGCCGCTTCGACCTACCCTTCGGCGTCGATGAACGCTTCCTCGCCGCGCTCCGCGCCGGCGCCACGGCTGGCGTAGGCAGTACCTACAACTTCAACCCGGGCCCCTTGCTGCGGACCATCACGGCGCATGCCAAAGGCGACGCTGCCCAAGCCGAATCCGAACAGGCCAAGGTCCAACCGGTCGTCGATATCCTTGCCAAGCGCGGCTACATGGGCGCAGCCAAAGCCCTGATGGGCCACCTCGGCGTGCCGCTCGGCCCCGCCCGCCTGCCCAACGGTAACCCCGACGCTGCTGAGACCAGGAAGATGATCGGTGAACTCGAAGCGATCGGCTTCTTCAACTGGAATTTCTAATATGCGACTCGCCCTCCTCCTTAGCCTGCTCTGCGTCCACTCCTTCGCGGCAGACGGAACCGACGTCATCGTCTTTGAAGCCAAGCAGAACTTGTCGCATCCTTCCGTGCGCATCCCTTCGCTGCTGCGTACGCAGAAGGGCACGCTGCTCGCCGTAGCCGAAGGCCGCGACAAACCGACCGACCAAGCCGGCAACGACTTGGTGATCTCCTTCTCCAAGGACGAAGGCGCCACCTGGTCCAAGCCGCGCATCGCCTACGAACAGGGCGCGGATAGTTGTAACAACCCATGCCTAGTCCAGGAAGCCAAGTCGGGGCGCATCTTCCTCTTCTACCAGACCTTCCCGGCCGGCGGACATGAGTTCGGGCGTCTACCTGTCGGTCCAGCTGACCCGAAGGGAAATCGCTCCTGCCTCGTGACCTCTGATGATGACGGCATGACCTGGAGTAAGCCGACCGATGTCTCCGCGACGCTGAAGCCCGAGGAAGCCATCACCACCGCCTCCGGACCAGGCATCGGCATCCAGCTCAAGAGCGGGCCCAAGGCCGGCCGCCTAGTCATCCCCTTCAACTCCCAAGACGAGAAGAAGAACTTCTACAACTGGGTCGCCTTCAGCGACGACGCCGGCGTGACCTGGAAGCGCGGCGAAAAAGTGCCGCAGACCGACAAGATCCAGCTGAACGAAGTTCAGGTGGCCGAGTCCGTCGGCGGTGGCCTTTATCTGAATTCTCGCAGCTGGCGTAGCGGGTCCAGCCTGCGCAAGATTTCTTGGTCACAAGACGCCGGCGAGACCTGGACCCAGGCCGCCGAGGACACAGTCCTGACCGACCCCATCTGCCAAGGCAGCCTGCTTCGCCTAGATGATCGTACGATCGCCTTCCTTAATGCCGCCGGACCCAAGCGCGCCAACGGCACATTGCGCCTGACGCATGATGATGGCCGTACCTGGGCAAGCTCACGCCTGACTTTCGCCGGACCGTTCGCCTACAGCAGCATGGCGCTTCTGAAGGACGGACGCATCGGCGTACTCTACGAGCCGGCCAGTAACACCGTCGTCAAGTTCCGCGCGATCGATCCGGCTGGCCGCTGAGTCTCAGTCGTTGGTGATGAACGGAGTCGATACGGCCTCGTCAGCAGGCTCGCCGTAATAATGTCGGATGGCACCAGCGAGGAAATCTTTTACATCAACCGGCAGGAACGCCCCGAAGTGCGTCTCTTTGCCGAGCGACGTAATGACGATCGATTCGACCGGCTTCTTGTTATCACTCGACCCACGGAAAGCCAACGTGACCGCTACCCCATCGCCCACCGGAAGCCGCCACGTCCAGCCGAGATAAGGCAGGATACGCCAGCGGACGACAAAGGCTGCGTCACTCAGAGTCACGCGGTAGCGAGCAAGTGAGAACGCCAACCCGATCAGAAGGAACGGCACGTAGATTAGGCTCAGGGAAAGGAAATCCCACCAGTGCGGCTGAGTGATGAGAACGCCGTTCATCTTGACGGTGCCGCCACTGAGTCCAGCGAACATAAACGCCCCATGAACGCAGGTGAAGGCCAGCCAGATCCATCCGAACCAGGTGCCAAGACGTACACCATAGCCGACGCCTTGGAAATCGACCGAAGAAGTGACCTTGGGATGACCCTTCGCCAACTCTTCTTCCGTCAACACTTTCGCCGGCCGACCAGCCTGCAGCGCCGCCTGCCGCGCTTCTGCCTCTTCCTTCATGCGGACGAGTTTAGCGCCGAGGGCGGGGATGAAGTTCAGCATTACAGTGTGGTAGACTGATGGCTGGGCTTACGCAACGCCGTTGAAATAATGGTCAATCAGGATGGCGAGTCGGGCGCGTTCCTCGTGGTTCAGGTCATCGCCAAATGCGATCTCGGCGTCGGCCGAACCCACGACCACGGACAACTGCGCATAGGAGCCATGCTTCCCGCCCAGCCGGGCGCCCCGGTAGGCGAGCCCCACGCGGACTTCGTCGGCGATTGGCAGCCGCCACTCCTTATTAAGGCGACCGAAGACAAGGCGACGGACCACTAAGGCATCGTCGCCGAAGATCAGCTCATGTCTGCGCATGATCATCCGCAGCGGGAAGTAGACCACCGCGGCGGAGGGCAGCAGGAAGATGACAGCGGCATAAAGAAACGGATGGTCCGTGCGGTCGACCAGTTCGAAGGTCATGACGAAACACATCACCACACCCACCAGCATCAAGCCCACGAGCAGCAACCAGTTGCCGGTGCCGATGACGTCCGAACGGAGCGACCATCCGTCGGCGCGCGGCTCCTGCCCGGGCAAGGGTTTGACCAATTCGGCCTGGTGCCCTGGCAGGATACGAAGGCCCTTCGTGGCGACGGCCAGATACTCCTTCTCTGAGCGCGCGGCGCACCACTGCTCACACTCGACGAGCTGCTCCGACAAGGGCTTCGTTTCGGCCATGGCTTGACCCTAAGCGATGCTTCCTCGCCGTCCAGCCAACGTCCGCTTGAACCAAAGCCGATTTTGGCTGTCCTAGAGGCACCCCATGCGATCCCTCCTCGCCCTGCTCCTCCTGCCATTGGCCGCCCTGGCCGACGGCGCCAAATACTCCGTGAGCTATCCGGCCTCAGACAAGCCCGGCGAACTCATCTTCCCCACGACCTACAACCTCTGGCTGCCCGAGGGCGTTAAGACCGTCCGCGGCATCATCGTGCACCAGCATGGTTGCGGCACCGGCTCCAACAAAAGTGCCGTGACCGCGGCCGACGATCTCCACTGGCAGGCGCTCGCGCGTAAGTGGGATTGCGCGCTGGTCGGACCGGTGATCGGCGAGCCGGACAAGGCCAACTGCCGCATGTGGTGCGACCCGCGTAACGGCTCGGACCAGACTTACCTGCGAGCCCTCGCTGACCTCGCCAAGCAAAGCGGTCACCCCGAGATCGCGACCGCCCCCTGGTGCCTCTGGGGCCATAGCGGCGGCGGCTTCTGGTCGAGCATCATGCAGGCGAAATACCCTGAGCGGATTGTCGCCATCTGGTTCCGCTCCGGCACGGCCTACTCCTATTGGCAGAAGCCCGAAGACCCGACCAAGGAGCGCGCGATTCCTGAAGTCGTCCTCCCGCCCGCGGCCTACGAGATCCCGATGATGGCCAATCCAGGTGCGAAGGAGAACGGCGACAAGCGCTTCAACACCGCCTGGACTGGCTCGCTCGCGATGTTCAAGGCCTACCGCGCCAAGGGTGCGCCGATTGGCTTCGCGCCGGACCCCCTCACCTCGCACCAGACCGGCGATCAGCGTTACGCCTCTATCGCATTCTTCGATGCCTGCCTCGCGCTGCGCTTACCCGCGTCCGGCAACACCCTTCGCAAGATCGACCAGTCGAAAGGCTGGCTCGCCCCGCTGCTCGGCAACGAAGCCAAGCCCACCGGCGAATACTCCGGCGACAAGGCTGAGTCCAGCTGGCTGCCTGACGCGACCTTCGCCAAAGCCTGGTCGGAATACGTGAAGACCGGCGCCACGAACGACACCACGCCCCCGCCCGCGCCCTTCAACGTCGCGTCCAAAGCCATCGCCGAAGGCGTCGAGCTCACCTGGGATGCGCACGCCGACTTCGAAAGCGGCCTCCGGCAGTTCCTCATCAAGAAGGACGGCCAAGTCGTCGGCCGCGTACCGGAGAAGCTCGCCAACCCCTTCGGTCGCCCGCTCTTCCAAGGCGTGACCTATGGCGACACCCCGACGCAGCCGCTCGCGGCGATGCGCTTCGTCGACAAGGGTGCCAAGGCCGGCGCGAAGTATGAGGTCGTCACGGTGAACTCCGCCGGCCTCGAGTCGAAGTAAGCGCCGCTTAACCGGACAACAAAAAGGGCCGCCCACTGGGCGGCCCTTCGTTTTTCCTACGACCAGGGATTATTCGCCCCAGGTGCAGGTGTTACCGGCGTAGATGGCGCGGCTGCCAAGTTCCTGCTCGATGCGGAGGAGCTGGTTATACTTGGCGACGCGGTCGGAGCGGCAGAGGGAGCCGGTCTTGATCTGGCCGGCGTTGAGGCCGACGGCGATGTCCGCAATCGTGGCGTCTTCCGTCTCACCCGAGCGGTGCGAGATGATGGCGGAGTAGCCGGCGCGCTGGGCCATGGAGACGGCGTCGAAGGTCTCGGTGAGGGAACCGATCTGGTTCACCTTCACGAGGATCGAGTTGGCGGTCTTGGTCTTGATGCCGCGGGAGAGGAACTCGGTGTTGGTGACGAAGAGGTCGTCGCCGACGAGCTGGGTGTTGGCGCCCATGGCGTCGGTGGCGAGCTTCCAGCCGGTCCAGTCAGCCTCGGAGAAGCCGTCCTCGATCGAGACGATCGGGTAGCGCTTCTGGAGGTCCTGGTAGAACTTCACCATCTCCGCCGACTTGCGCTGGGACTTGTCGGACTTGTGGAAGGTGTACTTGCCGGTCTTCTCGTCGAAGAACTCGGAAGCGGCGACGTCGAGGGCGAGGAAGACTTCCTTGCCGAGCTTGTAACCGGAGGCCTTGACGGCCGCGGCGATGGCTTCGAGGGCGGCTTCGTTGGAAGCGACCTTCGGAGCGAAACCGCCTTCGTCACCGACGGAGGTGGAGAGACCCTGGGCCTTCAGCACCTTCTTGAGGGCGTGGAAGATCTCGGTGCCCATGCGGAGGGCTTCGCTGAAGGACTTGGCGCCGGAGGGCACCACCATGAATTCCTGGATGTCGACCGGGGCGTCGGAGTGGGCGCCGCCGTTCATGATGTTCATGAGCGGGATCGGGAGCACCTTGGCGTTCGGGCCGCCGATGTAGCGGTAGAGGGGCTGGCCGAGGGCGGCCGCGGAAGCGTGAGCGGCGGCCATCGAGACGCCGAGGATGGCGTTGGCGCCGAGCTTGCTCTTGTTCTTGGTGCCATCGAGGCCGATCATCGCGGTGTCGATGCCGATCTGGTCCTGCGCGTCGTGACCGACGAGGAGGGAGGCGATTTCTTCGTTCACGTTCTCGACGGCCTTGAGGACGCCCTTACCGTTGTAGCGCTTCTTCGGGTCGATACCCTTGGCGAAGGACTTCGCGCTCACGTCGCTATCGCGCAGTTCGTGGGCTTCGTAGGTGCCGGTCGAGGCGCCGGACGGGACGGCCGCGCGGCCGCGGACGCCAGAGGCGAGGACGACATCGACTTCGATGGTGGGGTTGCCGCGGGAGTCGAGGATTTCGCGGGCTTTGATATCAACGATTTGGGTGCTGCTCATGATGGAAAATGAAGTCCCATAGGGCTAGGGACAAGGGGGGTGGCTGAGCGAGAAAAAAGGTGTTACGTTCGCCCGCCCGACCCTGCGGAAAACCCACCAAACAAGAGCCCCGGACTGGGTTCGCCAGGCCGGGGCTTCGAAGTGGTGGGGTTAGATGGACTTGAACCATCGACCTCCTGAATGTCAATCAGGCGCTCTAACCAACTGAGCTATAACCCCAATAAAGAGGAAAGTGAACAAAGGGAGACGACCGCCCTCTGGCAAGCCTTCAATGTACGTCCCCGAGATAGGTGGCCGAACCGTCTTTGAGGGCCTTTGCGATGACCTCCCCCAAGCCCTTGGGCGAAAGGGGGTAATCCACCAGACGGGCTAGCGGCAGCCATTCGAAACCGACCTGCCGACGATCGCGTTCCCGCCCCTCCCCGATCGGGGAAAGGTCCTCACAGAGACAATGGAAGACCGCCTCGACTTGATGAAAGTGCCCATGGATCCGATGCATGGCGTGGTTCTTGCCGACGTATTCGCGGAGATAGAGGAGACCCTGTGGCACGACCTCCAGGCCAAGCTCTTCGAGGACTTCGCGGCGCACGGTGTCGCGCAACGTCTCGCCGTGATTCTGGCCGCCGCCAGGGAGCACGAGGAACTCGCCCTCTTCCGTGCGAATGCGGACCGCGAGGATGTCGCCGTCACGAAGGATGACGGCACGAGCCGCCGTCCTGACCCCAGAGGAAGTACTACCGGACTGGCGACGAGGAGCGGACACAAAGCCACACTACCCAGACAAGCCGGACAGTGAAGCCGTAAAGCATAGGCGGAAATCCGCCCGGCTCAGGACATCAGCTTTTCGTCGATCTCCTGGTTGCCGTGGACCGCCTTCACGTCGTCCAAAGCCTCGAGGGCGTCGATGAGTTCCAGCACCTGCTTGGCCACAGCGGCGTCGCCGACTGGCACCGGGATACTAGAGATATAGGCCAGTTCGGCTGACTCCGGCTTGATGGATTTCTCCTGCAGGGCCTTGGAGATGGCGTCGAAGGCTGAGATCGGGGAAAGCACCTCGAAGTGGTCGCCGTTGTTCACGACATCTTCGGCACCGGCCTCGAGCACGAGCTCCATGAGGGCATCTTCGCCAATCTGGGAGGCACCGATGAGGAACTGGCCCTTCTTCAGGAAGCTGTGGGAAACCGCGCCGGTCTGGGCCATGTTGCCGCCGTTGTCGTTGAAGGCCTGACGAACTTCGGCCGCAGCACGGTTCTTATTGTCGGTGGTGACTTCAACGATGAGTCCGACTCCGCCCGGGGCGTATCCTTCGTAGACAATCTCTTCGTAAATCACGCCTGGAATCTCGCCGGTGCCCTTCTGGACCGCGCGCTTGATGTTATCCGCCGGCATGTTGGCGGCGCGGGCCTTATCGATCAGCGCGCGCAGACGCGTATTGGATTCAGGGCTGCCGCCGCCGGCACGCGCCGCGAGGGTAATTTCCTTGGCGAGGACCGAGAAGATTTTGCCGCGCTTGGCGTCAATGACGGCCTTATGACGCTTCGTCGTGTGCCATTTGCTATGACCAGACATGGTGGGTGGGGTTAGGGAAAATCAGCCTTTGACCTTCTTCGTCGCGGGCGGGATTACCACGACGTCAGGTTCATCCTTGGTAAGCCAGGTCTGCAGGATGGTCAATAGGTTCTGGATCGTCATGTACAGCGTGAGCGCGGCCGGCATCGGGTAGCAGATGATCGGGAAGAGCAGCGTCATCATCAGGAAAATCGTCTTCTGTGAGCTATCGGCCGAAGGATTCGGAGTCATGCGCATCGACTGCCACATGGAGAGGCCCATGAGAATCGGGAGCAGATTCACCGGGAAGCCTCCAATATGGAAGACCGTATCCGGAGCTGAGAGGTCATGGATCCAGAGGAAGGAATGCAGGCGCAGTTCAACGGTGGTCTGAAAGGCGGTGTAGAGGCCGAAGAAGATCGGCATCTGGATGAGGATCGGGAGGCAGCCGGCGAACGGGTTGATCTTGTTCTCGGTGTAGAGCTTCATGAGCTCCTTCTGCATCTTCTCCGGATTGTCCTTAAGCTTCTCACGGATGTCCTCCATCGGCTTAGCAAACTTCTGCATCTTCTTCGCGGCCTTCATCTGGACCGCGGTCAAGGGCCAGGTGATAACCTTAATGAGGCAGGTCAGTAGAACAATGGCCCAGCCCCATGACCAGGATCCGCTCCACTCCAGGAGCCAATGGACGCCGCCGAGGGTGGCGAGGAGCAGCTTGCAGATCGCACCAAAAGAAATGAATCCGAGTAGCTTCGAGAACTGGAGCACCGCAACCTGGCCATCCGGCAAGGCGGCGACGCGGGCGTATTCCTTCGGGCCGACGAAGAAATCGCCTTCGAGCGTACGAGAAAGGTCAGCGGCGGGGACGGTCTCCCAAGAAGCGAAGGCGTGAAGGCTGCGCTTGCCAGCTTCCAGGGGAACAGGAAGGACCATGACCTCGGTGCGGGTGCCACGGGCGGCGGCATCGCGAGGGTGCACGATGGAGGCGAAGAACTGATTGCCGGAGGCCACCCAAAGGAGCGGCTTGGCGACGGAGGCCACCGGGTGTTCGCTCTGCGCCTTATGCGAGCCGAGGCCAAAGAAGCCAGTTGAGTCAGTGAAGACGTCGAGGCCGACGCGAGTCAGCTCATCGCCATCATACGCGAGCACCGAAAGAAACTGGTTAGCGGAATCGGCTTCGGTCGGCTGCCAGCTCCCGGTTGAAACCCAGATTGAAGTGGCCGGCTTGCCGGAGACGGGGATGACTTTGGTGGCGAAACGCAGGGAATAGGCTTCGATCGTCTCACCGTCTTTAGGGGCGCCAAAAAAGAAGGTGCGCTCCACGCGGGCGCCATCAATCGAACCGACGAGCGTGATAGAGTTGGCCGAAGCACCAGGCTGGGCGACGAATTCGGAGAGGACGGCTTCCAGTTTACCGGTCGTCGGATTCTTGACCGCGATAGCCAAGGCGGACTCGTCGTTTCCAGAGTTAAAGGTCACGACCTGGGTCTTAGTGACGTCGGCGAATTCCTTCTTCAGCTCGACCTTCGAGATCGCACCACCACGGCTGCTGAGCGTCACTTTAATGCGCTCGTTCTCGATGATGAAGCTCTTGGCGTCGGCACGGGCGACGGGCTTGGCGGCCTGCGCGGACGGAGCGAGCGAAGTATTGGCCACGGGGCTAAGCGCGGTCGGAGCGACCGGCGCAGCCTGCACCTGCGCGGCCGGTCCGGAGGCGCTAGCGGGCTGGGGGGCGGGCTTGGTTAGGAAGAAAAGGGCGAAGGCGCCGACGATGCAGGCCATACCCAGGAAGAAGTTCTTGCGATCCATGGAAAGTGAGTGGTTTGGCGTAGGGAACGGACCGCCCGTGTGCAAGGCACAAGGCAGACAAGAACCCTTAATAAGGGGTTTTTAGGCTCAAATAACGACTACGGGAGCACCCTGCCCCCGCCGAGCTCAGGAACCAGGCTTGGTCGCCGGAAGCTTCGCCAATTCGGCCGGCACGGCGTCCGCCGCATACGTCGGGAAATTCAGTTCCAGCAACGACACGAAAGGCACGCTGAATTTGGTCTGCCCGGCCGAGCGATCAACGAGCGAGACGACGGCAACGGCGTTGGCTCCGTTCGCCTGCAGGATATCCAAGCACTCCTGCGCGCGGCCGCCGCGGGTGACGACGTCTTCGGCGACGATGACGCGCTCGCCGGGACGGAAGGTAAAATTACGTCGCAGCACGAGTTTGTCGTTTTCTTTTTCAACGAAGACGAAACGTACGCCGAGCTGGCGGGCGATTTCTTGGCCGACGACGAGTCCGCCCATCGCCGGTGCGAGGACGGTATCGCATGGGTGCGCGGCGAGCTTCGGGCGGAGTAGCTCAATCAGCCGCGTGACCTTATCCATGTGTTGGCAAACCTGGGCGCACTGGAAGAAGTGGCCGCTATGGAGACCAGAGCGCAGGACGAAGTGTCCGGTCAGGAGGGCCTTCGAATCACGGAAAATCTGGAGGACTTCTTCTTGGGACGAGCTCATGCTGCCTCTGGATAAGGCGAAATGGGCCTGCTGGGCGAGGCGATATCCGACCGGGCAACGCAAAAGGTTCGCCCTGCCCCGCCCGCCCACCAACATAACCGACCTCCCCATGGACTCCGCCGATAGCCCGAAACCCGCCAGCAACGCCAAGGCCTGGATCATCATCATCGCCGTCGTCCTAATGGTGGCGCCCTTCATCGTCCTGGCCTTAAACCACTCGCCCTCCAGCCCGGCGACCACCGGCATGGTCTGGATCAAGGGCGGAGAATTCACGATGGGCAGCGATAAGGCTGACGAAAAACACGCCGAGGAAGCTCCGGGCCACGCCGTCGTGGTCAAAGGCTTCTGGATGGATGTCACGGAAGTAACCAACGCGCAGTTCCAAGCTTTCGTTGACGCGACCAAATATGTCACCGACGCCGAGAAGGACCTCGACCCGCGTCAGTTCCCTGATGCGCCCCCGGAAATGCTCAAAGGCGGCTCGTTGCTCTTCAAGAAGGTCTCTGGCGTAAACCCATTCCAGTGCGGCGGCGCCAATCTGCCTTGGTGGAACTTCACCGCCGGCGCCAACTGGCGTCAGCCCGAAGGGGCCAAGTCCTCCATCAAGGAGCGCATGAGCCACCCCGTAATCTGCCTGACCTACAAGGACGTTCAGGCCTACGCGAAGTGGGCCGGCAAGCGCCTACCGACCGAAGCCGAATGGGAATTCGCGGCGCGCGGCGGCCTCAAGGATAAACCCTACGTCTGGGGCGATGAAGAACGACCGAACGGCAAGATCATGTGCAACCACTGGCAGGGTAAATTCCCTGAGCGTGACAACGGCGTCGATGGCTTCACCTACGTCGCCCCCGTGAAATCATTTCCGGCGAACGCCTACGGCCTCTATGACATGGCCGGGAATGTCTGGGAGATGTGCGAGGACTGGTATGGCCTCGAATACTACAAGGTCTCACCGAAAGACGGCCCCATCGGGCCAGCCATCGGCTATGACCCCGAGAAGACCGGCTACGGCCAGCACGTGATCCGCGGGGGCTCCTGGCTCTGCGACGAAGGCTACTGCCTTCGCTACCGGGCCACGTCACGCCAAGGCCTCGACACGCTCACGTCGACGAACCACGTCGGCTTCCGGTGTGTCGCCGACCTGCCGGCGCCGTCGGCGAAGTAAGGCTTACTTCTTCTCCTGGTAATCCAGGTCCTTGCCGTAGGTCTCTTCCATCTTCCACAAGGCGAGGAAGGCAGCACCGAAGCAGATGAGCGCAAGAACCCCAGCGGCCTGCGGGGCGCTGAGCCAAGGTTGCTGCTTAGTCCCCGTCAGCCACGTGAAGCCCAAGGTCAGCAAGACCAGGGAACCACGCGCGAAATTGGGTACGGTGGTCGCCACGGTGGCGCGGAGGTTCGTGCCAAACTGCTCAGCAGCAATCGTGACGAAGATCGCCCAGTAGCCCATACCGAGGCCAAGCAGGAAGATGAGCCCGTAGAAACTGGTCGCCGTCCAACCCTGGGTGCCGAGCAGGTAGACGCCGACGCAGACGGCGCTAAAGACGAGGAAGGCGAAGACCGTCTTCCGGCGGGACTTAATCAGCTGGCTGCCGAAGCCGCTGCCGAAGTCGCCAAAGGTGAGGCCGAGATAAAAGAGCGCTACGGCGCGACTGGACAAGATCGCGCCCTCGACGCCCATGGCGGGGGCGAAGTGCGAGCCAGCGCGCTGCACGAGAATACCGATCATGAACCAGGTGGGCAGGCCGATGAGGATACAACGGGCGTACCGAGCGAAACGGTCACGACTGGTGAACAGGGCGAAGAAATTTCCGCGGGAAATCGAACCGGGCGATTCCGTTTCCTTCGCGTGATTAAACATACCGGACTCATGGACACCGACCCGCATCGCCAGCAGAGCCAAGCCCAAGCCGCCGCCGATAAAGAAGTTGGTCCGCCAGGTCACGACCTCGGCCATCAGGCCGGCCACGACCGCCCCGAAGACGCCGACGGTGGCCACCAGCGCGGTGCCGTAGCCGCGTCGTTCCTTGGAGAGGGATTCCGACACGAGCGCGATGCAGCCGCCGAGCTCGCCCGCGAGACCGATGCCCGCGATAAAGCGCCAGGTCGCATAGGCCTCGAAGCTATTGACGAAACCGTTCGCGATATTGGCCAGCGAATAGAGCAGAATGGACCCGAAGAGCGTGGTGAGTCGGCCCATGCGGTCGCCGAGGACACCGAAGAAGATACCGCCGAGGAGCATACCGGCCATCTGCCAAGACATCAGGTCATGGTACCACTGGCCGCCGGTGATGAGGTGTCCCAGCCCGAGATCCTTCAGGCTCTGCTCACGCACGGTCATGAACAGCGTGAGGTCGTAGATATCGACGAAGTAGCCGAGCGCCCCCACGATGACGGCGGGATGCAGGAGATCCTTCCAGAGGGGGCGTTGCTGGTCCGGAGAAACAGAGGTACTCATGAAGACGGGGTTACGCCTTCAGACCGTGCAGATTGGCCATGGAAATGCCAGACAACATTGCCCCCGTAACCCCCAGAAAACCTTGGTCCGTGCCAATCAGGAAGAGGTTCTCTAGGTCGGTCCGGCCATCGCGCCGCTTGACGGTGGAGCCATAGATGGCGCCGTTGAGATGGCCGGTAAACTTGCGGACGGTCCGGGGCGTGAAGACATCCGTGGAGGTCAACGCGGCGTCATGGGCCGCGTCACCAACGACAGGCAGATGAGCCCGGGCGACGCGATTGAGGCGGCCGCACCATTCCTGCTTACGGGCTTGGTATTCGGCCTCCGGCAAAGCGCACCAGGCGTCATGGTTAGCAAGGGAGGTGACCCGCAGCCAACCTTCGTCGAGTGCCCTGCCCTCCCCGTACTGATAATTATTCGGGATGCAGATTACGCCCGAACGGGGATCCACTAATTCGCTCGGTGAGCGATAGCTGAAACGCTCGGCGTCACAGAAGAAGACGATGGTGTCCTTCCAGCCGAAGCCAGCGAAGGCCGCCGGGTCATAGGTCGCAATGGTCTCGGCGTAGCCGAGGCGGCCAATGGCTTCCGCACCGGCGGCGGGCGCCACATCGGAACGTAACCGCATCGTCTCGACCGCTCCGGCGGAAGAATACACCGCAGCAGCGGTGACCTCGGTGCCATCGTCCAGAATAAGCGCAGCGGCGCGACCGGCCCGCACTTCGATCTTCTGGACGCCGCACTTCATGCGCCGCTCCACGCCGTGCTCGCGGCAACGGTCGGTGAGCAGGCGGATAACCTGTCGTACGCCGATGAAAGGGCGCGCAAAGCCTTCGCGGAAAAGCGAACGCCACATCACGGCAAACTGCGAGACCTCGATGTCATCCTCCAGCGCACTACCGTAGAAACAGGTCGGTAGCAGCAGCATGTCGCGGAGTAATGGGTCGCCGAGACGCTCATCGAGTAAAGCGCGAGCCGAGCCACCATGGGCCTCGAGCGAGGCTTCATCGCGTCCCGTGATCCAGGCATCGAGCTCGCGGAAGCGGTCGACGGACTGAGGGAATTCGCGGGCGACGTCGGCCAGCAGGGATTCGTAGTCGTTGTTCAGCCGCAGGTTCTTCCCTGCCATCGTCACGCGCGAGCCGAGCTGCGGGCACAGGTCGAGCTCCTCGCGACGGATACGGAGCTGGCGCATCAACTTGACCAAGGGCGCTCCTTTGGTGCCTTCAGGCACCCAATTCGTCAGGGCATGCAGACCAACATCGTACTTCCGCTTACCGCGGGCGTAGAAGGAATTGAGGCCCCCGGCGGAGTTGTGCCGCTCGAGCACCAAGACCTTACGACCGAACATTCCCAGGCGGACCGCGGCGGCGAGGCCAGACATACCGGCACCGATAATGACGGCGTCGTAATGGGCGGGGGAGCTGGACACGGGGCTAAGGTCGCAGAAGTCGCCGACAGGTCAAGCGACGCCCTCAGGGCGTCGTGATGCGGATGACCTCCTCCGCCGCGTGCGTAACCTGTTGGGCGGTGATGCGGGCCAGGGCCCGATCCATGCGCGCCAGATAGTCAGCGCGGAGTTCGCCTGCGAACATCGTGGTGTCGACGCGGACCACTCGATGGACCGTACCCCACGGACGGGCGCGGGCGTAATCGGAGGGCCCGAAGACGCCCACCACCGGCGTGCCGACCGCGGCGGCGAGCTGCAAGACGGAGGAATCGGCGCCCAGGAAGAGCCGCGACTCCTTAATGAGCCGAGCAAGTTGGGAAAACCGAAGGCGGCCGCCGGTCGACATCGCCACTGGCCCGATCAGGCCGCACAGCGCTTCGGCCATGATGCGTTCTGCGCCACCGGGGCCAGCCGAGATGACGATACGCTCGACCGCCCGGGAAGCGATGAGTTCGCGGGCGACCGAGGCCCATTTGTCGATCTCGAGGATCCGATCAGGACGCGTGGCGCCAGGGTGAATGACGGCGAAACGTCCTTCCTCCAGCATCATGCCGTGCTCCTGCATGCGCGACGGGGCGAACCACATCGCCGGCGTCTCGGCATGGAAGCCTAGGACGCGCGACATCACCTCATGGTCGCGAGCGGCTTCATGCGGATCGACGACGGAGCCGAAGACCTGCTGGTGCATCAAAGGGCGGAGATAGAACGGGGCGTGGCCACCGCAGGCGCGAACAGCTGCGCCGCTCAGCGCCACCAGACGATTCGCTAAAGAGTGACCGCCCAGAGCAACGGCGAAGTCGAAGCGCTGGCGACGGAGCCGTGAAACAAGCGCCAAGACCGACCCCTCTTCGCCAAAGCCGATGGTCTCGACGACCGCGGGACAACCCTCGAGGGCAACCTCGGAACCGGGCGAGGTGACAAAGGTAATCTGAGCGCCAGGATGCCGTTCGCGGATGGTACGCAAACCCGCCGTCGTGGCCAACGCACCGCGCAGTCCCGTAAACTTAACGACCAGCAGGCGCATCTCAGACGAGATTCTTGGCTTGGTTATCCCACAGACGGCGGAACAGCTCCGAGGAGGCGTAGACCGCCTCACGCGTGCCGTCGGCGACAATCCGCCCACCGTCAAAGACCAGCACGCGGTCCACGTCGCGAATCGTGCTAAAGCGATGCGCGACGATGAGCGTGGTCCGCCCCTTCATCAGAAGCGCCAGCGACTGCTGGATGCTGCGCTCGGTATCGGTATCGAGCGCGGAAGTGGCTTCATCGAGAATGAGGATGGGCGCGTCCTTCAGGAATGCGCGGGCAATGGAGACACGCTGGCGCTGGCCGCCCGACAGTCGCCCACCGCGCTCTCCGACCTTGGTCAGGAAGCCTTCAGGCTGGGCCTCGATGAACTCGAACGCGCCGGCCAGACGGGCGGCCGCGTGGACTTCTGCATCGGTGGCGGCGGGCCGACCGAGGCGAATATTCTCCAGGATTGATTCATTAAAGAGGACAGGTTCCTGCGAAACCAAAGCGATATTGGCGCGCAGGTCAGCCTGACGCACCTGGCGGAGGTCATGTCCATCGATGAGAATCGAGCCTTGCTGCGGGTCGAAGAAACGCGGGACCAAGTTAACGAAGGTGCTCTTGCCGGCGCCACTGGGGCCGACAAGCGCGACAGACTGTCCAGCGGGGATTTTCAGGGTGACGTCCACGAGCACTGGGTCGGCGCCGTAGCTGAAGGAGACGCCGCTCATCTCTAGGTCGCCGCGGATACGGGCGAGCGGACGGGCGTCGGGCGCGTCATCCACTTCGACCTTCGCGAGGATAACCTCCTCCAGCCGGACGAGGCCGGGGGCGGCCATGCTCAGACGACTGCTCACATTGCCCAGCCGCTTGATCGGGCCGTACGCGAAATAGAAGGCGATGATGAGCGAAATCAATTCGCTCATCGAGAAGCCATTCATCGCGCCCACAGCGATGGCCGCAGAAATCCCCACGGCGGCGGTGATCTCGACCAAGGGCGAAAGGGCTTTCTCGTAGCGCACCAGCTTGCCCTGAATACGCAGACCTTCCTGACTGGCCTGATTGAAGCGCTTTGCTTCGCGTTCCTGCAGTCCGTAAGCGCGGACCTCGCGGGCTGACTGGAGGTTCTCGACCGCGATGCTGTTCAGGTCGGAGGCGGATTCCATCCCCTGACGCATCCGGGTCTGGATTCGCACCGCAACACCGCGCACGAGCAAGACTGCAGCCGGGACGACCAAGAGGCAGGCTAGGAACCAGTAACCGCTGTCGTGGGAAAAGCAGATGAACACCACATAGGCTAGGGCGAAGACCATCGACAAAGGCTGGACGATGAGGTCATTCGACACGTCGACCAGCACCAGCCGAACCGAGTTGGCGTCGGCGATCAGACGTGAAAGTAAGTCGCCAATCGAGAGCCGCCCGAAGAAGCCGAGATGAAGCTGCTGCAGTTTGGCGAACACATCGCGCCGCACGGCCTCGATGACGCGCAGGCCAGCGAGATTGAGCAGATAAGTGGAGAAGAATTCACCCAGACCACGGATCAGCATGACGACGGGCAGGAACGCGACGGCGAAGGCCATCTCGTAGCCCTTCGGCAGATAAAGCGCCGGCTGGCCACCCAGCCACTCCGGCCACGTCAGGAGAGGGGCGGCTCGCGCCGCAGCATCGCCGAAGACCGCTGGCAGGACCTTGCCCACGAGAAACGGCAGACCGAAGGCGTTGGCGGCTGCGAAGACGATGGCCGCGAGCAATGACAGGAAGAGGAGCGTACGGCTTCCCTTCAGGTAGGGCAGGTAGAGCTTGTAGCGACCTCGGAACACACCACTATCGTGGCTGCGAGCCCCGCGGGTGGAAACATCAAATCTGTCCTATTTCTTCTTCGGGAAGGCGACCGAGAGGGCGATCGCAAGGGCCAGGACGAAACCGATGATTGAGAGGGAAACCGAGGTAGGGATATGCACCCGGCCATCATGCACGAGAGCCTGCGCCCAACCGGCGAACTGCCCTTCGGGCTCAGCCACGGTGGCCGCCCACGGCAGGATCATCTTAACGCCGATGAAGACCAGGATGAAGGACAGGGCTGGCTTGAGGAAGCGGAAGAGATGCATGAAGCCCGAGATGGCGAAGTACATCGAGCGAAGGCCCATGATGGCGAAAATGTTCGAGGTGAAGGCGATGAAACGCTTCTCCTCGATCGGCATCTGGACCGGCAGGATGCCGAGCACGGCGGGAATCGAGTCGATCGCGAAGAGCAGGTCGGTGCTCTCGATGACGACCAGCACCACAAAGAGCGGCGTGAAGACGCGGCGGCCATCCTCGCGAGCGATGAAAGCCTCTCCGTGTAGGCGATTCGTAACCGGCAAGAATCGCCGAATCATCCGCACCACAAAGTTCTCATCGACGCCCTTCCCTTCGGTCTCGTCATGCGAAAAGGCCATCTTGAGGCCCGTGAAGAGCAAGAAGGCACCGAAGATTGGCAGCAGGATGGTGAAGCGATCGACGGCGGCGATGCCGGCGATGATGAAGATCGCCCGCATGGCCACGGCACCGAGGATGCCCCAAAAGAGGACGCGATGCTGGAGATGCGGAGGGATGCTGAAGTGCGCGAAGACCAGGATGAAGATGAAGAGGTTGTCGACGGACAGAGCTAACTCTAGGACATAGCCCGCGGCGAAGAGCTCGGCGTCCTCCGGCCCGCGCCAAGCCGAGAGCAAGAAGGCGAAACCGACGGCCAGCGAAACCCAGACCACGCACCAGGCGACGGCCTCCTTGAAACTAGGCGCCTCATTGGCCTTCTTCTTGAAGACGCCGAGGTCGAGTGCCAGCATGAAGCCGACGAACCCGAGGAAGGCCGCCCAAGCCCAGTTAGGAATCACCAAAGGAGCTTCGGTAACGGCGGACAGGAAGACAGTCATGCCCTTGAAGTTAGCCCAAACGCCGGGGAGTCAAGCCCACCCCGCTGATGCGGGCTTGCCCGCCCACCCCTCCCCCGACTTACTACCCTTCGCGTTCCCGTAGTTCAACGGATAGAACATTGGTTTCCTAAACCGAGGATGTGGGTTCGATTCCCGCCGGGGACAGCGACGCGAACCGGAGGACTACTTCTTGAGCCGATAGGCCTGAATGCGGGTATTCGGAGTGCGACGATAGATCTCGTCGACATCTCGGAGCCTCATCAGGGTCCACGGCGCCAGGATACTGTCGCCGTTCTTGGTCAGCACGATGTCATCCACGATATGGACGCAGGTGTGCAGGCCTTCACCATCGTCCAGGAAGCACAGCACGTCTCCATATCGGTAAGGCGCATCCGCTGCGACGTAGTCCTTCAGGAGATGCTCGGCGGCCTGGCGGGTATCGAGGTAGATATCCTTGGGCTCCTGATTGAAGAAATTCAGGGAGGTCCAATGGCAGTCCGGAAAGCGGCCCTTGAGACCCAGATCAAGTTCCGGGAAACTGTAGACTCGGAGCCGAAAAGCCGAAGGGAGGAAGTGGGTGACATCGATGAGCTGCTTGGCTCGACGTTGGGTCACCGCGCGGATGAACGCCAGACGCGGTGTCCCCACCTGATCGGCAGTCCAGTAATCAATGAAAGCTTGGCGGTCCACGGTCAGCGGCAGACGGAGGCTGATAACCAGGCTACGCACACGGGTGATACTCCGAAAGACGGCGCTCACCTCCTCGGGGCCTTTGGCCAAGGCGAGCAAGGCCTGCACATCACTGAAGACGAGGGCGCTACCGCGGCGCCAAAGCAGCTGCCGGAACAAGGCGCGCTGCCCGGAAGTGAGCGGGACCTCTTCCAGCCAGTCGTCGACATCGCCACCGAGGATGAAGACCGGGTCGTGCTGGTATTCGTTCGCCGAGGACTTGGCGAGTTCCAGGTAAAGGGCGCTGCGCACCTCCATACTGAGGGCGACGAGGTCTTCCCGTTCAGGCAGAAGGATAATGCTGTTGCCGCTCTCCACGAGACGCACGGGGCTGAGGAGCCTCGCGATGGTCGCCTCCGGCACGCCGGCCTTAACCAGAATCGCCCGGACGCCGCCCAGCGTGTTCTGCTCGAAGGTCCAGCGGGTCACCGCCGACGGCTTAGCGATCACCGCCATCAAGGAATCCGGCGGCTCCAAATAAACGGAGTGGACTTCCAACTGCCCCCAAGGGCCGGACTTCGTCAGCCACATCGGCTCCACAACAGCCCCGGGGACGGCGCCAGCCACAAGCCCCCAGCAAACGGCGGCCAAAAGGCCGAGGGAGCGAGGGAAACAGCGGTTCACATCTTTTTAACAACAGGGAAAACTGAAAGTTCCAATTAAAATATGACGATGGTTCACCGATGACCCGGAGCACCGCCGGCGTTTCGCATTGTAGCGGCGAGGCTTTCGTCGCACGGATAGGGACCTTTTCCGCCGTGCCCAGACCCAAGCCCAAGAAAGCCGCCGCACCCGCGCGCGGTCGCTCCGCCAAACCTTCCGCCCGCCGCGCCGCCAAGCCGGCCCGCCGCCAGGCCGACGCCGCCTCCACCTCCACGCCCGAAGCCGCCAAGGCGCAGCCCAATCAGCGCATCGGCGTGCTGATCGACGCCGACAACGTCTCTCACCAGCATCTCCCCACCCTGCGCCGCTTTATCGGCGAGACGGAGATCTCCGCGGCTCGCGCCTACGGCGACTTCAACGGCCGCCTCAGTGGCTGGCGCGCCGCCGCCCAGGACTGGCCTGAACTCGACCTCGTCGACCAGCGGAGCTACACACCCGGCAAGAACGCCGCCGATATGCGCCTGACGATTGACGCCGTGAAGTTGATGGCTGGCCCCAATCCGCCCACGACGCTGATCTTCGTCACGAACGACAGCGACTTCACGCCGGTCGTTGAAGACGCCAAGCGCCTCGGCGTCCGCATCATCGTGATGGGCGAACGCACGCACAAGGCCCTCCGCTCCACGGCCCATCATTACCTGAACCTTTCCGAACTGCGCGCTCGCCTCGATGATGAACAGTCGGCCAAGTCCGACCCGCGCATCGCCCTGAGCCTTCTCGCCCAAGCCCTTCGAGCGCTGACGCCGAAAAACAAGGAAGTCGGCGCCCTGCTCGACCAGTTCGAGAAGATGCTCCCTGAACTCCGCTTCGCCGACGCCCCGCGCCCGCAACGCGAGCCCGGCCCCCGGCGCGAAGCCCGACCGGAACGTGCCCAACGTGAACCCCGCCCGGCCCGCGAACCCCGCGCCCCGCGCGAAGCTCGCCCAGCGCCCGATAACTCCGGCCAAGATTACCGCGACCGTCCGAACCTCTCATCCGCCAGCAGGCCCAAGGCAAGGCCGAGGCCGACCAGCGGCGCGCCCAGCTGCAGCAGCGACAGGATATCATCGAGGCCCTCGTCGACGTCGCCACGGGCCTCGCTCCCGAAGGCGAATGGCTGAAGGTCGAGGTCATCAAGAAATTCCTCCTGCAGGAACACCCCGGACTCGAAGCCAACGCCCCGCGCTATGCGAAGTTCTATCGCATGCTCGAGGACACCAGCCGCTTCGACGTCCAGCTGCAGGGCTCGACGGTGATGGCCCGCCTGAAGGAGTAAGGATTACTTGCCGATCGTCCGGGCGAGGAAATCTAAGGTGGCCTCGGTGAGGTCAGCCTTATCAGAGGAACTGGATACTTCGGCTCCAGCGACGACGCCCGTCCGCTTCCAGCCCTTGCCCTTGGGGTACAGGTCGAAGGTGTGCGGAGCGCCCTCGACGACGATGTATTCAAATGGCGTCTTCGCCGCGCGCAGCGCCTTGGCCATGTCATCCGATTGCGCGATATCGACCGTGGTGTCGGCTGTTCCGTGCAGGATGAGCACCGCCGGATCCTGCGCGTCGCACTGGGACTCAGGTAGGTAAGCGGCCTGCTCCGCCGGCGAAGTCCCCGGGACAATGCCCTTACCATGCTTGGAGAAATTCACGACGCCGTACATGTCGATGACCGCGGAGACCTTGGCCGAATGCTTCGCGGCCGGATCGCCGCCAGGGCCGGTCTTATCGTCCGACAACCCGACCATCAGAGCGAGGTAGCCACCCGCCGAACCGCCGGCGACGGCGATCTTGTCCGGATTGACGCCAAGCTCCTTCGCATGCGCCCGCAACCAGCGGACGGCGTTGCGGCAATCAGCGATGTTCTGCGGCCAGACGCCCGGCTTGTCCTTCGGACCCAGCACATAGTTGCAGCTGACGACAACGTAGCCCGCGCGGCAGAGGTCGGCGCTGACGCTGGCGGAACGATACTCGGCCTTGTCGCCGCCCGTGAAGCCGCCGCCGTGGATGAAAACCACCGCGGGGCGATTGGAGCGAAAATCGCCTGACGGAAAATAAAGGTCGAGCTTCTCCTTTCGACCGGCACCGAGGAAAGGGACGTCGCTCAGACGAAAGACCGGAGTGGGCGGCATGGTCATGTGCGGACTGCCATAGGCAGCGGCGGCCAGCGCCGAAATCTTGGCGACCTCGACGTTCTCACCCCGCTTCGCCATTTCGAAGATGTGGAGTTTGGCGAGGTCGGCGGCGAAGGTGGACGCGGCGACGAACAGGAGAATGAGCGAACGCATAAAGGGCGGGATAGAAGATTTCTACCCCGCCCTTGAAGGCAGTCAACGGTCAGACCGAGATCAGGACAGCGCGTGGGCGTAACCGTCGACGATCGCCTGCAGGGAGGCTTCGACGAGGTTTTCGCTGACACCGACCGTACCCCAGGAGGCCTTGCCGTCGGAGGAGCGGATGACGACGCGGGTCTTGGCCGCGGTGCCGTCGGTACCGCCGAGAATGCGGACCTTGTAGTCCACGAGGCTGACCTTCGCCAGTTTCGGGAAGGACTTCACGAGGGCGGAACGCAGGGCTTGGTCGAGGGCATGAACCGGTCCGTCGCCTTCGGCCACAGTGAGGGTCTCCTTGCCGGCGATGCTGATGCGCACCACGGCTTCGCAATAGGCGGAGCCCTTGGCGCCGCGCGCGGTGACGTGATAGGAAGCGACCTCGAACGGCGCGGCCTTGCTCTTACCGATGTGGCGGCGGAGCAGAAGAGCGAGCGAGGCTTCGGCATCTTCGAAACTCCAACCGCCATGCTCGAGCTTCTTCAGCTCGTCGAGCGCGGTGGCGGTAGCGGGAGAATCGCGATCGAGGTCGATCCCGAGGGACTTCGCCTTGAGGACGATATTGCTGCGGCCAGACTGGTCGCTGACGAGGACGGTGCGCTCATTGCCGACGACGGTCGGATCGATATGCTCGTAGGCGGCGGAGAACTTCCGGACGGCGTCCACGTGCGTGCCGCCCTTATGGGCGAAGGCCGCGGTGCCGACCCACGGACGACGCGGATCGGGGGCGAGATTGGCGACGCCATCAACGAAGCGCGAAAGACCAGCGAGGCCCTTGAGCGAGGTCGAGGAGACGCACTTCCAGCCGAACTTCAGCTGGGCGCACGGGATAACCGCGGTGAGGTCGCAATTGCCGGTGCGCTCGCCAATACCGTTGACGGTGCCCTGGACATGCGAAGCGCCCGCTTCAAGCGAAGCGAGGGCGTTGGCGAGACCGAGGCCGGCGTCATCATGCGTATGGATGCCGACGGGGGTCTTCTTCAGCGCGGCGATGGCGGCGCGGGTGGCCGCAGCGACTTCAGCGGGCAAGGAGCCGCCGTTGGTATCGCAAAGGACGATGCGGTCAGCACCGCCGGCGACGGCGGCGAGCATAGAAGCAATGGCGTAGGCCGGATCTTCCTTCCAGCCATCGATCGCGTGTTCGCAATCATAGACGACTTCGCGGCGATGGGACTTCAGGAAAGCGATCGTGTCGCGGATCATCTCGAGATTCTCCTCAGGGGAACAGCGGAGGACTTCACGGACGTGGAGGGCGGAGGTCTTGCCGTAGATGGTGACGACCGGGGTATCGACCTCGAGGAGGCCACGAACCTGAGCGTCTTCGGAGGCGCGCACGCCCTTGCGGCGGGTCGACCCGAAGGCCGCCAGCTTGGCGTGCTTGAACTTGATCTTCTTGGCACGGGCGAAGAACTCGACGTCGCGGGGATTGGAGCCCGGCCAGCCGCCTTCGATGTAGGTCATGCCGAAGCGTTCGAGCTCGGCGGCGATGCGCAGCTTGTCATCAACGGAGAAATGAATGCCCTGCCCCTGCGAGCCGTCGCGGAGGGTGGTATCATAGATTTCGATGGAGCGTGCCATGGTGGTGTGGGTGGGGAAGAGGTGTAAAGGGAGGGGGCCGTTCCGGGCGCCGCGGAACGGGGAGTCGCCCGTCGGGCGTTCCGTTCAGCGGGCTTAGAGCCCGATGATGGTAATAATCGCCGGAATGATGGCACGACCAGCCGCGGAGCGGAGGGAGGTCGAAGACTGGGCCTGGGATTCCATGACGAAGACCCCGACTTCAAGGGCGGCGGCTTGGAGAGTCAAAGGCAAAGGAGCTTGAAGCGGGTCGATGCTCGCCAAAAGGCCCATAAATGCCCATTAATCAGCCCATGCGCCGCCTCGCCGCCTTTCTCCTGCTCTTGGCGGGCGCCATCTCCTCGCCAGCCCAGTGGCAAATTTTCGCGGAGAAACTGCCCAAGCCCGGCACCTGGGCGCGCTACCAGTACGAAACGATCCGCGACGGCAAGGTCGTCTCGAAATCCGAACTGAGCCTCTCGATTCGCTCCGGCATGGACGTCAGCGGTAAGCCCCACGTCTGGTTCACCGTCGAACCCGTCGGCTGGCTGGGATCGCGTGAACAAGCCCCACTTCGCCTGCTCCTGAGCGCCGACATGAATCGCGAGCGTGCCGGCCGGCTCATCGAGAATGCGCAGGAGATTGTCTTCTCCAATCCCGTCAAAGGCGCCTACCACATGACTCGCGAGGATATCGCCTGGGTCTCGAAGTGGGCGAACCTGACCTACGCCAGCGAGCTGAGCGCAGATACGCCTGCACAGGAAACGGTCGAAGCCAGCGGCAAGCCCTTCGCGTGCGAGCGGATGAAGATGCTTGCGAGTACCGTGACCGACCCGCCCGTGGTCCCGAAGCAGACCATCGAGTTCAAAGGCACCGTCTGGCGCTCCGATGTGACTCCCTTCGGCGTCGTGCGGGCGGAGTGGCTCGAGAAGACCACGAAGAAAGACCGTAACCGCGAGGAGACCCGCCGGCTGACCTTGCTGGCGAGCGGCTGGGAGACGCCGCCGACTGAGCCCGTCGACCGCGGCAAGGACTTCTCGGTCTGGCGCCTGATCTTCAATCGCTAAGGCCTCAAAAGGACCAGCCCACCTGAGTTAAATCAGATGGGCTGGCGTTAAATGGTGGCCTGAGTCGGAATCGAACCAACGACACGACGCTCTTCAGGCGTCTGCTCTACCAACTGAGCTATCAGGCCAATTAACTGGACGTTCAGAAGGACAAAGCCCCCCTTCCCTGTCAATCCGACAAGAAAGGGAGGCTTAAAAAGGCCTTCAGAAGCTGAATTTCCAAGCCGAGAGGCGGCGTTCCACCTCGGCGATGACTTCGGCTTCACCGGCTTCGCCCTGATCGGAAACGAAGGTCACGGAGAAGCGGACGAAGGAACCGCAATCATCCCACGGCACGGTGGAGATCAGGTGCTCGGTGATCATCCACTGCGAGAAAGCTTCGCCGGAATCGAAGCTCACCGTACCGGACGGACCGGTGGCGGACTTCGGGGCGGGCATGTAGAGGAAGAAGCCAGCACCGGGCTTGCGCACCTGGAAGCCGAGCTGGGCGAGCACGCCGACGAGCTTGTCCATGCGGCGGGAATACTTGGCGGCGATGGCCTTCGGAATGGAGACCTCGTCGAGACCAGCGGCGCCGGCCTTCTGGATGCCGAGGAACTGGCCCGAGTCGGAATTGTCCTTCACATCGCCGTAGGCGCGGACGAGCAGCGCGTTGCCGGCGACGAAGCCGATGCGCCAGCCGGTCATGTTGTGGCTCTTGGAGAGCGTGTGCAGCTCGAGGGCGACGTCCTTCGCGCCAGGGACCTGTAGAATCGACAGCTGCTCGGCGCCGAAGTGCAGTGAGCCATAGGCAGCGTCCTGGATGACGACGAGGTTATGCTGCTTGGCGAAGGCGACGACTTCCTCGTAGAACTTGCGCGTGGCGCAGGCGCCGGTCGGGTTGTTCGGGAAGTTAAGCACCAGCACCTTGGCTTTGGCGAGAACGTCAGTGGGAATCGTTGTCAGGTCGGGCAGGAAATTGTTCTCGGCGGTAAGCTTCAGGTTATGGACGTGGCCGCCGTAATACTTGGCGTGGGTGCCGAACACTGGGTACCCCGGAGTAGTCATGAGGACATAATCGCCGGGGTTGATCAGGCAGCCCGGCAGGATGGACAGTGCAGCCTTGGAGCCAATCGAGTGGAGGATTTCGGTATCGGCGTCGACGGTCACGCCAAAGAGATTCTGCATGTAGCGTGCGGCGGCCTGTTTGAAATCGCTACCGCCATTATCGGAGTAGCCGCGGTTCTCGGGCTTGGCGGCTTCGGTCTGGAGCGCTTTCACCACCATTGGGAAAGCCATCTCGTCGGGCTCGCCGACGCCTAGGTCGATCAGGGCGACGTCCGGCTTGGCTTTCTTGGCGGCAGCCTTGGCGCGCTTAATCTTCTCGAACTTATAGATCGCGGTCGACTTGCCGTAATTGACGCCGCCGATGCGTTCGGCGAAGAGCTGCTGGATGTAAGAGTCGGACATGTTGATAAGGCCCTAAAAAGAGGGGGAAGACGGCGGATGGCAAGCGGACTCCGCCCCTGGGCCTTGCCATGAGGGACCTGAAGTTGAAAATGAAGCCATGAAACCCAGCCTCGAAGACTTGGCCCGCGAACGGCATGCAAGGTGCAACCCGGGATTCCCTTGGCGCCTCATCGGCCTCATCGCCCTCTGCTTGGCCATCGGCGGGCTCGGCTCGGCTGCCACGATGCCGGAGATCAAGGGCTGGTACGCCGGCCTCATCAAGCCGCCCTTCAATCCGCCAAACTGGATCTTCGGCCCGGTCTGGTCGACACTCTACGTCCTCATGGCCTGCTCGGCCAACGCCGCATGGACCGACCGCCAGGCCCGCCGGACGTTCTTCATCATCCTTCTGGTCAACTCGCTCTGGTCCCTGCTCTTCTTCGGGATGCATCGCCCGGACCTCGCGCTGATCGATATCCTCGGCTACCTGATCCTGCTCATCATCTGGATTCGCCAGCTCTGGCCGCAGCATCGCGGCTACGCCCTGCTCCAGATTCCCCACCTGCTCTGGGTCAGCTTCGCCACCGTGCTCAACGTGAGCATCTGGTGGCTCAACAAATAAAAAGGCCCCGGAACCCGGGGCCTTCGTGACGGACTGGCGCGCGCCTTAGTCGGCGAGCTTAGTCCAGCGGGCGTTGCCCTTCGAGGACTTCACCGCGGCTTCGATGAACGCCATACCGGTGACGCCGTCGTCAATCGACGGGAAGTCGTAGCCGCCCTTCGGAGCCTTGCGGCCTTCGAGACGGTCGGTGATGGCTTCGGAGGCAGCGCGATAGATGTTCGCGAACGCTTCGATGAACGCTTCCGGGTGACCAAACGGCGTGCGGCTATACTTCTTGCAGGCTTCGCCGTTGTAAGAGTTACCACGACGGTGCGTCTGGCGGGGCTGGTCGAGATACTTCACAATCAGCTCATTCGGATGTTCCTGGTGCCACTCAAGGGAAGCCAGGGTTCCGTAGACACGGATATTGAGGTTGTTCTCGTCGCCGGTGGAGATCTGCGAGGCGTGCAGGACACCCTTCGCGCCGCCCTTGTAGCGGACGAGCATGTTGGCGTCGTCGTCGAGCAGACGGCCGGGGATGTAGGTGCTGAGGTCGGCGGCGATCTCCTTGATCTCGAGGCCGGTGACGTACTGGACGAGGTTCTCGGCGTGCGTGCCGATGTCGCCCACGCAGTTCGAGACGCCGGAGCAGTTCGGATCCATGCGCCAGTTGGCGATCTTCTGGATCTTGCCGGACTGCAGGGCGCCAATGGCGTAACCTTGCGGGTATTCGACGAGGACCTTGTTGATTTTTCCGAGCTTACCGGCGGCCACGAAGTCGCGGGCCTCCTTGACCATCGGGTAGCCGGTGTAGTTATGCAGCAGCGCGAAGACCAAGCCGCTCTTCTTGACGATGGCGCGGAGCTTCTTGCCCTCGGCGAGGGAGAACGCGAGGGGCTTCTCGCAGATCACGTGGATGCCGGCTTCGAGGAAGGCCTTGGCCACGGGATAATGGAGATCATTACGCGCGACGATCGACACGAAGTCGATACGGTCTCCGAGCGGGCGCTTAGCTTCGGCCTTGGCCATCTCGGCATACGAAGCGTACACGCGGGCGGGATCAAGGCAGAGGTCCTGGCCGGAGAGGCGAGATTTCTCGGGATCCGAGGAGAACGCGCCGGCAACGAGGTCGATTTTGCCGTCGAGGGCCGCGGCCATGCGATGCACGCCGCCGATGAAGGCGCCGCGACCGCCGCCGACCATGCCCATGCGGAGTTTGCGATTAAGGGATGCCATAGGAGTAGTGATTAGAGGGAGACCGGCTTACCGGACTTCGCCGACGCGTAGATGGCGTCGATGACCTGCATCAGGCGGTAGGCCTGCTCAGGGGTGTTCAGCGGCTTCGCGCGGCCTTCGATGGCCTCGATGAAGTTCGCGGCGGAAGCGATGCGGCCCATGTCTTCGCACGCAGGCGTGACAATCGAGCGGTTCACGCTGTTGCCGTTTTCCTGAACGTAGAGCTCGCAGGTATCAATCGCGGTGTTGTCGAGGCCGTCGATGCCGAAGAGGCGCTCGACCTTGCCGCCAGCCTTGGTGCCCTGGAAGACGACGGAGACTTCTTCGCGCTTGATCATCTCGGCCCAGGAGACCTGCAAGGTCAGCACCTGGCCGGTCTTGAAGGTCACGAAGCCGTGCGCGGCGTTTTCGACGTCGGTGACGCCGCCGACGCGATCCGGGATGCCCCACGGGCCCTTGAAGGACTTGTCTTCGATGAAGTCGTTGAAGGTCTGGCCGAGCACGTGCGCTGGCTCCGGGTAACCCATCAAATACATCGCGAGGTCGACCATGTGCAGCAGGTCGATGAGCGGACCGCCGCCGGAGAGTTCCTTGGTGGTGAACCAGCCACCGAAGCCCGGGATGCCAGTGCGACGGATCCACTTCGCCTGCGCGGAGTTGATCTTACCGACCTGACCCTGCTCGACATACTTGATCATCGCCTGCGATTCAGGGCGGGCGCGGTTGTTGAAATTGAACATCACGTGCTTACCCGACTTCTTGGAAGCGGCGGTGATTTCGAGAACTTCCGGAGCGCTGAGCGCCGGGGGCTTCTCACAGAACACGTGCTTGCCGGCATTGAGGCACTGGATGGCGAGCGCAGCGTGGAACTTGTTCGGGACAATGACGCTGACGGCGTCGAGGTCCTTGTGGGCCGCGAGCATCGCGTCAACGGACTCGTAAGCATTCGGAATGCCCCACTTCGTAGCGGCCTTCTGGGCGGCGCCCGGTGCGGGATCCGCGACAGCGATGATTTCCGCGCCGGCCTGCTTGAAGCCAGCGGCGTGGTACTGGAGCATACCACCTGCTCCGATGACGCCTACTTTGGTTGCCATGAGATGTGTTCGGTTGAGAGGTGATTACTTGCCCTGAGCGGACTTGTCGAAGGCGGCGTCGAAGGCGACCTTGTTACTCGGGAAGGCGAGCTTCTTGACGTAGGCGGCTGATTCGGCGGCGCCGAAGAAACGATCCATGCGTCCGTCTTCCCACTCGACGGAGAGCGGGCCGGCGTAGCCGACGTCATTGAGGGCGACAATGACGTCCTCGAACTTGATGTCGCCGCGGCCGACGGAGCGGAAATCCCAGGCGCGACGAGGGTCGCAGAAATCCGTGTGGCCGCCGAACACGCCGACGGTGCCGTCGCCGTGACCCCACCAGACGTCCTTCATGTGGGCGTGGTGGATCTGCTTACCGAAGGTGCGGATGAACTTCACGTAATCGACGCCCTGGTAGCCGAGGTGGCTGGGGTCGTAGTTGAAGCCAAAGCGCTTGTGGTTGCCGACGGCGTCGAGCGCGCGCTGGGCGGAGGCAATATCGAAGGCGATCTCGGTCGGGTGCACTTCGAGGCCGAAGTAGACGTCGTGCTTCTCGAACGCTTCGAGGATGGGCTTCCAGCGCTTGGCGAAATCATCGAAGCCCTTCTGGAGGTAGGCCTGATTGGTGGGCGGAAAGGCGTAGATCGCGTGCCAGATCGAGGAGCCGGTGAAGCCGTTCACGACGGTCTTGCCAGAACCCTTCGGCTTGTTGGCCATGTAAGCCTTACCGGCGTCGAAGAACTTGCGGGCGGCCTGCGCGGTCAGGGCCATCTCAGCACATGCGCGCTGGCGGACGCCTTCCGGATTACCGTCACCCCAGACGTGAGCCGGGAGGATGCACTGGTGGCGTTCGTCGATATTATCGCAGGTGGCCTGGCCGACGAGGTGAGAGGAGATCGCCCAGCAGCCGAGGTCGTGATGCGCGAGGAGTTTCCAGATAGATTCGACGTAGCCCGGCTCGTTGACGGCGCGGACGACGTCGAAGTGGTCGCCCCAGCAGGCGAGCTCGACGCCTTCGTAGCCCATGGCTTTGACCTTGGGGAGAAGCTCGGCGATTTTGAGGTCGGCCCACTGGCCGGTGAAGAGGGTAACAGGGCGCTGTGACATGGTGAGTAGGGGTGAGTCCCTACTGTCAGCCAATCACCCCACTTTGTTCAAGTGGGCAATGCTCACAGACCCCAATTTATGCCTTACGCGACAGCGATTGGCCCAGTTCGGCCTCAAGCTTGTCGTAGGCCGCCCGGAGGGCTGGGTTCGGCTGGACGACACCCGGGGCCGGGGCGCAGAAAACGGGCTCCAGATCGGCCATCTTGGCCCCACAAGCCCCCTCGGCGGCACGCAGGGCGGCACCTAGGGCGGCGGAGTCAGAAACGGCCAGACGGAGCACCGGGGCGCCAAAGACGTCGGCGAAGATCTTGGCCACAGAAGGGTTCTCGGAGGCCCCACCCGTCAGGAGCAACTGCGTGGTCGGCGTACCGACCCAGCGGCTGTGGAAACGGAGGCTGAGGGCCTGACCTTCGACGGCGGCGCGCGGAAGCGTCGCTTGCGAGGTGGCGGCACCAAGGGCGATGCGGCCGGCAGCACGGCGAGGCGTGATCTCGGGCTCTTCCATCGGTAGCACGGCGGAGACGGCGGCGGGAGAAGCGTCAACGGCGGCGGAGAACGCGGGCCAGTCGGCGTGACCACATTCGCGACGGATGGCTTCACGCGCGAGCGAGCCGTTACGGACGCAGACGAGGCTCATGCTGCCACCCATCGGATTACCGAAGGCGTGACCGAGGCCGGCTGAGTCGGTACGGATACCTTCGATCGCGGCGAAAAGCGTGTCGCTAGTGCCGAGACTGATCACGACCTTGCCCGGCTTCGAGGCCCCCATGCCGACAAGACTGGAAGGATTATCGCCGGTCCCGATGACGACCTGGCACTTCGGGGAGAAACCATATCGGGCGATGAAGTAAGCGGAGATGCCGCCGGCCACGGTCGAACCAGGGCGGACCGGCGGAAGCTTGGTGGCGAGATCGGGCGCGGTCGCGGCGAGCGCGGCCGGAGCCCAATCACCTTTGCGAATATCCATCAGGTTCATGCCCGCGCCATCGCCGGTATCGATCGCGGCATCCTTGCCAGCGAGCACCGACGCGAAGAAAGAAGAAACGAGATGGACGCGCTTCGTCTTGGCCCAAGCGGCAGGCTCGAGTTTGGCGAAGCGGCGGATCTGCGGGCCAGTGAAACGCTGCGTGGCCACCGAGCCGGTCAGGTCGCAGACGGCCTGGTCGCCACCGAGGACGGCGGCAATCTCGGCGCATTCGGCCGCGGTGGATGAATCCATCCAGATTGGCGAAGAGCGACGAGAGAGGACCGGAGAAATCTTGGCCGAGAGCGACGTGGCGCGATTGCCGTCCGCGAGCGCGGCTTCATAGCCGGCGGCGAGGTAAACGCTGCCGTGCTGTTGGCCTGAGACGGAGACCGCGTCGACCTGCGAGAGGTCGGTCAGTTTAGCGAGACGGTCGAGTGCGAGCTCGAGGCCATCAAGCCAGAGGAGCGCATCAGCGTGCACTTCACCGCCCTGCCCTCCGCGGATAAATCCTTCCGGATGTCCGCGTTCAGGGAAGTCGGCGCCGAACGCCGCGCGGGCGCGGGCGACCGTCGTGCCTTTCGCCGTGTCCAACACGAGCGCCGTTGCGCTCTGCGTGGACAGGTCAAGACCCAGGACGATCGCCATAGCCTCAGCGAATGTACTCGTTGATCAGGTTCTCGAGCATCTCTTGGCGACCGGACGCGAGCGTCGGCGCCTTGATGCCCTGGGCGTAGGCGTCGAGCTGGGCGAGGGTGGCCTTGCCGGATTCGACCTTCTTGCCGATGCCACTGTCCCAGGAGGCGTAGCGATTCGAGACAAACTTATCCATCTTGCCGTCCTTGATAATCGCGTGGGCAATCTTGAGGCCGCGGGCGAAGGCGTCCATGCCACCGATGTGGGCGTGGAAGAGGTCGACGGGCTCGTGCGACTCGCGACGACGCTTAGCGTCGAAGTTGAGGCCGCCCTTGGTGAAGCCACCCATCTTGAGGATGCGTAGCATGATGTTCGTCGTGAGGTAGAGGTCAGTCGGGAACTGGTCGGTGTCCCAGCCGACGAGCGTATCGCCACGGTTGGCGTCGACCGAGCCGAGGGCATCCGCGCCAATCGAGACTTCCATCTCATGCTCCATCGTGTGACCGGCGAGCGTGGCGTGGTTGGTCTCGAGGTTCAGCTTGAAGTACTTCAGTAGGCCGTATTCGCGGAGGAAGTTGAGGCAGGCGGCCGCATCGGAATCGTACTGGTGGGTCGAGGGTTCGCGCGGCTTGGGCTCGATGAGGAACTGGCCTTTGAAGCCGATCTTCTTGGCGTGGTCGACAGCGAGGTGCAGGAGCGCGGCGAGGTGATCGAGCTCACGCTTCATGTCGGTATTGATCAGCGTAGCGTAGCCTTCGCGGCCGCCCCAGAAGACGTAACCTTCACCGCCGAGGGCCTTGGTGGCCTCGAGCGCATGGCGAACCTGGCTGGCGCCGTAGGCGAACACGTCGGCGTTGGGCGAGGTGCCCGCGCCCTGCGCATAGCGCGGGTGGGAGAAGAGGCAGGCCGTACCCCAGAGGAGCTTCTTGCCGGTGCCCTTCTGGTAGGCCTTCAGCTCCTTCGTCACGCGGGCGAGGTTCGCATGCGTCTCGGTGAGGGTCTTGCCTTCAGGAGAGATATCGCGGTCGTGGAAGCAGTAGAAGTCGATCTGGCACTTCTGGAGGAACTCGAAGAAGACCGGAATGCGGCGGAGGGCGTTGTCGAGGGAGTCGGAGCCATCATCCCAGGGCATGAGGGCGGTGCCGGCGCCGAACGGATCGGAGAGGCTGTTGCGCATCACGTGCCAGTAGGCCGCGGCGAAGCGCATGTGGTCTTTCATCTTCTTCCCGCCGATCTTCTCGTCCGGGTTGTAGTGCTTGAAGGCGAACGGGTTCTTGGACTTCGATCCTTCGAACTTGATGACTGGGACATTAGGGAAGTGCGACATGACTTATAGGAGGGAGGGTTCTGACATTGGAGCCCGTCCCCTTGCTGCCAAGAAAGGAATAGGGCCCTCCTATGAACAAAACGACAGGGTGGGAGTTCGCATACAACTGCGCCTTGCGCCTTTGCGGGCGCCGCATAGGTTGGCGGCATGGAGGTCGTCCACACCATCCCCGAACTGCGCGCCGCGGTCGCCCGGGCCCGTCAGGCCGGCCAGGCCATCGGGTTCGTGCCGACGATGGGCTGCCTCCACGAAGGCCACCTCAGCCTGATCCGTCGGGCCAGGGAAGAGGCCGCCTTCGTCGTGGTCTCGATCTTTGTGAACCCGACCCAGTTCGGCCCCAACGAAGACTTCTCAAAATACCCGCGGACTTTCGCGGAAGATCGCGCTGGGTGCGAAGCCGCGGGCGCCAGTCTGATCTTCGCACCCGCCGCCGCGGATTTCTATCCGGCCGGCGCTTCAACCTGGGTCGACGTCGAGGGCATCTCCGCCAAGCTCTGCGGCGAATTCCGCCCCGGGCACTTCCGCGGCGTGGCCACCGTCGTCGCCATGCTCTTCAACGCCGCGCAGGCGGACGTCGGCGTCTTCGGACGCAAGGACCTTCAGCAGCTCGCGGTGATTCGTCGCATGGTGCGCGACCTGCATATCCCCGTCCGGATCATCGCGCACGAGACCATCCGCGAACCTAACGGGGTGGCGATGAGCTCACGTAACCGTTATCTCTCCGCTGAACAGTTAACGCAGGCTACGGCCATCCCCACCGCCATGGCCGCGGCCAAAGCCCTCGCGCAAGCCGGCGTCACCGACGCCGTACGCCTGCGGGATGCAGCGGTCGCCGTCCTGAGAACTCAGCCTGCGCTCCAGCTGCAGTACTGCGAGATTGTCGATCTCGAGACAATGGCACCCGTCGCCTCGACCTCCGGGCTCCGCTGTGCCATCGCGATAGCCTGTCATTTGGGCGCGACGCGCCTGATCGACAACGCCGACCTTTAATCAGGCTAGGCTGAGGTAAACCGCGGCCAATAGAATCAAGGCCCCGATCAATCGGCGGGTCATGATGCTCCGGCCTACGTGTTTCTCCGAATTAGAGAACCAATGCCCGACGACCCACACCAACGCGACGCTCCAAAGACCGCGGGTGTTGTAGAGGACGTTGGTGACGGTGACCTCGTGGTAGACCGCGATACAGTAGGCGATGCCCATGGCCTGAATGGTCAGCAGGAGCCCACCGCCGAAAGCCCAGACGACCATCGAGCGAGGCATCTGACTCAATGGCGCGGAGAAGAACGGAATGAGGGCGAACGACAAAGCTCCCACCGTCAAGAACATCACCGGGCCGAAATGGCCGAAACCGAAAGCCGGGACCCAAAGCTGCTGCATCACGTCCGTGGCCGCAAAAGCGACGGAGGCCAGAAAGGCGAAGCCAACGCTGACCAGCAGTCGCTCACGGTTGGCACGCCACTCGCCGCCCAACAAGGCCAGGGCCAACGTCGTCAGGAAAGTAGCCACCCAGAGTTTCCAGCCAAGTTCCTCGCCACCCGTCAAGAAGACCAAGAGCGCGACGAAGACGACCTTGGTGCCGAGCACTGGCGTCGCGATGGAGATGTCGCCCCGGCTAATCGCAATAAAGGTAAAGACCTGACCAATGAAGAAAGCCGTGCCCGCCAAGACCGCATGGGTGATGTTCGTCGCTGTGAAGGGCTCGCCCCCATGAAGCAACCAGGTCTGGAAAAGGACGGCCCCGATCAGGTTCACGATGAACAGGACCCGCCAAGGATGGCCGCCATCCATGGCCCGCTTGAGGGCCATCGCGGCGAAGGTGTAGCCTACGGCCGAGCAAAGAGGGATGACGATGGAGGCGGAAGAACGCATCAGGCAAGCCCGAACGAACGCCCTTCCCTCCCCGCTGGCGAGACCGAAGCAAGAAAACCGCCCGCCGGGCCAGCCATGACCTTGCCCCGTGCCCACCAGTGGGTACGCTGGAGTCATGGGGCAATTTTCTTACAAGAACGAGGCTGTCGATCCGCACCGGAAGATTCTCTCCGAGCAGCTTGTCATGGACCTAGAGCATGTCGCTGAGACCCCCTTGCTCGCCCTCGCCAAGCAGATTCCCGGCGGCTACATCCATCGCCGCCCCTTCCTCAAGGCCTCGAAATGGCTTTTCAAGAAACGCCTCGGGCATCTCGCCCAGGACGCCTCCGCGATCGCCGAACACCTCCCGTGGTTCGCCGAGGCGCTGAAGTGCGAGAAGGCGAAGCTGCTCGAACACCTCGACGAGATGGCCGCCGTCATCGGCGGCCCGCGCGCCGCCCTGCTCTGCGTGCTCTGGAACAACCAGGTCGAACAGAAGGACGCCGCCTTGTCCGCCGACCTGCTCCCGCGCCTGCTTACGGGCGCCAAGGCCCAGCCCAACAAGCCGGAAGCCAAGGCCTGGAAGGCGCTGCTCGCCAAGCTGGGAGGCGCGACGGAGAAGGAGCCGCTCGATTCCGTGGACGCCCTGGATTCGGCGGGCAAGACGCTCCGCCGCCTCCAGCAGGAAATCTCGCAAGGCAAGGCCGCCCGCGAGAACGAAGGCCGCGCGATCCGCCGGCAGCACGCCAACGAACTCGAGGCGAAGGACGCCGAGATCCGCAAGGCCCGCGAGGAGGCCGCGCGCCTTGTCCAAGAAGCCGCCAAACAGGGCGCGACCTACGAGACGAACCTCGCGGCCGTGCAGGCGAGGCTGACCGCGGAAGAGGCCGAGGTGGCCCGCCTCCGCGGCGAGCTCGAGCGCGCCCGCGAGCACGTGGCCAAGAAAGCCCGGGAGATCGCCGAGGAACTGCTGTCCGAGGAGATCCGCCCCTGGCTGGCCGACGCCCGCACGCTGAAATCCGCCTCGGAGGAAGTCGCGAAGCTCCGCCAGCTGACCACCGAGACCGTCGACAAGATCCGCAAGGCCCAGCGCGACGCCGACCCGTTCCTCGCCAAGGAACATGAGCTCCGCCAGGCGATCCCGCAGATGGAAGAGATGCTCAAGCTGCTCCGCCGTTACCTGCGCACCGCGGGCCAGGCCCTCCCTGAAGCGGTCGCCCTCGAGAAGCGGATCACCGAGCACATCGAGAAGGTGCGTTACGAGCTCGAGAAGCGCGACCAGCCTTCCGACCCCTTCCTGGAGCGCATCTCGGCCAAGATCAACGGGGCGGACGCGCGCGAGCTCAAGGCCATCGAAGGCGCCCTGGTGCTCGCCGAACTATCCGGCCTCGTCGACTCGCGTCACGCCGACCTCTACCGCCGCGACATCCATCGCCGCCGGTCCTACATGGCCGACGCCGCCTTCCACGTGCAGAAACAGTCCGGGCCGCTCGCGCTCCTCGAACGCGCCGTGGCCACCGGCGAGAAAGCCCGCCTGGCCCTGGACGCGAACAACTTCGCCTGCCTGCGCCAGGACTACCTCGGCCTGCGCCTCGCGACCAAGAAGAACGCCCAGGGCGAGAACCGCTACCTGCTCGACGGGGCGGCCCGCCAGAAGGTCGTGCAGCTCGCCGAGAAGCTCGCGGACGACGCCCCCGGCCTGCACGTCTGGGTGAGCTTCGACGGCCAGCAAAGCGCCCTGAAGACCACGAACTCGCGGGTCCGGATCACCTTCAGCCGCGCGGGCGCCAAGGCCGACCACGACATCATGGACCTGGTGGCCAAGGACAAGACCGTGGAGGCTCCCTGGTTCGTCGTGAGCGACGATATCGAAGTGCGCGACGCCACCGCCCGCGAAGGCGCCTACATCATCTACAACGACGCACTGATCCAGCTCCTCGTGAATCGCGGGATTCGCGCCTAAACAAGACGGGCGCATCCTGCGATGCGCCCGTGCGGCAAAAGAAAGCAGCCGGCGGATTATTTCTTCTTCTTGGCCGGAGCGGCCGTCAGGGGCGGAGGCAGCACGCCCGCGAAATCCTCGGCCTTCAGGCCAGGGTGGAACATGTTGAAGGAGTACTTGCTCGGCTTCCATTCCACGACCGGCGTGACGTCGGCCTTGGCGGGCACCTCGAGGCCGAGACCCCAGAAGACGCCGTTGACGACGAGGCGGCGGAGCGATTCATCGGCGAGATCGCTGGCGGAGGCCATGGTGGTGGTAAACACGCGGTTCTTGGTGCCACCGGCATTGGGAACTTCGCGAGTCCAGGCCACGGCCATCGCGGGCGAATTGATGCCCTGCTCCTGCTTATCGGTGGCACGCTTCTTCGCACGTTCGCTCAGGGGATCTTGCGGATTCATGCCCTTAAGGACCAAGCCGCGGAGGAGAATCTGCGCATCGGCTGGCGGGTAAGCCTCGTAGACATCGGTATCACCGAAGATGACGCCGACACCATTGAGAATCGCGAGCTTCTCGGCACCAGGCTCGACGGCCGTACGGGTGGCCTCACCCTTGTGGTTGCCCCAGTGGCTGACCCAAGTCTCGCCGAGGACATTCTTACCGAAGCCACCTTTGTTGTTCCAGTTATAGGCGACGAAGGCGCTTTCCTTCGGGATGCCGGAGAAAGCGTGCGTGCTGGTGCGGGTAGCGACGATCGGCACGCCGCGCTTGATGGCGGCATCGAACTTCGCGAGCGCGCCATCATTCCACTTACGGAAACGTAGGCCAAGCACGAGGGCGTCGGCAGTGTCGAGGGCCTCGGGCTTGCCCAGGGAGGCACCATTGTTCGGATTGATCACACCGTCGTCATGGGAGAAAAGGACGGTGCATTTGAAGCCATGGCGCTCGGAGAGAATGCGGGCGAGCATCGGTAAGGCTTCTTCGGAGCGATATTCTTCGTCGCCGACGAGCAGCACGACGTGCTTGCCGGCGCCTGCGCCCTTGCTAGCGGGGAACTCGAGCCAACCTGGGCCGGAAGTAAAGGCCTCCGCAGCGACGGCCGGGAGAGCAAGGACAAGGGCAGCCAAGGCGGCCCAGAGATGGAGATGACGCTTCATGGGGTAAGACAGGGAAGACTGCACCGACGGGTGCGGGTTTCAAGCGCCCTGTTGGGCGGCACCCCTATCATTTCCGCTCTTTCGACCCATCCTTCTTCGCCGGAGCGGAAGAAAACGGGTCGGGACGAATCGTCTCGCGGCGGCCATCGGAATAAGTCGTCACCTGATTTCCAAACGGGTCCGTGCGCGTCGTGGCACGAGTGCCGTCGCTGTAACTCGTCGTCGATCCGCCGAACGGATCAGGCCGCGTGGTCGCCGTCACCCCATTGCTGAAGCGAGTCGTTGAGCCACCGAAGGGGTCCGTCCGGGTCGAACCGGTGACGCCATTACTGTAGCGCGTGGAAGAGCCGCCGAAGGGGTCTGGCGTCGTCACGGCGGTCACTCCGTTATCATAGCGGGTCTGGGTGCGACCGAACGCATCGGTGCCCTTGACGCCGGACTTTGGAGCTTCGCCCGTGCGGGGCGCGACCTTCACTTCCGCCGATGGCTTGGCTTCGGGCTTCGTCGCTGATTTTGCTTCGACCCGGGTCGCCTCCTTACGGGCGGCATCTTTCTTCGGATCCGCCGGGGCGGCAAAGAGCATCGCGGGGCCAAGAACGCCAAGGAGGAGGAACGTCTTCATGGGGATGATTCTATTAGAAAACAAAGGTGGCCGGACGCAAGCCACGGCCTCGTGAAAACAAGAAGGGCGGGCACTTCGCAGTGCCCGCCCTTCCGTTCGTGCGACCGAAGTCGCTTAGGCGATGACCTTGTCGACAACCTTACCGAAGTTATCGGTGAGGCGGAAGTCGCGGCCGTTGTAGCGGAACGTGAGCTTGGTGTGATCGAAGCCGAGGAGACGGAGGATCGTGGCGTGCAGGTCGTGCACGTCGACGCCGTCCGCGGCGACCTGGGAGCCGATCTCGTCGGTCTCGCCGTAGTGCATGCCGCCCTTGACGCCGCCGCCGGCCATCCAGCAGCAGAAAGCCTTGGAATGGTGGTCGCGACCGGAAGCCTGGTTGACGCGGCCCGCGGTGGTCGGGGTGCGGCCGAACTCTCCGCCCCAGATGATGAGAGTCTGGTCGAGGAGACCGCGCTGCTTGAGGTCAGCGATGAGGGCGGCAGCCGGGCCGTCGATGGCTTCAGCCTTACCAGCGATCGCCGTGAAGAGGTTGGTGTGGTGGTCCCAGCCGCCGGCGTCGACCTGGACGAAGCGGACGCCGCGCTCGACGAGGCGGCGGGCGCAGAGGAGCTTGGCGCCGAGGTCGGACTTGCCGTACATCTCGCGGGTCTTCTCGGACTCCTTGGAGATGTCGAAGGCGTCGGTCGCGGCGGTCTGCATGCGGAACGCGAGCTCGAAGGACTCGATGCGGGCCTCAAGCTGCTCGTCCTTCTGGACGGTCTGCATGTGGCGCTCGTTCAGCTGGCGGACGAGGTCGAGCTGCTTGCGCTGCGCGTCCTGCGTGGTGAATTCGCTCTGGAGGTTGGCGATGATCTTGTTCGCCGGGGCGCCCGGACGGAACGAGGTGTTCGCGCCCTGGAAGAGGGACGGAAGGAAGGCCGAGGCGCGGGCGTCGGAGCTGCCGCCGAGGGAGACGAAACCCGGGAGATCCTGGCTTTCGGTGCCGAGGCCGTAGAGGACCCAGGCGCCGAGGGAAGGCTTGGAGAGGATCGCCGAGCCGGTGTGCATCAGCTTGGCGGCCGGACCGTGGGCCGGGAGGTCCTGGTGGAGCGAACGGATGACGCACATCTCGTCGGCGACGCCCTGGAGCTTCGGGAAGATCTCGGAGATCTCGAGGCCGGACTTGCCGGACTTCTTGAACTCGAAGGGCGTCGGGAAGAGGACGCCGTTCATGCCGGCGGCCGACATGTCGGCGAGCTCCTTCATCTTCGGCTTCGGATCGAAGGTGTCGAGGTGCGAGGGAGCGCCGCCCGCGAAGATGTGGATGACGTGCTTCGCCTTGGCGGCGAGCGGGGCCTTGCGGGGCTTCAGGTTGGCCATCACTTCGGCCTGCGCGTCGCTGACCATGTAGTCGGCGACCATGGTGCCGAAGGCGAGGGCGCCCATGCCGAGGCCGGTCTGGCGGAGGAACTCGCGACGGGAGTTGGGGGTCGGCACGTAGTTGCCGCAGCTGGAGTCTTTCATAGTGGGGATTTGGTTAGGGATAAATATGGGGGGTTATTTTGAATATTCAAACTCGATTGGTTGGGGTAATCAATTCAGGTAGACGAACTCGTTGGAGCAGATCATCGACTGGGCCAGCATGACCCAGGGGTTGGCGGGCACCTTGCGGTCCACTTTTTCGGTGTTATTCACGATTTTCCCGCCTTGAACCGAGGTTTCGATCTTCACCTCAGGGGCGGCCTTGGCGGTGGTGGCGGTGGCCGCCTTGGCCTTGGCGGCCTTTTCCGCCCGGGATTTGGCGAGCTTGTCGGCCTTGGGGGAGACCGGCGGTTCGTCGATGTACCCGGCGATACGGGCCACGAATTCACGGGCGACCTGACGCTCCTGCACGGTCGGCGAGCGCTGGTACATGATGCGATAGAGCTGGGTCACGCGCTCGTCGTCGGACGACGCCTTGGCCATCTCGGGGCGGGCGGTGACATTGCGCGCGACCTCCACGGCCAGCGGATTGTTCATGAAGAACAGCGCCTGCTGCGGGACGATGGTCGAACCGCGGGTCGAGTTGGCCATGTTGGGATCGGCGAAGTCGAACTGCGACTGGAACTCGCTGAGCTTGTCGCGATCGATGAAGCCGTAGATGGTCCGGCGATAGCTGTAAGGCTCGTCGGTGATGTTCACCGCGCGGCCGCCCAGGGCGCGGTCGAGCTTGCCGGAGAGGAGCAGCATCGAGTCGCGGATCGACTCGAAGTCGAGACGACGGAGGTTGGCGTGCCAGAGGAACTTGTTGGCCGCGTCGACCTTCAGGGGGTCGACGCCGGACTTCTGCGCGACGAGGACGTTGTCGTTCGGATTGGCGGACTGGCGGTAGGTCGCGGAGAGCAGGATGCGCTTGTGCATCTTCTTGATGGACCAGCCGCCCTCGACGAAGGCCGTGGCCATCCAGTCCAGGAGCTCGGGGTGGCTCGGCGCTTCGGACATGTTGCCGAAATCATCGGGCGAGGTGACGATGCCGACGCCGAAGTGGTGCATCCAGAGACGGTTCACGAGCACGCGGGCGGTGAGCGGGTTGGTGCGGCTGGCGATGGCCAGGGCGAGCTCGCGACGGCCGCTGCCTTCGTAGAACGGCAGCCGGTCGGGACCGGCCAGGACCTCGAGGAACTGGCGGGGCGCCACGGGACCGCGCTTGTTGCGGTCGCCGCGGATGTAGACGTAGCTGTCGCGCGGCTTCTCGACGTCGGTGACCACCATCGCGGTGCCGGGACCGCCCGGGTGGGTGATGTCGAGGGCGTTGATGTCGGCGAACTTGAAGTACTTCGCGGGCTTGTTGTTGTTGACGAAGGTCGAGGCGATGGGGACCTGCCAGCTGTCGCAGAAATCGCGGCTCTCGGTCAGGCGCTCGAGGAGCGAGACGGTGGAGATGTCCTCGACGTTGGGGAGCGGCCAGGGGAAGGCGGCGAGCTGGGCGAGGGCGGGGTCGTCCTTGTCGCCCCTGCGACCCGGCTGGCTGCGCATCTGGATGTGCGCGACGATCTTGTCGCGGTGCTTCTTGAAGATGGCCTGGTAGGCGAACGCGACCTCGTCGAGGCTCTTGGGCTTGAGGCCGCGGAGGCCTTCGGCGACCAGCGGGTTCAGCGGGCTCTTCTTGTCGGCGAGGGCGGCCTCGATGATCGCGGGGGCCTGCTTCTCGAAGTTGTCGGCGCCGACGCGCTTGAGGCGGACCAGCAGGCCGGTGATCGGATGGTCGGGGCGCGCGACGGAAGCGGCGAAGGACGGGTCGAGCTCGCGGCTCTGGCCGAGGTCGTACTTCTTCAGGATATCGAAGCCCGCGGTGCTGCGGAAGCCGCCGACCAGCGAAGCGAGGGCGCGGGGGGCGAACTCGCGGTGGAAGGCGGCCTGCATGCCGGCGAGGTGCTTGTAGTAGCCGCCGGCGGTGGTGTTGATGAGCTCGGCGAGCTTCTTCTCATAGTCGGCGCGGTAGGCGTTGGTCGGGGCGTTCTTGCCGACGAGGAGCGGATCGCGGACGACCGGGTTCTGCTGCGGCTCGATGACGGAAGCGAAGATGCCGTGCAGGGAATAATAGTCGGCGGCCGGGATCGGGTCGAACTTATGGTCATGGCAGCGCGAGCAGGCGACGGTCAGGCCCAGGAAGCCCTTGGTCGTGGCGTCGATGCGCTCGTCGATCGTGTCGTCGGCGTTCTGGAAGCGCTTGCCGACGGTGATGAAGCCCAGGGCCGCGAGACGCGGGTCGTCCTTGGCGAGGTCCGGCAGGCGGTCGGCGGCGAGCTGCTCGATGATGAACTGATCGTAAGGCTTGTCGGAGTTGAAGGCGTCGATGACGTAGTCGCGGTAGGTCCAGGAGGCGTCGAACGTCTCGATGGTGCCGTTGCGCTTGAGGCCCTTGGTGTCGGAGTAGCGGGCGGTGTCGAGCCAGTGGCGGGCCCAGCGTTCGCCGTAGTGCGGCGAGGCGAGCAGGCGGTCGACGGTGCGCTCGACGACGCCGGCGACGGCGCGGCCGGGCTGGCCCTTGCGGGCGGCCATGTTGTCCATGGCGAGGGCGGAATCGTATTCGCGGGAGAAGGCGTCGACCTCGACGCTGGTCGGCGGCAGGCCGATCAGGTCGTACGACAGGCGGCGCAGCAGCGCTTCGCCGTCGGCGGCGGGATTAGGCTTGAGCCCTTTCTCGTCGAGCTTCGCGAGCACGAACGCGTCGACTTCGTTCTGGCACCAGGCGGCGTTGCTGAGCTTGGTCGGGACGGCGAATTCGCGGACCGGTTGGAAGGCCCAGTGGCTGCGCGCCTTGTCGGAAAGACCGGTGAGTTTGGCGCCGCCGGCACCGGCGGGAGCCGGCGCACCCATCTTGATCCACTGCTCAAGGGACGCGATCTGCGCGTCGGAAAGCTTGGCGCCCTTCTTGCGCGGCGGCATCGAAAGATCAGGATCCGTCTGATGGACGGCAAGGATCAGCATGGATTTCTTGATATCGCCCGGCACGACCGCCGGACCTAGATCGCCACCTGCCAGCAGGCCCGCGCGCGAGTCCATGATCAGGCCACCCTTGGAGACGCCCTTCTCCTTCGAGTGACATTCGTAACAACGTTCGGTGAAGATCGGACGGACGTTCTTCTCGAAGAATTCCAAGCCGGCCGGATCCATCTTCGGTTCGGCGGGAGCGTCGGCGGCGGAAAGCATGGCGGTCGATCCCAAGGCGGCGAGCACGGGGAGGAGACGAAGCATGTTCGGGTGGCGTTTCATAAGGGGGCGGGCGGATTTAAAGGGGGAGGATAGCCGGGGACGGCTGGGGGTTCCTACTAGGTGATAATTCTTATGTCTGGATGAAGGACATCAACCTCTGGTTTGCCGTTGTCACCTCATACAACCCCGGCCAACGCCCTTTGGGCGATTTTTGTTAAGAATTTGTCAAAATCCCGCGGGCCGCGCCTCGGGTGCTGCCCTCCCCTTCAGCCATAAAAACAAGAAAGCCGGCCACATGGCCGGCTTTCGGAGGAAGCAGTGGTGCTATCCTTAGTTCACGTAAACGAACTCGTTCGAAAGCAGCAGGGCCTGGATGAGCAGTTCAGTCGGGGTCATCGGCGTGCGGGCGATGGACTCGCCGACGTTCTGCATCACGCTTTCGGCACCGCCACCCGTCACGGAGGTCATCATGCTCTCTTCGCCATCGGGAGCCTTGATCGCCACACCCTTGGAGGCAGGCGCCATGGTACGAGCCACCGGAGCCACGGCCTTGGTGCCGGCCTTGGTGCCAGCAACGGCGGCCTTGGTCGAAGGACGGAGGCCGGCGGTCGCAACAGTCATCTTGGCCTTGGCCAGGAATTCCTGAGCAACACGGATCTCATTGGCGGAGGGACGGCGCTGGAACATGCAGCGGAACATCGCGACGATGCGCTGGTCTTCCGACATCGCGTTGACCACGTCCTTGCGAGAGGAGACGGCACGGGCGACCTCGACGGAGAGCGCATTGTTCATGAAGTACAGGGCCTGCTGAGGCACGATGGTCGAATTGCGCTTCGAGTTCGGCTGATCAGGGTCGCCGTAGTCGAACTGCGAGAGCGTGTCGCTGAGGCGGCTGCGATCGACGTAACCGTAAAGGCTGCGACGATAGCTGAAAGGCTCGTCCGTGATGTTGGCGGGCTGGCCGCCGACCGCTGGGTTGAGCTTGCCGGTGAGGAGGATCATCGAATCGCGGATGGACTCGAAGTCGAGGCGACGGAGATTACCCCGCCAGAGCAGGCGATTACCGGCGTCGATCTTGAGCGGATCGATGAGTCCCTTCTTTTGCACGAGCGGATTGGCGGTCGGGTCGGAATCCAGGCGATAGACGTTGCTCATCACAATCATGCGATGGAGGCGCTTCATCGTCCAACCGTTCTCCATGAACTCGGAGGCGAGATAATCGAGGAGTTCCGGGTGCGAGGGCTTCTCGGACATATTGCCGAGATCGTCCACCGAGGAGACGAAGCCTTCGATGAAGTGCTTCATCCAGGTACGGTTGACGGCCACACGGGCGGTCATCGGGTTTTCCTTGGTAGCGATGGACTGGGCGAACTCATAGCGACCGCTGCCGTCGACGTACGGACGACGATCACCCTTGCTGAGGATCTCGAGGAACTGGCGGGGGACGATCTCGCCCTTGTTGTTCTTGTCGCCGCGCTTGAACACGTAGCTGTCCTTGGGGGCTTCCGAGTCCTGGACGACCATGGCTTCGCCGGGGGCGCCGGGGTGCGAGAGGCGCAGTTCGTTGATGCGGGTATGGCGGAAGTAGGCGACCGGCTCGCGGTTGCCGATGCCGCCGTAGATCGGACGGTTCTGCCAGTCGGCGCAGAACTTACGGGTGCTGAAGAGCGAGATCATGTCTTCGTTGTCGAAGACCTCGTCGTAGCTCGGGATGGCCCAAGGATAGCCAGTCATCTCGGCGATGGCCGGAGAGGTCTTCTTCCAGTCTTCACCGGGTTTGGCGAGAAGGGCGAGGTGCGCGAGGATGGCGGCCTTGTTCTCATTGTACGCCTTCTGGTAAGCGGCGGCGACGTCATGGAGCGACTTCGGCTTCAGGCCACGGAGGGCGGCGGCGATGATCGGGTTGACCGGATGGTCGGGGTCGCTGATCGCTTCCTGAATCGCAATCGGGGCGCGCTCGGCGAAATAGACGAGGGGCACTTGGGCGGCGGCGTAAAACGGACCGGTGATAGGCGAGTCCTTCTGGATGCGCATCGCGGCGAAATCGGTGTCTTCCTGGAGGCTGATCTTGTAACGCTCGGAGAAGTCACCGGCTTCAGAGGAACCGCCGCGGACGCTGGCGATCATCAGGCGACCAGCCATCTCGTTGTCGTAACGGGCGCGGGTCTCACGCATGTAACGGAAGAAGCCGGCGACCTGCTCGTCTTGGAGCTGGCCGAGTCGCTTGGTGAAGTCGGAGCGCGCGGCGGAGGCGGACTTAGAAGTGGCGGCAATCGTCGGGTGGTGCAGCGGCTCGACGGTCGAGGCGAAGATACCGTGCAGGGAGTAGTAATCCTTAATCGGAATCGGATCGAACTTATGGTCGTGACAGCGGGCGCAGGACACCGTGAGTCCGAGGAAGGCCTTGGTGCTCGTGTCGATGCGTTCGTCGATGATGTCGTTCGGGTCGTCGAAGCGCTTGCCGACGGTAAGGAAGCCGAGCGCGGCGAGACGCGGATCGTCAGGGGAGATGCCTGGGATGCGGTCGGCAGCGAGCTGCTCGACGATGAACTTGTCGTAAGGCTTATCGTCGTTCAGCGCGTTGATGACGTAATCGCGATAGGTCCAAGCGTAGGCGAAACGGTAATCCTTGAAGAGGCTGTCACCCTGGTCGACCTGGAGGCCGCGGGTATCGGAGTAGCGGGCGGTATCGAGCCAGTGGCGAGCCCAGCGTTCGCCGTAGTGGGGCGAGGCGAGGAGGCTATCAATCTGCTTGGCGTAGATCGCTTCGACGGCGACGGCGGGCTTGCCGGAGCGAAGCGCCATCGTGTCCGTGATCTGTGCGGCCTGAATGGCTTTTTCAAAGGCATCGACCTGCTCAGAGGTGGGCGGAAGGCCGATTAGATCGTAGGAAACACGACGAAGGAAGGCTTCAGGATTGGCAGCCGGATTAGGCTGGAGACCTTTCTCTTCGAGTTTGGCCATGATGAACGCATCGATGGGCGTCTTAACCCAGGCGCGGTTCTTCACTTCGGGAACGGTCGGCTTCTTGACAGGCTGGAAGGCCCAGTGATCGCGAGCCTTACCCGTGAGACCAGTGAGCTTGGCAGCGCCGCCAGAAGGCATCGGCGCACCCATCTTCACCCACTCTTCGAGAATGGCGATTTTGTCGTCCGGCAGTTTGCCGCCCGTCTTCTTCGGGGGCATCGAGAACTCGGGATCGTTGTAACGGACGGCCTTGATGAGGAGAGACTTCTCGAGGTCGCCCGGGACAACCGAAGGGCCTTCGTCGCCGCCCTTGTAGGCGCCGTCCATGGAATCGAGGATGAGGCCACCTTTGGAGGAATTCTTCTCAGCCGAGTGGCACTCGTAGCAGCGATCGATGAGAATTGGGCGCACGTTCTTCTCGAAGAACTCGAGACCTTCCTTGGTAGCAGGCGTCGCCTCGGCGGAGGGAGCGACGGCGAGGGCAGCGAGGGCAGCGAACGCGAGGGCGGTATGACGGAGCGACAGCATGAGCGTGTTTCTTAAGGTGGGATTAAGGTAAGGGGAAGCAGCCCGGGGGCGGACTGACCTTAGTTTGAATGTAAGCCAAGGCCCCCGGAAATCAAGTGCGGTTCCCCATTCGGATTGTAAAGGAAGACCCACGGCGAGGATGGCCGGGCCGGACGATGCGCATCCTGATCGCCAACGACAAATTCAAGGGCTCCCTGCCGGCGGAAAAAGCCGGTTTTCATATTAAAAATAGCCTAGAAACGACCTTTCCACAGGCCTCCTTCGACCTTTGCCCGATTGCGGACGGCGGCGAAGGCACCGCCCTAGCGATGACCACTGCCCTAGCCGGAGAATGGACCCGTGGCACCACCCAAGACGCCCAGGGAAGGCCGCTTGAAGCCCCCTTCGGCTGGGTAGCCAGTTCGGCCACGGCCATCATGGAAATGAGCGCGGCCAGCGGCCTGGCAATCGTCCAAGATTTAAACTTAACCCATTTACTGCCAGTACTTTAGGTACAGGAATTCTCATCCAATCCGCCCTCACCAAAGGCGCCCGCCGCATCCTCATCGGCATCGGAGGAAGCGCCACCAACGATGGCGGCCTCGGGTTGGCCATCGCCCTTGGCTATACCTTTAAGAAAGCGGGGCACGCCTTCACCCCCACCCTCGAGACGATTTTGGAGGCCGATCAGGTCGAGAAGCCAGCTTCCCTGCCCGCCTGCGAGCTCATCGTCGCCTGCGATGTGGACAATCCCCTGCTCGGCCCCCGTGGCGCCACGCGCGTCTACGGCCCGCAGAAAGGCGTCACGGATTTCATCTGGTTCGAACAGCGGCTCGCACACCTCGCCCACCTCGTGCGACGCGACCTCGGCAACGATCCACGCGAAGTACCTGGCGCCGGCGCCGCGGGTGGACTCGGCTTCGACTCATGGCGTTCCTGGGTGGGAAGCTTGTCAGCGGTTTCGACATGGTCTCATCGCAGCTCGGCCTCGAGGCCCGCGTCGCCGCCGCCGACCTCGTCATCACTGGCGAAGGCCGCCTTGATGAACAAAGCCTGCAGGGCAAGGGTCCCGTCGGCGTCGCCCGACTTGCGCGGCGTCTCGGCAAGAAGGTCGTCGGCGTTGCCGGCTCGGTCGACGACTCAGCCGCACTGCACGCGCAGTTTCGACCTACTGATCCCGATCAAGCCCGACGAGATGCCGCTCGACGAAGCCATGCGGGCGCACGGGCGAGCTCATCGAGACCGCCGTCCGCGCCCACGCCGCACCGCTGCGCGCCTCAGCTCCTGAAGATCGGGATCGGGACGCCCTTGCCGTCGACCGTCGCGTAGAACGGACGACCTTCGGATATCGAAAGCAGTCTTCGGGCTGATGCCCATGGCGCGGAAAATCGTGGCGTGCATGTCGGAAATCGACACGGGGTCCTTGATTGCGACGAGCGGACGCTCATCGGCGGTCGCACCGTAGACATGCCCTTCTTCACGCCTCCGCCGAACATGACAACGCTCGTGCCGCCGGTGAAGTGACGATGCAGGCCGTAGTGGTCAGGGCTCAGTCATAACGCCGGAGTTATTGAAGGCCTGATCCTTGGCCTTGGAGCCAGGGCGACCTTCGATCATGGCGTCGCGGCTGAACTCGCTGGCGATGATGACCAGCGTGCGGTCGAGCAAGCCACGCTGCTCAAGGTCACGGATGAGGCGCGCGATCGGACGGTCGATCTCGGCGTGCATCTTCGCGACGGTCTCGTGGCCCTTGCCATGCGTGTCCCACTGGAAGAATGGCACGTACTCGGTGGTGACCTCGACGAAGCGGGCGCCGTTCTCGACCAAGCGTCGGGCGAGCAGGCAGCCACGGCCGAAGCGGCCAGTGTCATAATCCTTCTGCACCTCGGGCGTCTCGAGCGTGATGTCGAAAGCGGAACGTTCCTTGGCGCTGAGCAGGCGATAGGCGTTATCCATGGAGCGCAGCATGGACTCATGCTGATGGTCGCTGAGCAGGTCGCGGCTGGGCGTCGCGTCAACGAGGCGACGGAACTCGCGGTCGCGGTTCACGAAACGCCCGGCATCCATGCCCTTCGGCGGGCGCACGGCGGCGGCGGCCTCCTCAGTGAAAACGGCCAGGTTCATCGGGCCGTATTCACCGCCAAAGAAACCGGCGGTGGTGAAGGACTTCAGCTCCTCGCTTTCGCCGACCCCTTCGAGGCGCTGGCCGATGTTGATAAAGGCGGGCATCACCGGATTGCGCGGGCCGAGCACCTGGGCCATCCAGGCACCGATGTGCGGACAGGCGACCGTCTGCGGAGGGACGTAGCCGGTGTGCCAATGGAACTGGTGACGTGAATGCAGGATGCTACCGAGGTCGGGCTGTACCGCCGAACGGATCAACGTCCCGCGATCCATGACCTGCGCGATGTTCTCGAGCCCTTGGCAGATCCGGACGCCATCGACAGAAGTGGGAATCGCCGGGAAGGTGCTGAGCACGCGCTCATACGAGAGTCCCTTCTCGTAGGGCGCGTAACGCTTCGGATCAAAGGTCTCCGGGGCGGCCATGCCGCCGGCGAGCCAGATGAGGATGCAGGAATCGGCCGTAGCGGCGGGGCTGCACGACCTTCTCGCTCTCGGCAAGGAGACGCGGCGCGCTCATCGATAGCGTCGCGGCGCCGGCGGCGGCGAGCATGCGCAGGAATTCGCGACGGGCGAGCGGCTCGGGCAAGGAAGGATCTAGCGGCAGCGGGGAGTTCATGGCGATCAACGGATGGTCTGGAATTCGGGGAGCATGCACACAGCCCACAGGAGATCGGCGATGCCTTGTTCGGAAAGATCGGGGCCGACCATACCGGCGGCGACCTTGAGTTCGGCCGGGGCGGGTTCACGGCTCAACGCGGACACGTAGAGCCAGCGCGTGAGATCTTCGGGCGACGACCATTTTCGCTTCTTCAGCTTGGCCGCGCCGCGGCGAGGAGGCTCGTCAGCGCTTGGCCGTTGGAAAGGTCGATGGCCTCGAGCGTGCTGAGTTCATTCGGGCGCATTGAAACAATCTGCTCGCGGTTCGGACGGCCTAACGCCCGCTGCAGCATATCGGACTTCATCAGACTCGCGCGCGCCGGGACGGCGCTGGAACCTTCGACACCTGCGAGCATCTCGGCCATGCGGGCTTCGGCCATACGCCAGGCGTCACTCTTCACGAGCGCGACAGGCTGCCAAACGATCTCCGCGGCCTTGGCGGCGGCTTTGGGTTTGCCAGCGGCGGCAAAGGTGCCGCGGGCGTTGGGCACGCTCGTCGTCGACTCCCAGGCGGCGTCGGTGGCCAGCCGGACGCGCGCACCGCCCTTGAGCGACACGTTCACCTGGAAGAGCAACGCCGCCACATTGGGCGCCTTGCCGGCGTTATGGCCGACGACGACGATCTGATTGACTCCCTTCAGCAAGGAAGCCGAAAGGTCGAAGCTCTTCGGGTCGGCCCAATTGTCGCCACCGCCGATCTTCTTCCCGTTCACGTAGAGCTCGAAGCCGTTGTCGCAGGTCACGACGCAGGTCGCCGATTCCACGTCAGCGTCCAGCGCAAGTTGCCGGCGGAAGGAACGCGTCTCGCCCGCCGCTGGCAGACGGCCACCGGCGATGTCGCCGGACCAAATCGGTGCAGCGAGCAACGGCTCGATGACCGGCTTCTTCGCGGCGCCCACGATAGGCGCCGCCCGCGGCACCTGCGGTACGATCTTCGCCGGCGTGGTGCCGGTCAGGCGCCAGACGGCGTCGACAAACTGCTCGGCGGTGAGGCGCTTGGCGCGCGGACCGTGATACACGTAGTCTTTATCTTCGGCGTCGCGGGCGAGAACCTCGGCGCGCGACTGGTAGGCCTGCGAGGGTCGCGATGAACTCGAGCACGGCCTTGAGGTCGTACTTGGATTCGACGAGGCGGTTGGCGAGGACATCGAGCAGATCCTGATTCCAAGGCTGCGATTGCATCGCGTCGACGGGATGCACGATGCCGCGGCCCATGAGGCGATGCCAGAGGCGGTTGACGATGGTGCGCTGGAAGCGGCCGTTCTCCGGATGGGTGATGAGTGCGGCGAGCTGGGCGAGGCGTTCATCGCGCGGCTTCGTGGCGTCGACCTGACCGAGTTCAGGGAAAGGCCAGGCGGCGGCGGCGGGCTTACCCGTCGGGATGTCGCAGCGCACGAGCTCCATCGGTTGGTCCGAGTAGATCGCGGCGAGGCCGTAGGCGTCGCGCAGCTTCCAGCGGTCGACGAAGCTGTCGTGGCAGGAGGCGCACTTCATGTTGATGCCCAGAAACGTCTGCGAGACGCTCTGCGAATATTGGAGCTCGGGCATCTGAGCGGCGCTCACGGCGCCGCGCCAGATGATGCCCTTCGCAAACCCTTCGCTATCCGAGGAAGGAGCGACGAGCTCACGCGTGAACCGGTCGTAAGGCTTATTAGCCAGCAGCGAAAGGTAGAGCCAGTTGGTGATCTGCTTACGGCCGCCGTCGATGTAACCCGTGCCGGCGTAATCATTGCGCAGGAGGTCGTTCCAGAACGCCATCCAATGGTCGGCGTAGTCGACGTCGCGCGCGAGCAGCGCACGTACGAGCTGGACACGCTTGTCGGGACGGCGTTCGGCGGCGAAGGCCTGCGCCTCCTCGGCGGAAGGCAGCAGCATGCCGACGAGGTCCAGCGAAACGCGACGCTGGAAAGTCGCGTCGTCCGCCGCCGGCGGCGTCGGGGCGCCCTTCTCCGCGAGCCAACCATCGAGCACGCGGTCGATTGGGTGCGCGCGGCCAGCCTTCGCGGCTGGGAGCACAGGCTGACGCGGACGCAGCGGCGGCTCGTAGGCGGGTTGCTTAAAGGCGAAGCCTTCGGTCCACACGGCACCCTGCTCGATCCACGTGCGGAGCGTGGCGACTTCGGCCGGACTCAGCCGGTCGCCCTTGGGCGGCATGCGGATATCGGGATCGGCGCTGATAACTACTTCCAGGAGTTTACTCTTCTGCGCCTGGACCAAAGATACGACGGCACCGTTCTCGCCGCCTTCGAGCAGCGAGGCGCGTGTGTTCATGGAAAGGCCGCCCTTTTTCTTGTCGCCTGTGTGACACTCACTGCAGTGCTTGCGTAGGATCGGCACGACCTCGTGCGCGAAGTCGACCGGCACCGCGCCGAGGGAGGCCGACACGAGCAGGCCGACAAGAAAAGGACTACGACGCATGCAGGAACGGACGAATCAGGGGACGAATACGATCGCCGCGGAGCCCGCGGCCTCAACCGACTGCTTGGTGTCGGTCAGCTTGCCGTCTTGGCCGATGCGGTAAGCGTTAAGCGTTCCGGACTTCTGGCCAGCGCACACGAGCCAGCGACCATCGGCGCTGAGGCCGAAGCCACGCGGGGTGGCTGGCGTGCCGAGCATGTGCTGGAGTAGCGTGAGCTTACCGTCCAGGGCGATGGCATAGACGGCGATGGAGTCATGCCCTCGATTGGAGACGTAGAGCGTCTTACCGTTGGCGCGGACGAAGATCTCCGCCGTGGAGACACCTTTCTTGTCCGCACCGGCCGGCAGCGTGGGCAGGCTCTGGATCTCATTGAGGCCACCGTTACCTGCGACCGCGAAGGCGACGACGTTGAGGCCCATCTCGGTATTCACGTAGGCGAACTTACCGCTGGGGTGGAAGGCCAAGTGACGGGGGCCTTCGCCGGCGGTGACGCGGCCTGACTTCGGCTTGTTCGGCGTGAGCAGCCCTTTCTCGGCGTCGAACCGGTAGATGAAGATATCATCCGTACCGAGATCGGCGACGTAAGCGCGGCCGTTCTTCGGGTGGAAGTAGACGCCGTGGGCGTGCGGACCAGCCTGACGGCCAGCGTTCGGGCCCGAACCGACATGCTGAATCGAAGAGGTCGCGGGCGCAAAGGAACCGTCGGCCTTGATCGGCAAGGCGGTCGTCGATCCAGAACCGTAATTCACCACGACCAGGTTGCGGCCGGCGGCGTCAACGACGAGGTGCGTCGGTCCTTTACCCTTGGAGGCTTCGGTATTGAGCAGGCGCAGCTTGTCGCCTTCGACGGCGTAGGCGGCGACGGCGCCTTCGGCGGCTTCAGCGGTGGCGTAGAGGAACTTGGCGTCAGGGCTGAGCGCGACGTAAGAAGCGGACTTGGCTTCGGCGGCGACGGTCGGGACCGAGATCTTGCCGGTCTTGCCGTCGAGCACACAGCGCAGGATGCCCGGCGCTTTAGCACCAGAAGTACCGACGTAGAAGACGTACTGCGCGGGGGCCGGCTTCGGCGCAGCCTTGGCGGCGGCCTTCGGCGCAGGGGCGGTGGTATCGGCGGTCTGGCAACCGACGAGCGCGGCGGCGAGCGCGGCGAGGAGGAGGCGGGTCGTGTTCATGTGGTTGGAAATAAGGGAAGGAATCAGCGGCCAGTCCACCAACCGTCGAGCTGGGTCGTCAGGCGCTTCACGTCATCAGGACGTTCGGCGGCGAGGTCGCGCAGTTCGTATGGATCGGCTTTGAGGTCGAAGAGGCGCGGCGGCTCGATGGCGTCAGTGGAACCGGACTGGGTCGTGCCGGTCTTGAGGCCGCTGGAGACAATCAGCTTGAGGTCGCCGGCGACGAGCCAGCGGTAGCGCAGACTGGCCGCAGGGCGACCGAGATCGAGGATGTCGTGCGTCGAATTTTGACCCGCGACGAACGGACGCGCCTTCAGGGCGGCGTCATCGAGCAAGTCGAGCCCGTCACCATCAGCGGGCACGGGGGCGCCGACGAGCTTGAGCAACGTCGGCAGGATATCCACCGCGCTGGCGGCCTCGGCCATAACCGTCGGCTTGATGCGTCCAGGCCAGCTCACGAAGATCGGCGTACGGACGCCGCCGTCGAAGGGCGACTGCTTGGAGCGTTCGAAATCGACCGACGGCTTGTCCGTGCGCGGAATCCATCCGTTGTCGGCGATGTAGACGATGATCGTGTCGCGGGTGAGGCCTTCCTTCTCCAGATGGGCACGAATATCGCCGATGGTCTCATCGAACCACTCCACCATCGCGTGGTATTTGGCGGCCTGCGGCGTCGGCGACTTGTCGCGATATTTAGCGAGCAGCCTTTCGGGCGGCGTGTGCGGGTCATGCGGCAACATCGGCGCATACCAGGCGAAGAACGGCTTACCGTCCTTCTTTGCACGGCTGATGAAATCCGTCAGCGGCGCCAAGGTCTTGCGGCCGATGTCGAGGCCATCGTCGCCGTGGCGTCCGCCCTTGGTCATGCCTTCGGTGAAGCCGCCGGTCTGATAGGGACCCATCCACCACTTACCCGTCTGCAGGCTGACGTAGCCTTGCTCGCCGAGGAGGCGGGGCAAAATCGGTGACTGTTGGAAGAGCTTGATCATCTGGGCGCGCCCTTCGACGAAGGCCGCGCTCTTCTGTTTCGCCGCGGCGGCCTTGCCTGCGCCTTTCGCGCCTTCGACAGCCGGCATGCGCGGATCGTTGCCCGTGATACCGTGGCGATGCACGTGGCGGCCAGTCAGCATCGAAGCTAAGCTCGGACCGCAGAGGGAGTTGGTCACATAACCTCGCGGGAAGACACGCGATTCCGCCGCGAGCTTGTCGAGGTGCGGAGTGCTGACCGCCTTCGAACCCATGAACCCGTAATCAAACCAGGCATGGTCGTCGGAGACAATCATCAGGATATTCGGCGGACGGTCGGCGGCGGACAGCGACAGGCCCAGACAGGCGAGCACAGCGACGCAAAGGGATAAGAGGCGGGGCATGCCTTATAGACTCCCCAAAGCGCCGACCGTTCCCACCCAAAAAGTCAGCCAATCACAGTCATTAAGTGCTCCAGCGGAGAAAAGCGTGCCCACCCCCTTTGACGAACCTGCGGACCTGGGCATAATGAGCCCCGTAGCGCCCCTTCAGGCCTCCCCGACCTGACCCAGTCGGCCCCTGTAGAAAATATTATACGTTTTTATCAAGTTGTCATTCAATGACTTGTGTAAATACACCCCTCCGACCCCCCTTTTTTAGCCCTATATATACAGGCCCCTTTCTTTTTCCACATGATCAACAACATCACCCCCCGCACCGCCAAGCCCGACGCCCTCACCTCCCTCCTCCGCTCCGACCTCCCCGACCTCGGTGAAATCCGGGTCAGCGTCGTCGAAACCTCCCCGGACCGCTCCGGCGAGGCCGACACCCTGACGCGCTACCTGAACCAGATCGCCCGCTGGCCGCGCCTCGGCGCCGAAGAGGAACTCCGTCTCGGGCGCCTCATCAAAACCGGCAAGGACGCCGATGGCAGCCTCACCCTAGCGGGCCAGGCCGCTTTCGACGAACTCGTGAACCGCAACCTCCGTCTGCCCTACCACGCCGCCAAGCAGATGCGTGTCCCTCGCGAGGAGATGATGGAGCTCGTCGCAGCTGGTAATTTCGCGCTCCTCGCCGCCGCCCGTGACTTCGACGCCGACCTCGGCCATCGCTTCAGCACCTACGCTTTCTGGGGCATCCGCAGCGCCGTCATGCGCGAACTGAATTTCCTCCGCCGCACCGTCCGCCTGCCGCGCAATCTGCACGAGCAGCTGTCGAAGCTGCGCAAGGCCGAGGCCGCGCTGATCCAGAAGCTCGGCCGCGAACCCGAGGAGGAAGAGGTCGCCGCCTTCCTGGAATGCTCCCCGGAGAAGATCATCGAGCTGCGCAGCTATCAGCAGCACAGCCAGTCGCTCGACGCGCCCCTGGGCGAAGAAAGCGACACCACCTTCGGCGACACGCTGAAGGATGATAACGCCACGACGCCGGCCGCGCACGCGGAAGTCGCCGACTTCAAGGACGCGCTCCGCGAAGTCTTGGCGCAACTGACGCCTCGCGAACTGGAAGTGACGCGCCTCCGCCACGGGCTGGACGGCGAAGAGCTGACGCTCGACGCCATCGGCCAGCTCCAGGGAGTCTCCCGCGAGCGCATCCGCCAGATCGAGGCCGCCGCCCTACGCAAGTTGAACCAAGGCATCCGCCGTTAACCCCTTGTGCCAAGGGGCGGGTTGGCTATGATGAAGGCGTGCCCTCCCTCCTTCGCATCCTGCTTGTCGTCGGACTCATCGGTCCGCTGACACCCAGTTCGCAAGGTCAGCAGGTCGAGCCATTCGAGGAGCCACCGATCAACTACTCGGCCACGCCAACGAACGATCGTGCGACGGCAATCAGCGCCAAGTTCCAGAGCCGCGCCATGGAGATTCGCTCCATGCCGGCGAAGAAGCGACTCCAGTGGCTGCTCGACGAGCTGGGCGTACCCGTCGAATCCCAGATCTTCGTCTTCAGCAAGACGAGCCTCCAGCGTGACCTCATCAATCCGGAGGCCCCCCGCGTACTCTACTTCTCCGACGAGGCCTACATCGGCTGGTCCCCGACCGGCGCCTTCGAGGTCGCAGTGTTCGACGCCAAATTAGGTGCCACTTTTTATGTCTTCGAGCCGCATGCCACCAAGGAAGAGCCGCTGCTCGCGCGCAGTGGCGACTGCCTGCTGTGCCATTCCCGGCATGAGCATACGCCCTCCCTGCGGACGCGCTCCGTCTTCCCCGATGCGAACGGTGAACCGCTGAGCGGCTCCGGCAGTTCCAATATCGCCCCTTCGACCCCGCTCGCCGAGCGCTGGGGCGGCTGGTATGTCACCGGCACCAAGGCGCCCTTCGAACATCGGGGCAATCTGACAGGCAAGAAGATCGACGACTTCGAAGGTCCTTCCGCCCAACCGACCCGTAATCTCCTAAGCCTCGAAGGCGTCGTGGATACCCGCCGCTACCTCCTCAAGACAAGCGACGTCGTGCCACTACTGATGCACGACCATCAGGTGCACGTGCACAACGTCCTCTCGACGGCCAACCAAGACGCACGCATTGCGCTCCATCGCTGGCCCGCCATGCGCGAGATCCTCGGCCTGCCGAAGGACGCGCCGCCCCAGGGCTCGTGCGTCGTAGTCTTCGACAGCCAAGCCGAGAAGGTCATCGAGGCCCTGCTCTGCCGCGACGATGCCGCCTGGCCCGCCGGCGGCATCCAAGGCGACGGCGTCTTCGCCCCCGCCTACGCCAAGACGCGCAAGCCGGATGCGAAAGGTCGCTCACTGCGCGACCTCGATCTACAAACCCGGCTCTTCCGTTACCGCTGCAGCCCGTTGATCTACTCGGAGAGCTTCGCGACACTGCCGAAGGAACTGCACGACATCATCCTGCTCCGACTGTCCTCCGGTCTCCGCGCCTTCCCGCCATCGCCTTCCTTCGGACATCTCCCGGATGACGAGCGCGCCGCGATCCACGAGATCCTGTCGGCGACACTCCCGAACCTACCAGCCGGCTGGGGCAAGTAAGGGCGGCGCAAAAAAGGCCGGCCCTCGGAGAGGACCGGCCTTCGATTCAGCCGCGGGATGGCTTATTTGACGAGCGAAGCCAGCTTCTCGCGGATCGCGTCAGCTTCAATCTGGTAGCTGGCGGCGTTCAGATGCAGCAGGTCAGGCATGACCGACTTCTCAAGCGTACCGTCGGCGGTCAGGAACTTGGCGCCGATGTCGAAGAAGTGGACCTTCTTGCCGTCGTCGAACTTGGCGATGATCGCATTGACCTGGCTGTTCTTCACGCGAGGAGCGTCGGTCGGCTTGGCCGCACGGGGAAAGACCGCGAGGAGGAGCACCTTCGTGTCGGGCGAGCGCTGATGGATGGCGGCGATGATTTTCTTGATGCCGTTGGCAATCAGCTCCGGAGTGTGCGCCGGGTTACCGACGTTATTGGTGCCGATCATCAGGACGACAGCCTTGGGCTTGATGCCGTCGAACTCGCCGTTCTCGACGCGCCAGAGCACGTGCTGGACCTGGTCGCCACCGATGCCGAAGTTGGCGGCCTTATACTGGGCGTATTCTTTATCGAAGAGAGCCTTCTGGCCGTTCCAGCCAGCGGTGATGGAGTCACCGAGGAACACGACCTGCGCTTCGCCCTTCTGGGCGATCGCGACGAAAGATTTATGGGAATTGGCGAAGCCGGCCTGGATCTCGCCGGTCTTACCGTCGAACTTCGGAGCGGCGACGTCGGGCTGCTGCGCCGGTAGCTTCACGGCCGGAGCGGCGGCCTTCTTAGGGGCGTCTTTTTTAGCTTCCTGGGCGACGACGGAGGTCGCGGCGAACAGGGAAAGCCCGAGGAGGAGGGATAGGGTGCGTTTCATGGGGGTAACTTGGGGGACCTCCATTTCGTCTTTGGGTTCCCCCCTGTCAACGACCTCCCCCTCTGGCTTGCTCACAGGAGGCCAGCTGGCATAGGAACCAGCATGAGCAAACCCCTGCGTTTCGTGACCAAGGCCGAGGCCATCAAGGAAGAGTACAAAGGCCGGACCAATTACTGGCTGACCCGACCCGAGCTGACCGGAGCCAAGGACCTGCAGGTCTGCGAAGCGACCCTACCGGCGGGCGAAGGCCACGCTTTCCACACGCACCCTGAACTCGAGGAGATGATCTACGTCCTCGCCGGCGAGGTGGAGCAGTGGGTCGAAGAGGAAAAACGCATCCTCAAGCCCGGCGACGCCGCGCACATCCCCGCGGGCATCGTGCACGCTACCTTCAACGTCTCGAAAGCGGACGCGACGATTCTCGCCATCCTTTCGCCCGGTGCGAGCAAAGGACCTTTCATGGTCGACGTGAGTGGCGAAGCCCCCTGGAACCAATTGCGCGGCCAGGCATGAAAGCGCTGCTCGGATCACGCGCGCTGATCGTCTCCGTCGTCCTCCTTCTCGCCGGGACAATCATCCCATTTATGATTTGGGGCGACGCGCTGGAAACGGCCTTCTCCGTGGAAGGCGCTCGCGTCTGGATGGCTAGCTTCGGTCCGGGAGCCGGCGTCGCCGGCATCGGCCTGCTCGTGGCGGACATCCTCCTGCCCATCCCGAGCACGCTCGTGATGTCGGCGCTGGGTCTGACCTACGGTCCACTCGTCGGCGGCCTCTATGCGGCGACCGGTTCGGCGCTCGCCGGACTAATCGCTTACGGCCTCAGCCGCTGGCTCGGTCGTCCGCTGGCGCTGCGTCTCGCGGGCGAAGCCGGCCTGCACGAAGGCGAACGTTTCTTCGCGACGGGAGGAGCATGGGTCGTCGTATGCTCCCGCTGCCTCCCCATCCTACCCGAAGCGGTCGCCTGCCTGGCCGGCCTGAACCGCATGCCCTTCCGAACTTTCCTCCTCGCGGTACTCTGCGGCAGTTTGCCGATGGGCTTCATCTTCGCGGCGATTGGCGCACTAGGGCAGGACGACCCCGCCTGGGCGCTCGCGCTCAGCGTCGTGGTGCCCGCACTGCTCTGGCTAGGCGCGCGTCGCTGGATGCGACGCTGATTAGCGCAGCTCCTTGATCCGGACGTTGCGGTACCAGACGTGCTTCGCCTCGTCTTGGAAACCGATATGTCCATCAACCGGACGGTCCTTCATCGGGGAAGTAGCGAGATCGAGGACAATCGTGCGTTCGCCGTTGAAGTCGACCGTCAGTTGGCGGTCCTTCAGCGTGAGCGTGTAGCGATTCCATTCGCCGGGCGCCTTCACCATGTTCTTCGAGGCGGCCATCGCGCGGATGATGCCGCCGCAGTCATGATGGCCTGGCTTCGCGAGTCCGAAGGTATCGAGAATCTGTAGCTCGATGCCCTTGGCGACGGGGTCGAGCGGATCAGCGACGCAGAAGAAGACGCCCGAGTTGCCCGTCGGCTCCATCTTGAATTCCAGATCGAGGACGAAGTCGCGGTACTTACGCTCAGTGAAAATATAAGCGTCGAAACGCTTCCAGCCCGTCTCGCCGGGGCGCGGCTTCAGCGTCACGGTGCCGTCCGTGTCGTAGACCCAGTTACCCTTGGTCTTCCAACCGGCGAGGTCCTTGCCGTTGAAGAGCGGGGCGAAGCCCGGGGCATCGGCGGCCGGGTGCGGCACAGCAGCGGTCGCAGGGCTAACGGGATACGGGTCGGGCGCGGCGACGAGGGCGAGGGGCAACAGGGCGGCCAGGAGCAGGAAGCGGGGCATGCGAATGAAGTAACGCGCGGCGGAAAGAGGTCGAGCCACATATCAGGTTCGACTGCCCTCGGGTTGTCATAATAAATATACGACATGGTCCGCCCCACCCTGTTCTCCGTCCTGCTCTGCGCCGCCGCCGTTCAGGCCGCGGTGCCGCCCAACATCGTCGCCGAAGGCGTCCCGCCTTTACCACCCACGCTCGCCGCCGAACTGGCGCCGTACCTCGGCCTCGGCGGTGCGAGTTTCCGCGGCTGGCACTCCACGCGACGGGCGGCGCTCGTGACCACCCGCATCGGCGACGCATCGCACCTACATTTAATGGACGCGCCCCTGGCGAAACGCGCGGCCCTGACAGGCGGCGTCGAGCCGGTGAAGGGCGGCCAGATGCAGCCCGGCGGCACGCGGCTGCTGTATTCCAGCGACGTCGGGGGCGACGAAAACCACCAGCTCTTTCTCAAGGACACCGCCGATCTCAAGGCCCCACCGCGACGCCTGACCGACGGCAAGTCGCGCAACATCGAAGCCTGCTGGTCGCGCGATGGCCAGCGGATCGCGTTCTCCACCAACCGGCGCAACGGCAAGGACAGCGATATCGTGATCAAGGAAATCCAGGCGCCTTATGCCGAACGCATCGTGCACACCGGCACCTCCGCGGGCTGGGGGCCCCTCGAATGGTCGCCCGACGGGAAGCTGCTGCTACTGCGCCAATCGATGAGTCTGGCGGAATCGCGCCTGTGGACGATGGACGTCGCCACCGCGCAGAAGACCCAGATTACGCCGAAGACCGGCCGCACCTATTTCACGCAGGCGTCCTTCGGCGAAGGCGGCCGGGCCGTCTACGCCCTGGCGAACCTCGACTCCGACTTTCTGACGCCGACGCGGATCGACGTCGCCACCGCGGAACTCCGTAAGCTCGCCGGCGGGCCGGCCTGGGACGGCGAAGAGCTCGTCGTCTCGGGCGACGGCACGCGGCTTGCCGTCACCTTCAACGTCGAGGGCTTCTCGGAGCTTCGTTGCTGGGACCTGGCCACCGGCCAGCTGCTACCCGCGCCGAAACTCAAGGCCGGCGTGCTCAGCAACCTCCAGTTCCGGCCCGGCAGTCATGAGGTCGGCTTCTCACTCAACAGCGAAGACTCCCCGAGCGACGCCTGGTCGGCCGACCTGGACAGCGCCGCCGTCACGCGTTGGACCAGCCGGACGAGCAAGCCGAAGCTAGAGATTCCCAGCCCGGAGCCAGTGATCAGCCGCACGCTAAGCTTCGACGGCGTCAGCATCCCTTCGCTCATCTATCACCCCGACCCGCGGAAGTTTCCCGGCAAGCGGCCCGTGCTGATGATCTTCCATGGCGGCCCCGAAGGCCAATCGCGGCCCGGCTTTCGGGGCAGCTCCCACTTCTACCTCAACGAACTCGGCGTCGCGCTCGTGTATCCGAACGTCCGCGGTTCCACCGGGTATGGCCGGAAATACCTCGCACTCGACGACGGCGTGAAACGCGAAGGCGCCATCCGCGACATCGGGGCGGTACTCGACTGGATTGTCCAGTCCGACCGGCTCGACGCCACCCGCGTGGCTTCCTACGGCGGCAGCTACGGCGGCTTCATGAGCCTCGCCTGCCTCGTCAACTATCCCGAGCGGTTCCGCTGCGGCGTTGACAACGTCGGCATCGCCAATTTCGCGACCTTCCTCCGGGATACCTCCGACTATCGACGCAACGCCCGGCGCATGGAGTATGGCGATGAACGCAAGCCAGAGATCAAGGCGTTCCTGGACCGGATCTCGCCGGCGAACCATGCCGAGCGGATTCGCGCCCCGCTGCTAATCGTCCAGGGGAAGAACGACCCCCGGGTCCCGTTCACCGAAGCCGAGCAGATGCGCGACGCCGTGAAGGGCCAGGGCGGCACGGTCTGGTATATACTGGCCAAGGACGAAGGCCATGGCTTCGCCAAGAAGGTCAATGCGGATTACCAGTTCGCCACTACCATCCTCTTCCTCCGGACCCACCTGCTGAACTGACGGCGAAATCTTAAACGACTACAAATGATGGTGGGACGGTGACAGATTCCCCTCGCAGGCCGGCGGTGTATCGACCAAAACGGAACTTCGACTGCACCCCGTGGTCGAAACCCCTACCCCCCCCCACTGACCATGAACTGCGTGAAGAAACTCACGGCGGCGCTGCTGCTGTCCCTCCCCGCCCTCGCCCGCGCCGGCGAAGCGGACATCCGAATCCCCGACCTGGCGAAAACGACGTTCCTGAATGGTGCGCTCACCGGCCATCAGATCCTGTGGTTCGGCCTGGTCGTCTGCGCCCTCGCGACCGTCTACGGTTGGTGGCAGTACCTGCAGACGCGGGCGCTCCCCGTCCATCGCTCGATGTCGGACGTCTCCGATATCATTTGGGAGACGTGTAAGACCTACCTCTGGCAGCAGGGCAAATTCCTCGCCGGCCTCTGGGTGCTCATCGCTGGTTGCATGACCTACTACTTCGCCGGCCTCGAGCACAAGGACGCCTCCTCTGTCGCGGTAATCCTCGCGGCTTCGGTCCTCGGTATCCTTGGTAGCTACGGCGTCGCTTGGTTCGGCATCCGTATCAATACCGTCGCCAATTCGCGCGCCGCCTTCTCCGCCCTGCGCGGCAATCCACTCGCCACGTTACTCATCCCACTCAAGTCCGGCATGAGCGTGGGCCTCCTGCTCGTCGCCATCGAACTCTTCTTCATGATCGGGATCCTCCTGTTCCTCCCCAAGGATCTCGCCGGGCCCTGCTTCATCGGTTTCGCCATCGGCGAATCCCTGGGCGCCTCCGCCCTCCGTATTTGCGGCGGCATTTTCACCAAGATTGCGGACATCGGTGCCGACCTGATGAAGATTGAATTCAAGCTGCCGGAGGACGATCCCCGCAACCCCGGCGTCATCGCCGACTGCACGGGCGACAACGCGGGCGATTCCGTCGGTCCGACCGCGGACGGCTTCGAGACCTACGGCGTTACTGGTGTGGCGCTCATCGCCTTCCTCGCACTGGCCCTAGCCGCCAATCCGGCGCTGTGTGCGACCCTCATTATCTGGCTCTTCGCCATGCGCATCCTGATGGTGATCACCTCGCTACTCAGCTATTGGATCAACGACGCCGTGAGCCGGGCCGTCTGGGGCCAGGCCAAGGACTTTAACCTCGAGCAGCCACTGACGAACCTCGTCTGGATCAGCTCGGTGGTCTCAATCGCGATCACCTACCTCGCCAGCTACTTCCTCCTCGCCGACCAGAGCGGAGGACTTTGGTGGGTACTGTCCACGATCATCTCGCTCGGCACGCTCGCGGGTGCGCTTATTCCTGAGTTCACCAAGGCGTTCACCTCGACCGAGAGCCGCCACGTGAAGGAAGTCGTGACGTCGTCCAACCAAGGCGGCGCCTCGCTCAACATTCTCTCCGGCCTCGTCGCAGGCAACTACTCCGCCTTCTGGACCGGGCTGTGTATCCTCGGCCTGATGTTCGGTGCCTACCTGCTTTCGGCCCATCCCGCCGTCGCCGGCCTGATGCCACTGAAATTCGCCTTCGCCGCTCCCATCTTCGCGTTCGGCCTCGTCGCTTTCGGCTTCCTGGGCATGGGGCCCGTCACCATCGCGGTCGACTCCTTCGGCCCAGTGACGGACAACGCCCAGTCCGTCTACGAACTTTCGCAGATCGAGAAGCAAACGGGCATCGCCACGGAGCTTGAGCGCGACTTCGGCTTCCGCCCCGACTTCGAAGGAGCGAAGCACCAGCTCGAGAAGGGCGACGGCGCCGGCAACACCTTCAAGGCGACCGCCAAACCCGTGCTCATCGGCACTGCAGTCGTGGGCGCGACCACGATGGTCTTCGGCATCATCATGATGCTGCAGGAACACTACCAGGCGGCAGACAAGAACTTCAACGTCCTGGAGAAACTCTCCCTCGTCCACCCCGAGGCCCTCATGGGCCTCCTCATGGGTGGCGCGGTGATCTACTGGTTCACGGGCGCTTCGATGCAGGCCGTCGTCACCGGCGCCTACCGCGCGGTGGTCTACATCAAGGAGAACATGAACCTCAGCGCGACGACGGCGACGACCGAGTCCTCCAAGGAAGTCGTCCGCATCTGCACGCAGTATGCGCAGATGGGCATGACGAACATCTTCATCGTCATCTTCTGCTTCTCGCTGTCCCTCGCGCTCTTCGACCCGTTCTTCTTCATCGGCTACCTGGTGGGCATGGCCTTCTTTGGCCTCTTCCAAGCGATCTTCATGGCCAACGCCGGCGGCGCTTGGGATAACGCCAAGAAAATCGTCGAAGTCGACATGAAGGCAAAGAATACCCCCCTCCACGCCGCCACGGTCGTCGGCGACACGGTCGGCGATCCTTTCAAGGACACATCGTCGGTCTCCCTCAACCCCGTCATCAAGTTCACGACGCTCTTCGGCCTGCTCGCCGTCGAGATCGCGGTGAAGATGCCGGCCGGCCCGAAGCTGCTCCTCGGGAGCGCGATCTTCCTGGTCGCCCTCTTCTTCGTCTATCGAAGCTTCTACGGGATGCGCATCCCGGTGGCGAAAAAAGCCCCCTGAGCCAGCCAGGCCAACGGCCCCCAAGGGCTCCCCGACCGGGGAGCCCTTCTTTTTACCCATAAATCGAGGGGTTATATTATTTTTAGAAACCTCCGGCGCCCCGCTGGACAAGCTTCGGCGGCCGGGCATAGTAACGTCCTCGGCCAGTTCTCCGCCCACCCCGGCGTCCCTGTCCGATCCTTCCATTCCATTGCTCACCTTTCCAGCCGCGCGCCGTTTTCCCACGGACCGCACGGCAGGGACTCCCTCTCTTCTTTTTAAAAACCAAACCATGAAACGCCACTCCCCCGCTCCTTCCCGCCCTCGCCCGCTGCTCCGACGTCGCCTCCGTACTCCCTTCCCCGCCATGAAACTCCGCGAACGCCTTGAGGCCCTCGGCGGCGCGGACGAAGGCCTGCCCACGTTCTTCGTGCTGCCGGCTTACGGCGACTGCGTCCGCCTGAGCGGACCGGAGCTCCATGGCGACATCGGCGTGCGCATCGCCGGTGACGACTCGGGGCCAACCGGCGTCGATGGCCGGACGAACGAAGTCACCTTCGACTTCCGCGCCGCGGACAAAGCGGTCGTCCAGGCGATCGTGGCCGGCCTTGGGCCGGAGGTGCGCGAGGAAAAAGTCCGCCGGCCGAAGCAGGAGATCCAAGGCCACCGCGTGCCCGGCCACCAGCCGAACGTGGGCCACTTCCTCGCCTGGGCGTGCTGCATGCCCAGCATGGAGGATCACGTCATCCTGGAGTCGGCTATCGACGCTGGCATGGCCTGTGAGTTCGATTGCTTCGAGCACATCCACTCGGCCATGCGCGCGCTCGACTTCATGCGCATGGTCCGCATGGAAGGCGGCCACGGCAGCGCTTGCGACGGCGACGAGATCCCCCCGCACCTGCGCCACCCAACCCGGCAGGGTCTCACCGGCAAGGCCGCGGTCCGCGTTACCCACCAAGGGCGGAAGGTCGCGCTGAACGCGACAATCGACACCAAGCCTAATCCAGCAGGCGAGCGCCTGAGGATTCACTACGGCTGGTCTGCTGAACGCCAACGCTACCTGGTCGGCTGGGTCAGCGACCTCGCGCCGAAGGCTCAGTGATCGCTGGGGTGGCGCTGCATCTTCTCGCCCCAGGCGAAAAGGATCATCGAGGCGAGGAACACGCCGTGGATGATGGCCTGCCAGAGGATTACCTTCTCATCGCCGGCGGTCATCGACTCTCCGGCGGCGGCAGCCGAGGTAATGTCGATGAAGCTCTTCAGGAGGTGGATGGCCGAGATACTCGCGAGGCTGCCGGCGAGTTTCACCTTCAGCGTGTTGGCGTTGATGTGGTCGAGCCAGTCGGGGCGGTCGCCGTTCTCGCCGAAGTCGATGCGGGAGACGAAGGTCACGTAGCCACCGACGACGACCATGTTGACGAGGTTGGCCACCATCGAGATGTCCACGAGCGAGAGGATGCCCAGCATGATTTTGCTCTCGGTGGCGGCGGGGAAGTCCTGCAAGAGATGCAGGAGTTCCTGTACGCTCTTCCAGGCGTAGGCGAAAGCGGCGAAGATCAGCGCGACGTAGATCGGCGCCTGCACCCAGCGGCTGGCGAAGATGAAATATTCCAGCCTGTGCTCGAGCTTCTTCAAGATGCCTTCGTCCTTGGAGTCTTTGGCCATGCCCGGAGATTTACGATTTCAGGTCGACCGTCAAGCCGTCGGAACGCATGGGCTGTTACAGAATAAAGCCAGATGAAGGACGGACTGGCACTGTGCCTGCCCCTTCGCCTTCTGGCCAACTGATCAACCAATCAACGGGTCAACTTCCGATCAGACCCCCGCGCTCGCCGCGGCCTCGCCGAGCGGGTCGGCGTTCGGCTCGCGCAGGTATGCGTCGGCCTTGGCGGAGACGATCACGCCGTAATTGATGGTACCTAGCCAACCCGACATGATGATACCGACGCTGCCGGCATGGTAGAAGCCGCCGACCTGCTCGGGCAGGGCCATCGAGACCTTGAGGCCTTCGAATTTAGTGCCAAACGAGGTGCCACCAATGTGACGGACGTAGCGCTGGACGGTGCGCGGCGTAGCGGCCTCGGCGTGGTCGACCTTGGAACGGATGTCGGGGATGAACTTCTCGAGGCCCTTGAAGGATTCCTCGATGACGCGCGCCTTGTGAATCGCGTAGTCGGCGGCGGAGAGCTGCGCCCAGTCCTCAAACTTCTGGTTGACCGACGTGACGATCGCATAGCGCGGCTTCTTGGTATGCGGACGAGTGTCCGGATAATAAACCGAGTAGGTACGTGACGTGGTGTGGAAGTCGACGAGCTCGTGGCTGGAGAACGGCTTGGCCTCGGAAGTGAAGACGAGGTCGCCAATGTGCGGGATGGTCTCGCCTTCGCGCACGCCCATGTAGACCTGGCAGGAGGAGGTGTTCACGCGCACTTTCTTGGCTTCCTCGAGGAACGGCGCCTCGAAGGCGTCCTCCCCGCCCATCTTGAGGACGGTATCTTTGATGTTAGCGTTCGAGACGACGGTCGCACAGGCGACCTCGGCTTCTTCGCCGAGACGCGTGCCGCGGAGCTTCACGCCCATGACGCGACGGCGGCCAGAAGCATCCTTCTCGACGAGGACCTTCTCGACGAGGACGTTGCGGCGGATATCGACGCCGTTGGCCTTCATCTCGGCGGTCATGAGGTTGATCATGGTGTCGGTGCCGCCCTGGAAGATGAACACGCCCTTCGACATGAAGTTCGAGAAGACGATGCCGAAAGTAATCGCGGGGTCGTCGAGGGTGGAGCCGTTGGCGTAGGCGATGGGTTCGAGGAGGAGGCGCTGGACGTCGGGACGGCCAGGGAAGAACTGCTCGAACAGCTGACGCGTGGTACGCGGGTCGTTGTCGTAGTAGTTCATCTCGCGCAGGTGCGCGAAGAAGGCTTCGACGGTCTCGGCGGAAAGCTTGAACTGCTCGATGAGGATGCGCGTGAAGTCGGCGCGGTCGAAAGTGGTGCGGACGTCGAAGTCAGGGTTGATGAAACGGACGTCGCTGAGCTGGTGGATACGATCCGAGATCTCCTTGGTCCAGTAGCGGCGCGTGGACTTAATCATCCCGTGCGGGAAGCCGTGCAGGGAGATGTCGAAGACGTGGCCGCCGGCGCGCTTGAAGAAGGTGGCGAGGCCGCCCAGCTGGTAATGGTGCTCGAGGAGGAGCACCTTACGGCCGAACTTCGCGAGGTTGTTCGCCGCGGTCATCCCGCCGAGACCGGCGCCGATGACGACGGCGTCATAGCGGGGGAGGAGGTTGTCGAACGGCGAAGGCATTGCGAAGGAAGATGAAGTAGGACGAAGCAAGGGTTAAGGGGAAGTCGAAAGCGGTCAAACCGCCCTACCACCTACTTACCGGCGACATCCAGCGACCATCCGGCCCGCCCTTTAGTCAGGCGCACCTTGCGTCCGAAAAGCTTCGATAGCGCGGCGGGCTTCAGGACGTCGGCCATCTTGCCGGCAGCGAGGGCGGCCCCGTTCCGCAGCAGCAGGACATGGGTGAAGGTCGGGAGAATCTCCTCCACGTGGTGCGTGACGAACACGATGGCCAAGCCCGGCTTCAGTTTTGGGAGGCGCTTCACCAAAGAGAGGAACTCGGCGCGGGCGATGGGATCGAGGCCCGCGCAGGATTCGTCGAGGATCAGCAACGCCGGATCTGAGGCCAAGGCGCGGGCGATGAGCACGCGCTGGCGTTCGCCCTGGGAAAGGTGACCCCACGGGCGCGCGCCGAGTCCGCCGACCTTGAGCAAGCGTAGCAGACGGAGCGCGAGCGCGCGCGCCGCGGGCTTCGGACGACGCCAGAGATTGATGAGTCCGTCGACACCGCCGGCCACGACGGACAACGCGGGCTCGGAGGGCTGGATCATCGCCGCGACGGACGGACCCACGAGGCCGATGCGCCGTCGCAGTTCGCGCCAATCGCTGCGACCGAACGTCTCGCCGAGGACCGAAAGCGAACCGGAGGTCGGCGCGAAGTATCCCGTGAGCGCGGCGAGGAGCGAAGACTTACCCGAGCCGTTCGGTCCGAGCATCACCCAATGCTGCCCGGGCTCCACGCGCCAATCCAAGCCACGTAAGATGACCTTGTCTTCGCGTGCGATCCGCAGGCGGGAGACTTCGAGCACGGGAACTTGGACGACAGAACGGGGCACGGCGTAAGGCTATGGAGCAACCTGGGCGGGCTTCCAAGCCGCAACCACGCTTGCCCTCGGTACGGTTCGCGACTAGCCCTTCGTCATGCGTCGGTACCCCGCCCTGCTCCTTGTCCTACTCTCCGCCGTCGTCGGCGCCGCCGAACCGGCGACCCCCGCCTCGCGGACGACCCCCGAGGGCCTCGTCGTCAAGGAAGGCGTCGAGACGCGCATCGCCTGCGACCACAATGGCGGCTACTCGAAATATTCCGGCGTCTACCACTACCGCGTCGTCTTGCCGAAGGGCTATCACGGTGATGCGACCAAGAGCTGGCCCGCAATCTTCGTCGCCTCGCCCGGCGGCAACGCCTCGATGGGCAACATGGCCGAGTGGATCAAGAAGCACGGCTACATCGCCATCCTCCTCGACGAATCCAAGAACGGCCCGTGGGACCCCAGCGTCGGCAATTTTCTCGCCGCCAATCAGGACGCCGAGAAGCGCTTCCGCATCGCCGCCGGCCGCAAGGTGTGCACGGGCTTTTCTGGAGGCGCGCGCGCGAGCTCGGTCTTCGCCAGCATTGGTGATGGTTTCGGCGGCGTGGTCTTGCAAGGCGCCGGCGCTGGCCAACTCGACAACGGCATCCAGGGACTGCGCGGCGTGCAGATCCCCGCGGTCGCCCTGACCATGGGCACCAAGGACGGCAACCGTGGCGAAATCAAGCAGCTGCGCGAGACGCAGGGCGATCGCCTGCAGGTCTTCGAGTTTGAAGGCGGCCACCAGTGGGCCCCGAAGGCCGTGGTCGAGAAAGCCCTCGACTACGTGGATTCGAAGCTGCCGAAGTAAGCGGTCGGTCTTGCCATCCCTAGGCGGTGCGGGCATCTAGAGCGCAACCCCATGCGTACCGTTCTCGCCTACCTGTCCCTCGGCTTCGTCGCTTCCATTGTCGACGCTGCCCCGGTGAAGTTCAACGACCCGAAGCCCCAGGCTTACCACCTCACGGTGCGCGCCAGCGAGGTCGACCCGTCCGCGAAGTCTTATCCCGACATCGAGTTCGGGCTGGAGAGCAAGGGCAAGCCGGCCGACGTGCAGACCGCCGATGTCGACACGCGCGTCGCGCCCCGCGGCCAGCTCGTCGTCTGGCTGATGGGCCACAACCCCGTCATCGCCGAGAAGGTCAACGGCTACGGCTACCATCATATCAGCGTCCATTACGCCCGCGGCTGGTTCGGCAAGCTCAACACCGTGCCCGCCGACACGCAGCACCTCGGCAACATCCGCCTCGAGGCCACCGCCGGCGTCGATGCTTCGAAGTCGGTCGAGATCGCCGAAGCCGATTCCGCCAAGGGACGCGCCACGCGGATGGTCCAGTGGCTCGTGAAGAAGCACCCTCAGGGCCGCTGGGAACAGTTCCTCATCGCCGGCGGCAAGGAACTCGACTGGACCAAGGTCGTCGTCGGCGGCTCTTCGCACGGCGCCACTTCCTCCGCGCGTTTCGCGATGCACCAGCAGGTCGCGCGCGTGATCATGTTCTGCGGCCCGCGCGACAACACCGAAGACTGGCAGGCCGGTCCGTCGGCGACGCCGCTCAACCGCTTCTTCGGTTACACCCACGTCCTCGACAGCGGCTGGACCGGCGACCATTACCAGCGCTCGTGGCTGATGCTGCGCCTCAACGCCTACGGACCCATCGTGAACGCCGAAACGGAGAAAGCTCCCTATGGTCATTCGCGCCGCCTCATCGCCGACGCTCCGATGAAGGGCGACGAAAAGAAGCAGGCCGGCGCCGCGCACGGCTACGTGACGCCGAGCAAAGGCTCGCCCAAGGACGCCCAAGGACGACCCCTGCAGGAAGACGTGTGGAAGTATCTGTTCACCTCCGACGTCGAGAAAGTCGGCAAGCCGGTGCCCGCAGAAGCCGGCGTGAAGATGGACCAGCGCTCCGAGGCCAAGCCGAAGAAGAAGTAAGCCGCCGGAAGGACGGCTTGCGCTCGGCGGCCTTTCGGCTGTTGGATGACCGCGTTCACCGTGGCCATCCGCATCGACCTAGTCACCCTCTTCCCGGCCATGGCCGACGGCTTCCTCCAGGAGTCCGTCATCGGCAAGGCCATCGACAAGGGCCTGATCGAGTTTAAGGCCCATGACCTGCGCGCCTACTCCAAGGATAAGCACCGCAAGGTCGACGACATGCCCTACGGCGGCGGACCCGGTATGCTCATGAGCTGCCAACCCCTCTTCGACGCCGTCGACGCCCTGGCCACCCCGGACTGCGAAGTCATCTATCTCTGCCCCGACGGTGAACAGTTGACTAACAAGCTGGCCAAGGAACTGGCCCAAAAGAGCCATTTGATTCTCATTTCGGGTCATTATGAGGGTATCGACCAACGTTTCCGGGACCGGAAGGTCACCCGGGAGGTCTCAATCGGCGATTATGTGCTTACTAATGGCACTTTGCCCGCCTGCGTCCTGGTCGATTGCCTCGGCCGGCAGCTCCCCGGGGTGCTCGGGGAGGAAAACTCCTTGACGGGGGATAGTTACAACGGCAAGTTGCTCGCCTTTCCGCAGTTCACCCGACCCGCTGTTTACGATGGTCTCGAGGTGCCCCCCGTCCTCCTAGGAGGAAATCACGCCGAAATCGAAAAATGGCGTCGGGAAAGGCAAATAGAGAAGACAAAGCAACGCAGACCGGACCTGATGAAAGACCAAGAACACCAGCCATGAGCAACCATCCCCTCATCCAATTTGCCACCCAGCCCCAGCTGAAGACCGCCCGCGGAGACCATGATTTCAAGGTCGGCGACGGCGTCAAGGTAGCCACCAAGGTTCGCGAAGGCGACAAGGAGCGCACCCAGACCTTCTCCGGCATCGTCATTCAGCGTAAGGGCGGAGGCATCCACGCCACCTTCACCGTTCGCCGCATTTCCTTCGGCGAAGGCGTCGAGCGCACCTTCCCGGTCCACTCCCCGAACATCGAGAAGATCGAAGTCGAACGCGTCTCGCAGGTCATGCGCGCCCGCCTCTTCTACCTCCGCGATCGCCAGGGCAAGTCGGCTACCAAGGTCAAAGAAAAGCGCTTCGACCCGACCGAGCACGCTGCTGCTGCCGCGGCCGCTGCTGCCAAGTAAGCCCCTCGAGGCTTCCCCGAAACCCCGCCAACTGGCGGGGTTTTTTGTGCCCAGATTCGAAGCCAAGCCGGAAGCCGACCGAAAAGGCCTCCAAACCCCCTATACGCAAGATACAGCCTAACCCACTTATTAACAGTGGCTTGTTATGTGTGTTTTGACGATGGGCTCAGCGAGGGTGGGATGTTTTTTGCTAAAACCTTCGGGGGAAGGCTTGACTCTCCCCCTCCCTCCTGCGTTTTTGCACATCCGTCTTTTGAGAACTCTCCTGAGACGATAACTCGCCACCTTCTCCAAATCCAATGCTACGCATCCGCCTCCAACGCTTCGGTACGAAAAACGAGCCGACCTATCGCCTCGTCGTCGCCGAACAAGCCATCCGCCGTGACGGCCGTTTTGTCGAAGTCCTCGGCAACTACAATCCCCGCGCCCGTGGTAAGACCCCGGGTCTGGTGATCAACGTCGAGCGCGTCGACCATTGGGTCAAGCTCGGCGCCCAGCCGTCTGACACCGCGAAGTCGCTCGTGAAGCGTGCCCGCGAAGAAGCGGCGGCTCCGGCCAAGGCCTAAGTAAATTTACACGGCGGAAACGCCCACCCTGACGATGCTTCACCCCGCCACCCGGCGGGGTGATTCATTTGTAGAGGTCGCCGCGGGCCCGAGAACTCAGTTGAGCTTATTCCAGCCGCCCTTGCCGTCCTTCTCCAAGCGCTGGAAGCCGGCCTGGGCGAGTCGCTTGTCGCTCAAGCCCTGCTTCATGGCACCCTCCCCATACTTGGTCGTGAGCGTGGGCGACTCGAGCACCCGACGGCACGGCTCCTTGGTCACAGGGTGATGCGTGAAGTCGGGCGCCTCCGACGGCAGATCGACTTCAAACTCATCCCCTTCGGCTCCGTCGGACTTGATGACGATATAGCGGCGCAACGTCATGGCTTACTTGCGGGATGAGCGCGGATCGAAGGCATCGCGCAGGCCGTCGCCGAGGAAGTTCAGGGAAAGGAGTGTGAGCGCGAACACGACCGAAGGAGAGATGAGCAGCCAAGGGCATTCCTCCATGATGTCAGCCCCCTCCTTGATCATCAGGCCCCACGAGGTCATCGGCGCCTTTACCCCGAGTCCCAGGAAGCTGACGAAGGCCTCGAGGAGCATAACTCCGGGGACAGTGAGCGTCGCGCACACGGCGATGGTGCCGGCGAGGTTGGGCAGGTAATGCCGACTGAAAATACCCCAGCGAGACTGCCCCAGTGATTCGGCGGCCTGGACGAACTGCGAGGCCTTTAGCTCGCGAGTCTGGTTACGGATGATGCGCGCCATGGTCAGCCAGGAGACGCCCCCCACGGCCAGGAAGATCATCGGCATATTCTGGCCGAAGACGACCGTGCACAGGATGACGATAAGCGTCAGCGGTAAGGTGCTCACGATGTCCACGAAACGCATCAGGGCGTCTTCCGCCCGGCCGCCGACTTCCGCCGCGAGCACGCCGTAGCAGATCCCCACGGCCAGCGCGACAGCGGTAGCGATGAGGCCGACAAAGAGTGAAATCATGCCGCCTTGCAGCAGGCGCGAAAGGACGTCGCGACCGAGGAGATCCGTCCCGAGCCAATGCGCGAGGGAAGGTGCCTCCGCGCTGTGCGCGAGGTCCTGCGCCATATACGGATACGGTGCAATGAGCGGCGACAGGAAGCAGACGGCGGTCACGGTGATCAAAAACCAACCGGACCAGACCGCGGCGCGGTCGCGCCGGAAACGCTGCCAGCCGCTTTCGGAGGCTAAGGACTCGACGACGGGCTCGCTCATCGGCTCCGGGCTACCTTGGGGTTCAGCGCGGCGTTGGCCAGGTCGGCCGCGAGGTTCAGGAAGAGCAGCGCCACCGCGTAGACAACCGTCGTGCCCAGGATCAGCATGACGTCGCGGTTGATGATGGCGGTGACGAAGAGACGGCCCATGCCCGGGACGTCGAAGAGCGATTCGATGACGAAGGACCCCGAGACCAGGCCAGCCGCGGCGGGTCCCAGATAGGTGACGACCGGCAGGAGTGCGTTGCGCAGCGCGTGTACGAACCAGACGCGCAGCGGCGGCACGCCCTTAGCGCGCGCGGTGCGGACGTAATCCAGCGAGCGTACCTCCATCAACGAACCGCGGGTCAGTCGCGCCAGCGGCGCGGCGGTGATCAAGCCGAGCGTACAGGCGGGCAGCACGAAGTGGATCGCCGAGCCCCAGCCGCAGGGCGGCAACCAACCCAAGCCCAGCGAAAAGATCAAAGCCAGGATGGGGCCGAGCACGAACGACGGCACGCAGATGCCCACGAGCGTGAAGCCCATCGGGACGCGATCGAGCCAGCTATTCGGCCGCGACGCGGCGAGCACCCCGACGGGGACGCCGATGAGCACGGCGAGCAGTAAAGAAACCAAGCCCAGCGAGGCCGAGACACCGATACGCGAGCCGATGACTTCGCGCACGGACCAGCCGGGGTATTTGATCGACGGACCAAGGTCACCCTGGGCGAGATTGACGACGTAGTTGCCGAGCTGGACGGGGAGCGGCTGATCGAGGCCGTAATACTGCTCGAGGCGTGCCTTCACTTCGGCTGGCAGCGGTCGGTCCTTATCGAAAGGCCCGCCCGGCACCGCGTGCGCCAGAAAGAAGGTCGCGGCGACCACGATGAGCAACACCGGGATCATCTCCAGCAGGCGACGCAGGACGTAAGCCATCAGGGCGTCTTCTCGGCGGCCTTGACGCGCTTCTCGAGTTCTTCGGTCGTCGGCGGAGGCGGCAGACCCGGCGTGCCTTTGGTCGTCCAGCCCATCTTGATCGCCATGGCCTCGTATTCCTGCGGACTCAAGGTGCCGCGTGCGCGCAGGCGTGCCTTACGCTCATCGGTATCATCCAAGAGCCGCTCCTGCTGGGCGGCGGCGGTGCTCTTCGCATTAGGAAGCGAGCAACCCGCGCCGAGCAGCGCGCAGGCGAGCAGAAGAGCGCGGGGCAGTGACTTCATGGCATTGTTTCTATTCCGCGAGATGGTGCGGGCTCAAGCGCGTACAGGCGGCCGGACCCGTGAACCGATGGCGACGGCGCGCGACCTGGTCGTACAGGAAATCGCGCAAGGTGCCCGGGCAAAGGCAAGCCAACCAAGCCAGCAGTCGCCAGCCGCCGCCCAGCGTGCGCAAGAGAGCCAACACGGCGGCCGATCGCACCAGCCGACGGGACCCATCCCAAACGACGATCGTACCCATGTCGCCGCCCGCTGGTTCGCCGGCGATACGGGCGACCTCGCCCTGGTTCGTCGCGAAGACCATGGCGCCGGCGACGTCCCGGCAGGCCAGCCAAGCGGCGGTACCATTGCACAAGGCGCAGGAGCCATCGATGAGCACGACCAGAGGCGTTTTCCGCATAGGCGGAGCCTAAGCGGTGCCTCGCAGGTGTGAAGGGGCAAAAAGGCCCCCTCGGTGGCCAGATAAAGGGCCATTAAGTCCAGCGAAAGCGCTTGTCATGCGCCGACGGCACTGCCAAGTTGCCCATCCTGTTGGCCGGAAGGGTATCCAAGTGGCTAAAGGTCGCGGACTGTAAATCCGTTCAGCTTCGCTGTTCGTGGGTTCGAATCCCACCCCTTCCACCAGCAGGACTCATGAGGCCCCTCAAAAAGGGGCCTCTCCGTGGCCAGAACCCTCAAATCCGCGTTGACTCCGAGGGCCGCCCACGGCTTCCCTACTAACTCACATGGCCAACATCAAAGCTAACAAGAAGAGCATCCGCCAGACCACCCGTCGCGCTGAGCATAACAAGATCGTCCGCACCCGTCTCAAGGGCCTCGTCAAGGGCCTGACCGGTGACAACGTCGTTGCTTCCGCCTCCCAGGTCGCTTCCGCCGCCGACAAGGCCGCGAAGACCGGCGTGATTCATCGCAACAAGGCGAACCGCATCAAGGCTCGCCTCGCGAAGAAGCTCGCTGCGGCCAAGAAGTAATGCCGGCTGGCCTCCTCACCGACCCCGTCGCCTAGGCGCCGGGGTTTTTTTGTCCCCGGAAATGTCCGACCTGCCTCCAGCCACCATCGGTTTCGCCGCCGGCCTGCTCGGCGAGGAAGCTATCCGCATGGCCGTCTTGGCCTACGGCCCGGGCTGGGTCGCGCTCGACAAGCCCAGCGGCGTCGCCCTGGAGGAACACCCTTGGCAGAAAGGTGCGCCCACCCTGCTCGGCCAGCTGCGCGCACAACTCGAAGCCGGCAAGTCGGAGATGGTCCGCCTCGGCCTCGCCGAACCCGCCGCGGTCTTCGGCCCCGAACCAGAATCCGCCGGTATCGCGATCATCGCCGACCGCGCGACCACGATGGCCGACTGGCGCGAAGCCCTCGGCTCCGGCGCCTTCCGTTTTGATTTCGAATTCATCGCGCGTACGGAAGACGCTCCTGAAGACGCCGGCATCTGCGACCTGCCCGTGGGCATGGACGACTCGCAGGAACGCGCCTTTGTCTCGCAACGCAATGGCAAGCACGCCCAGACCCGCTTCGAGCCCGGTCGCGCCTGCGGCCGCTGGCGCATCTGGACCGCGCACACGCCCTTCCCTCGACGCGATCAAGTCCGCATCCACGCCACCGAATGCGGCATCCGCATCGCCGGTGAACTCAAGTACGGCCGCTCGGGCCGCGTGACGCTGACCGACACGACGCCGAAGGGGCGCCTTAACAAGGGCGAAGACAAGCCCTTGCACCGCGGGCTACTCCTGCGCATCGCCCGCGTCACCGGTAAGGTCGCTGGCAAGGAATTTGAAGTCATCGCACCCCGGCCGGATGACTTCGCGACGGTGGTGAAGCGCCTGTCGAAAGGAATCTAATCAGCTTCCTGACGGGAACCGTAGCGTGAAACGATCCGTCGTGCGGGCATAACCGTCGGGGCTGTTGAGCCGGCCGATCGGCGCATACTGCGTATAGTCGACCTTCCAGGTCGCGGGGTCGGCGACGCCCTCGCGCACATGGGCGAGCAAGATTTCCACGACGACCAGTCGGTTTTCGCCGTACTTACGGATGTCCAGCAAGCGGCACTCCAGGGCCACCGGACATTCGACCAGCCTCGGCACGCGCACGCGCTCCGACGGCGCCAGCGTGAAGCCTGCACGCGGCACCTCACTCACGCCGGGCGGCAACGAGCGGGCGCACTCGACCATCTTCGCCGCGACGGCCTCGTCGCAGAGATGAATAACGCATTCGGCATTAGCCGTCAGGTTGGCGGCGGTATCCTTGAGGGTGCCGTCATCGCGATCCGCCGGCGCGAACACGGCGATGGCCGGCTCGGCGCCCATGACGTTGAAGAACGAGAATGGCGCGGCGTTGACCACGCCAGCGCCATCAATCGTGGTGACGAGCGCGATGGGGCGAGGGACGACGAGCCCAGCGAGAAGCTTGTACGCCAGGGCGCCCGGATGGGCGGCGACGTCGAAGCGCAGGCTCATCTGCCGGCGGGCGGATCCTCGCCGCCGTGCGAGACGATGGCTTCGCGGAGCAGGCGATCATGCCGGTACGACATGATGATATAAAGACCCACCCCGACGCAGATGCAGGAGTCGGCCACATTGAAGGCCGGGAAACGATAACACGGCAGGTGCACATCGATGAAGTCGATGACGTGATCGCCGAACAGCCGGTCCCGGACGTTGCCCAGGGTGCCGCCGACGAAGAGGCCGAAGGCCAGCTGGCCGCCCTGCAGTTCGCGCAGGAGCTGCTTACGCCAGCGCCAGACGAGCGCGAGCACCGCGAGCGCGAGGAGAATCAGGAACGGGCGAACGTCATACTCGGCGCCCAGCCCCCAGGCGGCGCCTTTGTTGCCGACATGGACAATCCAGAACCAATCAAAGAGCATGATCGGCGGACGGGACAGATCCTGGGAGAAGTAGGTGCCGAACGGGATGTGCCGCACGACGAGTAACTTGGTGGCGATGTCCACGACAATCGCGGCCACGCAGATCACCCAAAGGACCGATAGGCGCGGAGGCGGGACAGCATGAACCTCAGCTCGCTCAGGTGTCGCTAGGCTCGTCGTCGCCACCACCGCCGCCGGTACCAAAGCCGACTTCATCGCCGATTTCGCCGAGCGGGTTGCCGCCGCGGCGCCGATGGGCGCGACGGTTGCGCTCGAGGTCTTTCTGGCCTTCGAGGGAATAGCGGGTGAAAGGAACGGCGATCAGGCGCGCGGCCGGGATCGGCTTGTTGGTGATTTCGCACGTGCCGTAGGAGCCCTTCTTCATGCGGTCGATTGCGTCGGCAATCTCCTTGAGGGCTTCCTGCTCGTTCGAGATGAGCGAGAGGGCGAAGTCGCGGTCGGCGGTGTCGGTGCCGGCGTCGGCGAGGTGCTGCGAGTAGCCAGAAAGGTCGCCGGCATCGTCTTTGCCCGACTTCTTGAGGGCTGACTCGGAATGGAAGGCGAGGCCCTTGTGCAGCGCATCGCGCATGTCGACCAACAGGCGGTAGTAGCGGCGGAACTTCTCGGGGACCTGCTTGGATTCGTCGACGAAGCCTTCGCCCTTGCGGAAGGGGTTGGAGCCGCCGAGGAGTTCGGAGATGGAAGCGGTGGCGATGTTGTTCGAACGGTTGCCCTGCGAGCGAGCGGCCGCGGCGGCCTTCTCGCGCGCCTTGCGCTCCTCGTCCGGAACCCAGACGTTGAGCTTGGTCTTGGTCTTGTTACGCTTCTCGAGGTAGACCTTCAGATCGTTGATCGTGTAGAATTGCAGCTTGGCCCGCGGCACGACCACCAGCGCATCGGACTGGTGATGCTCGTCGCGGTGCTTGTTCAGCATCCCCTTCTGCAGGGCATGATCGACCTTGGGTGCCTTCGGAGCCTTGGCGGCTTTGACGGCCTTTCCAGGAACGACCGGAGCAGCCTTGGCACCCTTGCCCTTGGCAGCTGGAGCCGCGGTGACCTTGGCGGCTTTGACGGCCTTGACGGGAGCGGCGGGTTTGCCTTTGACGGGAGCCACCTTGGCGATCGGCTTCGGCGCAGGCTTGGCCACGGGCTTCGCCTTGGCCTTGGCCTTAGGGGCGGGCACGGGCTTCTTGGCGGACTTCTTGGAATCGTTTTTCTTGGACATCGGAAAGGAGGGTTAGAGTTGCGGGTACTTGGAAAGGAGCGCTTCGCGGCACCGTGGAGATACCATACCAAATCTGCCGGCTTCCACAAGAGCGGGGACCCATCGCCAAGAGCGGGGGCAGCGGACGCCTTCGGCTTTGTCGACGGCGAAGGCCAAGGTGGCGCCGGCCTGCGGCTTGAGCTGGACCGAGGAGACAATCCACAGCTCGGTCAGAAGCGCCTGCTGGGCAACCAATAGGGTAAAATCGGCATCCGCCGCATCACCCGTCACGACGACCGAGGCTTCGAGGGACTGGCCGATCTTCTTGTCCTGACGCAGGCGCTCCATGGGCACATTGACCTGGGCGGCCAAGGTCTGGATACGAGCGACGGCGGCATGGGCGGCCAAGCCGGCGGCATCCTCCCAGCGGGCGTCGATCGCGGGCCAATCCTGCAAGTGGACGCTGGACGCGTCCGTATACTCGGACTTGGCGTTGAGGTGCGACCAAGCTTCATCCGCGGTGAACGGCACGAAGGGAGCGATGAGCTTCAGATAGGCGCGGAGGACGATGTCGATCGCGGTCTGGGTCGAGCGGCGCATCGGGTCGTCAGGCGCAGTGGTGTAAAGGCGATCCTTGACCACGTTATGGTAAGTAGCGGAGAGCGTCCCGGTCGTGAAGCCGGCGAGAGCCGATGCGGCGCGGTGGAATTCATTACGTTCGCAGGCGTCGGTGACCTCGCGGACGAGCTTGGCCGTCTCGACGAGCACCCAGCGGTCGATGGCGGTCATCTTCTCCACGGGCACGGCGTGCTGGGCGGCGTCGAAGTCGAAAAGGTTGCCTAGCTGATAGCGCAGCGAATTACGCATGCTGCGATACTGGTTTGAAATCGTCTCGAAGATCGCGTCGGAGAGCGGGATGTCGCTCTGGTAGTTCTCGGAAGCGACCCAGAGGCGCACGATGTCGGCGCCGTACTTCTTGACGGTATCGTCGGCGGTCTGCGGCTTGCCGTCGGACTTCGAGATCTTCTGGCGCTTCTCGTTCACCACGAAGCCGTGGGTGAGGACGGCGCGATAGGGTGCCGAACCCTTGACGGCGATGGCGGTCCAGAGCGAGGACTGGAACCAGCCACGATGCTGGTCGGAGCCTTCGAGATAGAGGTCGGCCGGCCAGTGCAGGTCCTTGTGCTTGGCGCAGACGGCGAGGTGACTCGAGCCGGAGTCGATCCACACATCGAGCGTGTCGGTGCCCTTGCGGAGGTCCTTCGGCCAAGCGGCAGGAACCGGCGCACCGGCGAGGATCTCCTCGACGGAAGCGGCCCACCACCAATCGCCACCGCGGGTTGCAACCTGCTGGGCGACGTGACGCACGACGGCGCCGTCGAGATAGGATTCGCCCTTGGACGGCGAATAGAAAGCCGGGATCGGCACACCCCAGGCCCGCTGACGCGAGATACACCAATCCGGACGGCCTTCGAGCGCGGCACGGATACGGTTTTCGCCGGAGGCGGGGATCCACTTCACTTCGCCGACGGCGGCGAGGGCCTTCTGGCGCAAGTCGCCGCGATCGAGGCCGACGAACCACTGGTCGAGCGCGCGGAAGACGACGGGCGTCTTGGAGCGCCAACAATGCGGATAGGAGTGCTCGAAGCTCTGCGCCTTGAGCAACGCGCCCTTGGACTTAAGCAATTCAAGCACAGCGATGTTCGCGGGGTTCTTGCCGTCGGTCTCGAGGACGGTGATGCCCACGAGCGAAGCCGGAACCTTGCCGTCGTCGGCATAGGTGCCGTCGTCGCGCACCGGACAATACGGCTCAAGGCCATACTTATTGCCGGTCTGGTAGTCTTCGAGCCCGTGGCCGGGCGCGGTGTGCACGCAGCCCGTGCCGGCGTCCGTCGTGACGTAGTCGGCGAGCACGATGGGCGCAGCGCGGTCGATGAAAGGATGCTGCGGCTGCAGGCCTTCGAGCGCACGTCCCTGGACCTTGAAGCCATCGGTGGCGCCTTCGAGGGCGCACGCGGCGACGAACGCCTCGCGCAGCGCGGAAGCCACGAGGAAGGAACGCTCGCCGTGACGGACCTCGACGTATTCGAGCTCGGGATGCACGGCGATGGCGAGGTTCGCCGGCAACGTCCACGGCGTGGTGGTCCAGATGACGACGGAAAGCGGGTGCGCCGGCGCGAGCTGCTTGGCGGCAGGATTAGGCACCGGGAACGCCACCCAGACGGAGTGCGAGCGCTTGTCCTTGTATTCGATTTCGGCTTCGGCGAGGGCGGTCTGGCAAGGGATGGACCAATACACCGGCTTCTTCGAACGGTAGACCAAGCCCTGCTCGACGAAGCAAGCGAAGCCGGCGAGGATCTCGGCTTCGTACGCCGGATCCATCGTGCGGTATTCGGACGACCAATCGGCAAGGATGCCCAGGCGCTTAAACTGGCCCCGCTGTTTCTCGATGAAGGCGGCGGAGAACTCCGCGCAGGCCTTGCGGACGCCAAGGGCGTCGAGCGACTGCTTTTTGGCCTGCAGTTCCTTCATCACCTTATGCTCGATCGGCAGACCATGGCAGTCCCAGCCAGGGACGTAAGGCGTCCGGAACCCGCGCATGGACTTATACCGGAGGATGGAGTCCTTGAGCAGCTTGTTGAGGGCGGTGCCGATGTGCACGTCGCCGTTGGTGAACGGCGGTCCGTCATGGAGCACGAAGGCCGGCTTGCCGGCGGCGCGGGCCTGAATCTGGCCATAGAGACCGTTGCGCTCCCAATGGGCAATGCGGACGGGTTCGCGTTCGGCCAGGCCGGCCCGCATGGGGAAGTCGGTCACCGGCAGGTTGAGGGTATCCTTGAGCTCTTCGGCCATTTTTGACGTGATAAAGTGGATCGGTGAAGGGCTTACGCACCCCTCGGGGCGGGCAGGGTGAACGGGTAAGCCTGCGTGGCAAGGGCGGAGATGGGGTCCCCACCCCCCTTCAGGCGAGGCGGGATTGACAGGGCGGACGGGAAACGCACCAATGCAACCCCATGGATAACATGAAGCCCAAGCTCATCACCAAGCAGGCGGTCGTCATCGACCTCGTCCTGACGGTGGTCTTCTTCGTCTGGATCACCTCGATTCTCAAGAAGCATGTGCCCTGGTCCGAAGCCGGCGAAACCGCCGTCCTCCTGGGTGCCGCCTATTGTGGCCTTTGCCTCGCCGGCGTGTTCTGGATGGCCCTCAGCCTCTTCCGCGTGACCCTGGCCGACCAGATGCTGCCGAAGACGGTCGACGACAGGCAGTCGAACTGACCCGCCCTGCCCGCCTACTTGGCGGCCGGAACGACCACATTCATCGCGGCTTCGACTTCCCGACGCAGTTCGTCGGCCAGTTTCCGTTCCTGCTGATACTCCGCCCACAAGGCTGCGAGCTCTTCTGGCTTGGCCTCGGGGAACCGCTCCAGCCAGGCTCCGAAAGTGCGCCATGAATTATGGAAGACGGGATTCTGCCGCAGGATCTCGCGACGCAGTCCCGCCAGCCGAGCTTTGATGACGGCCTGCACCGCCGGCAGGTTGCGATACTTGGGGAGATCTTTGCCGGAAATAAGTTCGTCGCCCTGGCCGACGTCGAAGACGAAGCGCGAGATGTCGTCGAGCGACTCCGCCGACTCGAACAGCCCGAGGCTGACGGGGGCCCGGGAGAGGAGAAGTTCCGCGCGATGGACGAGCCACCATTCATCTGGAGACTTACCCGCCGCCGCCAATAACTTGAGCACCGACTCCCCGCGGGCGGAGGCGATCAGCACCTTCGACTGCTCGGCTGGCGAGCCGAGCGTCGGGCGCAAGGCGCGCCAGAACAGGAAAGCCTCCCGCTCTGGTGCCTTGCCCGCCACAATCTCCGCTAGCGTGGAAGGAATGGCCTGACGCCCTTCGCGATACCAGTAATCATTCATCGACGGTCGCAGCTGCGCGCGCACCTCGCAGGCCAAGGCCTGCCGCACCCACGGCTCACTGGCGTTCGCTGGCTTCCCGGCAACCACAGCAACCCGGGCCAGCCAAGCGCCGGCCGCCGCTTCAGCGGCGCGACCAGGAGCCACCAAGCCATCACCCAAACGAACGACGACGAGCACCGTACCAGCGGCGACCCTCGTCTCAAGCGGAGCGAAGCCAGGGATATCCGCCACTTCAAGCCGCGCGAGCGGCGGTGGGGGCGGCGGAAGGTTCAGCGCAAATTCGAGATGACTCTGCAAGGCCGCGCAGTGCGCGGCCACGAAACTAACCTCCGCCAGCTTCTCCCCGGCGACCAACGCGATGGGCGTGTCGTACGTGAAGACGTGCGCCGGCACCGGCGGCACGGGCTCGGCCGCGGCCAACCATGCGCAGGCAGCCAGGAGGCTCACCATATCAGACGCCGCCGAAGTGGCCTTCGTCGACCTCCAGCGGTTCGCCGCCGGAAATATGCAGAGGTTCGCCCAGCGGAGACTGGTCGTTCTTCCAGACTTCGATGGTGGCCGGAGCCTCGGGGTCGGGCGAAATCCACTGCCAGCGTCCGATGCCAAGGAAACTCATGGGGACGCCCTTATCTTGGCTCAGGCCAGGGCCGGTGCCACGGACGAACGGCTTGTTACCGATACCGATCATGAGGTTGACGATGAGCGCGGTGCCCGTGCCGGCGGCAGCCGACACAGGGGCGGAAGGGGCGACGGGCTCCTCTTCTTCGATCTCCTCGATAACCTCGACCGCTTCCTCTTCTTCAGTCTCTTCGATTTCCGCAGGAGCTGAGGCCGCCGGAGGATTTACGCGGGCCTCACTCGCCACCGCACGGAGAGCTTCAAGGGATGCTTCGACCTTGTCGATGGACTGGGCAGCGGACTTGGCGGCCTTCTTGATCTCGTCGCGGACGGATTTCAGCTCGCTTGCGAGCGTCTGCGCAAACTCGGCCTTCGTCTTGCCGGCGGCTTCGGCGGCCTCGTCGGCATCGGCGACCACGGCGCGGACGGTGGTGGCCAACGCGTCAACCTTCTCGGTCAACTCGTCAATCGCGTCGGTGGACGAGGACGCAGCGGCAGCTTCTTGCAGCTTCTTCTCCAACGCAGCGAGGGCGGCCTTCAGGCTGTTGATCTCGGCGGAGGCACGCTGGGCGACGGCCACGGCGGAAGCCTCGGCGGCTTTTTGTGCGGACGTCTCCACCTCGGCGATGCGACGGTTGAGGGCTTCGTTGCCGGCGCGGATGTTATCACGCTGGAGATCAATCTCCTCGGCGAGCTTGGCCCGGAGGCGGGCCGCCTCGGCTTGGCGCTCGGACTTACCCCCGCCGTCCTTCAGCACCGGAATCACCACGATCAGCGAGGCGGCGAGGATGGCGACCATGATCAGGAAGGTGTCCAGGCCGTCGCGCTTATCCGGCATCACGACCAGGATCGCCAGCACCGCGATCAGGTCGGCGGCGACCAGGAACCATTTTTCTTTGAGCAGTTTCTCGATTTCGCGGTTCATATTAGGGGTACGGGGTAAGGGGGGTATGATCAGCGCGGGCGCTCGACGAAGCCGACCTTGCGGTTGACCTTGGAGAGCGTGCGGAACGCGGTCGCCTGGGCCTGTTCGGCGCCAGACTTGAAAATTCGGTCGAGCTCACCGCGGTCCTTAATGAGTTCGTCATAGCGCAGGCGGACAGGGTCGAGCGTCGCGACCACGGCGTCGGCGACGGCCTTCTTGAAGTCGCCGTAGCCCTTGCCGATAAACTCGGACTCGAGCGTGGCGACGGAGCGGCCCGTGCAGGCGGACATGATGGAAAGCAGGTTGGTGACGCCGGGCTTATCGGGCCCGGCATGGATATCGGCAGAAGAGTCCGTCACGGCCGACATGATCTTCTTCCGCACGTCCTCGGGGCGGTCGGTAATGAAGACCGTCGCGCTGTGATTCGGGTCGGACTTCGACATCTTCGCCGTCGGATCCTGCAGCGACATGATGCGCGAGCCGACCTTGGAGATTAAAGGCTCGGGCACGTTGAAGGTATCGGAGTAACGGCTGTTGAACTTCTCCGCGAGGTCGCGAGCAAGCTCGAGATGCTGCTTCTGGTCGTCGCCGACTGGCACGAGCTTGGCGTTATAGAGCAGGATATCCGCCGCCATCAGCACGGGGTAAAAGAGCAGACCCGCGTCGATCGATTCCTGCTTGCGGGACTTGTCTTTGAATTGAGTCATGCGCTCGAGCTGGCCGAGCGGGCAGAGGCAGCCAAGGATCCAGGCGAGCTCGGTGTGGCCGATGACGTGCGACTGGACGAAGAGCCGACTCCGGGCCGGGTCCAAGCCACAAGCCACGTACTGGGCGAGACAGGAATAGGTGTTCTCACGGAGCTGGGCGGGGACATACGGCACCGTGATGGCGTGCTGGTCGACGATGCCGAAATAGCACTCATTATCGTCCTGCATCCGGCCCCAATTGAGCACGGCTCCAAGGTAATTGCCGAGGTGGAGGCGTCCAGTCGGCTGGGCGCAGGTCAACACCACGGGCTTGGCGGGCTTTTTTTCGCTAGTTTCGCTCATTCCGGTCCCCCAGCGTGGCAAGGGGGGCGTCCCGCATCAAGCGGATTGGAGGCTCGGTGACGCTTGAAATACGGACGCCGTCCGCCTAGATAGCCCTTCGTCTAAATCGACCCCGTCATGTTGCTTGCCCAATCTACCCCTCTCGCCACCCCCGCCTCTGTCGCCGTCCCCGTGGACCACTTCATCATCGGCGACCTCAGCAAGGTCATCGCCAAGGCCCCGGACGACTGGAGCAAGATCATCATCCACGCCATCGGCTTCATCGCGGTCGCCTATCTCATCGGCTGGGTGGCCGACAAACTGATGCGCTGGGTCTCGACGAAGTTCGGGAGCAGCCCGATCGCCGAAGCCACCGTCGCCGCCCTGGGTAAGTCACTCCCCTACATCCTCCCGGCCTATACCTTTCTTTTCCTCATCAAGGACTTCCAGGAGGCCCTCGCCTACATTGGCTGGCTGAATTTCGCCGTCACGAGCGGGACCTTCCTCTGCTCCTTGGCGCACACGGCCTCGATCTTCTATCTCGTCGCGATCCCGATCGCCTGGGCCCAGAAAATCGCCGACCAGTCGGACAACAAGTTGGATGATATCCTGGTCCCGATGTTCTCCACGGTCATCCGCATCACGGTCCTCCTCGTCGGCACCTTCAAGGCCATCTCGATCATCGACCCGAAGTCCTCGGACGCGATTCTCGGCCTGCTGGCCGGCGCCGTGGTCGGCCTGGCCTTCGCCTCGCAAGACACGATCAAGAACGTCTTCGGCGCGGTCATGCTCATCATTGACCAGCCCTTCACGCTCGGCGACACGATCAACATCGGCAGCCACGAAGGCAAGGTGGAGTCCCTCGGCCTGCGCTCCACGACCATCATCATGCTCGACGGCCAGCGGCTCGCCATCCCCAACGGCGACCTCGCCACGCGCGCCATCGTCAACATCACGCGTCGTGACTTCATCCGCGCGCAGGACCTCGTCCACCTCGAGGCCAATACGCCGGCCGAGAAAGTCCGCGAGGCCGTCGCCATCGTCCAAGAACTGTTGGTCAATCACGAAGGCTTCGAGCCCAGCCACCCGCCCCTGGTGCACGTGACGGAGTTCTCCGACTGGGCCATCAACATCCGCCTGATGTACTGGTACCACCCCTCCACCCTGGTGAAGCAGCTCGAGTTCAATCAGCAGCTGATCATCCGCATCGCGGAGCGCCTCCAACAGGCGGGCATCCGCCTCGCCGTCATGGGCACCCCGCAATCCCGCTAACTTTTCCGCCATGCCCCTCATTGAAGCCAAGAACTTGTCCAAATCCTACGGCGCCATCCGCGCCGTCCATGCCGTCTCCTTCTCCGTCGACCGCGGCGAAGTCGTGGGATTCCTCGGGCCCAACGGTGCCGGTAAATCGACCACGATGAAGATGCTCACGGGTCACCTCCGGGCCGATGAAGGCGCCGCGGTCATCGCGGGCTTCGACGTCGCCGACCAGGCGGTCCAAGCCAAGCAGCATCTGGGCTACTCGCCGGAAGGCGCGCCCGCTTACGGTGAGATGACCGTCCGCGAGTTCCTCCGCTTCGCCGCCGATCTCCGTGGCCTGGCCGATCCGGCCGAAAGCGTCCGGAAGACGCTCGATCTCTGCCGCCTCAACGAAGTCGCCGCGCAAACGATCGACACCCTCTCCAAGGGCTACCGCATGCGCGTGGGCTTCGCCCAAGCAGTCATCCACGACCCCGAGGTGCTCATCCTCGACGAACCGACCGATGGCCTGGACCCGAACCAGAAGTTCGAGGTGCGTCGCATCCTGAAGGAGATGGCCGCCCGCAAGGCCGTCATCGTCTCGACCCACATCCTCGAGGAAGTCGGCGAGCTCTGCACCCGCGTCATCGTGATCGCGAAGGGCGAAGTCCGCTGCGACGAGTCCCGTGATAAGTTCCTCGCCCGGGGCACCGACCTCAACGCCGTCTTCCGCCAACTCACCGCCTAATCTTATCGTCATGTCCTCTTCCGAAAAATCCCCTTCGCCCGGACTCAAGCCTTTCACGGCCATGGTCCGCCGCGAGTTCGCCGGCTACTTCCGCACGCCGCTGGCGTACGTCTTCCTCGCGGTGTTCAACGCGTTCGCGGTGTCCCTGGCGTTCTTCGTCGGCGGGCTCTACGAATCCGGCATCGCTAGCCTGGACCGGTTCTTCCTCTACCACCCATGGCTCTGGGCATTCCTCGCTCCCGCCGCCGGCGCTCGCCTCTGGGCCGAAGAACGCCGCCAAGGCACCATCGAGCTGCTCCTGACCTGGCCGATCACGGTCTGGCAGGCCGCGCTCGGCAAGTTCCTCGCCGCTTGGCTCTTCCTGGCGTGCGCACTGCTGATGACGGTTCCGGTCGCCCTCACGGTCGGCTGGCTCGGCGACCCTGACTGGGGCGTGATCATCGCGGGCTACACGGGCTCGCTCCTCTGCGCCGGGGCCTGCCTCGGCATCGCCGCGATCGCCTCCGCCCTCACCCGCAGCCAAGTCATCGCCTTCGTGACCGGCTTCCTCGCCTGCTTCCTCCTCGTGCTCGTCGGCTACGGCGTGTTCGACGAGCTCCTCGCCGGCCTCATTGGCTCCGCCGGCGTCGATGAAATCCGTCGCCTCGGCCTCTGGCGTAATCTCGAACCGTTCACGCTCGGCCTCGTCGACGTGCGCCCCATCGCCTACTTCCTCTCCGTCGCCTTCGCCGGCCTCGGGTTGAGCACCATCATCGTCGAACGCCGCTAACCGGAAACCCAGCCATGAACCGCTCCCAAGCCCTGCTCGCCACCTTCGCCGTCCTCGCGGCGGCGTTCTTCGTCAACCTGATCTCCGGCGCCATCCCCGCCCGCGTCGACCTCACCGCCGACCGCACCTTCACGCTCTCACCAGGCTCGAAGCGGATCGTCACCAAGCTCGATGAACCGGTGACGCTCGAATTCTTCGTCAGCCGCTCCGACGTAAAGCTGCGCCCATACCTCGAAAGCTACTCGCGCCGCGTCGAGACGCTCCTCCGCGAATACGTCGCGGCCTCCGGCGGCAAGGTGAAGCTGATTGTCACCGACCCGCGCCCGGACACGAAGGAAGAACAGCGCGCCCAGCGTCACGGCATCGCCCCGATGCGCGCCGCGCAAGGCAGCGCTTACCTCGGCCTGACCGCCCAGCAGGCCGATACGGTGAAGGCCGTGCCGATGCTCGACCCGTCGCGCGAACGCTTCCTGGAGTTCGATCTTTCCAAGCTGATCGCCTCGGCCTCGCGCCTCGACCGCCCGAAACTCGCCTTCATTAGTTCGCTTCCGATCAGCAACCAAATCCCGCAGGGCGGAGAACAGCAGCCCGGACCGGCCGACTTACTCCTCGCCGAACTCAGCCAGTCTTACGAGGTGATCACGCTCAATACCACCGCCAGCGAACTGCCGAAGGACGTCGCCGTCGTGGCGCTCGTCCACGCCCACCATATCGACGAACAACTCGCCTACGCGATCGACCAGTTCCTGCTCCAGGGCGGGTCGGTTTTCGCGGCCGTCGACCCGCTCTCGCGCATCCAAAAGTTCTCTCAAGGCAACATGCCCTTCATGATGGCGCCGATGGCCCTCACGGCCGCGAGCGATCCTGCCTTGCTCCGCGCCTGGGGCGTCAACGTCGACCTCGACGCTGTCACGGGCGATGCCGCCAGCTCGGTCTCTATTCGCAGCTCCCGCGGCGATGCCGTGCAATACCAACCCGCCTTCGCCGCGGGTAATGCAGCATTCTCGAAGGACTCGCCACTTACATCAGACCTGCGCGAACTCGCCTTCATGGAAGCTGGCTCGATCGGCTTGATCTCCGGAGCCGAAACCCGCCTGAAGTTCGAACCGCTCGTCACGATGAGCGGCCCCGGCATGGGCGCCGTCGATGTCGGTTCCGCCAACGCCGGGCCCTTCGAGAAGGTCGCCGTGGCCTTCAAGCCCGACGGCAAATCCCGCGTGGTCGTGGCTTCCGTCTTCGGCGAATTCGTCTCCGCCTTCCCGAAGGGCGCGCCTGCCCCCGGCAAGCCTGAGCCCACGCCGCCCGGCCAGCCGCCGAAGCCCGCCGCCAAGCCCCTCCCCGGACCGCACCTAGCGAAGAGCGCTAAGCCCGCCCGCCTGTTCGTGGTCGCCGACTCCGACTTCATGATGGACCCGTTCACGGTGCGCCAGCGCCAGGTCGGCGGTCAGGCCGCGATGGAGCCGATCAACGACAACCTGGGCTTCGTCGTCAGCGTGCTCGAGACCCTCGGCGGCAGCGACGAACTCGTCAGCCTCCGCTCCAAGGGCACCTCGCTGCGCCCCTTCAAGAAGGTCCAGGAACTCGAACGCGTCGCCCAGCTCCGCTACCAGGCGAAGCTCGACGAGATCGAACGCCGCCTCGAGGAGGCCAATATGAAAATCACCGAGCTCTCCAAGCAGACCGGCGGCGTGACCGCCAAGGGCATCGTCATCACGCCCGAGATGCAGCGCGAGATCGAGAAGTTCCAGACGGTAGCCGATCAGCTCTCCGAAGAACGCCGCGTCATCCGCCGCGGTCTCAGCGAAGACGTCAACTCCCTTGGCCGTCGCCTGCAGGTGCTGAACCTGCTCGCCGGCCCGGCGCTGGCTCTTCTCTTCGGCCTGCTCTACACCTTGGCTCGCCGCCGCAAGCTTTCGTAATCCGCCATGCGCAACAAGAACCTGCTCATCGTCACCCTCGTCCTCGGGCTCATCGCCTTCGCGGCCGTCCGTCTCACCCGCGAAGCGCCCAAGAGCGAAGCCGGCAAACAGCCGCTCGTCGCCGCCACCCTGCTCGAAGGCGCGAAGTCGCTGACGATCAAGGCCAATAACAAGAGCGTGACGGTCGAGAAGTCCGCCGACGGCTGGACGGTGAAGGAGAAACTCTCCCTCCCGGCCGACATCGAGAACCGCTTGCTGCCGCTCATCCGCGGCTTGCAGAAGGCGAATAACTTCGGCCAGCTTACCGCGAACCCCAAGCGCCTCGAGAAACTCGGCCTCACCGATACCTCGCTCACGCTGGTCGGACCCGACGGGAAATCGACGACCATCCAGTTCGGCAAGCAGACGGAAGATGGCCTCGGCGCCAGCGCCCGCCTCGCCGGGCAGGAATTCGCCATCCGCACCGACTTCACGGGCTACCTGGAGAGCGATCCGCTTTCCTGGGTCGACCTCAACCTGTTCGTCGTACCGCCCGCCGAGATCAAGTCGATCGACTTCCTCTGGAAGGACGGGAAGGCATCGTTCTCCCGCAAGGAACTCGGCGCTCTCTTCGACGGCAAGGAAGGTCCCACCGTGGAGGACATCGTCATGACGCTGGCCACCGTTCGCGCCGCGGATGCCGTCGCCCTCGACGACAAAGACGCGGCCAAGGCCGCTCGCTCATCCCAAGTGAAACTCACGCTCTTCGATGGCACGACGGTGACGCTGACGTTCGCGAAGCTCGCAGGCACGACGCCTAACGAACCGGGCAAGACCTTCGTGCGGGTCGAACATTCCGACCCGAAGCATAAGGCCAACGCGACCGCCAAGCTTGCCGCCTTCGTCGCCGCCCCCTGGCTCGCTGAACAGGTCCCCGGGTCGCTGGCCGACTTCAAGAAAGCCCAGCAGGCGCCCGCCGCCGAACCCGCGGCAACGTCTATCCAGATACCCGGCCCGGCTCCGTCGATCATCACTTCGCCCGAGGTTAAGATCAAATAAGGGGTGATTCCGCAAAAGCCCTTGCCTCCCGAGGCGAGGGCTTTTTTGTCTCTATCTCCGATGGCCGCCGCCGAATCCCAGTCCCTCAGCACCTACCTGCCCGCCCTCGTGCAGATCGTCCTAGGTCTCTCGATCCCCGCGATCATCCTGATTGTCAGCCACGCCTTCGGCCAGCGCGCCAAGGGCAACTACATTAAGGATAAGGCCTACGAGTGCGGACTGCCCATGGAAGGAAAACCCCACCCCCGCTTCGCCGTGAAGTTCTACGTGACGGCGATGCTCTTCATTCTCTTCGACATCGAAGTCGTCTTCCTCGTGCCGTGGGCCCTGGTCTACCGCGAGTTCCTCGCCGCCGGCATCGCCATCACGGCCGCCACCGCGGTCTTCCTCGGCGTCCTCGTCCTCGGCCTGGCCTACGAATTCAAGCGGGGCGCGCTCGAGTGGGAGAAGTAAGGCCGGCCTTGAGCAGCCCGGGCTTCTGGCTCGACTGCGGCCTGCTGCCGTCATAGGAACATCGGCGATGAACTCCTCAATCGCCTCCCTCCTCGCCCAAGCCTCGGGTAATGACGCCGCCGTCGCCGCCGGCGTCATGGCCTTCGTGGCTGCCTTCGCCTTGTTCTTCATCGTCATCGGCATCGTCTGCCTGATTGGCATGTGGAAGGTCTTCACGAAGGCCGGCGAGCCCGGCTGGGCCGTCCTGGTCCCGATCTACAACCTCATCGTCCTGCTGCGCGTCGCCGGCCTCCCTTGGTATTGGGTCTTCGCGCCGTTCGTGGCGATCATCCCGATCCTCGGCTGGATCGCCTACATCGTCTGGATCGTCTGGGTGCACCACCGCATCTCGACCCGCTTCGGCCAGGGCGTCGGCTTCACGATCGGCCTCACTCTGCTTGGCCCGATCTTCTGGCTCATCCTCGGCTTTGGTTCCTCGAAGTACGTCGGCGAGCAGCCTGCCCAGGCCTAAGCCACCCTTCATCACCTAATTAAAAAGGGCGCCCACCGGGGCGCCTTTTTTATTTGGGCTGCTTGCCCTTGAGGTGTTGATCAAAGAAGCCGGTAACCAGCGGCCGTAGGTCGCGCTGCTTGGGCTGGAGGTCGAAGGTGTGCGGGGCGTCGGGGATGACCTCGAGTAAGCAAGGGGCTCCCTTTTCCTTGGCGACCTTGAGATAAGTTTCGCTCTGGCTGAGCGGGACGGTGACGTCGGCCGTGCCGTGCACGAGGAGCATGGGCGGATCCTTGGCGTCGAGGTAGGTGATGGGCGACCCCTTCTTATAAAGATCGGGCGCCTCTTCGCGGGTCTTCGCGAACATCTTCATGTCGTGGTAGTTCATGAGGTCGACGGCGCCGTAGAAACCGACCGCGCACGCGACGCGCGCCGAGATATCCTGATAAGGCTCGCCGGCGACGGCATCGAAGCCGTCCGCCGGCCCGGTCGTGGCGAGCATCATGGAGAGATTGCAGCCGGCCGAGCAGCCGATGACGCCGATCTTCTCGGGATCGACGCCGAGGTTAGCCGCTTCCTTGCGGAGATAACGCACGGCGGCCTTGGCGTCGTGGACGCTCTGCGGCCAAGTGACTTGGCCCTGCATGCGGCGTAGCTTGTAATTGATGCTCATACAAACGTAACCCTTGAGCGTCAGGCTCTCGCTGATGTTCAGTTCGCGACCGCGTGCCTTGTCGCCGTCATTAAAGCCGCCACCATGAATCACGATGATGCCCGGAAGCGGCTTGGATTTGTCGTGGTCGAGCGGCGAGTAGATATCGGCCTTGTCCTTGCGGGTGCCTCCAAGATACGCGACGTCCTTCATGACGGCAACGGTCTTGGGGTAGACGGGGACTTTCTTGAGCGCGGCCGGAGTGTCTTCGGACGCAGGCGCCGCAATCGGTTTGGCGCCGGGCGTGGGCTCAGCCGCACAAAGGAAAATCGCCAGAGTAAGCATGAGGGGCATGCTTTGTGGATACGCCCCCCGCCGACGTTCGTCAACGACTCAGGGACCGCAGAGGCCGCAGCCGCCGGGCAGTTCGCGGAAGAAGTCGTGGCCCTTGTCGTCGACGAGGATGAACGCGGGGAAGTCGACGACTTCGATCTTCCAGACGGCTTCCATGCCGAGCTCAGGATAATCGATGACTTCAACCTTACGGATATTCTCCTGGGCGAGGATCGCGGCGGGGCCGCCGATCGAACCGAGGTAGAAACCTCCGTGCGCCTTACAGGCATTGGTGACGGTCTCACCACGGTTACCTTTGGCAATCATGACGAGCGAGCCACCGTGCTTCTGGAAGAGTTCGACGTAGCTGTCCATGCGCCCGGCGGTGGTCGGTCCAAACGAACCGGAGGCCATGCCGACGGGCGTCTTGGCGGGTCCGGCGTAGTAGACGGGATGGTCCTTGATGTACTGCGGGAGGCCTTCGCCCTTCTCGAGACGTTCGCGAATCTTGGCGTGCGCGATGTCGCGGGCAACGACGAGCGTGCCGGTGAGCGCGAGGCGCGTGGTGACGGGGTGCTTCGACAGCTCGGCGCGGATGTCCGCCATGGGACGATTAAGGTCGATCTTCACGATCTTCGTGGCGTCAGCATGCTTACGCGCGTCGGCAGGAATGAAGCGGCCGGGATTCGTCTCGAGCTGCTCAATCCAAATACCGTCCTTATCGATTTTGGCCTTGGCGTTGCGGTCAGCGGAACAGGAGACGGCGAGGCCGATCGGACACGAGGCACCGTGACGCGGTAGACGGACGACGCGAACGTCGAGGGCGAACCACTTGCCGCCGAACTGTGCGCCAATGCCGAGCTGATGCGCGACCTTGAGGAGCTCGGCTTCGAGCGCGATATCGCGGAAGGCGCGGCCGTGCTCGTTACCGGACGTCGGGAGCGCGTCGTAGTAATGGGTCGAGGTCAGCTTGACGGCCTTCATGGTCGCCTCGGCGGAGGTACCACCGATGACGAACGCGAGGTGATAAGGCGGACACGCCGCGGTGCCGAGCGACTGCATCTTCTCGGTCAGGAACGCGACGAGGGCCTTCGGATTCAGGACGGCCTTAGTCTCCTGGTAGAGGTAACACTTGTTAGCGGAGCCTCCGCCCTTGGCGACGAAGAGGAACTCAAACTTCGAGCCGCTCACGGCCGAGATGTCGATTTGCGCGGGCAGGTTTGTGCCGGTGTTCTTCTCGGTGTAGAGGTCGAGCGGGGCGAGCTGCGAGTAGCGCAGATTATTCTGCGCGTAAGCCTGATAGACGCCGAGCGAGAGCGCTTCAGCATCATCGCCACCGGTCCAGACCTGCTGGCCCTTCTTGGCGGTAATGGCGGCGGTGCCGGTATCCTGACAAAACGGTAGCACGCCCTTCGCGGCGACCTCGGCATTGCGGAGCATCGCGAGCGCGACGGCGCGGTCGTTATCGCTGGCTTCCTTGTCCGCGAGAATCGCGGCGACCTGCTCGAGGTGCTCGGTCCGGAGGTAAAAATTGATGTCATGCAGCGCCTGATTGGCCAGCAGCGTGAGGGCTTCCGGGGCGACCTTGAGGACAGCCTTGCCGTCGAACTCCGCGACGGAGACATGCTCCTTGGTGAGCAGGCGATACTTCGTGGTATCGGGGCCCAGCGGGAAAGGATCCTGGTAATGGAAGGGAGAAGCCATCGCCACTACCATACGGCAGGCACCCCCGCCCGCAAACGGAAACAGGTCAGCGCGCGGCCATCTGCGCCGGTACGCCAATCCGCACTTCGCCGAGGACCGACTCTTCGAGGAGGTCGACAGACACCAAGGCGAGTCCGACCTGACCGGCCGCTGAACGCACGGTGCCGACGACCTTCCCTTCCGACGACTTGAGCTCCTGTCCGACCACCACCGGTCCTGAAACGCGGCGGAGGATGCGACGCAAGGACCCCATCGACTGGATGCGAGCCATGACTTCTTGGCCGAGGTAGCAGCCCTTGGTGTAACTTACCCAGGCGTCGACCCCACACTCCTGAGGAAATTCATGGGCGCCACAATCAGCCGGCACGGCCGGCACCCCGGCGGCGACGCGCTGCGCATCCAGTTCGGCGAGCGGCGCCAGCTCACCGGGAGCGGCGACGCCGATTGGCGCAAGTACATCCCACGCAGCGACGCCGTAACGCTTCGTCGCGAAGACCTTGGCTCCGGCGACCGACGGCGCATCGCCCCAGACGATCCACTTTTGCCAAAGGGCGGATTCGTCGGTCGCGACGACGTCGTCGGCGATGACGTTCGCAGTCACGACAGCGATGAGTTCGGCGGCCGGGAGATGCGGGCAGAGCAGAAGGTGCGAGCCATCGGCTTCCTTCGCGATGACCGTGTGCGCAAGCACCCGGCCCTTGCGATTGAGCCAAAGGGCGTCGGCCAACGCGACACCACGGAGATCCGCCGAACACTGCCCTTGCAGGAAAGCCGCCGCGTCTTCGCCCGTCACCCGGACGACCGCGGTGTCAGCTGGAGCGCAGCGCAGCGGCATCAGAGGACTTTCCAAAGTAAGGCCAAGCCTTGCAGCGCGAGGTTCGCGTAGATCGCGGCCATCACGTCATCAAGCACGATACCAAAACCTCCAGGCAGCCTCTCGAGCGCCTTGATGCCGAACGGCTTCGTGATGTCGAACAAGCGGAACAACAGGAAGCCGAGGAGGATAAAAAGCAGGCCCGTCTTCGTCCCGCCGTGCATCGCTGGGCCCATCGGGTTGAAGAGATAAACCAACGGCATCGCCACGAATTCATCCATGTTCACTTCTTGCGGGTCCTTCTTGCCGATGATCGCGGCGGCTACACCACAGAGCACGATGCCCATAATCACGACGAGGGAGTCGAAGATGAGTTCGTGATACCAGCCCTTATTATATGCCATCCGCACCACCAGCGCCCACCACAGCACGCCAGCCACGGAACCCCAGGTACCCGGCGCCTTGAGGCGGCCGAGCGGACCGAGCGTCGCGATTTGGACGATCATGAAGCGAGGCCCGGCAGATGACGACGATGCCGGATGAGATAGCTGGCGCCGGAGACCACGGTAATCAGCACCGACAGCCAGAAGAGGGCCATGATGATGACCTCCCAGTTCTGGTGCCATTCAGCGGAAAGGTTCCAATGCGTCTCATAAGCGCGCAGGCCGATGAGGTGGCCGATCGCGATGATCTGCAGGAAAGTCTTGAGCTTGCCGAGGCCCTCGGCCTCGAGCACCTGACCCGAAGCGGCGGCGACGAGGCGCAGGCCGGTGATCAGGAATTCGCGGATGAGGATGAGCATCACGCCGAAGGAAGTGAGGAGTACCGTAGTTCCGTTTACTGCAAGAGTCTGGCCTCCGTCCCCCCATTGCCTGACGGGCAGGCAGTCAATGGCGGCGAGGCCGACGAGCAGGCCGAGGATGAAGATCTTGTCGACCAAGGCGTCCATGAGGCGGCCGAAGTCGGTCACGGCGTTCAGCTTGCGGGCGATCCAGCCATCAAAGATGTCCGTCAGGGCGGCCAGGATGAACAGAGCCAAGGCGGCGCTGGCCCAAGGGCCGGCCCAATAGGTCCAGAGGGTGATCAGGAAGATCGCTGGCAGGCGGGCAGCTGTCAGGAGATTGGGGAGATGCCTAAGAAAACGCATGTGGGCTTGCCGAAAGGATGTTCCCGCCCGAGAGTACGCCGCAACAGGAAAACGATGTCCCGCCTCCAACGCATCGCCGTCTACCCCGGCACCTTCGACCCGATCACGCTGGGGCACCTGGACGTCCTCCGTCGCGCCTCGCGCCTGTTCGATAAAGTCATCGTCGCCGTGGCCGCCAGTGACAGCAAGAACCCGTGGTTCGACGTCGAGGAGCGCCTCAGCATGGCCCGCCAAGCCTGCAAGGGCATCCTTAACGTCAAGGTCCTCGAACTCGACGGCCTGACGGTTGAATTCGCCCACAAACACAAGGCGGCCGCCATCATCCGCGGCCTCCGTAAATTCAGCGATTTCGAGTTCGAATTCGACCTGGCCCACGCCAACCGCCTGATGGCCCCGGAGATCGAAACGGTCATCTTGATGCCCAGCCAGGACCAGTTCGTGACCTCCTCCAGTTTCGTGAAGGACATCGCCCGCCACAAGCTCTCGCAGGCTGCGGCCTTCGTCCCCCGGTGCGTCCTGCCCCTTCTACGCAAAAGGTTGGCCGAAAAGGCCTGAAAAGGCCTGCCTTCCGCTGTTGACCGTGGGGGGTAGTTCTATTTGCTCGGCCATTCCCCCCACTGCGTCCGCAGACCCGGGGCCTCCCTCCTATTTATACCTACCATGGACATCAAAATCCAAGAAACTAACCCGACCCGCCGCTCCGTCACCGTGACGGTCCCCGCCGAGGCCGTCGCCGCCGCCGAGAAGGAAGTCCTCAAGGGCTTCTCTCGCGAGGCCGCCCTCCCCGGCTTCCGCCCGGGCAAGGCCCCTGAAGCCGTCGTGCGACTGAAGTACAGCAAGCAGATCGCCGACGAGGTCAGCCAGCGCCTCCTTTCCCAGGGCTACGAACGCATCCAGCAGGAAAAGTCCTTCACGGTCTACACCGTCGCCGACGTCCAGAAGGAAGCCGGCTCCGGCACCGACGCGGTCTTCCGCTACGAAGTCGACGTCGTCCCCGAGTTCAAGACCCCGGATTGGAAGTCCGTCAAGGTCCCCGCCGAAACCATCACGGTCACCGCCGCCGACATCGACGAACACCTGAAGAAGATCCTCGAACAGCGCGCCCGCTACGAGAAGACCGAGGACGCCGCCGCCAAGGGCGACTACGTCCGCATCGGCTACGTCGGCACCGTCGACGGCAAGCCGGTCAGCGAGATCGACGCCGAAGCGAAGTCCTACGGCAGCGCCGAATCCACCTGGGAAGAAGCCGGTGCTGATAGCGCCGCCGTCGCCGTCCCCGCCATCGCCCAGGCCGTGATCGGCCTCAAGGCCGGCGCCACCGCTCAGGCTGAATACGTCTTCCCCGCCACGCATGAGCGCGAAGCCCTCCGCGGCAAGAAAGTCTCCTACGCCATCACCGCGAGCGAAGTCCGCCGCAAAGAACTCCCGAAGATCGACGAAGCCTTCTGTAAGGCCGTCGGTGTGAAGGATGAAGCCGAACTCCGCGAACAGCTCAGCAAGGGCATCGAAGGCTCGAAGAAGCAGGCCGCCGAGACCGCTCGCCGCGAAAAGGCCGTTGACGCCCTCCTCGCCGGTCAGGACTTCCCCCTCCCGGAATCCGCCATCCTCTCCGTCGCCCAAGGCCTCTTCTACCAGTACGCCGAAATGCGTCTGCGCAGCGGCACGAAGCCCGAAGAACTCGAGACCCAGCGCGACGATATCCTCGCCGAAGCCAAGAAGGCCGCCGCCCTCCGCGTCCGCGCCCAGTTCGTCCTCTCCCGCATCGCCGAAGAGCTGAAGCTCGAAGTGACCCGCGAAGAGCTCGGCGCCGCGATCATGCAGGCCGCCCAGGCCAGCCAGACCCAGCCCGAAAAGCTGGTCAAGGACCGCCAGCGCCTCGCCGAACTCCGCCGCGATGCCCTCCTCAACAAGGCCCTCGACGCCGTCCTCGCGGGCAGCATCGCTGCCTAAGGTTGAGATTTCGCCCGTTCCGGGCACAGTCCCCCTCGTACCACCATGTCCTACATCATCCCTAACGTCGTCGAACGCGACGCCCGTGGCGAACGAGCCTGGGACATCTACAGCCGCCTGCTGAAGGACCGCATCATCTTCATCGGCTCGCCGATCTACGACGAGGTCGCCAACGCGGTCATCGCGCAGCTGCTCTTCCTCCAGATGGAAGACCCGAAGAAGGACATCTCGATCTACATCAACTCCCCCGGTGGCTCGATCACCGCGGGCATGGCGATCTACGACACGATGAACTTCCTCACGTGCGAGATTAACACCTACTGCATCGGCCAAGCGTCCAGCATGGCCACGGTGCTCCTCGCCGCCGGCACCAAGGGCAAGCGCCACGCGCTCCCGAACTGCCGTGTGATGATCCACCAGCCCAGCGGCGGCGCGACGGGCCAGACTTCCGATATCTCGATCGCGGCGAAGGAAATCCTCCGCTGGCGCGACACGCTCAACCACGTCCTCGCCAAGCACACCAGCAAGACGCCCGAGGAACTGATGCGCGATTCCGATCGCGACTTCTACATGACGGCCGAGCAGGCGAAGGCCTACGGCCTCGTCGACCACGTCGTGGCGCCTAAGGCGGTCCGCGCCTAAGCGCATGGCCGGGGACCGCGCCGAGAGCTGCTCCTTCTGCGGCAAGCCCGCCGCCCAGGCTGGCAAGCTGATCGCTGGCCCCGCCGGCGTCGGCATCTGCGACGCCTGCGTCTCGACCTGCGGCCGCCTCCTCGATCGCGAGAAAACCCGCGACGGCAAACCAGCGGCCTCCGCCGCCGCCGGCGGTCCCGCGATGCAGGAAGCCCCGGCCAAACAACCGCTCGCACCGATCAAGCTAATCCCGCCCACGAAACTGCGCCTCGAACTCGACGCGCACGTCATCGGCCAGGCTCACGCGAAGAAGGTTCTCTCGGTCGCGGTCTTCAATCACTACAAGCGCCTCAACGACCGCCACACGCAGGCCACTGCGGCTCAGGCCGGCGACCTCGCCGACGTCGAGCTCGACAAGAGCAACGTGCTGCTGATCGGCCCGACAGGCACCGGCAAGACACTCCTCGCCCGCTCGCTCGCGCGCATGCTCGACGTGCCGTTCGCGATCGCCGACGCCACCACCCTCACGGAAGCGGGCTACGTCGGCGACGACGTGGAAACGGTCATCCTGCGCCTTCTGCAGGCGGCCGACATGGATATCGAACGCGCCCAGCGCGGCATCGTGTTCATCGACGAGATCGATAAGATCGGCCGTAAGTCTGACTCTGCTTCTATCACCCGCGACGTCTCGGGCGAAGGCGTGCAACAGGCACTCCTTAAACTCCTCGAGGGCACGATCTGCAACGTCCCGCCGGCCGGCGGCCGCAAGCACCCGGAGCAGCAGTGCATCCGCGTCGACACGTCCGATATCCTCTTCATCTGCGGCGGTGCCTTCGCCGGCCTCGACCGCATCATCGCCCGCCGTGGCGGCGCGAAGTCCCTGGGCTTCGTCCCCCCACGCAACGACGCCCCTTCCCTCTCGGCCGAACAGATCATCGCCGGCCTCCAGCCCGAAGACCTTTTCTCCTTCGGCATGATTCCGGAATTCGTCGGCCGCCTGCCGGTCATCTCCGTCCTCGAGCCGCTCGACCGCGAAGCCCTCATTCGCATCCTAACCGAACCGCGCAACGCCGCGACGAAGCAGTACCGTAAGCTCTTCGCCCTCTCGGGTATGACCCTCGAATTCACCCGCGAAGGCCTTGAGGCCGCCGCCGACAAGGCGCTCGCCCTCGGCACCGGCGCCCGCGGCCTCCGCTCCGTCCTCGAAGGCGTGCTGCTCGAAACGATGTACGCTTTGCCCGAAGCCGCCCCTGGCTCGAAGTTCACGGTGACGGCCGAAGCGATCCGCGGCGAGAAGCCGGTCACGGTCTCGGCCGCCGCACCGAAGAAGAAGGCTTCCTGATTCCCATGCTCGCCTATCCGGCCATCGATATCCGCGGCGGTCGCTGCGTTCGCCTCAGCCAAGGTCGCGACGACGCGCGCACCGACTACTACAAGGACCCGGTCGAGCCGGCCATCGTCTTCGCCCAAGCCGGCGCGGCGTGGATTCATGTCGTCGACCTCGACGGCGCCTTCGGCGGCGCCCCGCTCAATCTCCCGACGCTCCAGCGCATCGCCGCGCTCGGTCCGAAGATCCAGTTCGGTGGCGGCATGCGCGATCGCGCCACCGCTGAAGCCGCCTACGCCGCCGGCGCAAGCCGTGTCGTCATCGGCACGCGCGCCGCGACCGATCCCGCTTTCCTCCGCGAGATGGCCAAGGCCCACGGCCCACGCCTCGCGGTCGGTATCGATGCCAAGGATGGTCTCGTCGCCGTCAAAGGCTGGACGGCCGTCACGGCCCTCAAGGCCACGGAGTTCGCCCAGGAAGCCGGCGAGCTCGGCGTCTCGACGGTGATCTACACCGACATCGCGACCGACGGCATGCTCACGGGCCCGAATTGGAAATCCCTCGAGGCGGTCCTCAAGGTCTGCCCCTGCGGTGTCATCGCCTCTGGCGGCGTGTCCGGCACGGAAGACGTCGTGCGCCTCGCCGAGATGGCCAAGGCCTACCCGAACCTCGTCGGCGCCATCGTCGGCAAGGCGCTCTACGAAGGCCGTTGCGACGTGGCGGGCCTGCTCAAGGCGACCGGCGAACGCTGAGTTCGGGAGCGGCGCACGCCCTTCCGATGCTTGCCAAGGCGGAGCCCCCGCCCAACATTTGCCATTCATGGCCCTGCTTCGCCCATTCTCCGCGCTGTTCGCGACGCTCCTGCTCGCAGGACCGCTCGTGTTGTCCGCCGCCGACAAAGCGCTGACGGTCGAGGTCGTCGTCGCCAAGGCCCGCGCGGCGCTCACCTCCGACGTCGCCACGCTGGATAAAGTGAAAGCTTTGCGCATGGAATTCGCGGCCTTCGACGACCAGGGCAAGGAGCTGAATACGACGACCCTCACGCTGGCCGCACCGGGCTACCGCCTGCAGAAGACCACCGATCGCGACCGTGGCCTCGAGGCCGCGGTCTGCGCCGGCCGCCTCGACGGCTGGACCACGAACCGCGCCGACGCGCTCGCCCGCCGATCCATCCGCTCGGTCCCCTACGAAGAATTCAAGAAGCTCCAGGACATGTCCCGCGATGACCTCGCCTTCTTCGCCCTACCCGCCGCTGGCCTCGGCACGGCGACCTACAAAGGCCCTTCCGAGATCGACGGCGTTAAGACCCAGGCGGTCGAATACGCCTACGCGAGCGGCTTCCGCATCACGCGCCACTTCGACGCCGATTCCTTCGTGCTCGTGGCCTCCGATCAACCGACCCCGAAGGGTGAACTCCAGCGCCAGAAGGTCGCCGCGCTGACCAAGGTCGACGGTATCGCCTTCCCGTCCAAGGAGACGATCTTCGTCGACGGCAAGAAGTCCGGCGATGTCACCTACGCCCAGATCCAGGTCAACCCGGCGCTGCCCGCCGGCCTCTTCGATTTCCCTTCTTTCTGAGCCCATGACCCTCCTCCGCAGCAGCGACAAGGATTTCCGCAGCCAGCTCCGCGCCTTCGTGGGCTCGGGTGAAGCTGCGCCCGACGTGCGCGCGACCGTCGCCTCGATCATCGCCGACGTGAAGGCCCGCGGCGACATCGCGGTCCTGGATTACACCGCGAAGTTCGACCACGCGAAGCTCACGGTCCGCCAGATTCGCGTCCCGCTCAAGGAACTCGAGAAAGCCGCCGCCCAGTTCGACCCGGCGAAGAAGAAAGCTTTCGACGAAGCCGCGAAGTGCGTCACGGCCTTCCACGCCCGCACACTGCCCAAAGGATGGACAGCAAAGAACCCGCACGGCGCCACGGTCGGCGAACGCCACCACGCCATCCAGCGCTGCGGCCTCTACATTCCTGGCGGCCAGGTGCCCCTCGTCTCCACGGTGCTGATGACCGCGCTCCCCGCCAAGGTCGCCGGCGTCCCGGAACTCTGCGCCTGCACGCCCCCCGGACCGGACGGAAAAATCAATCCCGACATCCTCGCCGCGCTCTACCTCTGCGGCGTCCGCGAAGTCTACGCCATCGGCGGCGTCCAAGCCATCGCGGCGATGGCCCTCGGCACGAGCACGGTCACGGCGGTCGACAAGATCTTCGGCCCGGGCAACACCTTCGTCACCGAAGCGAAACGCCAGGTCTTCGGCCTCGTGGGCGTCGACCTCCTCCCCGGCCCGAGCGAAGTGATGATCATCGCCGACCGCACCGCCAAGCCGGAGTGGGTCGCGGCCGATCTTTGCGCGCAGGCCGAACACGGCAGCGGCAAGGAGAAGCTCTATCTGGTGACGGAGACCGAAGCCTTCGCCGACAAGTGCCTCGCCGCCGCGCGCGCGCAGTCCAACTCACTCACCCACGGCGAGAAAATCCGCAAGGCGCTCGCCGCCAAGGTCTGCGTCATCCTCGTTTCGAAAATCGAGGACGCGGCCGAAGCCGCCAATCTCGTCGCCCCGGAACACCTCGAACTGATGGTCGCGAAGGGTAAGCTCAAGAAGCTCTCCGCGCAGATCACCACCGCCGGCGCGATCCTGATCGGCAGCCACACGCCCACGGTGCTCGGCGACTTCACCGCTGGCCCAAGCCACACGCTCCCCACCGGCGGCACGGGTCGCTTCTTCAGCGGCCTGCGCGTTGCCGACTTCCTTCGCCGCACGAGTTTGGTGCAGTACGATCCAGCCTCGCTCAAGAAGGCGGCCGGCGTGGTCGACGCGTTCGCGCGCATGGAGCGTCTCGACGCCCACGGTCGTTCGCTAAAAATCCGTCTCTGACCCGCGCTTACTCGCGCAGCGTCCGCATCACCTCAGCGTGCAGCTTCGGTGCGGCGGCGATGATATTGCCGGCTTTGATGGGATCGCTACCTTCCCAGGAAGTCACGACGGCACCGGCGCCACGCAGGATGGGCAGCACCGGCACGAGGTCCCAAGGGTTCATGATCGGATCGGCCACGACGTGTGCACGGCCGGACGCCACGAGCAGATGGCCGTAGCCGTCTCCCCACGTGCGCACATGGGCGACGCTGTCGGCGAGACGATTCCAGCGAACGTCGCGATGCAGGCGGCGGACATTATCGAGGTCGGTCGAGACGACGACGGCCTCCTTCATCGAAACTTCCGCCACGCGCACGGGGCGGCCGTTGAGTTCGCACGTCCGGTTGTCGCCGACGATGCGCTCGCAGAGAATGGGCTGGTCGATGACGCCGAGCACGGGTTTCCCTTCGTAGCGCAGGCCGATGAGGGTGACGTAAAGCGGGACGCGGGAAAGGAACGACTTGGTGCCGTCGATGGGATCGAGCACCCAGCAATACTCGGCGTCAACGTTCTCGGGGCCGAACTCCTCGCCGAGGATACCGTGATCCGGATAAGCCTGCTTGATGGCCGCGCGCATCTGGCGCTCGGCTTCCTTGTCAGCGACGGTCACGGGCGTGCCGTCGGACTTGATTTCGACCTCGGTGTCGACGCGGGCGTGCGCCGCGACCAAGACCCGGCGGGCGATGTCCGCGAGTTTCTCGGCGAAGGCCTTGAGCTCTTTCTGGAGGGCTTCCGGAAGCATGTCCCAGAGGTAAGCCCGGACGGCCCCCGCTCCAAGCGAAAAGCCCCGCACAGGCTTGAATCACGGCCAATTCCGCCGACACTGCACCCATGAGGCTCACCCCTTGGCTCCTTGGTCTGCTGGCCTGCGCGACGACGGGATTCGCCGCCCAGCCTTGCCGCATCGAGATTGTCGAGAAGGGCGATGGCTGGCCGGTGTCAGGCGTCGAACTCCGCACGGTCCACGGCGCCCGCTTCATCTCCGACAACGCCGGATTGATCGCCTTCGATCTCCCCGAACTCATGGGGCGCGAGACTTGGTTCAGCGTCCACGGCCACGGCTATGGTGTAAAGGCCGACGGCTTCGGCTTCTCCGGCGTCCGCCTCACGCCCAAGCCGGGCCAGACGCTCAAGGTCACGGTCGAGCGCACGATCCTCGCCCGTCGCCTCGGCCGCCTCACGGGCGCGGGCCTCTTCGCGGAATCGCAGAAGCTCGGCGAACAGCTCGACTGGAAGGAAAGCGGCGTGCTCGGCTCCGATAGCGTGGTGACGGCAAAGCTCGGTGGAAAGATGCTCTGGTTCTGGGGCGACACGAACCTGGCCCACTATCCGCTCGGGATCTTCAACGTCTCCGCGGCGTCGACCGAAAAATTCGTACCGCCAGCGAAGCCGCCCCTGCGTCCCCCTTTCACCTACGTGAGCGAACGGAAGACCGCGCAGAGCGAACTGCGTCCGCGCGGCGTCGCGAAAGTACCTGGCGATGGCCCGACCTGGATCTGGGGCGCGATCACGCTGCCCGATGCCAAAGGCGCACCGCACCTCGTCGCCGCAGCGGTGAAGACGAAGGGCGAGATGCAAGCCTATCGCTGGGATCTCGTCGAATGGGATCCGCATGAAGAACTCTTCCACCCTATTGACACCGTGTGGACCGAAGATGCGGCCAACCCTAAAGCCCCACCGATGCCGGAAGGTCACGCGGTGCCTTGGACGGACCCGGTCGGCCGTAAATGGATTCTGTTCTGCGACCCATTCCCGATTCTCCGGACACCCGCCACCTATGAAGGCTGGAAGAATCCGGACAACTGGAAGCCCATGCGTGCCGCGACTTCCGCCGCCACGCCGACCGGCGAGGCCATCGGCGTGCACAAGGGCCACATCGCCTGGCACCCCTGGAACCGCAAGTGGCTCGCGATCTTCACACAGAAGGCCGGCAAGCCTTCCTTTCTCGGCGAAATCTGGCTGGCCGAAGCGTCCGACCCCGCCGGCCCTTGGGGTAATGCCCGCAAGGTGCTCTCGCACGATAATTACACGTTCTACAATCCGGTGCTGCATCCGGAATTCTTCCAGGCCGATTCGCCGGTAATCCATTTCGAAGGCACCTACACGACGATGTTCTCGGGCAACAAGCAGCCGACCCCACGCTGGGAATATAACCAGGTGCTCTACCAGCTGGACCTGTCGAAGCCGCCGTTCGCCGAGGGAAAATAAAAGCCGGTCCGCTTGACCCACTCGGACCTCCGAGGAGGATGAGCAGGTGAGCGATGCCACCGACCGACTGCTGCGTGCCCGCGTCCGCCCGACGCGTCGCCCAGTCATGCGTCAGCGCTGGGACGACTTGTTCTTCCTGCATTGGGCATATGCGGCGGAGGCAATCCAGGCCCGCCTGCCGGCTGGCCTCACGGTTGATACCTTCGAAGGTAAGGCATACCTCGGCGTCGTGGGCTTCCGCATGAACGCGGTGCGCCCCCTCGGCTTACCCGCCCTGCCCTGGCTTTCGTATTTCAACGAGCTCAACGTGCGCACCTACGTGCGCGACGCCAACGGCGAACCAGGCGTGTGGTTCTTCTCGCTCGACTGCGACCGCGCCCCGGCCGTCATGATCGCCCGCGCTGGCTTTGGGCTGCCCTACGAACATGCCGCGATGTCCTTCGGCCCGGGACTCGCGCAGTCCTGCCGCCGCCAAGGCGAGCAGGAGACCGCGCGATACGCTTGGTCGGCCGTGTCGTCGCCGCAGGTCGCCGCGCCTGGCTCTCTCGAATTCCACCTGGCCGAACGTTACAGCTTTTTCTCGGTACGGGGCGGCCGACTCGTCCGCGGTCAAGTCCACCACGCACCGTATGAGCTCAGCTTGACCGACACCGCCGCCTGGAGCGACCTGCCGCTCCGCTGGGACGGCTTTGATGTGAGCGGCCGGCTTCCGGATCTCGCCCACTGTTGCCAAGGCGTGGCCATCGAGGCTTTCTCCCTGGTGCCCGCCCATGCGTAAGAAGCTTACCGACTATCGTCACGCCGTCTGGGATTGGAACGGCACGCTCCTCGATGACACGTGGCTGTGCTGTGCATCGCTGAACCGTCTGTTGAAGGAAGATGGCCACCCGCTCGTCGACCCGGTCCGCTATCGCCAGATTTTCCAGTTCCCGGTCATCAAGGTCTACCAAGCGATTGGCTTCACGCCGGACGAAGCTTCCTTCCGCGCGATGTCCGTGCGCTTCATGGCCGCCTACGAGGAACGCAAGACGGAGTGCCAACTACACCCGCACGCGGAGACGTTGCTCGACGGACTCACGGCGGCCGGGCTCACGCACTCAGTACTCTCGGCCTATGAGCGTAGCCTGCTCACCACGACGCTCACGCACTACGGACTCGATCGCCACTTCATCAAGACCTGCGGCGGCCACGACATCCACGCGGGCAGCAAGGAGGAGCGCGCGCGCCTCCACCTGTCCGACCTGGCTCATCGCCCGGAGGACGTGATCTATATCGGCGATACCGCTCACGACGCCGAAGCCGCGGCCGCGATGGGCGTCGACTGTGTGCTGGCTGCCCACGGCCACCAGCACCGCGAGCGCCTCGAAGGCCTGGGTGTCCGCGTGGTCGATGGGTTTGCGGAACTGCTGGCCGAACTTTAGGCAACAAACCCTGAAGGGAGGGGTCAAACTACTCACAGACCCCGCGTTTTGGTTGCCCTCCGGCGACCCGCAGGGTTCATATTCCCCACCCCACTGCCCCATGGCACTCCCCTTGCAATTCGCCGAGATCAGCCCTGATATCACCGGCACTCCCTGGCTCGTCCTGGCCCTCGCCCTACTGGTCGCCTTTTCTATCTACCTCATCCTTCGCTCCAAACGTAAATAACATGGCCAACACCCCTCAGAATTCCGACGCCAACGAAGAGATCGACGACGTCAAGAAGGCCAGCGCCGAAGGCTTCGGCTCCAACGAGCAGGTCTTCCCGCCGAGCGCCGCGTTCGTCGCCAAGGCCCGCGTCAAGGGCATGGACGGCTACACCGCCCTCTACAACCGCTCGATCCAGGACCCGGATGGCTTCTGGGCCGACGAAGCCAAGGAGCTCGCGTGGTTCCAGCCGTGGACCAAGGTCGTCGACGAATCCAAGAAGCCGTTCTTCCGCTGGTTCGTGGACGGCAAGACCAACGTGGCCTACAACTGCCTCGACGCGCAGGTCGCTAAGGGCCTCGGCGATAAGGTCGCGATCGTCTACGAAGGCGAGCCCACCGCCGACGGCAAGGCCGTCGAGGTCCGCCGCATCACCTACCGCCAACTGCTCTCCGAAGTCAGCCGCTTCGCCAACGTGCTCAAGGGCATGGGACTCCAGCGCGGCGACACGGTCGCAATCTACATGCCGATGGTCCCTGAGCTCGCCATGGCCGTCTTGGCCTGCGCCCGCCTCGGCCTCGTCCACTCGGTCGTCTTCGGCGGCTTCTCGGCTGAGTCTATCCGCGACCGCGTCAATGACGCGAAGTCGAAGGCGGTCATCACGATGGATGGCGGCTACCGCCGCGGCAAATTCCTCCCGCTCAAGCAGACGGTCGACGAAGGCGTGAAGGATTGCCCGACCTGCGCCCACGTGCTCGTGCTCCAGCGCCATCCTGGCAAGCCCGACGCAGGTTGCGTCATGCAGGCCGGTCGCGACGTCTGGTACCACGAGGCTGCCGCGAAGGTCACCGACCAGTGCGAAGCGGTCCAGCAGGAGGCCAACGAGATGCTCTTCCTGCTCTACACTTCCGGCTCCACCGGCAAGCCGAAGGGCATCATGCACAGCGTGGGCGGCTACATGGTCCACGCCTACTCGACCAACAAGTACGTCTTCGACCTTCGGGGCGACGACCTCTTCTGGTGCACGGCCGACGTGGGTTGGGTCACGGGCCACACTTACGTGGTCTACGGTCCGCTGCTCAATGGCTCCACGGTGCTAATGTATGAAGGCGCACCCGACGCTCCTGACTTCGGCCGCTTCTGGAAAATCATCCAAGACCATAAGGTCACGGTGTTCTACACCGCGCCGACCGCGATCCGCGCCTTCATGAAGTGGGGCGATGAATGGGTGAAGAAGCATGACCTCTCCTCGCTGCGCCTCCTCGGCTCCGTCGGCGAACCGATCAACCCGGAAGCCTGGCTCTGGTACCACCGCAACATCGGCGCCGAGCGCTGCCCGATCGTCGACACCTGGTGGCAGACCGAGACCGGCGGCCACATGATCACCCCGATGCCGGGCTGCACGCCCACGAAGCCTGGCTCGGCCACCCTGCCCTTCTTCGGCGTCGACGCCGCCGTCCTCGACGAGAACGGCAACGAGACCGACCACGGCATCCTCGCCATCCGCAAGCCTTGGCCCGGCATCACGCAGGGCATCTTCGGCGACGAACAGCGCTACGTGGACACCTATTGGAATCGCTGGGGTGGTAAATATTACTTCCCCGGCGACGGCGCCATCCGCGACAAGGACGGCTACCTCTGGATCACGGGCCGCGTCGACGACGTGGTCAACGTCTCCGGTCACCGCATCGGCACGGCGGAACTGGAAGCAATCTTCATTGAAGACGCCGCGGTCGCTGAGTCTGCGGTCATCGGCGTGAAGCACGACCTCAAGGGCCAGGGCCTCATGGCCTTCGTCATCCTGAAATCCGCCGCCGCCAAGACGGTCAACGAAGCCGATCTCGCCAAGAAGCTCAACGGCATGGTCGACGCGAAGATCGGTAAGTTCGCCCGGCCGGAGCGAATCGTGTTCGTCCCGGATCTCCCCAAGACCCGCTCGGGCAAAATCATGCGCCGCCTCCTCCGTGATATCTCGGAAGGCCGCGAACTCGGCAATGTCTCCACCCTGGCCGATCCGGCCGTCGTCGAAGCCATCCGCGCAAAATTCAACGCTCCTAAGGCCTGAGGCCAGCCACCAGCCTGTCCAAACCCCCGACCCCGTCGGGGTTTTTTGTTTAAAGGCAGAACTCAAAGGGAAACCGGAAACCGGATGATTGGCTGGGGGTATAATTCCGGGTAACAGGTGACGGGCACGGGAGCCAGAAGTTCAGGATCTGGCCGCTCGGGAACCAGCCGCGGAAAGCCGATGCCGATGGCCGATGGCTGAAAAGCCGACCCCCGAATGGCCGATGCCCGGTGGCCGTCACCCGTCACCTGGGATAATGAATCCCCGCAGCATCCTCCCGGTTTCCGGCCTCCCTTTGAGATTGCCCCATTGGCTCTAGGTAGGGCCGAGCATCCCTGCTCGGCCGCGGCCAACCAAGGATGGTTGGCCCTACCCAATCACCCGCCCCCTGAAACAGCTATGTCGTGACGCGGTCCCGACCCTACCCAAGGCAGCCGCTTCAATTCAGCCCTCAACTCAGTCCTCCATTCAGTCATCGATCCAGTCCTCTGCCCTCTGTCATCCGCCACCACCTTCCGACAACCCCCTCTTGCCTCCCATCATCCTCGACCCAAACTCATTCCCATGCGCACCCTGCTCCTGCTGCTGCTCACGGCCACCCTTTCCGCCGCTGGCCTGAAAGTCGGCGATCCCGCTCCCGCCACACGACCGGAGTCGATGCTCCAAGGTGCGGCGGTGAAAGAATTCAAGAAGGGCGAAATCTACGTCTTCGAATGCTGGGCGAGCTGGTGCGGCCCGTGCGTCGCCGCGATCCCGCACCTGGATGAACTCCACAAGAAGATGGGCAAGAAAGGCGTGGTCATCACCGGCGTCAACGTCTGGGAAGCCGAACGTGATGCGGCCTCCGCCCAACGCGCGAAAGATTTCCTCAAGGCCCAAGGCGATAAGATGTCCTACCGCGTCGCCGTCGGCGGCAAAGCCTTCATCAAGGATTGGCTCGACGCCGCCGAAGTGAATGGCATCCCCATGCCTTCGTCGTCGCCGAAGGAAAAATCGCCTGGATGGGCCACCCGATGCAACTCACACCAGAAGTCATCGGCGATATCCTCACGGGCACGCCCCTCGCCGCCGCCGCACCGGTCGCCGACAAGGTCCCGCAGCGTCGCCTGAGCAAACCGGCCGTCCCCGCCTCAAAGTCATCGGGCGACCCCGAGATGCTCGCCGCGCAGGCGAAGCTCGACGCGCTTTCCGAAGCGATGGGCAACCGCGACTGGGATGCCGCGGAAAAAGCCCTACCCCGCTGCCGCGGGCGTGCTCCCGCCCAAGGAAGGCAAGGAACTCCGCGAATCCATCGAAGCCCAGATTGGCCTCGCCCGCGGCGATCCGACGAAATTCTACGCCCAGCTCAGCAAGCTGGCCGACGAAGAGTTCGACGACGCCGAGGCGATGAACGAAATCGCCTGGCGCCTACTCACGGTGCCCGGCTTCGCGAAAAACCTGAACCTCCCCCTCGCGGAAAAGTGCGCCGTGCAGGCGGTGAAGCTCACGAAGGAAGAACACCCCGATAAACTCGACACGCTCGCGCGGCTTCGCTGGCTCCAAGGGAAGAAGGAAGAAGCCATCCGCTGGCAGATCAAGGCGGTCGACAAGGCCGAAGCCGGCGCAATGAAAGCCGCCCTGCAGAAGACCCTCGATGCGCTCCTGAAGGGCACCCTCCCTCCGGCCGACGACGAGGAAGAACTCGGTCGCTGAGCAGGCCTCCACGACACGGATGCGATGTCATCGCATCCCTACCCGATACCACTCCAGCCACCTGCCACCTGAGGCTGCCACCCGCCACCTGAATCGGCGACTTTGCCTCTAATGTGTTCCCAACCGCCAACCGCTAACCGCCACCACCCGACTTTTGCACCCTTGCACAGGCCGCAGGCCGATTTGCACTTTTGCACTTAGGACAGCACGTGGTGCTGTCCCTACCCCAACCCCTACCCCTGCCCCTCTTCAGCCCATGCTCCCCCGCCGCGACTTCCTGAAACTCTCCGCCCTCGCTTCCCTCGGCGCGCTCGCCGGCTGCGCGTCGGCACCAGCGACGGCCCGCATCCGGCCGATCACGCGCGGGCCGAAGTTCCACTGGCGCGGCTACTACGATAAGTTCCTTTTCTCCGCCGATGATCGCTTCGTGCTCGCGAACGAGACGAGCTTCGAAGGCCGCTCGCCGACGAAGGCCGACTCGATCCGCGTCGGGATGGTCGACACACAGACAGCGACCGCTGGATCGACCTCGGCGGCTCCAACGCCTGGAACTGGCAGCAAGGCTGCATGCTCCAATGGGTCCCGGGCTCGGATCGTGACGTAGCTTGGAATGACCGCGAGGACGGCCAGTTCGTCACGCGCATCCTTGATGTGAAATCCGGCCGCACCCGCACACTGCCGCATCCGTTCTACACCTTCAGCCCCGACGGCAAGACGGCCTTTGCGCCCGACTTCGCACGACTCGACGTCACCCGCCCAGGCTACGGCTACGCCACGGGGGCCGAACGCGATATCTGGAAGCTCAAGCCGGCCCCTGACGATATCGGCATCTGGAGCATGGACGTCGCCACGGGCCAGCAGCGCCTGCTCTTCTCGCTCGCCGAGGCGGCGAAGATCCCCTTCACCGGCCCGGCTAACCTCGCCTTCAAACCAGGCGCGATCCATTGGTTCAATCACCTGCTCTGCAATACGGACAGCACGCGCCTCTTCTTCCTCCACCGCTGGCGCAATCCCGGAGACAAGGGTAGCTTCCGCACGCGGGCGCTGACGATCGATGTCGACGGCGGCAAGGTCCACGTGATGGACCCCAACGGCGGAACCTCGCACTTCGTCTGGCGCGACCCGCAGCACATCTTCGCCTGGGCCTGGCACCCTTCACACGGCGAGCGCTTCTACGTCTACACGGACCTCTCCGACGAGGTCACCGTCGTCGGCAAGGAAGCGATGCCGAACAACGGCCATAACACCTACCTGCCGAACACGAATAACGAGTGGGTGCTCAACGACACCTACCCGCAGGGCAAGGACCGCCTGCAGAATCCCTATCTGTATCACATCCCGACGAATCGTCGCGTCCCGGTCGGAGCCTTCCCCGCCCCGCCCGCCTACACGGGCGAATGGCGCTGCGACACGCACCCGTCGGCCAGCCGTAGCGGACACCAGTTCTGCTTCGACTCCGCCCACGCCGGCGGGCGCCAAGTCTACGTGGCCGACATCGCCGGGCTGCTGGGCTGAGCCGTCACGGTTCTGTCACTCAATCACGCTTCCCATCGGCGGTGGCGTCCTGCATAGTGCCCCCGATGCCTACCCGTAGCGCACTCGAGCGAGCCCGCTCCGCCTCCATCTTCGCCTCCTGGCCGCCCAGCGCCGCCTGGTCACGAAGCAGCAGAGCGCGGTGATCGTCATCGGCGGCTGCGACCGCCTCGCGGCCTCCGCGCTCGCCAATCAGCTAACGGAATGGTTCGACTCCCGCACGGTCCGCATCTGCGCTCCGGATGCCGCCTCCATCGACGGTCGCCCCTTCCTCTGGCCTTATTGGCAGGAGATGCCGGCCAAAGGCCGCCTGACCATCGTGGTCGGCGATTGGCTCACCCGCACGGCCGTCGAGGTCGCCTCCCATGAAATTTCTGGTGACGCGCTCCGCGCCCGCCTGAAATCCCTCCGCACGTTTGAAGAACTCCTCGCCGCCGACGGCACGTCGGTGGTCAAGGTCTGGCTAGAGACGTCGGAGAAGACGCTGCGCAAACGCCTCCGCGACGCCGAGGATACCGACGCCGAGGGCTGGGTGGTCACGGAAGAAGACCTCCTGCTCGCCAAGCACAGCAGCCTGACCCTCTGTCGCGCACTCCGCAGCCAAGGCAGCGGCAAGAATCTGCCCTGGAAGGTTGTCATGGGTGGCGCCGAGACGAAGCACCGCGACCTTAGTGCTGGTCTGGTCATCGCCGCTCAGATGGGTCAGGTCTCGCGACGTCGCCCCGCGGTCCCTGCGAAGAAGCCGAGTGGCCGTCCGCGCGGTTTGCTCGAAAGCGCCACGGCCCATCCGACTTTGGACAAGAAAGGCTACAGCCAACAGATGGTGAAGCTGCAGACCCGCCTCGGTCGCCTGACGCGGATCGCCGCGCAGAAGGGACTCTCGACGATGGTTGTCCTCGAAGGCCCCGACGCCGCCGGCAAGGGCGGCGCAATCCGTCGTCTCTGCGGCCTGCTCGACGCCGCCCATTACCAAGTCTTCCCGATACCGGCCCCGACGCCGGAAGAAAAGGCCCGACACTACCTCTGGCGCTTCTGGAATAAGGTGCCCGCCCCGGGCCACCTCGCAGTCTTCGACCGCTCCTGGTTCGGCCGCGTGATGGTCGAACGCGTCGAGGGTTTCGCCAAGGACGCCGAATGGGCCCGCGCCTACGCGGAGATCAATGACTTCGAAGCCCGCCTCGCCGAAACGGGCATGGTGGTGCTCAAGCTCTGGATCAATATCTCGAAGGAAGAACAGCTGCGCCGCTTCCATGCCCGCGAAATCTCTCCGCACAAGCGTCACAAGATGACGAAGGAAGATTACCGCAACCGTAAGAAGTGGGATGCTAACGTCCGCGCAGCCGAAGATATGATCGCGCGCACCGATACGCCACACGCCCCGTGGGTGGTGGTCTCTGGGGACGATAAGCGCTACGCGCGCGTGGCGACCCTCAAGGCCGTTTGCCGCGCGCTGTCCGACCGCCTCGACTAAGCCACTCGCCGAGCCAGCGACGATGCGGCCCGCTCAGCGCGGCCCCGTCGAGCGCTTCCGCGGCCACCCACTCGAGTTCACCGTCCTTCGCCCAACGACGGATCTCCACGACCTTGGGCTCGAGCGCGTGCAGTTTCTCTTCGTAAGTCACGGTGCCGATGGTGCGACGACGCACGAGCGCGGGCTCGCCCGCCGGCTCGACGCCAAGCGATGACAGCACAGGAATCTCGGCCATCCCCGCGAGGCGCTTGGCAGTGTGCGGATTACGGCGCAGCAGGATCTTCCCTTCGCGGGTGATGAGCGCGCGTTCGACGACAGCTTCCTTGCGCTCCTTGGAGACGAAGCGTGGCAGGGCTTGGGCGTCGCCGGCCTTCTGCGCGTCGCACCATTCGGCCAGCGGACACTTCGCGCAGTCCGGCACACCTTTGCGGCAAACGGTGGCACCGAGCTCCATCATGGCCTGATTAAAGTCTCCTGGCTGCTTGGGTCCACGAGTTCATCGGCTCGCGTGGTGAATAGCTTGGCGGCCGACGACGCGTCGCGTAATTTGGAGCGGACGCCATCGAGACGGGCCAGCACGCGTACGACGTTACCGTCGACGACTGCGACGGGCTCGGCGAAGGCGATACTGGCGATGGCGGCGGCGGTGTAAGGCCCGACGCCTTTGAACTCGCGCCACTCGGCGGTAGTCCGCGGCGGCGCCTTCAGCGCGGCGACCTGCTTCGCAAGGTTGAGGAGATTACGCGCGCGGGAGTAATACCCGAGACCGGCCCACAGCGCGAGGACCTCGGACTCTTCCGCTTTGGCGAGATCCTTGAAGTCAGGCCACTTGGCGGTCCACCGTTCGAAATACGGGATGACGGTCGCGATCTGGGTCTGCTGGCACATGAGCTCCGACACCACGGTCCGGTAAGCCGAGACTTTCTCCCGCCACGGCATCGGCCGGCGATTCCGGGCGAACCAGGCCAAAAGCGCCCGGCGCATCGCGGAGATGCTGGCATTACGGGCGGGTTTCGCGGCGGGCATGGATGGGGCTGGATTTGGACGCCAACTACGGTAGACCTTGGGACTCATGGCACGAAAGGCAAAGCAGGACTCCGACGACGAGCCGAAGAAGGTGGCGATGCACACGCTGAAGCTCGACGCTGCCCAGGCCGCGAAGCTCCGCTCGATCCTGGTCGCCAAGGGCTGGGTCTCCTTCCCCGTCGACCACGCCGCCTTCGCCTTCAAGGGCGAGAACCTGAACATCGTCCACTACAAGTCCGGCAAGTGCGTCATCTCGGGCAAGGGCACCGAAGACTTCGTGAAATTCACGCTGGAGCCCGACGTCACCGGCCAGGCGGTCCTCGGCTACGAGGCGGAGAACAATCCGGAGTGGTTCGAAGAACACGCCGGCCTCGACGAATCCGGCAAGGGCGACCTTTTCGGTCCAGTGGTCTCGGCCTGCGTCATTGCGACGGGCGAAATGACCCGCGAATGGATCGAACTGGGTATCAAGGATTCCAAGAAACTCACGGACACCAAAATCGCCGAGCTCGACCGCATCATCCGCTCCACCCCCGGTGTGGCGGTGAAGACGACGTTCATGCGCATGGCGAAGTATAACGAGCTGCACTCGCGCTTCGGTAAGAACCTCAACCGCCTGCTGGGCTGGATGCACGCGACCTCCTGCGAGGAAGCCCTCAAGGACTTCGAGCTACAGCACCAGCGCCGACCCAAGTGGGGCCTGCTCGACCAATTCACCGAAGAGCCCCTTGTGCAGAAGGAGCTCGCCCGCAAAGGCGTGGAGTTCGACCTCCGTATGCGCACCAAGGCCGAATCCGACCCGGTCGTCGCCGCGGCTTCCATCGTCGCCCGCGCGGCCTTTGTCCGCGAGATCGACCGCCTCTCGCAGGACGGTGGCGTCCAACTCCCCAAGGGTTCCGGCTCCGAAGCCAAGAACGCCGGCATCGAACTCGTCGGCCGCCTCGGTCCGGCAATCCTCGTCAATTTCGCCAAGCTCCACTTCAAGACGGCCTACGAGGTCCGTGGGCTCGAGCCACCGGCGACCAAACCGTTCGTCCGCCGCAAGAAGGCGGAATAAGCCGTGGCCTCACTGGCATCATTCGACCGCAAGAAAGGTGCCGACCGTCCGGGCATCGCGGGAGTGGATGAAGCTGGCCGTGGGTCGCTCTGCGGGCCGGTCATCGCCGCGGCCGTGCTGCTCGACGCCGGCTTCTACGGCGAGCCCGCCTGGCTGCGGAAGCTCTCCGGCGCAAATGATTCCAAGAAACTGACGGCCGAGAAGCGCGCGGAACTGCGCGAGGCCATCGCGAAGATGGAAGTCGAAGGGAAACTGAAGACCGCCTGGGCCGCCGGCTCGGTGATGGAGATCTCGGCGCACAACATCCTCGGGGCCACGCGCCTCGCGATGGCTCGCTGCATCGCCAAGCTCGCCGTGGGGCACATGGCCCCCCTCTTCGCCGCCGCGGGCACGGAGGGCGAACTCTTCGGCCGCACCGATGCGCGCACGTTCCTCGTGCTCGTCGACGGCCTGCCTCTACGTCCGTTCGCCTGGGCGCATGAATCGGTCAAAGGTGGCGACGGCAAGAGCCTCGCCATCGCCCTTGCGTCGATTGTGGCCAAGGTCGAACGCGACCGCATGCTCGTCGAAATGCACGCGCGTTATCCCCAATACGGTTTCGCCACGCATAAAGGCTACGGCACGCCCGAGCACGTCGAAGCCCTGCGGGCGCATGGCCCTTGCGCCGAGCACCGTGATCTCTTCGTCCGCAGCATCCTCGCCGGCGACCCTCCGCCGCCCGAAGCCACGGACGGAGAGTTTAGTTTTGAGTGAGTAAGGTAGAAGCGGTTTGCGGTTTGCGGATGGCGGTTGGGAAAACGTTTGAGATGCCCCCAGCATCCTTCCCGGTTTCCGGTCTCCCTTTGAGTTCTTACCTCTGTCTTGGGTAGGGCCGAGCATCCCTGCTCGGCCGCTAGGTAGGGGCGCGACGGCGTCGCGTCCGTTCGCAGGAACCCGAAGCCGATGGCCGATGGCTGAAAGGCCGACCCCCGAGCGGCCGATGCCCCGGTGGCTGTCACCCGTCACCTGAATCAATGATATGCCCACAGCATCCTTTCCTGTTCCGGTCTCCCTTTGAGTTAGCCTGTATTTGGTAGGGCCGAGCATCCCTGCTCGGCCGCGGCCAACCAAGGATGGTTGGCCCTACCCGATACACCTATGTCGTGACGCGGTCCCGACCCTACCCACACAAAAAAGGGCGCCGCTTGGCGCCCCTCTTAAATTACCTGTCCCTAGCCCTGTCCCTGTCCCTCCGCGAAGCTCACTTCGCGGCGGGAATCTCATTCAGCGTATACCATCCTTCGCTGTGCCACAGGGTCTCGCCGGCCTTCGACTTAATATCACCGAGGGCGAGGTGGTGGACGTTACCGCGGACGAGACCGTCGACGATGAGGCGGACCTTGAGTCCGTCCGCGGAGACGGTGGCGGACTTGATGGTGGGCGTGGTCTGGTCGACCTCGGGGCTGCCGTAGCTCGACTGATAGATATAGGTGAAGGTATCCATGGTGTAGTTCGCGACGTCGGCGGCCGCGGCGGCGTCCACGGGGTGCGTGAACGTCACTTCGAAACCATCATTGCGCGCGGAGATGTTGTGCATCTCGAACGGCACCTTGCCCTTGAAGCGCACGCGCTCGAAGGTGAAGTTCTTGGAGCCGCGCGAACCCCAGCCACGATTGGAACCACCGACGAAGAGCGTGCCGTCTTCCTGGTCCATGCGGACCGGGATCAGGCCGGCTTCGAAGCCGCCAAGGAAGTGGAAGACCGCGCCCTGATAGAGGCCGTTGACGACCTCGAGGTTGGCGCGCTGGACCTGCGATGCGGTCTGCTCGCCGATGAGCATATGGCTTTCCCACGGGCCGAACTTGCCCTTGGACATATCGCACGCGACGCCGGACGGAGAATTGCCGACCTTACCGTGCGGCAGGATGAGCGCCGGCGGCACGTACTCAGGGAACTTCAAGCGCTCAGCGAGGGTGCGCGAGCCGCTGGTGGGCTCGGGAGGCGCGGGGAAGTTCGCGAGGGCGGCCGACTTGTTGCCAGTGGGATTACCCTGGAACGATCCGGCACGCAGCCACTTGAGCGAAGACGAGCCGTTCCAGACGCCCTGGTTGTCGGTGTAGAAGAAGTCACCCTTGTCGTTGTGGCCGATGCCGCCCGGCGAGCGGATGCCGGAGGCCACGGGGATGAACTTCCCTTCGGGCGTGATCTTGGCCGCCCAGCCGCGCCACGGAGCGTGGGCATGGAAGGAACCGGTCAGGCAGAGGACCATCCAGACGTCCCCGTTCTTGTCCGGGTCGGAGCCGAAGGCGTATTCATGGTAGTCGCCGCTCACGCCCCACTGGGAGCTGACGGTGTCGAAGCTGTCCGCGCGGCCGTCGCCATCCTTGTCGGTCAGGCGGGTGAACTCCGGACGCTGCATCGCGTACATGGAACCTTCCTTCCAGAACATGCCGAGCGGCTCGTGCTGGTTGGAAGCGTACTTGGTCCACTTGATCTTGGAGAGGTCCGCATCGTAGGCGCCTTCGGCGACCCAGATGTCGCCGCGGCGGGTGCCGATGGCGACCTTCTTGCCGGGGAGTAGCGCGATCGAGGAGACCTCGGTCACTTCGCCCGCGGGCGTGGGGATCTCGACGCGTTCGTAGAATTCGTTCTGGCGAGCTTCGGCGACGCGAATGGAGTCAACCGTCGCGAGCTTGCCAGACTTGGCAGCCTTGGCGGCTTTGGCAGCTTTTTCAGGAGCGGCCGACACGCCAACGGCGAGTCCGACGAGGGCGAGGATGAGGGAGAGGTTCTTCATAAAGGTGGGTTCCGGTGATGAGGGTTAGCGGAAGGAGTAGCCCAGCACGGCGGTCTCGCCGGGCTTGAGGGTGAGCGTGAGGCTCTTGTCGTTGGCGTTGGCCTTCGGGGCCGGGCCGCTGACGGCGCGCACCAGCAGGCCGCCGGCGATCTCGGCGACGCCGTCGCTCGGACCGCTGACCGCGAGGTCGCGAGCCAGCAAGATCGTGACGGCCTTATCGCCGGTCACCTTGAGCGTACGGGAGAGAGCGGCCTTGCCGGAATGTTCTTCGGGCAGCCAAGCGTCGGAGAGCGCGAAGCCTTCACCCGCGGAACGGAAGGTCGGGTTGCCGGCCTTATCGAGGTCGTAGCCCTTGAACTCGGCCGCGACCTTGACCGCGGAGAACTTCCATTCCTTTTCGTCCTTCTCGCGGACGAAGCGAACGACGTCGCCGGCGGAGCCTTCGAGCAGAACGCCCTGGCTGGAGGAGAGCTTGATGACGTTCGTGCCCGCGGGCGGCTCGTTGCCGGCGCCGCGGTCGGTCCAGTGGTGGCCGCCGTCCATGAACTTGCCGTTCCAGAAGAGCTCGGCGGCGAGGTTGTCGGCGCTATAGGCGATGTTCAGTCCATTCGGGAAACCGATGCCGATGGCGCGCGGGGAAATGTTATCGATGAAGTTACGGTAGATTGCGGCGACACCGTCCTTGGGCTGGATCGGGATGAAGACCCTCACCTTGGCGGGCTTACCAGCCTTGCCGCCCTTGGACTTGGAGAGCCACTTGTAGTCCTTATCCTTCGGGCCCTTGTAGCCGAGCACGACGACTTCCTGGCCAGCGAACTCCACGTATTCGACGCGGAGGGGCGTAAGGCCCTTCTTCAGGATGACCGGCACTTCCTTGGCGCGGCCACCGACGGGTCCGATGCCCTTGACCTCAGCGATACGTTCGCCGCCGACATAGAGGGCGCCGAAATCGTCGCAGTCGAAGAGGAAGGTGTACTTGCCCTCCACCGGGGCGTCGAACTGACCGGTCCAGACCATCGCGAAAGCGTCCTTCAGTCCGGACTGGTCGGGGTCGATCACGCCGACGTTGAAATCTTCGATCAGCGCAGGCTTGAGCGCGGAGAAGTCAGGCATGACCTTCCACTCGCCCTTATACATCGTACCGACGAGGTTCTTCAGCGCGGTCTTGGCGGGCGGGAAAGGATGGTCCTTGAGCAGCTCTTCGGCGGTCCAAGGCGTGGCGCGCTGGGCAGTCGCGGCACGCACGACTTTAACTTCATCGGGGGTGACGGCACCGGCACCGCCCGCGAAGGCTTTGCGGACATACGTGAGCGCGGCGGCAATCTTCTCGTCGCTGAGCACGGCACCCTGCGGGGGCATGACGATGTTGTAGCTCTTGCCGGCAACTTCGACCGGACCTTCCATACCGTTGAGCACGATCTTGATCGAGCGCGCGGCCGGGCCCTTGGGCCAGTCGCTGCCGACCAGGGGCGGCAGGCCATTGAGTCCTTTGCCGTCGGGGCCGTGGCAGGCGACGCAGAGGGTGTTATAGACTTGGGCGCCGTCTTCGGCCGCCGTCACGAAGACAAGCGAAGCCAGAAGGGCGAGGAGCGACGGGGTGCGCATAAGGGGGTATCCGACCATCAAGCCGCCTATTTCCGACGGTGCAAGTCGGATAGGTTCGGGAGGTAGGGACAGCACCACGTGCTGTCCTAGGTGCAAAGGTGCAAACCGGCCTACGGCCTGTGCAAAGGTGCAAAAGTGGATGCAAGTTTCGGGTGGCGGGTGGCAGCCCCGGGTGGCGGGTGGCGGGATCTGTCATTCCCAACCGCCAACCGCCAACCGCTTCCACCTGACATGGGTAGGGCCGACCATCCTTGGTCGGCCGCGGCTGACCGAGGCGGTCAACCCTACCTTATGATGCCTCTCAACAAAAAAGGCCGCCCCTCAGGCGGCCTTCGCTAGGACAGCACGTGGTGCTGTCCCTACCTTAGGATACTCACCGCGCGCGATACAATCCCTGCGGATCGTAGAGCCACCAGGCGTCGAAGGGATTAGCGAGAGCAGGGAGTTCGAAATACGGACGGCCTTTATCATCGACGCGCGAGGTCACGCCCGAGATCTCGGTGCGGGTGGGCGGCAGCGGCATGGGCATGGCGGTCGGCGCGACGGGCACGGGAAGGAGATCGAGCACGGCGGTCTCTTCGATGCGGTCGATGACGTTGTCGACCCACTTGAGCTCCTTGGCCTTGTCGCCAAAGGCCTGCCAGTCGCCGCTGGAATCGTTGGCGTACATCTGCTTCACGAATTCCGGGAGCGAGATGCCCATCTTCTTGGCGACGGGGGTGGCGAGGCGGTCGAACCACTGGTTGGTGAAATCAATCTGCTCCTTGAGCACGGTCATGTTACCGCGGACGACGTTCGAGGCCTGGTGATGCAGGAGGATGGTGTTCGGGTAGCAGTAGGAGCGCTCGGCGAGGGTGCAGATGACGGCGGTCATCGAGGCGGCGAAGCCCTTGACGACGACGTGCACCGGCGCCTTGGAGGCGGCCATGGCCTTCTGGATCTGGTAGCCGGCGGCGACGGAGCCGCCGGGGGAGTTGTCGACAACGATGAAGATCGGGAACTCGGACGACTGGTTGTTATAGAAGGAGATGCGCGTGCAGACGTAGTCGGCGAGCTGCTCGGTCACAGCACCATTGAAGGAGATGCGGCGATCGCTGATATACAGGACGCCATCGACGAGGGGATCCTTGAGATACTTCGGCTTGGCCTTGCTGGCAATTTTGCGGGCCTCGTCTTCCTTCTGGAAGCGCTGGATCTCATTGGAGAGGCGGGCGATGGTGTTAGCGGCTTCGAGCTGGAGTTGCTTGGCTTCGGCTTCGAGTTCGCGGATCTTGTTGGAACGCTCCGTCAGGCGGGCGGTGGAACGAGCGGCTTCGAGGCCGGCCTGGCGCTCGAGCTTGGTGCGCTCGTCTTCAAGGGCGGCGGCTTCGGCGGTAGCCTTGGCGAGGCGGAGCGCACGCTCGGCAGTCAGGCGGGCGACCTCGGCGTTCAGCGGGGCGAGTTCTTCGGTGCGCTTGGCTTCGGCGAGAGCGAGCTCGGCGTCGATGCGGGCCTTCTCGCCGCGCATACGGTCGGCTTCCTTCATCGCGGTCTTCTGCTCGGGCGTGAGCTCATCGCGCGGGATCGGCGCGCCCGGGGCGATGGTGGTCGGCGCGGCGACCGGTGCGGCCGCGGGAGCCGCGGCGGGCGCGTCGGCGGCCGGAGCGGCGGCGCGCTTGGCCTTGGTCTGCTGGGCGAACACGGGCGCAACCGTCAGAACGGTGAGGGCGAGGACGCGGAGGGAGGTGCGGAGATGCATGAGGGTGTTTTGGTTTAAAGTTAGCGGAGGACGAATTCGACGGTGGGGTCGTACATCCACCAGAGATCGCACGGACCGAGAGGCGGGAGCTGCTGGCGGACGCGTCCGTCCTGGGCCTTGCCGGCATTGAAGCCGTCAGGGTTGGGTTCGGCCTGGATTGGCGGGACCGCCGTGGCGTTGAACAGGGAGTCTTCGGCCATCCGGTCGACGACATCGGTCACCCACTTGCGGCGGCCGGCCTCGTCACCGAGGATCTTCCAGTCGCCGGTCGAGGTGCCCTTATACATCTGGGCCACGAAGTCGTCGACGTCGGTACCGATACGCGCGGCGACCTTCACGAAGATACGTTCGCACCAGACCTTGCTCCACTTGAGCTGCTCCTTGAGCTGGGTGACGTTACCGGCCAGGCCCACGGAGGCCTGGTGGTGCAGCACGATGGTCTGCGGGTAGACAAAGGAGCGCTTGGCGAGGGTGGTGATGATCGCGGCCATCGAGGCGGCGTAACCCTTCACGACGACGTAGACCGGAGCCTTGGAGGTCTCCATGGCCTGGAGCATCATGTAGCCCGACATCACGGAGCCGCCCGGTGAACGGTCGATGACGATGAAGATTGGGGCTTCGCTATCGATGGCGTTATAGAAGGCGATGCGGCCGCAGACGAACTGGGCGAGCTTGTCGTCGACGCGACCGTTGAACGGGATGCGGCGATCGGAGATATGCAGGACGCCGTCGATGAGCGGGTCCTTCGGGTAGCTCACCAAGGCGCCACTCGCGATATCGGCGGCCTTGGCCTGGAGGCGGGCAATCTGGGCGACGGACGAGACCTTGGCGTATTCGACGGAGACTTCGGCGGTAACGAGGCGAGCCTGCACTTCGAGTTCGGCGCGGGCGCGATCCTTGTCGGCAGAAGCGACGGCGGCCTTGGCGGCGGCGAGCGCTGCATCGAGTTTGAGCTTCGCCTGCTCAGCGTCGACCGGAGCAGCGGCGGCATCGGCGCGGGCGGCGCGGAGGGCGGCTTCGGCTTCGAGCTTACGGAGTTCGAGGGTCTGCGTTAGCGCGGCGAGACGACGTTGCGAAGAAGCGAGGTCGAGGCGGGCGCGGATGACGTCGGTCTCGATCTCGGCCTGGATGGTCTCGGGGGTCTTCTTGACGGGCCCCTGCTGGGCCATGACGAGCGCTGCGAAGAGAAGAGGGACAAGGGCCAGGCGCGACATGGGGGTAAGGAGTGTATTGACAGATATATGGTTCCCTTGAAGCCCATTTTTAGCAAATCTGCCCGCATGGAAGCCGACGCCCCTATCACCCTGCTCAATCGCCATACCGGCCGCATGGAGACCGAACAGGTCTACGGCGAGGCCTGGCTGCGTCGTATCTACGGCAACCCGCTCGGCAAGCTGACCCTCCACGCCGTGGTCAAACGGGGCCTTTTCTCCAAGCTGTACGGCTGGGCCATGGATCGCCCGAGCAGTGCGCGTCGCGTTGCGCCCTTCGTGAAAGCCTTTGGCCTGGACCCGGCCGAGTTCGCGGACTCCGACCTGAACTCGTATCGGACCTTCAACGACTTCTTCTACCGCAAACTCAAGGACTCCGCCCGGCCGGTCGACCCGCGCCCTGAGATGGCCGTATTGCCGGCGGATGGCCGTCACCTCGGCTTCCCGGACGCCTCGCGCGTGAAAGGCATCTTCGCCAAGGGCCAGACCTTCGACATCGCAGCGCTCGTCGCGGATCGTACGCTTGGTGAACGCTACGCCCGCGGCACCGTCGTCTGCTCGCGCCTCTGCCCGGTCGACTACCATCGGTTCCACTTCCCTGTCGCCGGCGTGCCCGGTGAACCCGTGCTCGCGAAGGGACAGCTCTACTCCGTCAACCCGATCGCCCTGCGTCGTAGTGCCGCGTATCTCTGGCAGAACAAGCGCCAGCGCGTGACCATCGACGCGGGACCGTTCGGCCTCGTCACCATGGTCTCCATCGGCGCCACCAACGTCGGCACCATCATCGAGACCTATCAGCCCGGCCAGGCTGTCGCCAAGGGCGACGAGAAAGGCTACTTCCGTTTCGGCGGATCGTTCGTCGCGACGATTTTCGAGCCCGGCCGTATTAAGTTAGAGGACGACCTCATCCACGCCGGCGAAACCGCCGTGGAAGTGTACGCCAAGGTCGGTTCGCCCCTCGGCCGCCTCGCCTAAGCGCTTGCCTCCGCCGTCCGACGCGCAAACCTCGTCTCACAGGTTTCGCTCGGGTGGTGGAATGGCAGACACACCAGATTTAGGTTCTGGCGCCGCAAGGTGTGCGGGTTCGACCCCCGCCCCGAGCACCCTGTTCGCGAACGCAAAGCGTTCGCGAAAGAGGACTGAGTCGATGACTGCGTAGAGGACTGAATAGAGTGCTGAATCGATGAGATGCAGAACTCAAAGGGAGACCGGAAACCGGAATGTTTGCTGCGGGCCTTAGGTAGGGGCGCGACGGCGTCGCGTCCGCTCTTGCCCCTTGCCTTGCCGTCCCTACCGTCGGGTCATGTTCGCGTGGCTTCGTTCCCTCTTCGCCCCGAAGACGCCCGCGCCTGACCTCAGCCAGGCGCCGGACGAACCTGTGCCGTCCGAACGCGCCCCTTCCACCCGCCCGTCCAACCAGCAGGGCTGGATCGGCGTCGACCTCGACGGCACGCTGGCCGAAGCTACCCCTTGGCAGGGCATGAGCCATATCGGTCCTCCCGTGCCGCTGATGATGCGCCGCGTCCAGCAGTGGCTCCAGAAGGGCCTCCGCGTGAAGATCATGACGGCCCGTGCCGGCGACCCCGAAGGCATCGCCGCCACGCAGGCTTGGCTGAAAGCCCATGGCCTCCCGGAACTCGAGGTCACGGACAAGAAGGACTTCGGGATGATCGAGCTCTGGGACGACCGCGCCATCCAGGTGGTGCAGAACCGCGGCATCTGCTTCCTCGGTACTTCCTATTTCGCCCGTCCGAAGGCCCCGATCCTCCCAGATGAGGTTGCGGAACGCACCTTCATCCTCGTAGGGTCAGAACCGAAAGCCCCTCCCCAGGGTCCCAAGCACAGCGCATGAAAGCCTCCCTCAAACTCGAGTACTCCCTCCGCGTCCTCTCCCAGCTCGCCCGCCGTCACCGCGGCACGGCCGTCACGCGCATCGAGGAACTCGCCAAGCTCGAGGATATCCCGGCCAATTACCTCGTGCAGTTGCTCAACGAACTCCGCGAAGGCGGACTCGTCGTCTCGAAGCGCGGCAAGACTGGCGGCTACCGTCTGGCAAAAGACGCCGAAGATATCTCTCTGAAACAGGTGCTCGCGGTCGTGGAACCGGAGCTCGTCGAGACCAAAATCACGCTCAAGGGCGCGTCCGGACCTCAGGTCGCGGCGCTCTGGCGCGAAGTCTCGAAGCGTTTCGACAAATCGCTCACCGGCTTTAACGTCGCGCAGTTGGCGTTGTCGGAGTCCGGTACAGATTTCGAGATTTGAGCGCGACGGCGAAGTAGTGAGTTCATTCTCGGGTGACGGGTGACGGGCACGGGAGGCTGGAGTTCCGGATCCGGCCGTTCGGGAACCAGCCGCGGGAACCCGAAGCCGATGGCCGATGGCTGAAAAGCCGACTCCTGAGAGGCCGATGCCCCGATGGCCGTCACCCGTCACCTGAAGCAATGAGTATCCCCAGCTAATCGTCCGGTCTCCGGTTTCCCTTTGAGTTTTAAACTCCCGCCACCTGCCACCCGGGGCTGCCACCCGCCACCTGAAACGATGCCTTTCACCTTTGCACTTTTGCACAGGCCGCAGGCCGATTTGCACCTTTTGCACTCAGGACAGCACATGGTGCTGTCCCTACCTCCCATTTGCCTTTCCCCGCCTTCCCCCCACTCTAGCTCTATCTTCTCCCCATGCTCTCCCGCCGTCTCCTGACCCTCTACTTCATCCTCGTGCTCGTCGCCATGACCTGGGTGTCATGGTACGCCTGCACGGCCCCGTCGATCACCTCGCTGCCCGAATACGCCGGCAAGGGTCTCAACGTCATCGGCGGTTACGTGACGGTCTGCTCTGAGCCATGGGGCCTAGCCACGATGTTCGACGCCTACTTCGGCTTCCTCGCCTTCTGGCTCTACGTCGCCTGGCGCGAACAGACCATCGCCTCGCGCCTCAGCTGGTTCGTCGCGCTGATGCTCCTGGGTAATTTCGCCATCGCCGCCTATGTCCTGCTCTGCCTGAAGCAGTCCGGCGACGAGACCGACCTCGGCAAGGTGTTCTTCACGCGTAAGGTCGCCTGAATGGGACGCGTCTCCGACTGGCTGCGCCGCCGAGTACGTGATCCGCTCGTCGCGGAACTCCGCCAAGGCGCAACCCCGGAGGCCGTCTCGGCCGCGGTCGTGGTCAGCTTCGCCATCGCGATCTTACCCTTCATCGGGTTGACGACCCTGCTCTGCCTCGTCGCCGGCCGTCTCTTCCGCCTCAATCACGTGGTGATGCAGATCATCAACCACACCGCCTTCCCCTTGCAGGTCCTGCTCATCGTACCGTTCGTCCGCCTCGGCGAGACGATCTCGGGATCGCGGCATTTCGCCCTCACCCCGAAGGCGATCATCGACGAATTCACCCGCTCCATCCCTGATTTTCTGGAGAAATTCTGGCTGACGGGTCTCCATGGGCTCATCGGCTGGGCTGTGACGGTCCCGCTCGCCTGCTGGCTGCTACACGTTATCCTGCGTCGCACGTTCCATCGCCTCACCCCCAAACCTTCCGCCCCATGAATCCCCTCTTCGAACTCGGCCTCGATTTCCTGATCCTTCTCGGCGAAGCCTGCGTCTTCTTCGCGCTCTGCTGGCTCATCGCCAAGAAGATCGATAACTGGTCCATCGTCGACGTCGCCTGGTCCTACGGCTTCGCCCTCGTCGGCCTGCAAATGCTCGCCATCCACTTCTGGGTCTTCCCGCTCGGCGGCCAAGGGGTGTTGATGGCTGTCGCCACGGTGCTCTGGAGCCTGCGTCTGGGCACGCACCTCGCGGGCCGCGTCCTCGGGCACCTCGACCAAGAAGACGGGCGCTACCTCAAGATGCGCGCCGAACACGGTGACCGCATGCCGGCGCAGATGGCGTATTTCTATTTCATCCAGGCGCTCGTCCTCGCAATCCTCTGCCTGCCGCTACTCTCTTCGAATCCCACCGGCGCTTCCGGACCGGCCCAGACCATCCACTGGGTCGGCCTCGCCGTGGTCGCCCTTGCCCTGCTCATCGAGACGATCGCCGACACGCAGCTGGCGGCCTTCAAGAAGGACCCGACCAACAAGGGCAAGGTCTGCGAACTCGGACTCTGGGCCTGGAGCCGCCACCCCAACTACTTTGGCGAATGGCTCGTGTGGGTCGGCTTCCTGTTGATGAGCTATAATAGCACCTACCGCGGCGTCCCGGGCCTGCTCTGCGTCGGGGTGATGTATTATTTCCTGACGCGCGTGACCGGCATCCCGCTCACCGAACAGCAGCTCCTGACGTCGAAGGGGCCCGCCTACGCCGACTATCAGGCGCGCGTGCCGGCCTTCTGGCCCCGTCCGCCCCGGCGCTGATTTTCCACCGCGGTGGATTGCCAGCGGCCCGGTCACCGTGCACAGTATGGGCATGCCGCTGATCGATACCCTCATCGAAAAAGACGTCCTGCCGGACAGCGTGATCCGCTGGGGCATCCGCCGTCTGCTCAAGCAGCGCCTCGCGGACGAACGTCCAGAGTCCGCCGCCGCGCGCTTCGCGAAGGTCGACGCTTTTGCGGCCGAACTCCGCACCCTGCCGGTGGCCATCGAGACCAAGGCGGCGAACGAACAGCATTACGAAGTCCCCGCGGCCTTCTATAAACTCTGCCTCGGACCGCGTCTGAAATATTCCTCCTGCTATTATGAGTCCGGTAGCGAGACCATCGGCGAAGCCGAGGAGACCATGCTCGCCCGCACGTGCGCGCGCGCGGAGCTCGCGGACGGCCTCGAGATCCTTGAGCTCGGCTGTGGCTGGGGTTCGCTCACGCTCTGGATGGCCGAGAAATACCCGAACGCCCGCATCACCGGCGTCTCGAACTCGGCCTCCCAGCGCGCCCACATCGAAGGCGAATGCGCCCAGCGTGGCTTCAAGAACGTCCGCATCATCACCTGCGACATGAACATCTTCGCCGCCGAGGCTTCGCGCTTCGACCGCGTGGTGTCGGTCGAGATGTTCGAGCACATGAAGAACTGGGGCGAGCTCATGCGCCGCATCGGCGGCTGGCTCAAACCCGGCGGCAAGCTGTTCTTCCACGTCTTCACGCACAAGGACATCGCCTACCATTTCGCGGCCAAGGACTCGTCCGACTGGATGTCGCGCCACTTCTTCACCGGCGGCATCATGCCCTCCAACTGCCTCGCCAGCCGCTTCCAGGCCGACCTGAAGCTCGAGCAGCAGTGGGAGGTCGAAGGCCGCCACTATGGTCAGACCTCGGAGCATTGGCTCCAGAACACCGACCGTCATCGCGAGGAGATTCTGCGGATCTTCGCGCAGACCTACGGCGAGGATCGGGCGAAGGCCTGGCTGGCCAACTGGCGCGTGTTCTTCATGGCCTGCGCCGAGCTCTGGAACTTCCGGGGCGGTGCCGAGTGGATGGTCTGCCACTACCGCTTCGCCAAGCGCGCGGGCTAAGTCCGCGTTTGCCTCGGGCCGTCCGCGTCGTTTGCTCTGCCTCATGCAGAGCTACGAAGAGAACGGCGTGCCCATGGAACGATGGAAGGTCGGCGCTTCGACCTACGAGACGTGCCTGACGCGCGGCGCCCGCCTGCTCCGTTGGAAGCTCGACGTCCCTTCCGGCCACCGCGAGATCCTCTTCTGGCCCGAAGGTGCGCCGATGGACCTCGACAAGATCGGCCCCGTCCGCGGCGGTAACCCGATTCTCTTCCCCTTCATGGGCCGCAACTACGCCGACGGCGAGAAGTTCGCCTGGAAGGCCGCCGACGGCGTCAAACGCCCGATGCCCCAGCACGGCTTCGCCCGTGATTCCGCCTTCGAGATTGTCGAGAGCGGCCCCAAGCACGCGGTGGTCCGGATGATCCAGGACGCGCGCGGCCGCAGTTGTTATCCCTTCGCCTACGACTTCCGGATTCGCTTCGACTTCCTCGAGCTCTTCCTGCGCATCACGTTCGAGTTCGAGAACCGCGACGCCCAGCCTCTACCGTGGTGCGCCGGCCATCATTTCTACTTCACGCTGCCGTGGCACCCGGGACTCAGCCGCCGGGACTACATCGTGAAGATCCCGTCGAAGAAACAGTGGCGCCACGCCGCCGACGGTAAACTGATTCCGTTCGCGGAGCTCAAAGGCGCCGAGGCCATCAGCTTCGACAACCCGCACCTCTCCGACTGCATCTTCACCAACCTCAAATCCGCCACGCTCAGTTTCGGCCCGAAGTCAGGCGAAGAGGACATCACCCTCAAGGTCGGCGAAGAAGCGATTCCCGGCAGCTGGGCGAGCGTCGTCACGTGGACGCCCGATCCCGAGGCGCCGTACTATTGCGTCGAGCCATGGATGGGCCCGCCCAACAGCCCTGAACACAAGAACGGGCTCCGTTTTGCGGAGCCCGGTCAGATCGACACTTTCGTTACCGAAGTGTCGTTGATGTAAGCCGTGCGGCTTACTTGCTGCTGTTGCTGTTGAGGGGCAACTTGCCCTTAGACTTGGTCGGAGCAGCCTTCTTGGTCGGGGCCGGAGCAGGCTCGGGCGTCAGAACCGGCGTCACGTTGACCGGGCCCGCGGAGAACGGAACGAGGTCCGAGGCGGCGCCATCGGTGACGGGGACGGACCCTTTTCAGGGCCCATGCAACCGACGATTGCGAAGGAAAGGAGGGAGAGAACGAACAGATTGCGTACCATGGCAGTGAGGTTAGGTTGCGGGGACTCTACCCGCCATGCCCCACCGCACAAGCGCAGATTCTGGCCCCCTCACCCTCTTCGTCTGCACGGGGAACTTCTACCGCAGCCGCCATGCCGAGGCCCTTTTCAACTGGCATGCCGCCCGTATGGGGCACCCCGCCCGGGCCTTTTCCCGCGGCCTCCTGACCTCTCTGGTAGCGGATGAACCCACCCTCATTTCCCGTGACACCGAGAGGCGCCTCCGCGAGCTCGGCATCCCCCTCGACTTGACCGGCCCCGCGCCCACCCAGCTCCGCCGGGAGGACCTGGAACGGGCCCATCGGACCATCGCCCTCAAGAAGGACGAGCACCACGCCATGATGCTCCAGTCGCACCCCGAGTGGGCCGACCGCATCGAATATTGGACCGTGCACGACATCGACTTCGCCCATCCGGACGACGCCCTTCCTCAGATCGAGGCTAAGGTCCTCGAACTGATTCAGGGGCTACGGTCCTAAGCGATCGAAGCTTAGGCCGCCGAACCGGCGTCGGCGCGACGCAGGGCCTCGAGATGCGAGGCCGCCTGGTTGAGCAGGCCACGCAGTTCGACCATCGTTTCCTGAGCGACTTCGGCCTTGGTCGAAGCCGCTTCCTTGAGGGCTTCGGCGCGGAGCGCGAGTTCCTTGGCGAGCTCGTGGGCGGCGGCGATCGTCTTGGCCTTGAGCTCGCGGGAACGGGCGTCGAGGCGGGCGGCGAGGGAGTCGATATCGCGACCGAGGGTGCGGCTCTTTTCCTTGAGCTCGGCGGCCATGATACGGGAATCCGGCACACGGCGGAGATCTTCGGTCATGCCGACCTTGGAGAGCGTCCAAATGATCCACTTGGTCGGATCGAACTGCCAGGGCTTCACGCCATTGCGGTAGTCGTGCTGGAACTCGTGGTGGTAGTTATGGTAGCCCTCGCCGAAGGTGAGGAGCGCGACGGCACCGCTGTCACGGGCGCTGTGGTCCGTGGAGTAAGGCTGACGGCCGATCATGTGGCAGAGCGAGTTGATGCAGAAGGTGCCCTGCTGGACGACGACCGTACGGAGGAGGCCGGCGATGAGGAAGGCGGCGAGCGCGGTCATCCACGGATTGGCGTTGAGCTCTGCGGGGACGAAGAGGACGCAGTAAGCATAGCCGAGGACGGCCGGCATCACGAAGCCCACGAAGGCGCCGATCCACTGGACGTAGCGGTGCTGCCACATGACGAGGGGGTCGGCCTCGAGGTCCTTGACGTTGGTGATGGGTGCCGGCGGCTTGAGGCGGAAGAGGAGCCAGCCGATATGGGCGTAAAAGAAGCCCTTCGAGATATCGTACGGGTCTTCGTCTTCATCCACGTGCTTATGGTGGATACGGTGGTCGGCACACCAGTCATGGGCCGAATTCTCGAAAGAAGCGGCGCCGAAGAGCAGGACGAAGAGCTTCACGGGCCACTTGGCCTTGAAGGAAATGTGGGAAAATAGGCGGTGGTAGCCCAGGGTGATGCCGAAGCCGGTCGCGTAGTAATAGAACACGAACATGGCCCAGATGAAGCCCCAGCCGTGGACCTTGTTGGCAGCGTCAGCCGGCAGGGTGTACTGGGTCCAGAGGAACCAAGGTACGACGGTCAGCGAGAGGAGGGCCGTCAGGATCAGAAAGGTGGAGGTCACCCATTCGATACGGTAGATAGGGAAGTTTTTGAACTTCATAGTAGGGGGAGAAAGTAGAGCAACCCCCCCTTGAGGCGAGAGCAATCAACCGCCCTAAAACGCCTAAAAAGCGGTTCTTAATTCGCTTTTTCCGTAACCTTATTACCGCAAATGACGCGGAACCGATTCGCTTAGTCGCGACGACGGCGACCGATCGAATTCTTCACCGGAATAATCCGCACAGGCTCGCGGGTCTTGATCCAGAGATCACTCTCCTTGAAAAGCTTTCCGGAAATGCTCTGCACCGCGTCGCCGAACGACTCAACGGGCACGCGTTGTCCCTTGGGCGATTCGTTGAAGGCCTTGGCGACCTCGACGATCTTGGCAGAGACTTCCTTGGGGTCATCGTCCTCGAGCAGCTGGACGACCCAGCCGGTGAGATCCTTAGGCAGGCCTTCCTCGGGTTCGCTGACCAGGACGAGCATCTGCTTCTTGGCAGGCTTCTCGCGCTCGACGGCGTCCTCGGCCACGACATCACGCAGCTGGTTGAGGATCTCGGCGGCGAGGCGTACATCAACGCCGCTCGACTTCAGGATCTTCTGGACGGTTTCGAGGTCTACTTTGGCCATAGACCCCCAAGAGACTCCAACCACCCCAGCGAGGGAAGCCGGAGTTATTCCCAGCAGGGTAAAGCCAGCATTTTCAGGTCCCAGGTCTCGGCTACAGGTTCGGGCATGGGCGCCAGGTTCGGGCGCGGGAATCAGGCCTGGGACCTGTACCCGAACCTGAACACCTGAACCTGATACCCGACGGCCGAGACCCGAGACCTGAAACATGACCCCGCCACCTGCCACCCGGAGCAGCCACCGGCCATCCGTGACAGCATCATCCATTCAGCCCTCCATTCAGTCCTCAACTCAGCCCTCAACCCAGCCCTCCATTCCGCCCTCAACTCCCCCTATACTCCATACTCTATACTCCATACTCTCTTCATCCGCCCTCTTGCCTCCCACTCCCCTTTCCCTCTTAACCCCCCTCGTGCCGGAACATACCAAAGTCATGGGCAAGGATTGGGCGGACGCCCGACGAGCCGCCAACGTGGCCCGCTTGGCCGCGACGCTGGCCACCGCCTTGGCCGGTCGGACGGACATCACCTTCGAGCTGGGTTGCGGCCACGGTCACTGGCTGGCCGCCTACGCCGCGGCGCATCCGCAAGAATTCTGCGTGGGCATCGACCTGATCACGCACCGCGTCGAACGCTCCGTGCGCAAGCAGACGCTGGGTAAACTGGACAACGTCATCTTCCTGAAAGCCGAGGCAACGGAGTTCCTCGAAGCGCTCCCGCCCGCGGTCGTACTCCGCAAGATCTTCATCCTCTACCCGGATCCGTGGCCGAAGAAGAAGCACCACAAGAACCGCTTCATCCAAACCGCCAGCCTCGACCTCCTCGCCCAGCGCGCCGTCGCCGGCGCTCACCTGCACTTCCGCACCGATGACGCGGATTACTTCGAATGGACGCGCACGCTCCTTGCCGAACACGCCGCCTGGAACCTTAAGGCGGAAACCACGTGGCCATTCGAGCAAACGACGTTCTTTGAGGAGCGCATGACGGCCAAGCGGGACCTCGAAGCGGAAAGAGTGCCGTAAAATCACCCATTTGTGCCGATTGCTAGGGCGTTCTTTCCCTTGCGTCTCCACCTTTCATAAGTTGTCATAAACGCTGTGAAGTCCTTCCGTCACACACGCATCACGTTCACCATCGGTCCGGCCACGGAGTCGGAGGCCCAACTAGAAGCGATCATCCAGGCCGGAGCCAACGTGGTCCGACTCAATATGGCCCACGCTGACCATGCCTGGGTCCGCGCCACCGTCGAACGCGTCCGGCTCGTCAGCCGCCGCATGAAGAAGGAGCTCGCGGTGATGATGGACATCAAAGGCCCGGAAATCCGCACCGGCGCCCGCAAGGAGGCCACCCAGCTTACCGTCGGACAAGTCGTCGACGTCACGGGCTCCGACGCGGCCCAGGCCGAAGGCGACATCCTCGTCATCCCCACCAATTACCCAAAAATGATCAGCGCCGTGCCCGTGGGCGGCGTCGTCTTGGTCGACAACGGCCTGATCCAGCTCCGCGTCCTCGCGCAGAAGCAGGACCGCCTCCGCTGCAAGGTCGAGCAGCCCGGTCCCCTCGGCAGCCGCCGCCACATCAACCTCCCCGGTGTCAAGGTCGACCTCCCTGCCCTCACCGACAAGGACCGCGCCGACGTGGCCGTCGGCTGCGAGGTCGGCGTCGACTTCTACGCCCTCTCGTTCGTCCGCGAAGCGGCCGACGTCTACGCCCTGCGCACTCTTCTCGCCCAGCATGAGTCGAAGGCCCACATCATCTCAAAAATCGAGGACCAGTCCGCCATCGAGCACCTCGGTTCTATCCTTGAAGCCACCGACGCCCTGATGGTCGCCCGCGGAGACCTCGGCATCGAAATCCCTTACGAGACCTTGCCGCTCATCCAGCGTCGCGCGGTCGCCATGGCCATCGCCTGCCGCAAGCCGGTCATCGTCGCCACGCACATGCTCGAGTCGATGATCCAAAACCCGGTCCCGACCCGCGCTGAAGTGACCGACGTCTCCAACGCCGTCCTCGAGATGGCCGACTCGGTGATGCTTTCCGGCGAGACCACCACGGGTAAACACCCCATCCGCTGCGTCGAAGTGATGAAACGGATCGCCAAGACGACCGAGAACGAACTGCCGCGCGTGCTTTCGCCTGAGCAGCCGAACGAGACCCCGAAGATCAAGCTCCTCCGCGCCGCCGCTGGCCTCGCCCAGGATCTCGGCAACACGGGCATCATCGCATTCACGCGCAATGGCGACGTGCCCCGCACCCTTTCCTCCCTCCGCTCGGTCGGCTGCCCGATCTATGCGTTCATGGAAGAAGAACACGTCCACCGGAAGATGAGCCTTCTCTGGGGCGTCGAGTCTTTCCAGATGAAGTTCGAGCCCAAGGCCGAGGATAATATCACGCTGGCGCTCATCCGACTACGCGACGAAGGCTACTGCGTGCCTGGCCAGATGCTCGTCATCGTGACCAACGTTATTCTGGGTCCGACCGTTATCGATTCCGTCCAGCTCCGTATTGTCCCGGCCATCGAAGCACCGAAAGTTTGAAGGGTGGCAGGTGGCGGGATAGGGTGGGATGCGATGACATCGCATCCGCCTGCATCTAGGTAGGGCCGAGCATCCCTGCTCGGCCGCGGCCAACCAAGGATGGTTGGCCCTACCCGTATTCATTCTCAGGTGACGGGTGACGGCCACCAGGGCATCGGCCCCTCAGGAGTCGGCCTTTCAGCCATCAGCCATCGGCTTCGGGATCCTGCGGCCGGCTCCCGAACGGCCGCAGCATCCTTCCCGGTTTCCGGTCTCCCCTTGTGGCTATCCTCTGCATCGGGGTAGGGCCGAGCATCCCTGCTCGGCCGCGGCCAACCAAGGATGGTTGGCCCTACCAATTAGATCTGAAAATACCTTCGCGCCAGCGCCTGCGTGCCGGCGTCGCCTTCGCCGGCGGCGACGACGTCGCCGTAGAGTTTCGCGGCGAGTTCGAGGCCTGGCAGTTTGATGCCCTGCTCTTTGCACACATCGAGCGAAAGGCCGATATCCTTCACGAAATGCTTCACGTAAAAGCCCGGGGCGAAGTCGCCCTTGAGCACACGCGGAGCGAGGTTCAGCAGCGCCCAGCTGGACGCGCCGCCGCCCGAGATCGAACGGAGCGTGGTCTCGAGGTTGAGGCCCGTGGCGTGCGCGAAAGCCAGAGCTTCGGACATCGCGATCATGCCGGAAGCGATGCCTATTTGGTTGGCGAGCTTGCAGAACTGGCCCGTGCCGGGACCGCCCTGGAGGACGATTGTCTTGCCCATCGCGGCGAACAGCGGCGCGGCGAAATCAAAATCCTTCTGCGCACCGCCGACCATGATGGTCAGCGTGCCTTCGCGCGCGCCGCGATCGCCACCCGAGACCGGAGCATCCAGCGGGCCGAAATCTTTGGCAGCAGCCTCGGTAGCCAGCGAACGGGCGAGGGCCGGGCTCGACGTTGTCATGTCGATAAGCACACAGCCGGGCTTGGCGGTCGACATGAAGCCCTGCGGTCCGCGCCAGACTTCTTCGACGTCGTTCGGATAGCCCACCATCGAGATCACCGCGTCGACGCCCTTGGCCGCTTCGGCCGGTGAGGCGGCCCACTTGGCGCCGAGCGCAAAGAGGTCATCTGCCTTGGACTTCGTGCGGGTGTAGACCGTGACCTCATGGCCCGCCTTGAGCAAGTTGGCCACCATGCTCTTACCCATCACTCCTGTGCCCACGAATGCGATTTTCATGAGGGGAGTGAAGGCGGAACGCGTCCGATGGCAAACAGGTAGGGATGCGATGACATCGCATCCGCCTGTATCGAGGTAGGGACAGCACCACGTGCTGTCCTCGGTGGAAAAGTGGATGCAAACTTCAGGTGGCGGGTGGCAGCCCCGGGTGGCAGGTGGCGGGATAGGCAGGGATGCGATGACATCGCATCCGCCTCTCTTTAGGGTAGGGCCGAGCATCCTTGCTCGGCCGTTCGCTCAACCGCGCCCGACCAAGGATGCTCGGCCCTACCAACCGCTTGCCCTCCGCCTCCGAATCCTCGAACCTACCGCCATGTCCTCAGCGCCCCTCACCGTCAGCGAGCTCTCCGATGTCCTCAAGGGCACGGTGAACCGCATCGGCACGGTCGAGGTCGTCGGCGAAATCTCGGGCTATAAGCACTACTCCTCGGGACATCATTACTTCTCGATCAAGGACAGCGGCGCCACGCTCGCCTGCGTTCTTCTCAGCTACCAAGCCCGCTGGGTGAAGTTCCCGCTGGGCGATGGCGTGAAGGTCATCGTCAAGGCCAAGGCTGATATCTACGCGCCGTCCGGCAAGCTCTCGCTGATGGTCGATTCGATGAAGCCGGCCGGCGAAGGCGACCTCTTCCAGAAATTCAAGGTGCTGCAGGAGAAACTGAAGGCCGAAGGGCTCTTCGACGAAGCGAACAAGCGTCCCCTGCCCGACTTCCCGAAGGTCGTCGCGTTCGTCACCTCCGAAAGCGGCGCGGTCTGGCACGACTTCACCGAAGTACTCAAGACCCGTGGATGGAGCGGCACGGCCTGGCTCGTGCCGGCGCGCGTCCAGGGCGAAACCTGCCCAGGCTCGGTGGCCAACGGCCTCAAGCTCGCCAACGCCATCCCGGGCATCGACCTCATCGTGGTCGGCCGCGGCGGAGGCTCGATGGAAGATCTCTGGGGCTTCAATGACGAAGGTCTCGTGCGCGCCGTGCGCGCCAGCAAGACGCCGGTCATCTCGGCCGTCGGCCATCAGACCGACTTCACGTTGTGCGACTTCGCGGCCGACAAGCGCGCCGAGACCCCGACCGCCGCGGCCGAACTCATCGTCTCCGGCCAGATCAAGCTGCGCGAAAAGCTAAAGCTCCTCGCCGCCGAACTCGCCCGCCACTCTCCCAAGGCCAAGCTGCAATCACTGTACCAGGATCTCGATCTGCTGAACGAACGCCTCGATGGCGCCGCTCAGGAAGTCGTCGCGGAATATCGCCATCGCCTCTCCGAGCTCGGCAGCGAACTCCATCGCCTCTCGCCCAAGGCCCGTCTCGGCGTCACGCGCGAGAAGCTTAACCAGCTCGGCCATCGCCTCCGCTCGGCCGGCTTCGAATCCATCCTGTCCCGCGGCTACTCCATCGTCCGCGACGCCGACGGCACCGTCATCTCGACCAGCAAGGGCGTGACCAAGGGCCGCAAACTCCGCCTCAAGTTCAACGACGGCGAAGCCGACGCGACGGGGGGGTAGTTAACCTGCCTCGGGTAGGGCCGGGCATCCCTGCCCGGCCGCAAGCTGCCTCGGGTAGGGCCGAGCATCCCTGCCCGGCAGCGTGCTGCCTCGGGTAGGGCCGAGCATCCCTGCTCGGCCGCAAGCTGCCTCGGGTAGGGCCGAGCATCCTGCTCGCCGCAAGCTGCCTCGGGTAGGGCCGAGCATCCCTGCTCGACCGCAAGCTGCCTCGGGTAGGGCCGAGCATCCCTGCTCGACCGCAAGCTGCCTCGGGTAGGGCCGAGCATCCCTGCTCGGCCGCGGCCAACCAAGGATGGTTGGCCCTACCTTAGCTAACCCTACCTTAATAGGTAAAAGGCCAATCAATCGGCTCAGCGCATAACCCTGCCCTCACCGGATTATTCCGGACGTACCGACATTTTTCCGCGACCTCGTGCTCCCCTCTTAGCCGGTGATCAAAGAATCCTTTCTGCCAGGAAACGCCTGCGTGTCTGGCTAAGTGTTGCTTCAAGTCTGCAACAGTCTTCGGCATTCCTTTACGGTGATCGAATTGCGCGATGATATGCAGGTGATCAGGCATCAGGACGCTGACCACGGGCCTGATCAGCCCCTTGGACTCATAGAACGCCAACGCTCCACGATAAACCGCGGCCGTCACCGGGTTTGCCAGCTGATTCAACCCTCGCGGCTGACAGCAAATCGTCACGAACCACTTATCTTTCTCATCAACCCAGGACGGGATGGCGTGATAAAGACGATCCCGGGTCGGCAAAGGCATCGACAAAAGATGGCAAGCTCCACGTCTTCACCAAAGCAGGAGAGCCATCAGCCCACGCATAGGTTTAATACTCTAACGGCCGACCAAGGATGGTTGGCCCTACCAACTCACTGCCTTGGGTAGGGCCGAGCATCCCTGCTCGGCCGCAAGCTGCCTCGGGTAGGGCCGAGCATCCCTGCTCGGCCGCGGCCAACCAAGGATGGTTGGCCCTACCCAAGCTCAGGCCTTGGCCTGAGTCTTGCGTCGCCGCCGAATCGCCGCGGCGGCGAGGGCCAGCGCACCGAGGCCGAAGCCGTAGGTGGAAGGCTCGGGCACAGCGGTGAGGGTGATCGCGCCGTTCGCCTGATTCCAGTCGAGCGACCAGAGGCCGGCGTTGGAACTGCTGCCGTCGGTATACTTGAAATCGCCGACGGTAATGGTGAAGGCGTCGTTGATGTTGGTGTTGGAACCGAGGTTCAGCGAGCCGACGGTGGCGAAGGTGAAGGTCCGGATGGACGAGACCCCGGCAGGCGGGCCGAAATTCAGCGGATTACCGAGGGCAGTGCCGTTGCCGTTACCGGCCAGCGAGGAGATATTGAGGATGATTCGGTTGCCGGAACTCGCGCCAGAGAGATCGAGTGCATTCGTGACCGTGAGGGTGTCGTAGCCCGTGCCCGCGGCACCGGTGGCGTTCTGGACCTGCCATTCGAAGGTCGAGCCACCGAACATGGCCAGCGTAGAGGCGGTCAAAGTACCTGGCGAATTGCCAGGGCCGATCGTCGAGTTGGAAGCGGCCGTAACGGCCCCGACGAAGCCTTGGCCGCCAAGGGTCGCGCCTGCGCCGAGGGTGACATTGCCCAGCGAGCTGTTGACGACCAAGGTGCCGTCGGTGACCGTGACGTTGAGGTTGGCGTTATTCCCCGCCGCGATGGTTAACTTGCCCCCGCCTTCCTTGGTGAGGGTCGCGGTGCTCCCAGTACCGGCGGTGACGGCCAGCGCCGAGTTGAAGGTGACGTTGTTGTTCCCGAGATCGAGTTTTCCGGTGGTGCCGGCGACGAGGCTGAGCTTACCCGAAAGGTCGTCGGTGTTGCCCGCTTCATAGCGCACGCGTGCGTTGTTCGCCAAAGCGATGACGACGCTGGTGCCGGCGCCGCTGGGCAGCGCGCCGGATTCGAGGCCGATCGTACCGCCGGCGACGTCGACGCGGATATCTCCCTTAAAGCGGTTGGAGTTACCCCCGATGACCCAGGTTCCAGTGCCGTCGATGGTGAGGGCCGAAAGGCCTCTGCCCGCGTTGATATCGTCGGTGGTCAGGCCAGCGCGGAAGACGTTGGTGACGGAGTTATTGGCGGTGAGCGCCAATGCAGGAGTCGCACCCGAGAGGGCGATCTTCGCATCGGCGTTGAAGGTAAGCCCGCCCGCGCCAACGGCGGTGGTGATACCCGCCGAGTCCGCCAGGGTAAAGCTGCGCGTGCTGATGGTAGTGGTCGCCCCTGTGAACTCGAGCACCGCGCCCGCGCCGAGTTGAAGTTTGGTCGGGTCGGACAAGGTGCCGGCGCCGAGCGAACTGCCCGTATCGGCCAAGTGGCTGGCCTTGATGACCACCCCGGCCGTATTGGCCACGGTCGCACCCGTGTGGTAATGGGGCGTACTCAACGTCAGGGTACCCGCGGTGGTCTTGGTCAGGTCGGAGGCCCCGGTCAGGATGTCGGTGACCGCGACCGAACCGGCCGTGTTGGCGGCCGAGGCGACGGCCCCGCCGATGACCGAGCCGCTGGTGACGGTGATGACGTTGGTGATCTGAGCGATATTAGTTGTGTTGAGGTCGAGCGTGCCGCCATTGACGGTGACCGCGCCCGTACCGAGGGAACCGGCGTGTCCCAATACGAGGATACCGTTATTCACGGTAGTGCCGCCGCCGAAGGTGTTGGCGCCAGAGAGCGTCAGCGTGCCGGCGGAAGCCTTGGTCAGGCTGCCGGTGGCGCCCGAGATGACACCGGCGAAGGTGCCGTCGTTGACCGTCAGGGCCGTCGTGCCGAGGTTCACTGTACCAGCCGTCAGCGTGCCGATAGAGGACGTGGCGCCGTTGAGGTTGATCGTACCCGTCGTGAGAGTCGTGATGTTAGCCACGCCGCCCACGGTGGTCGTGCCGCCGTTGACGGTCGTCACGGTCGCGGCGCCCGTGATCGTGTTGGTTCCGCCGGTGACGGAGGAAGAGGAAAGGGATCCGAGGGCGTTGGTGCCCAAGGTAATCGCACCGGTCAGGAGACCCGTGACCGTGACCGAGCTGCCGACATCACCCGTCATCGAACCCGCCAGGATTGTACCGGCACCAGCGAGGACATTGCCCGTGAGCGCGCCGGTGACCGTGACGGCACCGCCCGAAATATTGCCCGCCAGGGAGCCGGCGTTGACCGTGCCGGCCGAGACGCCGCCCGTGAGCAGGTTCGTGACGGTCACGTTGCCTCCGGAGACGGCGCCGGCGAGCGAACCCGCGTTGACCGTGCCGCCAGAGATGGCCGCGCCGAGAGCGCCGACCACGGTGACGTTACCTACGGTGACGCCGCCGGTGATGTCGGCGTCGCTGCCGAAGGTCGTCCTGCCCGCGCCGGCCAGGCTAGAGAGCGTGATCTTACCCGTCGAGGCCGTGAAGTTCAGGGCATTGGTGGCCGTGCCGGCGTTGGTGATCGCACCAGAAATGGTCAGCCCGGAACCGGAGATCGTCGCGGCGGCGGAAGCGTCGAGCGCCAGAGTAGCCGAGGCGTTATAGTTGACGGCCGCGAGGGTCGCGCCGTTGACGGTGATGCCCGAGGTGGTCGCAAGGGCGCCGGAGGTAGCCGTCAGCGTGCCGGCCGAGATCGTGGTCGCACCGGTATAGGTGTTGGCGCCTGAGAGGATGACCGACCCTGCGCCAGTCTTTAAGAATCCTTTGCCGCTGATGTTGCCCGAGATGGTCAAGGTGCCGCTGGCTGCAGCGCTAAAAGTGAGCGTAAGCGAGGACGTGTTAGCCGATGAATTAGTGATTGGGCCCGCGTAGGTGGCGGAAGTAGCCCCAGTCTGTAGACTTACAGTCCTCGGCTGCAGCCCGCCGGTGCTGGTCAAGAACATGGCATTGGCGACCGTGATGCCATCGACGAGCGTAAGTTGAGCGTTGTTACCGGCGAGCGTGACCGTGCCGGTACCGAGGGCATTATTATGACCGGCGATGACCGTGCCGCCATTAGCGGAGACGGTGGTGCCACCGCCGAAGGTATTGGCACCGGTCAGGATGAGCGTGCCCGCCGTCGCCTTGGTCAGGCTGCCGGTGGCGCCGGAGATGACGCCGCCGAAAGTGCCGGCGTTGACCGTCAGGGCGGTCGAGGCACCCAGGGCGACCGTGCCGCCGTTGAGCGTCGCGACCGAGGACGTGGCGCCGTTGAGGGTCAACGTGCCAGAAGTGAGGGTCGTAACCGTGGCGACGCCGCCGACGGTGGTCGTGCCGCCGTTGACGGTCGTCACGGTGGCGGCGCCCGTGATCGTGTTGGTGCCGCCGGTGACGGAGGCGGAGGTGAGGGAGCCGAGGGAGTTGGTGCCCGCGGTGATCTCACCGTTGAGAAGGCCGGAGATCGTGACCGAGCTGCCGACATTGCCGATCATCGAGCCGGCCGTGACCGTGCCGGCGGTGACATTGCCCGTGAGCGCACCGGTGACCGTGACCGCACCGCCCGAGATACCACCGGTGACCGTGGCGTCGGAACCGAAGGTCGTCTTGCCCGCGCCGGTGAGCGAGGCGAGCGTGACGGTCCCGGTCGAGGCCGTGAAGTTGAGGGCATCGGTCGCCGTGCCGGCGTTGGTGACGGCGCCTAGGCTGACGCCGGCGCCGGACAGCGTGGCCGTCGCGGCGGCATCCAGGACGAGGGTCGCCGTGGCGTTGAGATTGACCGCCGTGAGCACCGCGCCATTCACCGTGACGCCCGAGGTGCCGGCCAAAGCGCCTGAAGTGACGGTGAGCGTACCGCCCGAGACGAGCGTGGCGCCGGTGAAATCATTGGCCGCGCTGAGCGCAAGGGTGCCAGACCCGTCCTTGGTGAGGCCGCCGGTTCCCAACGAGAGCCCGGTCGTCGACACGGAGACGTTGCCGGCGCCCCCGAACGTCAATCCGAGGTTCGTCGAAGAAACGCCGCCGGAAAGCACCAACGTTCCGGCATCGCTGTTGATACGGGAAGCGGAGGCCAGCGTGACAGCGGAAGCCACCGTGTTGTTTCCGGAGGAACTCCGGAGGGCGCCGGCGCTGGAGACGCCCTGGCCGTTCAGGGTGAGGGCCTCGCTCGCGAGGGTGATGCCCCCGGTCAGCCTGAGCTCGGCGCCGGAAGCGACCGTGGTCCCGGCCACCGCCGTGCCGAGGGCGTCGGCATTCGAGATGACGAGCACGCCGGCATTGACGCTGGTCACGCCGGTGTACGTCGAAGCGCCGGAGAGCGTCCAAGCGCCGGCGCCCGTCTTGATGAGGCCGCCGGTCCCGATGCCGATGGCGCCGGTGACGGAGCCGTCGCCGGCGCCGGCAAGCGTAAGGCTGAAGTCGGCGGCGGTGATGCCCGAAGCATTCGAGATCGTGAAAGTTCCGGCGTCCGAGGCGATCGTGGCGGCGGCGTCCAAAGTAACGGGAGCGGCGAAGTTGTTCGCGCCGGCGAGGGTGTTCACCAAGGAACCCGTCTGACCCGAAGCACCGGTGCCGGAGATGTTGATGGGCTCTGACGAGACGCCCGTCACCTGGACCTGCAAGGTCGCGCCGGAGGAAACGACGGTTCCGGCCGATGAGCCGCCCAAGGCCGCGACGTTCTGGATGTTCAGGACGCCGTTCGTGACGCTGGTCAAGCCGGCGTAGGTGTTCGTGCCGTCCAATATCCATCGTCCGGCGCCCGCCTTGGCTAGGGAGGTCACGCCAGTGCCGGCAGCCTGGTCGATGATGGCCAGGCTCAGACGATTGTTGCCGGAATTCGTACCGGTCAAGGTGAGCGTGCGGTGGCCGGGCTCGATGGCCGAGGTGCCGACGCCGCTCACGCCGCTGAAACCAAGCGATCCAGTGCCGGCAAAGGTGACCACGTCCGACAAGGTGGCTCCGGAAGCGTCGATCGAGCCGCCTCCGCTACCGACGCTGAAGAGACGGTTGGTGCTCTGGGCGCCGCTGCCGACGTAACGAAGAGTGCCGGCATCCAGGATGAGGTTCCCGGCGGCCACCGGGGCGGCGCCGATGCTGCTGTTCGTGCCGCCGTTCGCGAGCAAGGCGACTTCGAGGGTGCTGCCGTTGCCGATACCGGTGGCGAGAGCATAGGTGTTTGCGACACCGGTGATCCGCGTCACGCCGGAGTTCATCGACCAGAGGCCGGTGGAACCGCCGCTCGTCAAGGTGTTCGCGATGACTCCGCTCAACGTGAAGTTTCCGGCGCCGACCAGGTTGGCGAAGCGTACGGTGCTACTGTCGGCACCGACGTTGCCGGAGAAGATGAGCGTGGCGCCGGAATCGGAGCGGAAGGTCGAAGAACCGCCGCCGCCGGAAAGCGTCACCGGTCCGGAAATCGTGTTGTTGCCGCTCACCGATCGGAAAAGTCCGTCGACGCCTCCGGCCATGCCGGTACCGGAGGTCAGGAAGCTGGCGTTGCCGAGGGTGATCCCGCCGACGAGCTGGACCTGGACTCCCGTGGCATTGCTATTCCACCTGACGGTGGATGCGCCGGTGCCGAGGGCGTTGTTCGCGCTGGCGACGATGACGCCGAGGTTGACGCCTGACGCGGCATCCATGCTCAGGCCGCCGCTGAAAGGGTTGATTCCGCTGAGCTCGAGAGTTCCGGCGCCAGCCTTGGTAAGGCCGCCCGTACCGCTGACGATGGAACTGACGGCGAGGTCGACGGCGGCGTTGGCGCTGTCTCCGATGGTGAAGGTACGGGCGCTGGCGCCGAGCTCGAGCGTCGGTACGTCGATTGTGGCCTGTCCCGGAGCTCCCGTGGAGCTATAAGTCACGTTGCCACCGAGCGTAAGCGTGCCGGCGCCGGATCCCGTGATGAAGGCGTTGGCCGACGAGGCGCCCCCCATGGAGACGCTTGCGACGGTGAGGGGGAAGCCCTGCAGGTCGAGGGTCGCCGAACCCGAAGCCACGTTCGGCGAGACGGACAGCGCGGCGACGGAATTGATCGCCGAGGCCACGCCCATCTTAAGTCTTCCGTTCACCACGTTGGTGGTGCCGGTATAAGTGCTGACCAGCGGCATGACCCACGTGCCGGTCCCGTCCTTACGGACGGAAGTAGCGCCGTTTCCGTTGTTGCCGAGGATGAAGTTCATCACGTTGTCCGACGCATTGGTGCCGGAGAGGATGACCGTCCGCGCGGTGTCCGTGCCGCCCAGGGTAGCCGCGACGCCGCTGCCGATGCTGAGCAGGCCCGTGCCGGAAGAGGCGATGTTCGCGCCGCCGAGCCCGATGGTGAAGGCCCGGTTGGAGGTGTCGCCGGCGCCGACGTAACGCAGGGTGGCGCCGTTGCTGATCACGAGATTACCCGCCGCGGCGGTGGAACTGCCGATAGAGCTGGCTGAACCGCCGTTGGCCAGCTTCACGACCTCAAGGACGCCGTCGGTGATCGAGGTGACTCCGGTGTAGTTGCTGGTCGCGCTCGTCAGCCTCCAGGTACCCGGGCCGCTCTTGGTCAGCGTGCCCGTGCTGAGGGCGAGCTGGGCGGCCAGCTGGTTAGTGTCGGCGCTGGAACCGTTGAGGATCAGGTTCCTCGCTCCCGATCCGCCGATGGCCGCGGTGCTGTTCATGACCAAGGCGCCGGTACCCGAAGCGGTCAGGGTTCCGCCGGCGGCGCCGATGGTGACGTTTCGGTCGGTGGTGCCGCCCGCGCCCACATACTGGAGGACGCCGCCATCGATGACGACGTTGGTCGCCTGGTTGCCGCCGTTGCCGAGACTGTCGGAAGTCGTACCTGGCGTCGCCGTCTGGATGCCCAGGGCGCTCACCACCAGCGTTCCGGAGCTGATGGTGGTCGTGCCCGTGTAGGTGTTGCTCGAACCAAGCGTCAGCGTGCCGGATCCGGCCTTCACGAGGGAGAAGGTCTGGGCGCCGTCGGTGATCGACTTGGCGACGTTGAGTTCCACGCCGGTGGCGATTGTCAGGGTGGTGCTGGCGGCGAGCGTGACCGGCGTCGCGGCGGCCAGTCCGGCGTCACTCAGCGTGAGGCTCTGACCTCCGACGGAGATGCCGCCTCCGAACTGGATCTGATTGTGGATGGTCTGAGGGGCCCCGACTCCGTTGAGCGCCGTTCCGGTCGACAACGTCAGGGATCCGGTGCCCAAAGGACCGCCGGTGATCACCCCGCCCGTGACGTCGGAAGACGCGCCCAAGCCGATGCTGCCGCCTTCGAAGGAGGTGCCGCCGGAGTAACTGCTGGTGCCGTTCGAAAGGGTGAGCGTATCGGAGGGCGAGCCGGCCTTGACGAGGGTTCCCGCGCCTTCGATGCGACCCGCGAACTCGGAGGTGCTCCGGGTGACGTTCACGGTGCTGGCGGAACCGAAGACGAGGCGACCGGAAGCAGCCCCGTTGAGGACGGAGATGGTCGTGACCCCGGTACCGGCATCCAGGTTGAGACGTCCGTTCAAGGTCACGGTGCCCAAGGTCTGGCCGGCAGCGAGGAAAGAGGCCGTACCGGCCGAGCCGACCACGAGCGCCGAGCCGGAGGCGAGCGAGCCGTAGACCTGCAGCGTGCCGGCGTTGACGGTGGTGCTTCCGGTATAGGTGTTGACGCCCGAGAGCCAGAGGGTGCCTGAGCCAGCCTTGACCAGTGACTTGCCCGCGCCAGTGACCGGCTGCTGGAACTTCGTGGTGTTGGAGACGGTCAACGTGGTCGTCGCGGGCACCAGCGTGACGGAGCTGCCCGCGACCCTCGCTGGTGAAGGTCAAGGAGCCGGCGCCGGCGGAAGAGAAGGCGACGTTGCCGGCGATGACCACGGAGTTGGCGATGTTCAGGTCGTTGCCGTCGTCCTGCAGGGCGCCGCCGTTGATCTGGAAGACGCCACGTCCGAGCGGGCCTCCCGCGATGGCGCCGCCGGTGACCGTCGTGCTGGCGCCGAACCGGATCGTGCCCGCGTTCAAGGTGGTACCTCCCGAGAAGTCGTTGTCGCCGACATTGATGACCAACATTCCCGTGCCGGACTTGACCAGGCTGGGCACCGTGGAGCCGGTGAGGGCGACCGCCGAGCCCGGCGCCGTGGTGTCGTTGCTCACCGTGATGGAGTCGGCCGAGATCGCCGTGATGACCGTTCCGGCCGGGATACCGGCGCCCGTGACGGTCATGCCGACGGTGAAGACAGAGGTGTCGGCGATGGAAGTGATGACCTTGGTCGAGCCGTCGACCGTACCGGTCTGACTGGTGACGACCCGGTTGCTGATGCGGTCGCCAGCACCATTGGCCTGACCGAGGGTGTAAGTATTGTTGCTATTATTGAAGACGACCGAAAGCGGCTGCACGACGCCGTCGATCATCGGCGCGAAGCCGGTCGCGCTGTCGTTGAAGGTGACGTCCAGTCCCGCGACGTAATCGGCCGGCGAGGATAGCAGGTCCTTCCAGTTCTTGGTGGTCGGACGAACGAGGGCGTTCCACTTCTGGTCCTCGGCGCCGGTCCACAGGGCGGTGGTGTTACTCTGCACGAGCAGGTCGATCGTCTTATCCAGCGAATTATCCTGCAACGTCAGGATGAACCCGCCCACCGGGCTCGCGGGATTCAGGCTGGTAATGTTGCTGAAGCCGGAAACCGTGCCGGACGCATAGTTGATCAGGCGGTAGGTGCCGGCGCCGAAGCCGCCGCCGTTGAGGATATTGAACGTGGCGTTGCCGGTGATCCGGAGCAGCGACTCGGTCGGCGAATCGGTGCCCGTGAGCAGGATGCGGTCGCTGAGCAGGAGGTTACCCGGGGCGCCGAGCTGGAAGTTGAGGGTGCCTCCGTTGATCGTGAGTCCGCCGAGGGAGAGCACGCCGACCGAGCCGGAGGCGCCGCCGGCAACGGCGCCCGGAGAGATGGCGCCGCCGACGGACAGGACCGCGCGGCCAGCCACGAGTCCTTGGGCGCCCGCGGAGGAAAGGAGCGAAGCAGCGGCACCGCCGGCGAGGGTCGCGCCAGACTTGACGTGGACAGGGCCGATACCAGTAGCAGAGCCCGAGGAGTTGGCCGCTTCGAGCGTACCTGCCTCGATGTCGGTGGAACCGATATAGGTATTGGCGGCGGTCAGCTGCAGGACGTGGCTGCCTACCTTGACCAGCTTCAGGTTGTTCTGAAGCGTGCCGCCGTAGGAATAGTTGGCTCCGCTGGTATTGCCGACGGTGAGGGTCGCCGTCTCGTAGGCGGAGTTGGTGACGAAGCCCATCGAGTTGGCCAACGTCGAGGCGGGGGAGCTGAGCTGGCGGACCGTCTGGCTGTTGCCGAAGAGATCCAGCACGCCGTTGGCGGTCGTGGTGAGATTGCCGGTCGCCGGCAAGGCGCCGACCGCGCCGGTGCGCAGCACGCCCTGGGACACGATGGTTCCGCCGGAGTAGGTGTTGGCCCCGGAGAGGGTGACGATATCGTGACCCTGCTTGGTCAGGGAACCGGCGCCGCCGATCGCACCCTTGATCTCTAGGATGACGCCGTGATACTGCTGGTTGGTGCCGGTGAAGACGTTGGTGCTGTTCGAGGCGGGTCCGCGGCCGTTGTCCAGGCCGTTGACGCCGTCGAGCAGGTTCTGACCGAGGGTTACGGCGCCAGTCACGTTGAACGCGACGTTGCTGCCGACGGTCCGGAAGGCGCCGGTGATGTTGTTGTTGTTGGAGGCGGCGTCGCTGGCGCTGACGAAACCCTCGATGCCGCCGCCCGCCGTCAGGTTGACGGTCATGGCCGCGACGCCGGCGTTGGTCTGGTCCGCGGCGATCTGGAGCGTGCCGCCGTTAAGACTCAGGGTGGAGACACCGTCGCGGGCCCCGTCGACGCTCCAGCGCTCGATGCCACCCTGCTCATAGGTCGCCGCTTTGGCGATGTCGGCCACGGCAAGGTCCAAGACGCCGTACTTGCGCACGGTCACGTCGCCCGAACCGAGGGCGTTGGCATGCAGCATGGCCAACGCGCCCTGCTCGATGAAGGATTTCCCGCTGAAGGCGGAGTTGTCTCCGCGGACATAAAGATAGCCGGCTCCCCACTTGATCAGGTTGGAGGATCCGGCCAACCCCGCCGCGATGACGCCGGACTGGGTCCCGTTGGTGGTGCCGGAACCCCAGTTGACGTCGATGGCGGAGGCGCCGTTGTTGAGGGTGATGACCCCGGTCTGCAGGAAGGTGCGCAGGCGGCTATTGGTGAAATTGAAGCGCAGGCGGGCGGGGACGTCGTTCTGCAGCGAGCCCGTCGCGGTGTTGGTGACGTTGATCGCTCCGATGGTGCTGATCGAGTCGTTCATGCCGGCGTCCCAGTCGATGATGGCGTTGTCGACCGTGTTGATCGACCCCATCGTGTAGACGAGGTTGCGGGCGTCCATGTTCTGCGCCCGGAGATTCAGCTGGGTGGCCTGGCCGTTGAGGGTGATGGAACCCGTGCCGGAGGCTCCGAAGGTGTTCAGGGTCAGCTGTCCTTCGTTGATCACCCAATTGAAAGAGGCGGCCGTCGTCTGGTCGAAGCTGCGCAGGTCCTTGGAGATGGCGAGGATGCCGGTGCCGAACTTGACGATCTTTCCGGCAGCGATGTCCGCGGACATGGTCATCGTCCTCGCGGACTCGGTGTAGATGAATCCGTCCTTGTCGCCGTTCAGGCCGAAGCGGAGATTGGCGGTCACGCTGGGGCTAGCGGCATTGACGATGATGCCGCCCATGTCGCCGTTGCCGGCCTCCTTGAAAGTCACGGTATTGATGCGACCCGCGCCGCTGCTGAGACTGGCATTGTTCAGGCGCAGCGCGTAGATGGTCGGGTCATCAGTCAGGACTGGGCTGACGGCGTTCGCGGTAACGATGTCGGTGCCGGCGCTGAGTCCGACCGGGAAGGTCGTCGTGGTGATGGTCTGCGTGTAAGCGGCGTTCCGGACGAAGTTGCCCGAAGAAGTGACGAAGTCGTTGGAGAAGCCGTTGACGTAGTAGCCAGGCAGCATGCCGTTGGATGCCGTGGGCAGGCCGGAGGTGGCGACGAAGTTGTCGGTGTTCCCGACATTCGTGCCGAACGGGTCACCCGGCACGAACACCATGGTTCCGTCTCCGCTTCTCGTGATGGTGGAGGTCGTCAGGGTGTGGGCGCCGGTCGGGGTACCGGGGTTGATGATGCTGATCCTGGAGCCTCGTCCGAAGGTGATGGCGCCCACCGTCTCGTTGCCGGCCTGGCCGGACTGCGACTGGTGCAGGAAGGTGGCGCCGTCGAGAACCACGGCGGCGCTGTCAGCCCAACGGGCGTAGAGGTCGCCGAGATAACCGGTCGTGCCCCCGTCGAGCGAGATGACGGCGCCCGGGTGGGTCACGATGACGTTGCTGTTCGCGCTGCCGGTGGCGTTCTGGAAGGTACCCGCGGTGCCGCGGGCGGAAAGGGTGCCGAAGACATCCACCTGACCTGAGCCAAGCGGGGTGTTGGCTGAGCCAGTGGTGATGATTCCGACGATGTTGCCGCTGGCGCCGGCGTAGTTCGGGAGCACGACCGTACCCCCGGAGTAATCGTTGGTCTGGTTGAAGGCGACGCCCCCGTTGCTGTTGGTCCCGGTGTTGCCGACATACACCTTCGCCGCTCCCGTCAGCACGTTGCTGGTGGTGGTCGCCGGGGCCAGGGTGAGGATCTGCGTGCCCCCGCCGAGACGATAGATCGCCGTGGTGGCGGCCGAGTCGTAAGGAGTCGCTGCGCCCGGCGAGAGGGTGTCCGCGGTGTAGCTCACGGGGCCGAAATCGGCGGCCAGCCACATGCGTCCGGCGCCGAGGTTCGCCAGATTGAGGGCTCCGGAGAAATTGGCCTCCAAGCCCAGCATGCCAGCGCTGCCTGCCCCTATGAAGTCGAAGGATCCGTTGACGTTCGGGGCCACGTTGGTCACCAGATTGACGCGCGAGAGCTGCAAGGGCGCGCTGTTCGCGACGACCTGCTGACCGGCGGCGAAATTAGTGGCGGCCTGGATGCGGATGATGGCGCCGTTATTGATGCGCAGGGTGCCGGTGCCGGCCTTGGCAGTGGTGCTCGCCGCCACATTGCTGCCGAAACGCACGGCCGCGCCGGACACGTTGTTGGCGATGCCCCCCGTGAAGGTGCTCGTGGCGTCTCCGAACCACAAGGTGCCCGCTCCGGAGTTCTTGATGATGGCGTTGCCCACCGAGCCGCCGGCGCCGCTGCCGTCCTGGACGCCGAGCAAGACGGTGTCCATGGTGTTGTTGATGACGGGGGTTCCCGTGATGAAGAAGCCCGAACCGGCGCCCGCCGCGGCGCCGAGGCGCAGGTTGTAGCTGTTGCCGCCGGTATTGACGGTGATCGTCTGGGAGCCGGCGGAGAAATTGGTGAGGGCGACATCCTTCGCGGTCCCGGTGGAGGACGCCCGATTGACGTCCAAGGAGACGTTGCCGCGGACGTCGAAACGGTTGGCAATCGTGAGGATTTCTCGGTCCGCATCGGCACCGCCATTGACGCGGAGGTTGAGCGTGCCGGCCAACATCGTCACGGCGCCCGAACCGAAGCCGCCCGTGTCGGTCGCCGAGGATGAGCCGGCAGTCACGTTGGGCGCGGAAGCCCAGACTTCCAGCGGGCGCCCCATCATGACGGTGCCGCCGGTCCAATTGTTCGCCGAAGCAAGGTTGGAAAGGATGACGCGGCTGTTTCCTCCTTCGCGCGCCGACACCAAGGTGCCGGAGCCGGTCACGAGACCGGCCAAGGTGATGTCCGCCAAGGAATCCGTCGCCGGCCGGAAGAAGACATTCCCGACCGGGCCGAGATTGGTGGTGCCGGTGACACGCAGGCCCAAGGAAGTGGTTCCGGAGCCGGTGACCTGGAGGGTCTGCCCCTGCTCCCTCGACTCGGGAGTGGCGTCGGCTCCCGTGATGCCGCCGAAGGTGAGGCTGCCGATGTTATTGTAGCCGCTCGTGCCCGTGGTGTTCGCGATCAGAGCCAACGGGTTGTTCTCCCCGATGAAGAGGTTGTTCTGGAAGGTGACTCCGGTCGCGGAATTGGCCGCGGAGGTCAGGGCCAGCTGCGAACCATACCCGTTGATGACGATGGAGCCGCCGACGCCGCCGACGGAGTCCAGGCCGCTGGTCGCGGCGGAGCTAAGCAGCAGGTTGCCCGCATTGACGATGATGCTTCCGGCAAAGCCGGAAGTGGTCTGAGGATTGGTGATCTGGAGCTCGCCGTTACCGTCCTTGACCAGCGCGGTCGCGTAAATCTGGCCGATGGTGCCGGAGGCGGAGGCGTTTCCGAACGCAAGACCGACGGCTCCGAGGTCGTGTCCGAGCGACGGGCGTTGGCGACATGAACATACGCCACGACGGGGGAGGCCGTGCTGGCGCCGAAGATCAGTGGCGTGCGGATCTCGACCACCTCGCCGCCGGAGGAGATGAGGCCGCCGCTGCGGATCGTGATGGTCTCGGATCCGGCGCCCGCGAGGGTGCGTGCCTGGTCCCCGCGGGGGGAGTCCACGCGCAAGGCGAACACGTCGAGGTTGTTGGTGAGCGTGGTCGTATTCGCCGCGCTATGCGTGCTATTGATGAAAGCACGGTCCGTCGGTCCGGCGAAGGTCGAGCCGTCGATGGCCGTGGTGGCGCCGCTTCCTCCGGTGACCGCGGTCCATCCGGCGGGCACGAATCCGGCGCTTCCGTAGGCGAGGAAGGATGCGCTCACGGACTCGGCGATATTGGTATCGGCATTGAGCGTGAGCAAGGGGTTCTGTCCGTTCCATGCCCAGGCGGGAGCGATTCCGTTGGTCACGGAGACGCCGCCGGAGACGGTGACCCGCTCGTCCCCGCCCAGCTGCAAGGGCGTGCCGAAACTGGCGTTGGCGTTGCTCGCGGTGCCCGCAAGGCTGGCGAGCGTGAGCGTGCCGTTGTTACCGATGATTGAGGTGCCGGCCACGCTGACATCGGCGGCCTGGCTCAGGCTGGCGAAATTGACGCCGGCGTAACGGGCCTGCAGGCCTCGCTGGACGAGCACCGCCGCGCCGCCCCTCACGGTGAGCGCGCCGACGTTCTCGGTGACGTCCGCGGTAAGCGAACCGGTCATACGCAAGGTCGCGCCGTCCAAGGTCATCGGAGCGGAATCATGCCAGCGGCCGGAAGCGACGGAGACGTCCGGCAGGCCGCCGTTGGCGTTGTCGAAACGGAGCTCGGAACCTGGGCGCAGGAGGAAGCTGGCGGTGTTGGCGGTGCCCGCGGCGTTGACGAAGGTGCCCGTGTCGCTGACCACCAGCGTGCCATAGTTCTCGAAGACCGGAGTAGAGAGGCGACCGCGGAAATCGAGGGCGCTGTTTCGGTTGACCAAGGTGCTGCCGGTGTAGTTCTGGCTGGTGTGGAGCATCACCGTGCCGGAGGCGTTGCCGACGGAGGAGTTTCCGCCGACCGGACTGCCGACGATCAGGCGGTTAGCCGCGCCGGTGCGGCGTCCGTGAGCACGTTGCTGCGCACGAGGTCGCTGCCGAAATTAAGCGTGCTGCCGCCCGCTCCGAGCCGGTAGGCGTTGCCGAGGCCGGCCGTGAGGCTCGACCCGTTGAAGCTGCCTTGCTGGCCGATGTTGTTGGAGGCCGAGCCGAGGTACCAGAGACCGTCGCCCAGTTTCGCGAGGTCGATGGGCTGGGTGTAGACGGAGCCGATCGAAAGCGCGCCGGCCCCGATGTTGTTGGCGCGGGTATAAGTCTGCCCACGCCGCCGGCCGAAAGCACCGGCTGCGGCCCATACGCCGAACCAGCGCGAAGCCGGAAGGAGCCGAGCGCGTCGTCGGATGCGAGACGCAGCATCCCGTAGCTGATCAGGCTGGACCTGACTTCAACCGTCTGGGTCGCAGCAAGGTTCGTGTCGTCGTTGAACTGGATCGCGGCGCCCGCCTGGACGAAAATGGCCCCCGCCCCGGTCTTCGCGGTCGTGTTCATCACGAAGGTCTGGTACCCGGGCGCCTCGGCGGTGCCCGAAATAAAGCGTGCCGCCGCCCAGCCAGGTTCCGCCCGGGTGCGAGGCGGAACTGTCGGCGTTGAGGAACACGTTGCCGCCGCCGTAACGCAGGAAGGTGGCCCGGTAAGAATTGACCGCGCCGTTGAGCGTGGCGGCGACGTTGTCGACCGTGAGCGTAAGGTCCTTGAGTCCGGCGGTGGTCCCGTTCACCCAGACGGAATAATTGTTGCCTCCGTTGAGCCAGACGACCGGCGAGGAAAAGCGCGCCCCCGACGGACATGTTGCCGAACCAGATGGACTTGTTCTGCGAGGAAGAATTCGCCCCCCAGCGGTTGAGGTTTGAGCTGGTTGACGTTGCCGGAGGACAGGAAGCCGGCGTCAGCCGCCCCCGGCCAGGCTGCCGAATTGCAGATTGTTCGTCCTGGAAGGTCGTGATTCGCTGGTACGTCTCGAGGTTATTGCCTTCGTGCCTG
>BGOI01000002.1 GCA_003569165.1 Opitutia bacterium
TTTCAGTAGAAGTCTTTTCTAGAACGCCACATCAAGCCCCTCGGCCATGACGGCCGAAGCGGGCGAGGATAAGTTTGCGGGCCGCGGGGGTCCCAGTCGAAGTAATGGACATGCAGGCGCGGGGGTTGAGACCCGGCACCCAAGGTGACATGGAGGGGAAAGAGGCGCGTCACGCCCTTGTAGGTCGCGCTGTAGTCGGCGGCGTAACGGATCTTAGCCCGCTCGCCGAGGTCGCTGCCGAAATGGCTGAGGCCGGCTTGTTTTGCCAGGTACTCGTCGGGCTTAAGCTCATTGGCCGGGTCAGTCTTGAGTTTGGCGAAGGCGACGAGGCCGGTGAGGTAGCGATCCAAGGTCCCGTCATGCTCGAACGGGCAATCGGGCGCCTCGTCCGTAGCTTCCGTCAGCACGATGATGTGCTCGTCGAACTCCGGCTTCTGCATGTGCGTAGCCAGAACCTCATGGGCGGCGCGATGTGGCTTAGCGACTTTTGCCATCGGGACAGCTTCTCGTGAAGCGGCTGGATGGCATTACGACCGATCAGCTGACGGCAGAGCTGGTGGGCCTCCCCGGTACGGCGCGAGGATGCCCGCACGGTGAGATGCCTATCGGAAGCGAGGTGGAAGTTGATCGTCGAATGATCCGCGAGGAACGTGATGATGGCGGCGGAAGACTCCAGCGTCGTGCCGACCATCTGGAGTGAACCTTTGGCGGTGCGCTTGATGATCTCCAGGAGACTGCGTCCCGGGAGTTCGTAGCGGTAGTTGAGGCTGAGCGGGTGGGTACTCATGTGCGGTGAGGGAACTCCAGTTTTTCCGCCGAGTTTCAGCCCGCAAGGGCATCAGGTCACCTGGCCGTTCTGGCACTAGGGCCCGCCCTGTCGCACGAAATGGGTAGACCTACGAAAGACCTTTTAAATATGGGCCGAATACATGTCGCATGAAATAGGGAGAGCGGCCAGTGGCTGATAATCGGCCGATGAATTTGTAATCGAATCGGCGGACGCCACTGATGTTAGGCCGGAAGATAGAGCCTGCCAGTTATTGTATTATCCTTAAGGTCTTTTGATTTGAATCCGGCAAGGCGCTGGCTATCTCAATGGCATGCGCCCCATCCTTACCCTAGCCCTAGCCGTCCTTGCGTTCACATTCTCAGGTTGTGATTCCGCCAAGAAAAGCAGTTTTGTCGGTCGCTGGATCAGCAAAGAGACCCGCGTGGACAAAGGCATCATCAGCAGCGACAAGACCGACCTGATCGTGAGGACCATCACGCTTGACGCTAACGGCAACGGGCAGCTCAGCATTACCCTCAACGGAAGGCCCACGCAGAACGCCTCCGGAAAGTGGTCGGTCCTTAACGACGTCTTTTTCCTAGACTACGACAACGGGCAGACCCTCTACCTTCGCGTTGTGCGCATCACCGCCGAACGTTTCGTCATCAGGAACCCTGATGGCAGCGAGCGCATCTACGATCGTATTCAGTAAACAATTCGCGCCTCTAATCCCCGACGCCGAGTTCCTTGGCGGCGTCGTCAAGGTTGACGATACGCTGGGGATAGAAGATGCGCTCGGTGTGCCAGCCGACGAGACGCACCCAGAGGCTGTGGTTCGTCGCCCGGAGCTGGGTCCGGGCGGCGGCGGGCGTGAGATGTCCGCCGATCTGCACGCCCGCGGCGAGGACGGCGAGCCCATGGTGCGCGAGCTGCCGATGGCCGGACACCCAAAGGCCCGCGCGATCCGCGGACCGCTCCTGGCAGCGGCGATACCATGCATAGAGCGGGTAGATCAGCCGACCAAATCCTGCCAAGGTGTTCGAGCTCCAACGATAATGTCCGAAAGCAATCTGCCCGCACTTTCGGCCGATGTGGAAGCGCAGGACGTCCAAGTCGCCACGACTCAAGGCGGCATCGACCATGCTGGCTCGCAGCAGCAGGCAATCATCGCCGCCCAACCGCATGCCGGCCTGCTCGAGGACGAGGTCCTGGACGACGTAGGCCTTAAGGCCATGCAGGCCGAGGCGAGCCTGGGACTCCTGCACGAGCGCATGCAGTTCGGGCCAGTGCTCCTCCGAAACCAGGATAGCATTCCCGCGCACGCGGGCCGCTCGGACGCTCAGCCAGTAGGAAGCCATGATCGCCGCGCCGAGGGCGGCGCCGACGGATGGTCCGATGGCCTTTCCGAGCTCAGGATATGCACCCATGTAGTAGAAGAGCGCCAACCCGACCATTGGCCCTAAAGAGACGCAAAGCAGCTTAGCCCATCGCTCCGAGGGCACGCGCAGGCGGCGACGAAGGGCGCCCGCCCACTCCGGATCGACGGGCTGGGCGACAGGCGGAAGGGCGGGAGGCTTGGCCATGCTCAGTGGACCCGGGCGATACACCAGAGCCCGACCCAGATGACCGAGACAAAACTCACGAGCATCGAAGCGATCGTGAATAGGGCGAAGAGATACGCTAGGGGTCAGGCCGTTACTGACTCTGACTGATACTAAATCGACCTGAATGGCCTGAATTTGGTATCAGCGCTCTGTAGTAACGGCCTGACCCCGTGTTCGGCCCCACTCCCTCATCGTCGCCTGCGCCCAGGCCTGCGTCCAGATCGAGCAAACCATCACCGACTTCCTCCGCAAAGGGAAGCTGATCGGCCCCGGCAGGCCCGTCGAAATGACCGAAGTGTTCCGCCGTAAAAATATCCGACACGCGCATGAGATGGGGCGCCCGGTTTCAGAGGAAGCCAAGGCCAAGCGCCGTGAGCGCCGTGAGGAGGCGGTCGCCGACCGGCCGCTGGCCCGTTTTGCAACCGTCATCGAAGCCGCCCTCGCGGCCGAAGAGACTACCGGCCCTTGGCTGGTCCTGACGGAACGCGCAAAACAAACCGCCCGAGAGTCGAATTACGTGGACCCCGACTACGTCTACCAGGCTCTCGTGGATCTAGCCCATGCCGCCCGACATAACAGCGACGAGCATGGGCTGGGGATGTCCTGGGCGGACTTCCTCGGACAGCTCCGCGGGCATGACTTCGTGCCCAACACCTCGCCGAACACGATCAAGCAGTACCACTCCGCCTACCATATCACATACCGCGGAGAGTTGCTCAGCATCCAAGCGCATATCCGGCAGGGAACGGGTTCAGCTAAGGACTGCCTACGCATCTACGTCGTCCAGCCGCGCAAGCCCGGCGACGCCGTCATCGTCGGCCAGATCGGCGCCCACCTGCCCACCGATGAGCGCGCCCACTGATTACTCCGCCATGAAGCCACGCACTCCGCAGCCCCCTGCCCCTTTGGTCAATCGTCCGCATCTCCGCGGCAATCGACCCCTCTCCCGGAACGTCTAATCCCAGACCCCGCCATAGAAAGGAGCCCACCATGACCTACGATCCCAAGTCCGATCGCGATAACCACTCTAACCAGTGCAATCCGAACAACGACGAGTACTGGAACAGCCGCGAGCAGTAAGTCCGGCCAAGAAACTTTGCGCGGGGCTACGCAGTAGCCCCGCTTTTTCACCCTCAACTTCCACCTCCAAACATGGAAAGGATCAACAACATGCCCGACAACTACGGTAACGGCGGCGGCTATCCCAGCACCACCGGCAACTCCTCCGGCACCGGCCGCTCCAACGGCTCGCGCAAGTAAGCGGAGACAGATAGAAGTAGAGGGGCCGCGAAGCGGCCCCTCTTTGTTTATGGGTGTGGCGGATGCCTCGCCGACGCGTCCCTACCTCAACGCGACGAGGGCTAGGTCGGCGATGAGCCAGGTCCAAAGGGCGAAGGCGATGAGGCCGGCGATGACAAGGCCGAAGAGGTAGGCGGGAATCCCGAGGAGGATGATACGAAGGGCGCCGAGAGAGTGCGCGCGGATGAGCGCCGCCAGGAGCCAGGTGTGCGCGACGAGCCGGATGAGAAGAAAGCCGGCGAGCAGCCAGACGCTAATGGAGAGTATGGAGTATCGAGTATTGAGTGTGGTGAGGATAAGGCCGGCCCAGGCGAGCGTGGCGAGATCGGCGCAGAGATGGTTAAGGAGGAACGCACGTGCGGTGCCCTTCCAGCCGCCGGGCGCGCCTCCGAGCAGGAGGACGCCGTGCACGAGGCCGAAGCCGAGGAGAAGAAAGGCCGCCGGCAGGACGAGCGTTAGCAGAACTGCCCAGGTCGTCATGAAGGCTTCTCCGATTAATGCATAGGGCCCAACGTACTGGTTAATTAACTGGATGACGGGCTGGGCTAACCCACCCATCCACTCCTGAGGGATGGCCTTCAGGGCTTGTTCCTTCGCGAGGTCGCTGCCGAGGCTGATGGCGCGCGTGAGAGGGTTGTGGGAGGTGAGGAGAGCGAAGCCGCCGAACCAAGCGGCGGGAAGCGCCGCGAGAGACCAGAGAGGCAGAGTGGTGGCGTTAGCTGGCCGGTTGACAAGTTGATCAGGGTGCAATGGGGAACTGCTGGCATGGTGAACTGCTGCGAAGCGAGGTAAGGGTAAACAGTGCAAAGGTGCAACTGCGGCGGAGCCGCGTGCAAAAGTGCAAAGGGTGGAGGCAATCGTTTCGGGTAGCGGGTGGCAGCCTCAGGTGGCGGGTGGCGGGATGACGGCCGTTCGGGAGCCGGCCGCAGAATCCTGATTGCCGAGGGCCGAAGTGCCGATTCCCGAGGGGCTGATTCCCCGGGGGCCGGCACCTGTCACCTGTTTCTTTTTCACTCAGCGGAGGTAGGGCTGACCATCCTTGGTCGGCCGGGCGGTCGAGCAGGGATGCTCGACCCTACCAGAGACAGAGGACAGCACGTGGTGCTGTCCCACCCTCGATGCAGCGGACGCATCCCTACCAAGGCGGGGGCGTAAACGGAAAGAGCCCGGCCGTAAGGCCGGGCTCTGGTGCAAGAAGCTATCCGTGAAGCTTAGAAGCTGTAACCGGCCGAGACGCCGAGAGCGTCGCCGCCAGCGGACGTGCCGGTGAAGGCGTAGGTCAGCGAGAGGTCGAAGTTCTTGGTGAGGTTATAGCGGAGGCCGACGGAGAAGATGTTGTCGTTCTCGGAGGCGACGGCGCCGTTGATGACACTGCCGACAGCCACGAGGGCGCCGAGGTTGGTGCGGACACGCTGGTAGCCGACGGAGAACTCGGCGGAGCTGCCGAGCGCCTGACGGTACTGGAGGCCGAGGGAGGTCTGCTCGGCGACGGCGAAGCCGTTGGAAGCGCCGAACTGGCCCTGCTGGTAGCCCAGGCCGACCGCGAGATCGCCCGCGCCGACGTTGAACTTATAGGCCAGACCGAAGCCGGTCATGTAACCGCCGAAACCGGCGATGTCGCCCTTGCCGTCGACATCGGCGTAGGTGCCGGAGACGAGGACGCCGGAATTGGCGAGCTCCGCGGTGGCGCTGACATTGAAGCCCTTGATGGCGTCGCTGGTCACGTAGCCGACTTCGGCGCGGTTATAGTTGAGACCCGAACCGGCGCCAGCGGCGGCGGAGGCCGAGGCAGCGACGAGGGTGAGGAGGAGGAGGGGGGTATGTTTCATAGCACCCCCGAGCAAACATCCCGACCGGCCGGGGGCAACCCGTATTTTATACAAAGTTTCTAATATAATAAAAAGGGCGCGACCGGAGCCGCGCCCTCAGGGAGGGACGGGACGTCAGTCGACGTTCTGGGCGGTCAGGAACATGCTCTTCGACAGCGAGCTGAAGAAGGCCTGATAAGGCGCCGGATCGGTGACGGCGGCTTCCTGGTACTGGGCGTTGGCGCGGACCAGCAGCTGCTTGGCGTTACGCGGACGGACGGTGACGGACATGCGCAGGGCATAGCCGTCGAGCTTGGTCGCGGTGATCGAACCCAGTTCGAGGTCGGCCTTGTCGATGACGAAGCCTAGGTCCTGCAGGGTCGAGATGACCGTGCGGAGGGTCTTGGTCTTGTCGGTCGTGTCGAAGGCGCGGCTCTGGATCTGGCGGAGCTGGACCTGGTTGGAGCCGACCTCGAGGGCCGAGTCGGTGGAATTATGCGCGCAGCCGGTGACGGCGAGGGCGGCGGCGAGGAGGCAGAGACGGTTGATCATGGATTAGATTTTCTGGGCTTCGAGGAAGACGGACTTCGAGAGCTTCTCGAAGAACTGCTGGTAGAGCTCCGGCTCGCGCAGGCCTTCGAGGCGAGTGAGCTGTCCGTAGCTGTTCCAGACCGCGCGCTGGAAGGTGGCGCGGACGACCCACTCCTGCCCTTCCTTGCCGGCGACCGGCTTCACGACGATGCAGAGACGGATCTTCTGCGACTTGTCCATCGAGTTGGCGGCGTTGGCGCCGAACAGGAGCGCCATCGCGAAGCGGGACCCGGCGTCGCTGGCTTCGCGAGTCTTGGAGGCCACGAGCACGCCGAGCTTGGTCTCGGATTCGTCGATGGTGAAACCCATGTCCTGGCCGACGCCGGAGCAGGCGGCCAAGATATCGGCTTCCTTGCCGCCGGCGAAGCGGCGGGACTCGAGCTGGCGGCGCTCGAGGGAATCAGGCTGGAGGGCGAGGGCGTCCTCGGGGATGCCGGTCTGGCAACCGACGACGAAGAGGCCGAGCAGGCAGAGGGAAAGCAGGCGCATGACTTAGAACTTGGAGGTGTGGTAAGCCAGGTCGCGGACCTTGCCGGCCTTGTCGAACTTCACGATGATGGTGAGCGTGCTCTGGGAGCGCTCGGCCGCGGCGGCGGAACCGCCGACGAACAGGGTCAGGGGGCCGTTGGCGGACGTGGCGCGGACGGAGGACGTCACGCGGTCGTAGATCCAGACTTCGCGGCCTTCTTCGTCGGTGGACAGGATGTTCGGGGAGCCGAGGGCTTCGGCGACGGCGGCGTTGGTCATGCCGACCTTGACGCTGCGCTGGGCGGCGCCGACGGAGATGGTGGCCTTATCGTCGCCCTTGACGCTGTTATGGACGTCCTGGGGGTTGAGACAGCCGACAAGGAAGAGGGCCGGAGCGAGGAAGAGGAGACGGGTGGGGTTCATGACGGCCGACTGTGAACATCGGGACGGAGGGAGCAAGGGGTATTTTATAGAAGAAGATTATAATATAATACGCGGCGCGGGGCGGCGCCTTCGTGGGGAACTGCTGGCACGCTGGCATGCTGCGAAGCAGAGACAGAGTTACGGGTGGCGGGTGGAGGCAGGAGGTAGGGGCGCGACGGTGTCGCGACCGAGGGGATGAGGGTCGAGGGCGGACGCGTCGCCGACGCGTCCCTACCTGCGCGGCGGAGCTGCGAGGGGTTGGCGGTTAGCGGTTGGCGGTTGGCGGTTGGGAGCGCAAAGAGGCGGCTAGGGCAGCACGCGGTGCTGCCCCTACCTTAGAGACAGCGGATGCGATGTCATCGCATCCCTACCTTTATTTCTTTTTTTTGCCGCCGCCTTGGCCGCCCTTGCCGCCGCCGCGTTGTTCCTTGGCGTTGGGGTCGTAGGCTTCGTTCTTCTTGTCGGCAAGGAAAGCACCGGTGTCCTTCTGCCAGGCGAGGAGGAGTTTCTTGAGTTCCTCGACCTTGGCGGGCTCGGCCTTGGCAAGATCGTGCTCCTCGCTGGGATCCTTCTTCACGTTGTAGAGCTCGAAGGTGGGTCCGGCGAATTTCTGGATGAGCTTGTAGTCGCCCGCGCGCAGCAGGCTCATGGGTTCGCCCTTGCCGATGTAACACGGGAAGTGCCAGTAGATAGCGTTGCGGTTGAGCGCGGCGCCGGTCTTGAGCTGCTTCATGAGGCTGACGCCGTCGGTGGGCTGACCCTTCGGCAGCGGGAGGCCGGCGGCTTCAAGGATGGTCGGCATGAAGTCCATGCTGGCGACAGGCTCGTCGAAGGTCTTGCCGGCGGGGATCACGCCAGGCCAGGAGACGGCACCCGGCACGCGGATGCCGCCTTCGTAGAGGAGGCCCTTGCTGCCGCGGAGCGGGTTGACGACGTAAGGCAGGCCGCCGTTGTCGGACGTGAAGATGACGAGGGTGTCCTTGGTGAGGCCATCGGCTTCGAGCTTGGCCATGATGCGGCCGATGCTGGTGTCGACCGCTTCGACGGTGGCGGCGTATTCGGGCGTGATGCCCTTATCGAGACCGGTGGGCGTCTTAGCCTTGTACTTCGCGACGAGCGCCGGCTTGGGATCGAACGGCTCGTGGACGGAGTGTTCGGCGTAGTAGAGGAAGAACGGCTTGGCCTTGTTCTTATCGATCCAGGACAGGGCCTCGTCGCAGAGCGCATCGGAGAGGTAGCGGCCTTTGCCGTCCATGTAGGCGTCCTTCTCGAAGTTCACGTCGTCCGGGCGCTTGTAGACGTCGAAGCCACGACCGGTCGGCGAACCGGGGGAGCCATTGCGGCCGCGGCCGATGTTCCACATCCCGATGAGCGCGGTGGAGTAACCGCCAGACTTCAGGACGTCGGCGACGGTCTTCGTGCCGGCGGGAAGCTCGTCGTTACCCTTGGTCGACATCACCTTCATGTGCGGCTGACCCGGGGCGTAGCGGTCATCGACCACGGTGTAGACGCCGTGTCGCGGGGTGTATTGGCCAGTGAGGAGGCAGGCGCGGGTGGGCGCGCAGTTCGGGGCGCTGGCGTAGCACTGCGAGAACACCGCGCCGGACTTGGCGATCTTGTCGATGTTCGGGGTGCTGATGTATTTGTTCCCGACGAAGCCCGTGTCGCGATAGCCCATGTCGTCGAGGAGGATGAGAACGATGTTGGGTTGGCGGGCGGGCGCGGCGGAAGCGGCGAGAAGGCACAGTGCAAAGGTACAAAAGTGCAAACCGGCGCGGAGCGCCTGGGCAAAGGTTGCGAGATTACAGCGGGGGAACTGCTGGCAGGGTGAACTGCTGCGAAGCAGGGCGGCGCGGAGTATGGAGTATCGAGTATGGAGTTTAAGGAGAGGCATGGTGGTGGGTAAGTTATGTGCAAAGGTGCAAATGCGGCGGAGCCGCGTGCAAAAGTGCAAAGGTGGAGGTAATACGGCGGAGCCTCGAGGTATTGGCGGTTAGCGGCTGGCAGCTGTGGACACAAAGAGACAGCCTATGTCGTGACGCGGTCCCGACCCTACCCGAAAGAATGTCATCCATGCAGTCATCGATTCAGCCCTCCGCTCAGGCGCTGCGCGCCTTCACTTCGTAAGCATGGGCGATCATGCCGTGCTTGGCGTCCTTGGTCTCGTCCTTGGGCAGGAAGCAGCGGACGTATTCGACCTTGGCGGAGGCGGGCGTGACGGTGACGCGCACGTAGCCGGCGCTGGGGAGCTTCTTGCCGGACTGGTAGCGGTCTTCGTTGTAGGCGACGTAGCCGTGGTCGGAAGGCATGGGGAGCTCCTGGTAGATGACGCCGTCCTTCTCCTGCTGGCAGTAGAGGTGGTCGTGGCCCTGGAAGAAGACGCTGACCTTGTGCTTCACCATCAGCTGGTGGATCGGAAGTTCCCAGCCCGGGCGCTTCTCCTTGAAGGTGCCTTCGCCCTTCTTACCCTGGCCGCCCCATTCGTAGAGATCGGCCTCGTCGACGCCGCCGCGGCCGGAGCCGAGGACGTGGTGGGCGAAGACGAACTTGTGCTTCGCCTTGCTGGTCTCGAGGGTCTTCTTGAGCCAATGGTACTGGGCGTCGCCGATGGTGATGCCCCACCAGTCGCGGTTCTTCTTGTCGTCGCCGCCTTTCTCGCCCTTGCCGCCTTTGCCGCCGAAGCCGCTGTCGACGAGCGCCGGGGAGTGCCAGTAGTTGTCGAGCAGGATGAAGAGCGCGTCGCCCCAGGTCCAGGCGCAGTAGCTCTTGAGCGCGCCGATGTCCTTGAACGGCTCGGCGTGGCCCGTGTAGATGCCCTCGTTGCCCGGGATCGGGTAGAGGGAGTTGCGGGCCTTCTGCACGCCGATGGCGACATCGCGGCGTTCGTCCTTCTGCGAGAAGTTGAAGAGCGAGCCCTGCTCGTGGTTGCCGTTCATCAGGAAGACCTGGCCGACGGAGCCGACGAGGCCGAGGAAGGGACGCTGCAGGAGGTAAGGAATCTGGCAGTTGGCGTCGTTGATCGTGCGGATGCGTTCGATCGAGAAGTCGTCGCCGATGCAGATATGGAAGTCGGGCTTGTCGGCCGCGGCGGTCGCGAGCGTGCGGGCGTAGAGGTCCGGGTGGCTGGCCTGGGCGCGCTCCGGGTGCGAGTCGCCTTGGAGCGTGAAGACGAAGGACGTGCCCGGGGTCTTCTGCGTGGAGAAGCGGGCCTCGGCGCGCTGCGTGTAGTTGCCCGACCCCGGCTTGCGGTAATTCAGGCGGTAGAAGTATTCCGTGTTCGGCGTGAGGCCGTCGATGACGACTTCCGTCGCCTTGCCGGCGGGCAGCTGGGTCACCGCCGTCTTGCGGGCGTACTTACCCTTCGCCGTGCCGATCTCGAGGAACGCTTCGAGGGCGGAAGCCGGCACGAAGCTGGCCGTGATGGCCTTGTCGGTCGCGCGGCCGAAGATCAGCGAGACCTTGGAGAATTCCGCGAGGGATTCCGGGAGGACGTATTCGCCTTGGAAGGTCGGGCCACGGGCCTTGGAGCTGTCATCGCCGCCGCCCTTGCCGCCTTTGCCGCCCTTCCCTTTCTTCTCCTGCGCGGAAGCGGACGGCAGGAGCGTCCAGCCGAACGTCGCGGCCATCAGGCCGATGAACTGACGTCGCACCACCTGGCCGAAGGCGGGCTTATAGAACGGGTTGGGTTTTCCGGACGAGGGATCTTCGGCGGGGTTCATGGGGTGAAGTTATGAAAGTGAAACGCCGAGGTGGAGGAGAAGTTGAAGAATGGAGGCAGGAAAATTTTCAGGAAAATACGGGGCTTAATGGAGGGTTAAGGTTGCGCGGTGCAAGGCGCCGCGCGGGGATCTGCTGGCACGGGGAACGGCTGCGAAGCAAGGTAGGGCCGACCATCCTTGGTCGGCCGCGGCCAAGCAGGGATGCTTGGCCCTACCCGAGGCACATGAGGACAGTACGTGGTGCTGTCCCTACCTTAGGACAACTTCTTAAGTTCGCCGGTGCTGTCGCCGAGCTGGACGTCGCGGATGTCCATGCGGTTGAGCATGCTGACCCAGAGGTTGTTGAGCGGGGTCTCCTTCTGATAGACGATGTGGCGGCCTTGGCGGATCGTGCCGCAGCCCTTGCCGGCGAGCAGGATCGGGAGGTCGTCATGGTTGTGACGGTCGCCGTCGCCGTTGCCGGAGCCGTAGACGATCATCGAATGGTCGAGCAGGTTGCCGTCGCCTTCCTTCACGGACTTCAGGCGCTCGAGGAGGTAGGCCAGGTGCGTCGAGTGGAAGACGTTGATGTCTTGGATCTTCGCGAGCTTCGCCGGGTCGTGGCCATGGTGGGAGATGCTGTGGTGGCCGTCGCGCACGCCGATGAACGGGTAGGAACGGTTGCTGCCCTCGTTGGCGAGGACGAACGTCGCCACGCGCGTGGTGTCGGTCTGGAACGCGAGCACCATCAGGTTTGCGAGGAGGCGGAGGTGTTCGGCGTAGCTTTCCGGGATGCCCTTGGGGGTCAGCGCGCCGACCGGCAGCTTCTTCTGGCCGTCGGCGCCAGACTTCGCGATGCGGAGCTCCATCTCGCGGACCGCGGTGAAATATTCATCCAGCTTACGCTGGTCTTCGGCACCGAGGCGGCCGTTGAGGTCGCGGTAATCCTCGCGTACCGCATCCAGGACCGACTTGCGGGCGGAGTCGCGGCGCTGGCGTTCGAGGTCGGAGCCCGAACCGAAGAGACGTTCGAAGATGAGCTTCGGGTTCACTTCCTTCGGCATCGGCTGGGTGGCCGAGCGCCAAGAGATGTTGGACTGGTAGATGCAGGAGTAGCCCGAGTCGCACCCGCCGGCGAGCTTGCTGGCCTCGGTGCCGATTTCGAGGGAGGCGAGGCGGGTGCGGTCGCCGATGCGCGCGGCGGCCATCTGGTCGGCCGAGACGCCGGCGCGGATGTTGGCGCCGTCGGTCTTGCGGGGCTGGGCGCCCGTGAGGAAGGCGGCCATCGCGCGGGCGTGGTCGCCGCCCCGTCGCCGTGGGCGCGGGCCTTGTCGGCCGCGAGACCGGTGAGGACGGAGAAGTCGGACTTATGGGCGGCGAGCGGCGCGAGGATCGGCGGCAGCTTGGAAGGCAGCGCCCCTTCGGCGCCGACGCGCCAGCCGTCCATGTTCACGCCGTTGGGGACGTAGAGGAACGCCATGCGGTTCGGCGCGGCGTTCTTCGCGGGCGTGTTGCCCGCGGCCCAGGAAGTCTGGAGGCCCATCGCCTCGAGCCACGGCAAGGCCATGACGGCGCCGAGGCCCTTGAGGACCGTGCGTCGGGGAAGGAGGTCGGTCTTCATGACGGGGCTATTTCTTCTTAGGAGATTCAGACACCGGTTCAACCTGGGATGTTCCCCGGCGGAGGCGGAAAGGGTCGCTCATGACCACCCCGAGAATCAGGGAGGAGAAGCGGTTGCCAGATTTGCGGGTCGAGTCCGTGATCTTATCGAGGGCCGGGCCGTCGTAGTAGTCCAGCCCGCGGCCCAGGCCGTAGGTGAGGAGCTTTGAGGAAAGATTGCGGACGAACTTCTCGTCGTCGGCCTTAAGGATCTTCTTCAGTTCGCCGGCGCCGGAGAAGGCTTGGCCGTTGGGCAGCTTACCCGAAGGGTCGATCGGCTTGCCGTCTTCGGCCGTACGCAGTTGGCCGACCGCGTCGAACTTCTCGAAGGCGAAGCCGATGGCGTCCATGCGGGTGTGGCAGGAGGCGCAGGCCGGATCGCGGCGGTGCTGCTCCATGCGTTCGCGAAGGGAGCCCTTGAGCTGCTGGCCTTCGAGCGTGGGCACCGAGGGCGGCGCGGGCGGCGGCGGCGTGCCAAGGATTTGTTCGAGGATCCACTTGCCGCGCTTGACGGGCGAGGTGCGCGTCGGATTAGACGTCGCCGTGAGAATGGACGCGTGCGTGAGGATGCCGCCGCGATCGCCCTGGGGGAGCGTCACGCGGACGAAGACTGGCTCACCGCCGCGTTCGCGGGGGATCTCGACATTACGCAGCCCGTAGAAGGCGGCGAGGTCGCGGTCGACGTAGGTGAAGTCGGCGTCGAGAAGGTCGAGCACGTTACGGTCTTCGCGGACGATTTCGGCGAAGAATAATTCCGTCTCCTTCATCATCGAGACGCGGAGAGCGTCGTTGAAGGCCGGGAACATGCCTGGGTCCGGTGAGACCGTCGTGAGCTGGCGGAGCTGGAGCCATTGGATACCGAAGCCCTGCGTGAGGTATTGCGCCCGCGGATCCTTGAGCAGCCGGCGCGTCTGGGCCTCGAGGTTGGCGGACAGCTTCTTCTGGTAGGCGAGCTGAAAGAGTTCGTCATCCGGCAGCGAGCCCCAGAGGAAATAGCTCAGGCGTGAGGCTAGGGCGAACTCGCTGATCGCATGCGCGTCGCGTTGGGTCGCCATTTCTTCCTGCTCGGCACGGAAGATGAACTTCGGGGAGGCCAGCACGACCGCCATCATCGCTTGCGTGCCGGTTTCCCAGGAGCCGGAGGCCCGCTCGGCATCGAGGAAGATCTTGGAGTAACGAGCGACTTCGGCGTTGGTGGCGACGCGGCGGAAGGCGCGGCTGACGAACCAATTCGCCACCGCCTTGGCGCGGGCATCGCCCGTCGCGGTGCCGATCACCGTGGCGACCCGGCGCTGGAATTCCGTGCGCGTGTCGGTCGGGCCAAGGAGGCGCAGGCGCAGGCCGGAGAGCGTGCGGGCATTACCAGAAATCTTCGCGGGCGGGTTGAGCCACTTCAGCGTGAACTCATGCTTGCCGGCATTGAGCTTCACCTTGGCCTCGGCGACTTCGGATTTCTTGGCCGACTTAAACTGATAGGTGCCGACCTCTTTGCCATCGACGACGAAGGCGACCTTCGGGGGCGGATCACTGGCCGAACCCGTGGCGCGGAGATTCACCGAGATAAGGTAATCGCCGTCGCGGGGGGCTTCCATCGGGCCCGTGAGATAAGGAGCCGGATCGAAATAACGCTGCTGGCTATCGCGGCGGCCCTTCGGGAGCATCTCGATCATCGCGAGCCCCGTGCCATCGAGTTCATTGGGCGTGGTCGGCATCGCCTTGGCGGCGATTTGTTCGCCGACGGCGAGGAAGCGCTCTAGGTGGACCGGCGAGAACGTGAGCACATCACCGATGTTGTCGAAGCCGTAGCCCGTATCGTCGGCCGGGAAGTCAGCGGAGAAATTACCGTCGACGAAGCAGAGGTCACGAATCGTGTTATTAACTCCAGGCGGTTGAGGCGCCGCATCGTGATCTCGCCTGGATCTGGCTTCGCCTTCGAAATCGCGCGGGCGAGGAGCTTGTGGACGGCCGTCTGGAGGCCTTCGATCTCGGCGGCCGTGGGGCGGACCTTCTTCTTGGCGGGCGGCATCTCGCCGGAGGTGACTTGATTGACGACCTCGCGCCAGACGCGCTGATCGCGGAAGAAGCGGGTGTCGTCCTTAAATCCCTCGAGGTTGAGGTGGCCCTTCTCGAGCTCGGCGTCGTGGCACTCGTAACAGTACTTGTTCAGGAAGGGCACGATGTCCTTCTGGAAGTCTTGGGCGGCGAGAGGGGCCAGGCAGGCAGAGACGACCGCCCCGAGCATTACGATGATCGGGGTGGGCCAAGCTGCGCGAGGGGCCGAGAGCTGCATCCGTCATTTAAACATAGCGAGCGGGGGTAGGTTGCAAACCAAAGGCCTAAACCGTCAAAAAGTTGTTAAAATTTCGTAAAAAAACCTAAATGGCTGACTGGTAATCGATTGGATATGCCATTCCGGACGCTTTATGGGGGTTATTGGCCTAGAATAGGGTGAAAATGACCTATTTAGGCAATATTCCTCGATACCACGTGATGGGCGGCCAAGATGACGATGAAGTTGGCAACCTAAACCATTGCTTGGTGTTTTAGAGATACCCCCTCCCCTTTTAATAAGATGCGCACCCTCCCCCGACTCTCCTGCAGCCTACTGACCGTGGTCCTGCTCGGCCTTGGCACCGCTTCGGCGATCGACCTCGAAGGCCTCGTCAAGAACTCGCCCTTCGGCGGCACAGGCGCGCCGGCCGGTCCGGGCGTGGCCCCCAGCACCCTTGAATTCCGCGGCATGTACGCCGAAGGCGGCGTGAACTACTACAGCATCTACAACACCCTAACCAAGCAGTCGAGCTGGGTGGCCGAAGGTGAAGCCCCGTCGACGAACGTACCCGTCGTCGTCAAAGGCTTCGACGTCGCGAACGAAACCCTCGTCATCGACAACGGTGGCCAGCCTCAGCAGATGGCCCTGCACCAGGCCGTCGTGATTACTTACAGGGGCCCGAGCCCCGCACAGCTCGCTGCCGTCTCTAACGCCGTTGCCCAACCGAGCTCCGAGGCAGGTGCCACCGGAGTTTTCCGCGCTGGCAACCTCACCCCGGAGCAGGTCGAAGCCTTCCGCGAGTCCATGAAGGACAAATTCAGCAAGGGCCGCGGACCCGACGGTGGTCAGGGCGGCGGCGATCCGCGCCAGCGCGGCGGCGACACCACCAGCGGTAAGACGCCCAAGACCCCGGCCGTCGCGCCCGCGGCGACGACGACCAAGCCCCAGAAGACCCCGAAGGTCCGCTAAGCCTTTTCTTTTTCCCCATGACCACCGTCCAAAAGACCACCGCCCGCCGTCTCCGCAAGGGCTTCACCCTGCTGGAAATCCTGATCGCCGTCGCGATCGTCGGGATGCTCGTCGGCCTCGCCGTCACGAACACCGACAAGATCCTCGGCCAGAGCCAGGAAGGCGTCGCTAAACTCTTCGTCAACGAATCGCTCAAGACCTCCCTCGTCCGCTTCCGCATCGATATGGGCGACTATCCTTCCACCGAGGAAGGCATCAAGGCCCTGATCACGGCGCCGGAAGGCAAGGCCGACAAGTGGCGCGGCCCGTACATGGAAGCCAAGGGCGGCCGCTCGCCGATCGACCCGTGGAACCAGGAGTACCAGTACCGCTACCCCGGCACCAAGAACACCGAGAGCTACGACCTTTATTCGATGGGCCGCGACAAGAAGCCGGACACCGATGACGACCTCGGCAACTGGTGAACCTGGCACCGCAGCATCGAGCCGCCTCTCCGGCGCGCCGCGGCTTCACTTTACTGGAGACGCTGCTCGTCCTCGGCCTGATGAGCATGCTCGCAGCCGTCATGATTGGCGGCTCGGCGCAGTTGCTTAAGGGCACGGCGCGTTCGGATCCGGAAGACGCGCTGATGGCGCTCATGCAGACCATCCGCCGCCAGGCGGTCGAGAAGGGCAAAATCCTCGAACTCGCGCCGACGGACACCAATGAGGAAGACGCCCCGGATTTCCTCTGGGGGGAGGAGCGCGTCGACGAAGACCATCCGCGCACCGAGGAACGGCTGCCGAAGATCGAAGGCGTGAAGGTCAAAATCCTCGCGCCCGAAAGCACCGGCGCGATTCTGCTCGGCGGCGTGGCTTCCGAGCAGGCCCTCACCCGCATGCGTTTCTACCCGGACGGCACGTGCGACCGCGTGCGGTTGGACATCACCCGGAATGAGAACCGGACGATCGTCCCCATCGACCCCCTCACCTGCGCGCCGCTCCCGGCCATCGACGCCAAATGAAACGCCGCGGCTTCACCCTCATCGAGGTCCTCATGAGCCTCGCCATCTTCGCGCTCGCCGCCGTGAGCCTGGGCGCCGCCTATTCAAACGTCCTGCTGGGGCGCCTTGCGCTGCAGCAGGACGAGCAGCGCTTGGATGACCTCTCCCGTTGCCGCGCCGCGCTCATGGAGACCCCCGGCTTTGATGACGTCGAAGCGGGCGGCGAGATTCATCTGCCGGGCGGGCGGACGGCGCGCTGGGAGGGCAAGATTGAGGCGACCGCGGTGAGTGACCTCTTCGCCGTGCAACTGATCGCCGAGATCGAACGAGCGGACGGCGCCGAAGCCGAAGAATTCACCGAGACGCGCATGCTCCTGCGCCCGACGTGGTCGATCCCCTCGGACCGCCAAAAAATCCGCGACGACGCGCGCCAGCGCCTCGAGAAGGAACGAGGCTATAAGGAAGCCGACGGCAATTCTGCCTTCATCAGCGCGCCCACGCGCGGCAAGAAACTCGTGCCCGGCCAGAGCGGCGCCAGCGGCGCTAGCGGCAAGGGCGGCAAAGGCCAGCCCGGCACGCCCACGAATGGTCAGGGCGGCAAAGGGCAAGGCAGCAAAGGCGGTCAACCTGGAGGACAGCCCGCCGCGGCGCCGGCCAAGCGATGAAAGCGACCTTCCGCCGTGGCTTCACGTTACTCGAGATGCTCGTCTCGCTCGCCTTGCTCGGCGTGCTGATGGTCACGCTCAACACCTTCCTCTTCTCCATGAGTGAGCTCTGGGGCGGAGGCCGCGACAAGCGGCTCTTCGACCAGCATGCGCGCGCGGCGTCCGCGCTCGTGCGCAATGCGTTCGAACTGGCCACCTACGGGCCAAGTTCCTCCGGCGTCGCGCTGAAGGATGTCGACGATGGCGCAGGCACGACCAAGCCGCGCCTCAGTTTCCTGCTAGCCGACGCCGGGCGCCTGGCGGACTGGCCCGAAGCGCCGCTCCCCGACGTCGACTTCAACGTCTTCGTCGAAGAGGGCCGCGGGCTCGTCTTCCAGTGGCAGTCGCGCCTCGAGCTCGAGCGGGACAAGGCGGACAAGCACGAGACCGTCATCAGCCCCTTCGTGACCGCGATCCATTACGAATACTACGACCCCGACCTCAAGGAATGGAAAGTCGAGGAGGAGCCGGTCAACGACGTCGGCGCCACCACGTGGAAGAAGCCGGCGCGCATCCACTTGCTCTTCGAACGCGGCGCGCTCAAGGCGACCAAGGTCATCAACCTCCCCATCAAGCGCTCTGGCGCCTCCACGCCATGACCGTAAAGAAGCGCCGCGGCTCCGTCATCATCGTCGTCCTCGTGCTCATCACGCTGGCCTCGTTGCTGCTGGCGCGGTTCATGGAGGACAACTCCCTCGAGCTCGCTATCGCCACGCGCGACGCGGACCGCCGACGCCTGCGGGCTGACGCGCAGTCCGAACTCGAGCTCGCGCTGGCCGTCATCGCCGAAATCCGCTCGATCGACCTCAACAAGATCCACGCCCCTTCGCAGGGTTACGACGACCCGCACACCTACGCCGGCTTCCCGCCGCGCGATGGCCTCGAGGTGAAGTTCGACTACGAGGACGAGACCGCCAAGCTGCCGCTCAGCGTCCTGTCGAAGAACGACGTCATCCAGCTGCTCTACTCCCTCGGCATGGAACAGCGCGACGCCGAGCGCGTCTCGGACGCCATCGTCGCGTGGCAGAGCAAGTCCTACGAATCCATCGAGGAGGAGGCCACGGATGCTGCCTACCAGCGCAGCACGCTTTCGTTCCGGCCCGCGCGCCGCCCCATCCGGAGCTTCGATGAGTTCCGTTCCATCGGCGTTGCCAAGGAGCAGTTCTACGACGAGCTCGGCCGACCGACCCCGATCTTCGAGGCCTTCAAGAGCTGCGTCAGCCTCTACACCTTCCCGCAGGCCAACATCAATACCGCCTCGGACGCCGTGCTCCTATCGCAAGGCCTGGACGAGAAGCAGGTCGCCCTGATCCGCGAGCACCAGAGCGAGATCGGCAAGCGCATCGTCGGTACCCCGCCCTATTTCCGCGTCACCAGCGAAGTTCGCCAGCTCGTCGGCGGCGGCATCAATATGGCCAAGTTCGACGACGAGGTCATCCTCATGTGGGTGCGGGTGACCGTGAAGGAAGGCCTTTCCAAATGCCGGGTCAGCGCCCTAGTGGCCATCCGCGAGGACGTCGCCTACCCGACCGCCGCGGCCAATCCCGACACCGACCCCAGCATCGGCCTGAACCGGACGGGGGCAACCACCACGACCGCAAGAACTACGGGAACCTCGACACCGGTTCCGCGGTCGACTACTACGACCCCCTCCCCCTATCTCACCCCGGGAATCGAAGCGCCGGCCACCCTCGGCAAATCAACCCTGAGCGGCCGTATCGCCAGCACGACGATTGCGTACCCGTTCCAGATTCTCGCCTGGGAAGAAGATAACGGAGCCCCGCCCCCGCCCAAACCCCGGGACGACTCCGACGAACCTTCAGCCCCCTCCGAACCCACCGCCCCCCGGGCACGAAGACCCTCACAAATGACCTCTCTCTCCGCCTTTTCAAGGATGCCAAGCCGCAGGAAGCCGCGATGCTTCCCGGCAACCGCTTCTTCGTTCGCCGACTCTCCGTCGAAGGCGATGACATCCCTGGCCAGGTGAACCTCGCGCTCGAGGCCATCTCGCCCTTCCCGCTTGAGCAGATGCTCATCGGTTTCGTCACGTCCGCCGACGGCAAGCAGGTGCTCGCCTACGCTGCGCACCGTCGCCGCTTCACCGCGGAGGAAAGCTTTGCTTGGCCGGAAGACTGCCAAGTCGTCCCGGAATTCCTGGCCCTGTGTGGCCATCGCCCGGCGGCCGACGGCATCGTCGTGCACCGCAGCGACGAACGCCTCACCGCGCTCGCTTGGAAGGCAGGCGACGAGTTGCCCGCTGCGATCGTCGTGGCCGAGCTCGCTGACACGGACGAAGCCGCCATCGCCCGCGAGGCTGCCACCCGCGCGGACCTTGCCGCCGAGACCCCGGTCGAGAACGTCACCGGTGGCCTCGCCGGCGCGATTGTCGAAGGCGATCTCATCCTCAAGGGCGAGTTTGAGGGAATGTTCACCATCCCCAAGAAAGGCCTGGACGACTCTGATATCCGCGACAGCGACTTCCTCGCTGAACGTCGCAAGAAGGAGCGCCTCAACCTCATGCTCTGGAACGCGGCCCGCGCAGGCGCTGCCGTCCTCGTCGTCTCACTCCTCCTCGACATTGCCGGTGGCGTCGTCGGCATGCGCCGGGCTTCGCTGGAAGTTGCCAACGAAGCCCGCCGTCCGCAAGTCGAGGACATCGAGGCCTCGCAGGCCATCACCTCGCGCATCCTCGAGCTCGGCGTCAAACGCCTGCTGCCGATGGAGATGCTCGCGCTCGTGAACGAGAAACGTCCCGCCACCGTCGAGTTCACCAACATCCAGTGCGAGATCAAGAAGGCTAAGGATAGCACCATCGCCAAGCCGATGATGACCGTGGACGCCAAGACGCCGAACGCCGGCGACATCTCTGACTTCCTCAAGGCCGTACAGGCCATGCCGGAGGTCGAAGCTGCGACGAACAGCGAGCCGCGCGTGCGCGAGACCTCCACGACCTTCCGCATCGAGATCATCTTCAAGCAGGCCGTCCTCCTCAAGACCGCCGAAACCCCTAAACAATGAAACATTTCTTCTTCAGCCTGAAACCCCGAGAGCGCTTCATGGCGCTTGGCGCGCTGCTCGTGGCCGCGACCCTTTGGTCGACGGGTGCCTGGGAACGCGTCCGCGGCAGCTGGGATGACTGGCGCGCCCTCGAGGAAAACGCCCTCGTCCAGAAATCCTGGATCGCGAAGGAACGCGAGATTCGCAACGCGACTGCGTTGGCCGTGCAGGGACTCGATTCCGGGCATGGCTACGACCAAGCCAAGCTCGTCGCCGAAGCCATCAACGCCACCAACGAAGCCGGCCTGAACGCCAACACCGAGTCGCCTAAGACGACCAAGGCGGGCAAGTTCGCGATCCACTCGCTCCAGATGAGATGCAGCAAGGCGGACCTCGCGAGCGTGCTGCGCTTCTACGAAAGCGTGAAATCGCGCGCCCCCTACCTCGCCATCGGTAATCTCTCCATGACGGCGGAACGCGGCACCGCGGGCACCGTCACCTTCAAGGCCACGATCACCGCACTGGAACTCCTCGGCGAATTGCCGGCCGGAGTGAAGGCGGCGGGCGCGGAGGAAGGCAAATAAGAGGGCCCGAGGACCGGAGGGCCGGAAGGAAGAAAGGCAGTGCAAAGGTGCAACTGCGGCGGAGCCACGAGGGGGTATCCCTCGAGGGCTAGAGGGCACGAGGACCCGAGGACCGGAGGACCGGAACGGCGCACCACTAGTTGACCCGTTGATCAGTGGGCCAGTTGGCCGGCGAGACAAACTAGCTGGCCGGTTGACAAGTTGACAGGTGGGCAAGGGAGCAAATACCCCGCTCAAAGGGGAACCGGAGACCGGGATGTTTGCTGCGGGCATTGGGTAGGGCGGGCAAGGTGAACCCGTTTCGGGTGGCAGGTGGCAGCCCCGGGTGGCGGGTGGCGGGTGCGCCGCAGGGCGGCCGGAGGTAGGGGCACGATTTATCGTGCACTCCTCATGCGGAGGGCGCGGCGAAGCCACGCCCCTACCTTAGTTCGCCCTGCGGCGAACGGTAGGGCTGACCATCCTTGGTCGGCCGAGCGGTCGAGCAGGGATGCTCGACCCTACCTAGATACAGCGGACGGCTCGGAGAGCCGTCCCTACCATGGGAGACAGACGGATGCGATGCCATCGCATCCCTACCCGGGCGGCTGACCAAGGGTGGTCAGCCCTACCGAGATACAGAGGACAGCACGTGGTGCTGTCCCTACCTAGAGACAGCGGACGCGTCGCTCAGAACCGGAAGCTGGAGCTGACTTCGAAGACGGCGGCGACGATTGCGAAGGCAATGAAGGCGACGAAGGAGAAGGCGGCGACGAGGACGGAGGCGGAAATCGTCTGCGAGACCGTGCCGAGCCAGCGGTCGAGCTCGGCGCGATAAGAGCGAGAGATATCGCGGAGGCCGGGCGCCAGGTTGCCGGTCTGTTCGGCGACGGCGACGCGATCGAGGAGGAGGCGCGGGAAGTAGCCCGTGCGGGCGAGGGCCTTTGAAAGGCTATCGCCTTCGAGCACGCGGTCGGTCGCTTCACGGAGCTGCTGGCGGAGGGCGCGATTCGGCGCGGTCTTCTCGGCGAGGCGAAGGGCTTCGGCGGTCGTGATGCCGTTTTCGAGGAGCACCGCCAGCGTGTGACAGAAATTTAACACGGAGACGCGCATCACGAACGAGCCCGCAAGCGGAACCCGGAGGAGGAGTGCGTCGGAGGCGATCTTGCCTTCCTCCGTCTTGCGCCAGCGGGCGATACCGATCACGGCAATGATACCGGCGACGACCACGATCGGGCCGACGATCACAAAGACGTCGGCGAAGGTCATGAGTAGCTTCGTGGAAAGCGGTAGCTTGCCGCCGAGGGAAGAAAGCAGCGTCTGCAGGCGGGGCAGCAGGAAGAGCACGAAGAAGATCACGACGCCGACGGCGATGACGCAGATGAAGAGCGGGTAGGCCATCGCGCTGACCAGCTTGCGCTTAAATTCCTTCTGCTCGGTAAAGTGCGAGATGAGGCGCTCAAGGACGTCGCGGATGTTGCCCGTGGCTTCGCCGGCGGCGATGAGGTTAAGTGTCTGGCCGTCGAAGACTTTCGGGTAGGTGCCCATCGCGACCGAGAGGCTCTGGCCTTCGCCGAGCCGGGACCAGATACCGGCGCAAAGGACGCGGAGGCGAGATTTCTGAAGACGGAGGGCGAGGAGGCGAAGCGCTTCGCCAGCGGACATGCCCGACCGGACGAGGTCGGCCATCGATTCAAGGAAGGGCAGGCACTCCGCTTCGGTCGGCTCGAGCTCTTTGTCGGAAGGACCGCCTTCGCGGACGGCTTCCTTAGCGCGCACGGCAGCGCCCGCTTCCTCGACCTTGACTGGCTTGAGTCCGCGGGCCTGGAGTTTACGGAGCGCCTCGCGGCGCGTCGGCGAGTCGATGGTGCCTTCAGTCACGGCGCCCCCGGCGTCGCGCGCGGTGTAGTTGAAGACGGCCATCGCGGCTTATTCGTTCGAGCTCAGGTTACGGACGAGCTCGTCGATGGTCGTGAGACCAGCGGCGACCTTGATCCAGCCGGCCTTGGCGAGAGGACGCATCCCCTGCTCGATCGCCTTGTCGGTCAACTCGCGGTTGGAGACGCGGCTCACGATGAGGTCGTGCAAAGGCTTCGGGTGGAAGATTTCGAAGACGCCGACGCGGCCGCGGTAACCCGTGTTGCGGCACTTGCGGCAGCCGACAGCTTCCTTGAGGGACGTCACGTCCTTCAGGAAGGATTCGTCCATGCCGAGCGCTTCGAGGGCGGGCAGGATTTTCTTGCGGTCGACCGGGACGGTCTTGGCGCAATCCACACAGAGGCGACGGACCAGGCGCTGGGCGATGACGAGCTCAACGGCGGAGCCAACGAGGAAGGGCTCGACGCCCATGTCGACGAGACGCGTGATCGCGCCAGGTGCGTCGTTCGTGTGAAGGGTCGAGAAGACCAAGTGGCCCGTGAGCGAGGCGCGGATCGAGATTTCGGCCGTCTCCAAGTCACGGATTTCGCCGACCATGATGACGTCCGGGTCTTGGCGCAGCGTGCTGCGAAGGGCGCCGGCGAAGGTGAGGCCGATTTCGGAGCGCGTCTGCACCTGGTTGGCGCCGGGCACTTCGTACTCAATCGGATCTTCGATCGTCACGATACGGATGTCGGGTGAATTGATCGCCTGGAGGAAAGCGTTGAGCGTGGTCGACTTGCCGGAGCCCGTCGGACCCGTGACCAAGATGATGCCGTGCGGGTAGTCGAGGACCTTGCGGACCGCGGCCTGCTCGTCGGCGTTCATGCCGATGCGGTCCATGTTGTAGGCCTCCTTGCGTTGGTTGAGGAGACGCAGCGAGACCGATTCGGCGTAGATCGTCGGAATCGTCGAGACGCGGATATCGAGGACGTTCTTGCCGTCGCGGAAGTTGATGCGGCCGTCCTGCGGGAGGCGGCGCTCCGAGATGTTGAGGCGCGCCATGATCTTCAGGCGCGAGATGATGGCGTCCTGGAAGCGGGCGAGATTATCCGGGAGCGGGATCGCGATCAGGATGCCGTCGACGCGGTAACGGATGCGGAGATTATTTTCCTGCGGCTCGAAGTGGACGTCGGTCGCGCCTTCGGCGACGGCCTGCGAGAGGACTTCGGTGACGAAGCGCACGACCGCGGCGTCCTGGTCGGCTTCGACATCATTATTGGCTTCGGCGGCCGGGAGGTCATCGCCTTCGTCTTCGAGGCTGCCGGAACCCACGCCGTAGTTTTCGTTGATGAGGGCGCTGACGCGTTCGGGTGGGGCGAGGTACCACTTCGGGCGACGGGCGGCGAAGGTCGCGATCCAGTCGCACGTATCCGTGTCGGGCGGAAGGGCCGTGACGAGGCGGAGGCGGCCTTCTTCGCCACCGGGGAGGAGCGTCGGGACGACCTGGGCTTCGGAAGCGATGCGCGCGGGCAGGATTTTCATGCCTTCCGGATCGATCGCCGGCTCGTCGAGGACTTCGAGGCCCGTGAGGCGGGAGAGTTCGGCAAGGAGCGCGGCCTCGTCGAGGTTGAGCGCCTGAGCGAGGAACTTGAAGCGACCTTCGCGCGGCGTCTCCGCGAACGAAGCGCGGACTTCGTCGGTCAGGCGCTCGGCCAGGGCCGAGGGCAGTCCGTGCCGGTCGACGGTCAGCATGTTACTTCTTGTCGGGGGCGGCCGGGGCGGCGGGCGCCTTGCCGGGGACGTTATCGATGATCTTCTTCACCTCGGTGCCATTGGCGCTGTTGGCGACCCGGCTGAGGGCGTCGAGGTTGTCGACGGCCGAGCTGTTGAGCACGTAAGGGCGGAGGAAGATGACCAGCTCCTGCTTCTCCTCAAGGTTGGTCGAGGAGCCGAAGATATCGCCGATGATCGGGATGGGGCCGAGGCGCGAGGTGGACTTCGTGGTCACCGTGCGCTGGAGGCCGCCGAGGACGACGATCTCGCCGCTCATCGCGCTCACGTAGGAATCGGTCGTGCGACGGCCGATGATCGGCTGGTCGTTGCCATCGAGAATGGTCGAGCCGAGGATGTCTTCGACCGACTGCGAGATCTGCAATTGAACAGCGCCGTCCTTCCCGATGAGCGGGAGCACCTTGAGCGTGATGCCGATATCGCGCTGCGAGACCGTAGAGGTGATTTGGCCCGTGGTGGCGGCGACCGTCGAGCCCGTGATGACCGGGCGAGATTCGCCGACAAAGAGCGTCGCTTCCTTATTATGGGTCGTCGTGATGGCCGGCACCGAGAGGATCTTCAGGTCGCCCTTGCGCGGGGTGGTGACGAGGCCGATCGTGGCGCTCAGGCTGTTCGTGCCGGGAGCGAGCGAGCCTTGGACCGGATTCACGATGGTCTGGCCGGTGTTGAGGACAGGATTGACCGGGGTGACGGGGATGCCCGTGACGCCGAAGCCGGCGCCGCTGCCGCCGATGCCGACGAGCTTGCCGTTTTGGACCGTGAGCCCGAGGGTGCTGAAGCCGTTGCTTTCGTTATCGGAGAGCTTCACTTCAGCGATGACGACTTCGATGCGGACCTGCGGGAGGACGATGTCGACCTTGTCGATCAGGTCATAAAGCAGGCGAAGGTCATCGTTGGTGCCCGAGACCACGACCGAGTTGCTGCGGACATCGGGGAGAACGGTGAGGTTGCTGCTGAACTCGTCGGCGCCCATCTGGGAAGTGGTGGCACCGGCGGGAGCCCCGGGGGCGGCGACCGGGGTCGGGGTGCGATTGACGGTAGCGCTGCGGACCGTGTTGCCAGCGCGGGCAGCGGCGGTCGTCTGGCCCGTGACGAGGGAGGTGACGAGGGTCGCGACCTGCTGGGCGTCGGCGTGGCGCAGGAAGATCACATCGGTCTTCGTGTTCGGGTTGGATTTCTGGTCGAGCGTCTCAATCAGCTTGTCGAAGAAATCATGCTGGTCAGCCGAGCCCATGAGGAGGACGCGGTTGGTGCGCTCGTCGGCGAGGAAGGTAGTGCCCGTGCTGAGGCGGAAAGGCGCACCGCCAGAGGCGACCGCCTGAGTGCGGAGCATCGCCGTGAGCTTGTTGACCAAGTCGGTGGCCATCGCATTCTTGAGCGTGTAGCTCTTGGTCACGACGAGGTCGAGCTGGGGGCGGTCGAGTTCGGCGACCAGTTTCTCGATCTTCTGGAGGTTCGTGATCGAGTCGGTGATCAGGAAGGCGTTGTTACGGCCGAAGTAGACGGGCGGCGAAGCGAGGGTCGTGTTGAGGCTCGAGATGATCTGCGTGATGAACTCCTGGGCATTGGCGTGCTTGAGCGTGTAGATCTTCGTGGCGATACGGCCGCTGGGCGGCAGCGTGAGCGTCGAGCCCGTGAGCAGCGTAGGCGACTCGGACTTCGCGACGAGGTTCGGGACGACCTTCAGGAATTTGTCGCCCTGCTGAATGACGGCGATGCCGTTGAGGTTGAGGAGCGTCTCGATCGCGAGCAGGGCTTCATCGCGGGTGATCGAAGCCGGGAGCGAGAGCGTGTAGACGCTGGCTGGGAGAGCCTGCGGGCGGAGGATAGACTTTCCCGTCCAGCGCTGCATCAGGTCGAGGACCTGGGCGATGGTCTCATCGCGCAGGATGACCGGACCGACTTGATCGGAGCCGCTAAGGCCCGGGAGCGGGACAGCGGCGACGACGCCAGCGACCGGAGCCGGGGCGGCGACGGGCGCCGCGGCAGGGGCTGGAGCGGCCTGCGCGAAGCTCAAGGTCGGCGCCAAGGCGGCGGCGACAAGCAGATAGAAAAGGGGCAAGGTGGCCCGACCTTTTCGTTGGGTCGAATGGATGCTGTTCACTGGAATAAGGGGTATGACTTGGATAACACCAAACCTGAGGAATAGTTCGACGAAAAATCCGTTTTAGGGCGGTTATTTTGGGAGTTAACCCCATGGGGGATAAGGGGCAGACCCTATTCTAGTGAACAAGATTTCACCATTTTACTTGCCAGGCACCCAAAAGATGGCATATCAGTCACAAAAGACCCCTTTTATCGATGCGCGAAGACCTCCCCGACTGGCTGGGCAAGCCCCCCCTCCGTGGAACCGACGAATGGAAAGTCTGGTTGGCCAAGTGGCGGCGCTATGCCAAGGCCGAGCTGCGGGACACGGCCGCAGACGACCCGGATTACGACTATGGCCTCCTGACCGTCGAAGAGCGCTGGCAGGTCGCCCTGAGATTGCAGGTCCAGGGCCAGATCGAAGCCGGCCGCCAGAACGGCCCCGTGCCGATGTCTTTGGTGCTCGGCCGGAAGGTCAGCGACCTTGACCACGCGGGCGTCGTCGCCTGGCAAGTCGGTCGGTCAGTCGTCTCGCCCATTCCGGACGAAGCCTTCACCCGCGCGCTCGAGTGGAGTAATCAGCGGGAGAACCCGCGTCGCCGGCGTATCTCGCACGGCATCCGCTACGGCTTCATCGCCGGGCTTGGCGGCGAGGCCGCGTCACCGGCCTGGTCTTCGCCCGACTATGTGGCCGCGTACGAAGCCGCGTGGGAACTCGGCAACGCGATCGCGATCGAAGGCGACCCGCGGGGATAAGTTGCGGAAGGCCCGCGCCTGGGCAGAGTGTCTTTCTCATAAGCATCCTGATGGAAACCTTCGTACAAATCATTCTCCTCCTCGCGGTTCTCGGCGTCCTCGCCTACCTCGCCTTCTTCAAATCCACCGGCCCGAGCGTCGACGACAAGGGCAGCGAACTTTTGATCGCCGACCTCCGCCGTCAGCTCGGCGAAGCGAACGCCACCGCGGAACGTGAACGTAACGCGAAGGCCGACGCCCAGGCGCGCGCCTCCGGAGCGGAGTCCGCCCGTAACGCCGCCGCCCAGCAGCTCACCGAAGCCCAGCAGGCCAACGCGCGGGCTGTCGAACAGCTGCGGGCCGACAACGCCAAGGCTCAAGCTGAAGCCAGCGCCCGCCACGAGCGCGATATCGCCGAACTCAAGGTCTCGTTCTCCAAGATGAGCACGGATGTCCTCCGCGGAATGACGCCCGACGTCACCAAGGAGGTCGCCAGCCAGGTCTCGCCGCTCATCTCCCAGATTAACACCGCCTTGGAAAGTTATCGTAACGCCATGCAGCAGGGCATGCGCAGCCAAGGCGATGCGCTCGCCGCCGTCGGAGCGCAGATGAAGACCATCAGCGAGACCACCGCCGCCTTGGCGACCAGCACGACGGACTTCACTTCCGTCCTGAAGTCGTCGCAGCACCGCGGAAAGTGGGGCGAACAGACGCTGCGCAACGTCGTCGAAGCGGCCGGCCTGAGCCCGCATTGCGACTTCGCCGAGCAGGTCTCGCAGGACGATGCGCGTCCCGACCTGATCGTGAAGTTGCCTGGCAACCGCTGTATCATCATCGACTCCAAGGTGCCCGAGTTTGACGTCGCCATCGCCGACCAGGCCGCGCCCAATCGCCGCGAACTCGTCGCCGCGCACGCCGCCAAGCTGCGCAAGACCATCCGCGACCTCGCCGCCAAGAATTACCCGGCGGCCATGGAGAAGCAGGGAGTGACGCCGTTCGACAAGGTGGTGCTCTTCCTCCGGCCGAATCCCTGCTGAGCACCGCGCTCGAAGGCGACAATGAGCTCATCCTCGCCGCCGCTCGAGAAGGCATCCTCATCGCCACCCCTGCGACCCTCATGGGCTTCCTCGGTGCGATCAACCTCGCCTGGCAGCAGCACACTCAGGCGGAAAATGCCGGCCGCATCGCGGAGGAGGCCACCGAGCTCTTCGATCGCCTCGTGAAGTTCGCCGAACATTTCACCAAGGTCCGCAAAGGCCTGCTCGCCGCCTCGGAAAGCCTCGATGCGGCCATCGGCAGCTACGAGACGCGTATCCGACCGCAGGGCGAGCGCGTGCGCGAGCTCGGCGGAGCCTCCAGCCGTGACGCCCTGGGTGAGATCCTTCCGGTCAACGCCACGATCCGCCGCCTCGAGAATTCAGCGGAGTAACGGGGAGTCCTGCTGGTGGAGCCGATGAGGTTCGAACTCACGGCCTCGTCATTGCGAACGACGCGCTCTACCAACTGAGCTACGGCCCCAAACAGCAGGAGGATGAGGGAAGCCGCCCCCGCTGGGTCGGTCAAGGTTTAGATACCTGTCGCCTTGCTTCGGCTTGGTTTAGACCTATGTTCGACGGTCCCAATCACCATGCGCGTAGCCAAAGAAACCGTCGTCGCCATCGAATACACCCTGAAGGACGACCAGGGCAACATCATCGACGCCTCCGGCGATCGCGGCCCGATGGAGTATCTCCACGGCGCCCAGAACATCATCCCCGGCCTCGAGCAGGGCGTCGAAGGCCTCGTCGCCGGCGACACCAAGAACGTCCTCGTGCCTCCGCAGCTCGGCTACGGCGAATACAGCGAGAAGCTCCTCCAGCAGGTGCCCCTCAACGCGTTTGGCGCGAACACCCCGCAGATCGGCATGCGCTTCCACGCCGAGACCAATCTCGGCATGCGCGTCCTCACGATCAAGAAGATCGAAGGCGAGGAAGTGACCCTGGACGGCAACCATGAGCTCGCCGGCAAGACCCTGCACTTCGACATCAAAGTCGTCTCCGTCCGCGCGGCCGAACTCACCGAACTCTCCCACGGTCATCCCCATCAGTCGGGCGGTTGCTGCGGCGGCGGCGGTTGTGGTTCCGGCGAAAGCTCCGAAGGCGGTTGCTGCTCCACTGGCGAAGCCTCCGAAGGTGGCTGCTGTTCCTCGGAAGAAGGCGCGGCTTCGAGCGGTTGCTGCTCCACCGAACAGCCCGTCGCCCAGAAGCAAGGTGGCTGTGGTTCCGGCGGCTGCGGTTGCTCGGCCTGAGCCTAGCTTCATCGCCTAACTAAAAGACCCCGGAACGCCGGGGTCTTTTTATTGCCCATGTCCGCATGGATGGCAGGCTGACGTCACCCCGCGCATGCGTTCTGCCCCTATCCATGCCCGTGACCTGACGCCGGGCCAGACGCGCGTCTCGATCGCGATCATCGCGGTGCTGTTCTTCATCTTCGGCTTCGTGTCGTGGGTGAACGCGATCCTCATCCCCTATTTCAAGATTGGCTGCGAGCTGACGCACTTCGAAGCGTACCTGGTCACATTCGCTTTCTATATCTCGTACCTCCTATTCTCAATGCCGGCGGCGCACCTCCTCAAGCGCACCGGTTTCAAGCGCGGGATGATGATTGGCTTCTGGGTCATGGCGGTGGGCGCCTTCCTGTTCATCCCGGCGGCGATGACGCGGACGTACGGCCTTTTCCTCGGCGGCCTGTTCACGCTCGGCGCCGGCCTCGCCATCCTGCAGACGGCGGCGAATCCCTATATTACCATCCTGGGTTCCAAGGAGACCGCCGCGCGCCGCATCTGCGTGATGGGGATCTGCAATAAAGGTGCGGGGATTCTCGCACCGATTATCTTTGCGGCCGTCGTGTTCAAGGTCACCGACACCGATCTCTTCGCGGGCCTAGCGACGATGGGGCCGGCCGAGAAAGCCGCCGTGCTCGACGAGCTCATCCGCCGCGTCGTCGTCCCCTACGCGTGGGTCGGCGCGGCGCTCCTCCTGCTCGGATTCCTCGTCCGCTTATCACCTCTCCCCGAGATAGACACCGAACACGAGACCGCCGAGGTCGCCGAAGCCAACGCCGACAAGACGGGCATCCTACAATTCCCGCACCTCATCCTCGGCGCACTCGGCATCTTCCTGCATGTCGGCACGCAGACCGTGGCGGTCGACACCATCATTGGGTACGCGGACACGATGGGCATTCCGCTCGCCGACGCGAAGATTCTGCCCGGCTGCGTGCTCGGGGGAATGATCTTCGGTTACCTATTAGGACTGACCCTCATCCCGCGGTACGTCTCACAGGTGACGGCGTTGCGGCTCTGCACTGTCCTCGGCGTGGTCGCCACACTCGGCGTGCTGTTCGCCCCAGGCAAGCTGATGCTCTTCGGATTGAACGCCGACATCTCGCTCTGGTGTATCACGCTGCTCGGGCTCTCGAACTCGCTCACTTGGGCCGGTATCTGGCCGCTCGCGCTCGACGGCCTCGGGCGCTTCACCAAGACCGGCGCCTCCCTGATGATCATGGGCCTCTGCGGTAACGCGCTGATCCCACTCGGTTACGGCTGGCTGGCGGATCAATACTCCGCGCGCGGCGGGTACTGGATCCTGCTCCCCTGTTATTTATATCTGACGTATTACGCGATCAGTGGGCATAAGAAGAGGAAGTGGTAACGGCGGTTGGATGCGGGGCGCAAGCGCCGCGAGGGGACACGATTCGAGGACACGAGGGCCGGTGGGCACGAGGACTCGTAGCACAAATGAGAGGCACGGAGGCTCAGAGGCTCGGTTGACCAGAGGGATTCCTCGCTCAAGGGGAGACCGGAGACCGGATGATTGGCTGGGGGATATGTCCTCAGCTAACATTCCAGTTTCCAGTCTCCCTTGGTTTTGCGTGAAGGCAATTGCAGGCACTGTCGTGACGCGGTCCCGACCCTACCCATTGCATCTCATCTATTCAGCCCTCGATGCAGTCCTCTATGCTGTCATCGACTCAGTCATCTACCCTGCCCTCACCAAATCCAAACCAGCGCGATCTCGACGTCGGGATGCAGCGACTGTTTCACGGGGCAGGCGTTGGCGGCGCGGATGAGGCGATCACGGAGGTCTTCGGCGATGCCCGCCGGCATATGAATCGTCGCCTCAAGTTTCGCGATCCGGCGCGGCGGCTGGGCGGTCATGTGTTTCTCGACGTCGACGCGGAGGCCGCGGAAATCGAGTTCGAGTCCCTTGGCTTGGATGCCCAGGATCGTCATGATGCAGGTCGCCAGCGAAGTCGCGGTAAGGTCGGTCGGCGAGAACGACTCGCCCTTGCCGTGGTTGTCGACGGGCGCGTCGGTGTGCAGCACGGTACCGGAGGGACCGTGGGTGGCGCGCACGCGGAGGTCGCCGAGGTATTCGCAGGAGATTTTGACGCCCATGTTTGGAAGTGTGGCGAAGTCATGGCGTCCCCCAAACAAAAAGCCCCGGAGGTCCGGGGCTTTCGGGGGAATCGCCAAAGCGATTATTCGCCGTCCTTGCCGATAGCGTCGACCGGGCAGCCTTCGAGGGCTTCCATGCACTTGTCGATGCCTTCCTGGTCGGTCGGCTGGGCAAAGACGTAGGAGTAGCCACCATCGTCCTGACGAACGAAGGATTTCGGGGCAGTCTCGCGGCAGAGATCGCAGTCGATGCACTGGGAATCCACGTAGAATTTACCGGGGGCGCTTTCGGGACGCTTGTCGTTCTTGTCGGCCATAGGGTGTGATTAATTGGAAGACGGCGGGCGTCTGTCAAGAATCCGCGTCAATTCGCGGGCAGCATGACAATCAGCCGATGGCGAAAGCCGTCACGGCCGGCTAGATAGGCGGCGGAGAGGCGGTCCGTGGTGGCGAAGGTCACCTCGATGGTGCCGGCAGGCGTCAGGTTTGGGCGGAGGCCTGGGCTGACCTGCCGATCAAAGGCGGTGAGCGGGCGCACCGTGACCGAGTCGATCGGCAGCTCGTGCTCCTGCAGGATGACGAAACGGATACGGCCGCGGGTGGCGGCGTCGACACCGTCCCAGCAGAAGAGCTGCTCCATGGCGATCGCGTCGTGCGTCTCGTAGGCCTGACGGAGATCATCGGCGAGGGCACGGAGACTGCGCGCATTCCACCAGCCCCAAACGGCGACCAGCGCGACGCCAAGTAAAAGGCCCACCAACGCCGCGGAGAGGCGACGGAGCCAGGGTTGCCGGAGGAAGAGTTGCAGCACGAGGGAGAAGGGCGTTGACCGAATAGCAGGGTCGGAGATAAGCACGCAAGAGCCATGGCGCACGAAAGCAAGCCCTCCTCTGATTCCGGCCGATACGCGGCCCGGGGTGTGTCCGCCTCCAAGAGCGAAGTCCATGCCGCCGTCGACCGCCTCGACCCCGGCCTCTTTCCACAGGCCTTCTGCAAGATCGTCGCGGACAACCTGACGGGCGACGCCACGAAATGCGTCGTCACGCATTCGGACGGCTCTGGCACCAAGGCCTTACTTGCTTATCTCTGGTGGAAGGAGACCGGCGATGCCTCCGTCTTCCGCGGCATCGCGCAGGACAGCATCGTCATGAACATCGACGATCTCCTGTGCGTCGGCGTGACCAAGGGCGTCATCCTCTCCTCAACTATCAACCGCAACGCCAAGGCCATCCCGGGCGCGATCCTCGCGGAGCTTATCAACGGCACCGAAGACGTGCTGGCCATGCTGCGCGAACAGGGCTTCGGCATCACCTCTGGCGGCGGCGAGACGGCCGACGTCGGCGACCTCACGCCCACGCTGACCGTGGATTCCACCGCCACCGCGATCCTCAACCGGGCCGAAGTCGTGGACGCCGCGCACGTCGTCCCGGGCCTCGTCATCGTCGGCATCGCCTCCCATGGCCGTGCGAAATATGAGACCGCCGAGAACAGCGGTATCGGCTCGAACGGCCTGACCAGCGCCCGCCACGAGCTCCTTTCGAAGTACTACGCAGAGAAGTATCCCGAAACCTACGACAAGGCCACCCCGGCCGACCTAGCGTACTGCGGGCCCCATCGCCTGACGGACCCCCTCCCCGGCTCGACCCTGACCGTCGGTCAGGCCCTCCTTTCGCCCACGCGCACCTACGCCCCCTATGCCCTGCGCCTGCTCCAGGCGCTCGGCCACCAGCGCGTCAAAGGCCTCGTCCATTGCTCCGGCGGGGGCCAGACCAAGTGCCGCCGGTTCGGCTCCAAGGTTCACTTCATTAAGGACAACCTCTTCCCGACGCCCCCCATTTTCGCCGAAATCGCCCGGGTCAGTGGGACGGACGCCAAGGAAATGCACCAGGTTTACAACATGGGGCACCGCCTGGAGGTGTTCGTGGAACCTAAGGACGCGGAGGTCGCGCTGCGCCTCGCCGCCGAGCTCGGCCTAGGTGCGCAGGTGATCGGCCGAACCGAAGCCTCGACCCGCCCTGACGGGGCCAACCATGTGACCGTGATTAAAGACGGGCAGGTCCTAGCCTACGCCTGAGGGGTCTCAGGGCTTGCTTCTTAAAGTGTCGGGTGGTCGGGCAGACAGGACTTGAACCTGCAACACCCTGCTCCCAAAGCAGGGACTCTACCAATTGAGATACTGCCCGGTACCCGAAGAAACAGTCTGATTTTGTGTTGCCGTCCTTGTCAAACTGCTAATCTCCAAGTGTTCCAACCCGCAAAACACCTCCATACATGGAAAACGACAACATCTCCCCCTCCTCTTCCGAATCCAAGCTCCCGCTTATCGTGGGAATCCTCGGTTTCGCTCTCGGCACTGCCGGCCTCGTGCTCGGCATCCAGGCCAAGCGCCTCGCCGCGGCCGCCACGGATGACGCCATCGCCATCAAGGCCAACGTCGAAGTAGTTCAGAACGCGCTCGGCGGCAAGGCCAGCACCGCCGACCTCCAGGCCGTCCGTGCCGACCTCGACAAGGGTCTCTCCGACCTCGCCCTCAACGAGAAGACCCTCGCTGACCAGATCACCGCTCTCCAGAAGCTCGCTTCCTCCCCGAAGGCCACCACCGGTGCCGGCAAGGCTACGGTCACGGCTGGTCCCGGCGAATACGTCGTCGCCAAGGGCGACACGCTTGGCGGCATCGCCAAGAAGGTCGGCATCTCGCTCAAGTCCATCCAGGAACTCAACCCTGACGTGAACGCGAATCGCATGCAGATCGGTCAGAAGCTGAAGACCAAGTAATCTTGCGCATGTCGGCGCCCTCTCGCTGGTCCGTCCAGCACGAAGAGCTCCACGCCGACTGCAGGGTTTTCCGGGTTTACAAGGAACACTGTAATCACCCTCTCGACAAACGAGAGGGTGATTTTTTTGTGCTCCGCTCCGGCGACTGGGTCCTCGCGCTCCCCATCACCGAAGACGGCCGGCTGGTGATGGTCCGCCAATATCGCTTCGGCACGCGCGACCTTTCCACCGAAGCGCCGGGCGGTATCATCGAGCGCGGCGAAGACCCCGTGCTCGCCGCCGTGCGCGAGACCGAGGAGGAAACCGGCTTCGCCGGTGGCCGGGCTACCCTACTCGGCACCTGCGCTCCAAACCCCGCTATTCAGGCCAATCGCTGTCATTTCGTGCTCCTGGACGGCGTCCGCCCGACGGGCCTCCGCGCCCCGGACGAACACGAAGAAATTCAAGTGTTGGCCGTCCGCCCCAAGGCCGCCCTCGCGCAGGCGCTCGAGAACCAGGCGCAGCATTCGCTCGCCCTGCTCGCGCTCTATCGTCTTCGTGACGCACGACCCGAACTCTTTTCATGACCACTCCTACCCGCATCAAGAACAAGGGCCGCGAGGCCGATCCGGTCCTCGTCGTCGGCTCCGTGGCTTACGACAGCATCATCACCCCGCACGACAAAGGGGAACGTATCCTCGGCGGCAGCGCCGCCTACGCGTGCCTCGCCGCCAGCTACTTCGCGCCGCCGCGCATTGTCGGCGTCGTCGGCCATGACTTCCGCGACCGCGACCGCAACAAGCTCGCCAAGCGCGGCATCGACCTCGACGGCCTCCTCACCGATTCGTCGGGTCGCACGTTCTTCTGGCGCGGCCGCTACCACGAAAATTACAACCGCCGCGATACCGAGGATCTGCAGCTTAACGTCTTCGAACACTTCAAGCCCAAGCTGCCCGACGCGCACCGCGCCTCGCCTTACGTCATGCTCGGCAACATCCGGCCTGACCTACAGCTCGAAGTCCTCAACCAGCTCACCGCACCACGCTACGTGCTCGCCGACACCATCGATATCTGGATCGAAACACAGCGGGAGAAACTCGGTGAAGTCATGCGCCGCGCCGACCTGCTCGTGGTCAACGACACCGAATCCGCTAAGCTCACCGGCGAAGCCAACGTCATCGTGGCCGGCCACGCCTTGCGTAAGCACGGGTGCAAGACCGTCATCATCAAGAAAGGCGAACATGGGGCGGTCCTCTTCCACGAGGAGGGCCTTTTCATGCTCCCCGCCTACCCCGTGACCGAGCTGCGCGACCCCACCGGGGCCGGCGATAGCTTCGCCGGGGCCCTCTTGGGCTACCTGGCCTCGGCCGGGGCGACCGATTTCGCGACCCTCAAGCAGGCCATGGTCTACGGCACCGCCGTCGCCAGCCTGACCGTCGAGGCCTTCTCCACCGACCGCCTGGCCAAAGCCGGCTGCCGTGAGATCCGGGCCCGCCGCAAGGACCTCTTGAAGCTGATTAAGGCCTAACCGCGGCGGCGGACCAGGAACCGCCAGAGCACAAAGAGTAGGATAGCCGAGAAGACCAGGTCGCCGACCACCAAAGGCCAGACCCGGGAGAGCTTTTGGGCGAAAAGGGCGTAGAGCAGGAAACCGGCCTGGAGGACGATCACCACCGTCAGGAGGGGGACGAAGCGGCGGAGCTTCGCGAGGGGATCAGGGTCGCTCATGCGAAATGACGGCGGTGGGCTTCGGCTAGGCCGAGCAGGGTCAGGTGCGGCTCATGCGACACGCGTGCCTGCCAAGAGGCCGGCAAGTAGACCGCCGCGCCGCCGGTGACAATCACCTTGGGCAGCGGGGAGCCTTGGCGGACGAGTTCGGCGCAGACGCCATCGAGCAAGGCACCGATCATCCCGGCAAACCCGAGGGCACAGCCGGAGCGCATCGCGTCGACGGTCGACTTACCAATGGCCGGCCCGCCGAGCAAGGCGGACGGATCAAGCGCCGGCAGTAAGGCCGTGCGCTCATGGAGATACTGCGTCATCACGCCGAGGCCGGGTGCAATAATGCCGCCGGCGTACCCGCGATCGGTGAGGATATCGACCGTGGTGGCCGTGCCCATGCCGATGATGACCGCCGGGGCGCCCGCGACGAGTTGGGCGCCGACACAATCAGCGAGACGATCTTGGCCGACTTCGGCCGGCTTCGGATAATCGAACACGAGGCCTTGCACGTTGTCGTGACGCAGATGATAGAACGGTCGGCCGCTGCTCAGGAGCGCTGGCGAGATCGCCGCGGTCACCTTCGGGACAACGCTCGCGAGCGCGATGCCCTTCGTCGGATGCGCAGCGAGCAACGCGTTTAAGGCGGCGGTCTCAAGCGAAGCGGTGGGCAGCTCGCCATGGGCGAGTAGCTGGCGTCCGTCCACGACGCCCCAGTGCGCGTGCGTGTTGCCGACATCGAGGCAGAAGATGGACACGGGGAAGACGGTGGTCGGAAGCGGGCGCGGGCGCAAGCGCTCAGGGTTTGCGCAGCGTGACTTCGCCCGAGGAGACGATGGTCTTGCGGCCGCCGCCGGTACGGAGAATCAGGGAGCCCTCTTCATCGATACCGTCGACAATCCCCGCGATGGGGTCGCCGCGTAGACCGACGCGGACGGACTTGCCGGCGAGCACATCGTGGTGCTGCCAAAGCTTACGGAACGACCGCGACCAGGTGCCTTCCTCGAACTGCTCCCAGGCTTGGAAGAGCGCGGCGATGACCGCAGCCGCCTCGCGGTTGATGTCGATCGGTTCGCCGAGCGCTGCTTCGAAGGAGCCAGCGGTCGCACGAATCTCGGCCGGGAAATCTTTGGGTTGGCCAGTGAAGTTAAGGCCGAGGCCGAAAACCAGTTCGCGGACTGAATCGGCGTCGAGGCGGGCCTCCGTGAGCATGCCGGCGACCTTGCGTCCATCGGGCGACTGCAGGTCGTTGGGCCATTTCAGGCCGAGTTTAAGGCCGAGAGATTTTTCGACGTGCGCGCAAAGCGCCAGGCCCATCCAGAGCGTGAACGGCTTGAGGCGTTCCGGCGGGATGAACGGGCGGAAGGCGAGGGACAGGTAGAGGTTGCCGGCTTGAGTGCTATGCCACTTGCGACCCAAGCGGCCGCGACCGGCCCGTTGCGAACGGGCAAGCACCGCGAACGGCGCTTCCTGGCCGACGGCGAGACGGCGCTCGGCTTCGGAGTTCGTGCTATCGACTTCGGCGAGTAACTCGACGGCGGGAGAGACCTTGAGGCGACGAAGGTGCGCGTCGAGCAACGCCGCGTTGATCTCGCGCGGGACGGACTTCAGTTCATAGCCCTTCCGGGTCGAAGCCTTGAACGTGAAGCCATCGGCGCGGAGTCGCTCCATCCGGCTCCAGATCGCCACGCGGGAGACGCCGAGTTCTTTCGCGAGACGGTCCCCGCTGACCGGTTCGCCGTCGGCCTTGAGGAACGCCAGGAGGATGCTGCTGTCGAGGGCGGCCATGACGTCAGAGCCAGTCGAGTCCGAGGTCGCACCACGGCGCGGCATGGGTGAGGCCGCCGCTCGAGACGAAATCCGGCGCGAGCGCACCGATGAGCGGGAGTGATTCTAGGCTGACGCCGCCGCTGACTTCAGACCAAGCGAGGCCACGGAGCTGTGGAATCGCCTCACGCAGATCGGCGAGCGGAAAGTTATCGAGCAGGATGATATCGGCACCAGCCGCGAGGACCGGGCGGATCTGGTCGAGGCGATCGACCTCGACTTCGACGAGGAGGTCCGGGCGGCTTTCGCGCGCGCGCTGGACCATCTTCGTGATCCGTTCGCCAGCCGTGGCGCCACTGGCTGCGAGATGGTTATCCTTCACCATGATACGGTCGAAGAGGCCGAGGCGATGATTGTAGCCGCCCCCTTGGCCCACGGCGTACTTCTCGAGCATACGGAAGCCTGGCGTCGTCTTCCGCGTATCGAGCAATTTCGTCGGTGACGAACCGAGGGCGAGGACGTGCTCGCGGGTGCGCGTCGCCACGCCGCAGAGGCGTTGCAGGAAATTAAGAAGGATGCGTTCGGCAGAAAGTAGGTCGGCGGCGGGGCCTTCGACTTCGGCGACCGCGGTGCCGGCCGGCACGAACTGCCCGTCATAGGCGAGCGGCTTCGCGTGGCAGCGACCCCCGTAAGCGGCGAAGACCACGTCCAGTAAGCCGAGGCCGGCGAGGACCATGGGGCGACGGGCGACCACGCGAGCGCGGGCGCGGGCCGCGCCGACGAGGAGAGCCGCGGAGGGATCTCCCGTGCGCAGTGGGCGCTGGGCGAGGCCTAAGCCGGCGAGATCTTCGTCGCGGGCAAACTCAGCGAAACGGAGCAACCACGAACGATCCAACTCGTCCCAGCGGAGACGGCGGATAAGTCGGTCGGTTTGGCCCGGATCGCGCGGCATGGGTTCACCTTATGACCCGACCCCTGTCGGGCAAGGGGGTTAACGGAAGAACTCCTTGAACTTAGCGCGCCAGGATTCGGAGACCGGCGCAGCTTCGTCGCCGCAGGCGGCGGCATAGGCCTTGAGGGCTTCCTTTTCCTTGTCGGTCATCTTCTTCGGCACGTCGATGTCGACGCGCACGAGGAGGTCCCCGGAGGTCGAGCCGCGGAGCGAAGGCATGCCTTCGCCGCGAAGGCGGAAGATCGTGCCGCCCTGCGTACCGGCCGGGATATTGAGCGTGGTCTTGCCCTTCAGCTTTGGGACGACGATCTTGCCGCCGAGGGCGGCGATCGAGAACTTCACCGGTACACTGCAGGCAAGGTCGTCGCCATCACGCTCGAAGAGTTGGTGATCCGTGACCGTGATATAGACGTAGAGGTCGCCAGCGGAAGCGCCCCGACGGCCGGCCGAGCCATTGCTGCTCGAGCGGAGCTTGGTGCCCGTGTCGACGCCGGGAGGAATGCGTAGGCTGACCGTAGATTCCGCGACCGTGCGGCCTTCGCCGGAGCAAGGCTTGCAGGGCTTGTCGATGCGTTCGCCTTGACCGCCGCAGGACGGGCAGGTCTGACGCATCTGGAAGAAACCGTTCGAACGGACGACCTGGCCTTGACCAGCACAAGTCGGACAGCGGCTCTTCTTGGAGCCCGGCTCGGCGCCGGAACCCGCGCACTTTGTGCAGGCGACGTGCTTGCGGTAGGGGATCTTGCGTTCGACGCCTTCCGCGGCCTCTTCGAGCGTGATCTTCAAGTCGACGCGCAGGTCTTCGCCGGCGTCGTCCTGGCCCTCGCTCGCGCCACCACCGAAGCCACCGCCGCCACCGCCGCCGAACATTTGTTCGAAGATGTCACGCGGATCGGTGCCGCGGAAACCTCCGCCGGCCGGGCCACGACCGGCACCCGCGCCTTTGTTGGGGTCGAACGCCGCTTCGCCATGCTGGTCGTACAGCTTGCGCTTCCCGTCATCACTGAGGATCTCGTAGGCGCGGGAAACTTTCTTGAACTTCTCCTCGGCCTCCTTGTTACCCGGATTACGGTCCGGGTGAAACTCCATCGCTTTTTTGCGATAGGCCTTCTTGAGCTCATCAGCGGACGCGCTCTTCGCGACGCCCAGCAGCGTGTAATATTCGTCGGCCATCGGGGAGATTACTTGGCGGCGCCGGAGGAGACGAAGACGGCAGCCGGACGGAGGACGCGATCGTGGAGCAGCCAGCCCGAGCGGGCGACGCGGAGCACCGTGCCTTCGGCGACGTCGGCGCTCGGCTCGGAGCCCACGGCTTCGTGCCGGGAGGGATCGAAAGCTTGGCCGACCGGATTGACCTCGACGAGGCCCTGCGCGGAAAGAATCGCGCGCAACTGGCCGACCGCCATGCGGAAGCCTTCGGCGACGGCGCGCCCGTCGGCCTGCTTCGCCGCGGACTCCAGGCCGAGGTTAAGAGAATCCAGGGCGGGCAGAAGGTCTTCAAGCAGGCCGGCCGTGGCGAACTTGCGGAGCTCGATACCCTCGCGGTGGTGGCGGCGCTGCTGGTTCTGCTGATCGGCGTTACTGCGCAGCACCGTGTCCTTGAGGAGCGCGATCTGGCCTTCGAGCTCAGCGATACGGGTCGCGGCGTCGGGCTGGTTAGGTTCGGAAGAAGAGGTCGGTTCGGTCATGAGATTATTTTTCGCCGAGCAGCTTCTCGGTCACAGATTTGCGGAGGCGCTCGCGGGCGAGGTCGAGGAGGAGTTCAGGCTGTTGCTGGACGGCGGTCTGCACAGCCTGCGTGCCCATCGGGCGGGAGACTTTCTCGTCGAAGTTGCGCTCGGTGATATCGCGGGCTTCGAAAACGTAGTTGAAGGCTTGGTCGACGACCACCTTACGCTGGTCGGTGCCGTCGCCCGAGATGATGGTGATCCGATTAACGCGAACCCGCAGGTGCTTGATGAGGAAAGGCTGCTTGGCGCTCGGCGGGCCGGGGGTGGGCTTGGGGGCTTCCGTCGCCACCGCGGATTTGAGCCCATTGAAGATATCCTTCGCGTTGTTATCTTTCAGGAAGTCGGCCTTGCCGACGATCGTCAGGTGCTCGATGTCGAGTTCGACGTCATGGAAGACTTGGCTGCCGCCTTTAAAGAAGGTCAGCAGATCGAGATCGATGGCGAGCCGACGGACCTTGAGGAACTCCTTCTCCGTCCAGCGGGTCGGGTTGGTGATGGTCAGGCCGGCGTAGGCCAGTCGTCCGGCGAAGAGGTTCGTGTCGTTGGACTCGACCGCCAGATGGGCGCCGGACTTCGTGGCGAGGGAGGAATCGAGCAGCTTGGGGGAGAAGCGCCCCAAGGCCCAGACGCCCAGCAAGCCCACCATCACGAGGAATAGCACCACGCCGCAGAGCATCGTAAGCAGTTTGCGCAGGGCGGACCCGAGGCGGGTACTTTTGGAGGGAGCGGACATCGTGGGACGCTGAAATCGAGCAGTAGGCGTGCCACTGAGCAGGGTCAACGGTGGAGGCGAAAAGCAGGGTTAACGGCCGTTTTTCTAGGAAGGCCTGCGCTCAGATGCCCGGGCGCGGCGGGCAGGCGGGTCCTTCTGTCCCGGAGGTGTGACGCCCAACTCGGACCGAGTTGAGCGCCGCCCGCTGGGGCGAGGTAAGGCTTGCGGCGGGGCGGTGGGTGGGCTTCCTCCATACTCCAATGAGTCAGGAAGCCGCCAAATTGATGCTCGGTCTGCCTAAAGGCAGCCTGGAAGAGGCCACTCTCCAGCTGTTCGCCCGGGCCGGGTTCCCCGTCACCAAGAGCAGCCGCTCTTACCGCCCCTCCTTCGATGACCCCGCCCTCGACGGCCGGTTCATCCGTGCCCAGGAAGTGGCCCGCTATGTCGAACATGGCTTCTTCGACTGTGGCCTCACTGGCCAAGACTGGGTCCAGGAAAACAACGCCGACGTCGTGCAGGTCTGCGAACTGATCTACAGCCGCGCCTCCGCCCAGAAATCCCGCTGGGTGCTCTGCGTGCCCGAAGCCTCCCCGGTCCAGACCGCCAAGGATCTGGCCGGCAAACGCGTCGCCACCGAACTCGTCGAGACCACCCGCCGCTGGTTCAAGGCCCAGGGCATCGAATGCGAAGTCGAATTCTCTTGGGGTGCCACCGAAGTGAAGGTGCCTGAGCTCGCTGATGCCATCGTCGATATCACCGAGACCGGCTCTTCCATCAAAGCCAACAAGCTGCGCATCGTCGCCCAGCTGATGGAGACCACCACCGTCCTCGTCGCGAACAAGACCGCCTGGGCTAACCCTGCCAAGCGCGCCAAGATCGAGCAGATTGTGCTCATGCTGCAGGGCGCCCTCGCCGCGCAGCACATGGTCGGCCTTAAATTCAACCTCCCGAAGGCCAAGCTCGACCAGATCGCGGCCGCCCTGCCTGCCTTGCGTAATCCGACCGTGTCCCCGCTGAGCAATCCCGAGTGGATCGCCGTGGAGACGATCATCGACGCCCGCCAGGCCCGCGAGTTCATCCCGACCCTCAAGGCCTCCGGCGCCGAGGGCATCGTGGAGTATCCGATCAACAAGCTCGTCTACTGACGACCTGCGCCATGGCTGACTCCGTCCGTATCGGTCTCATCCAGCTCACCGCTGAGGACACGCCAGCGGCGAACGTGCGGAAGACCATTCCCCGCATCGAAGAAGCGGCGGCAAAGGGCGCCAAAATCATCGGCCTGCAGGAGATGTTCACGACGAAGTATTTCTGCATCAACCAGGACCCGAAGAACTTCGACCTCGCTGAGCCCATCGAGACCGGACCGTCCGTGACCGAACTCGCCAAGGCTGCTAAACGCCTCGGCGTCGTCATCATCGCCCCGCTCTTCGAAGCGCGCGGCAGCGAAGTCTACCACAACACCGCGGCCGTCATCGACGCCGACGGCACCGTGCTCGGCAAGTACCGCAAGATGCACATCCCGCAGGACCCGGGCTTCGAAGAGAAATTCTACTTCACCCCCGGCGACCTCGGCTTCCGCACCTGGAAGACCGCGCATGGCGACATCGGCGTGCTCATCTGCTGGGACCAGTGGTATCCCGAAGCCGCGCGCCTCACCGCGCTCGGCGGCGCGCAGATCCTTTTCTACCCGACCGCCATCGGCTGGCTGCCCGAAGAGAAGGCCGCCCTCGGCCACGCCCAGCATAACGCCTGGGAAACCGTCCAGCGCGGCCACGGCGTCGCCAACGGTTGCTACGTCGCCGCGACCAACCGCGTCGGCACCGAAGGCCGCACCCAGTTCTGGGGCCAGAGCTTCGTCTCCGATCCGTACGGTGAAATCGTCGCCCGCGCCTCGGTCGAGAAGGAGGAGATCCTCCTCGCCGACTGCGACCTCGTGAAGCAGCGCGAGTTCCGCCGCATCTGGCCGTTCTTCCGCGACCGCCGCATCGACGCCTACGGCGACCTGACGCGCCGTCTGCGCGACTGACCTTCCGCATGGCCTCGCCTCGCTCCCACGGATTCCGCATGCCCGCGGAATGGGAACCCCAGTCCGCCACCTGGCTGTCTTGGCCTTCAAACACCGCGCTCTGGCCTGGACACTACAGCCTCATCCCCGCGAAGTTTGCAGAGTTCGCCGCGGCGATCTCGAAGTTCCAGCCGGTAAAGATCAACGCCGCGGGCAAGCTACGCACCGAAGCCGAACGTGAGCTCAAAGAAGCTAAGGCTGACCTTTCCGTCATCGAACTGACCGACATCGCTACCGACGACGTGTGGTGCCGCGACCACGGTCCGATCTTCGTGAAGAACGACCAGACCAAGGAGCTCGCGCTCACCGACTGGGAATTCCACGGCTGGGGTGGCAAGTTCGAGGCCTCTCTCGACAACCAGGTCCCAGGCAAAATCGCCGCGCGACTCGGCGTGAAAAAATTTAGCTATCCCTTCGAACTCGAAGGCGGAGGCATCGAAGTCTCTGGTGACGGCCTACTCCTCACCACTGAGGCCGTGCAAAATAATCCGAACCGCGCCGAAGGGCGCGACGACGCCGCGTTCCACGCCGCGATCCGCGACGGGCTCGCAGTCGACGAACTCCTTTGGATCGGCGAAGGACTGGCCAACGACGACACCGACGGCCACATCGACAACCTCGCCCGCTTTATCGCGCCGCGCACCATCCTCGCCGTCAGTGAAGCCGACAAAGCCTCGCCGAACTACGCGCCCATGCAGGAGAACCTCAAGCGACTGCGCGAGATGCGCCCGCGCGGCCAACGCCTCGACATCATCGAGCTCCCGCTCCCCAAATCCATCCGGCTCGCCGGACGCGACCTGCCGCCGAGCCACGCGAATTTCCTCATCGTGAACGGCGGCGTCCTCGTGCCGCTTTACGGACAAGATTCCGACAAGATTGCCATGGGCATCGTGGGCGACTGCTTCCCCGGTCGGAAGATTGTCGTATCGATTGTCGCCTGCTGCTGATCGAAGGCGGCGCGCTGCATTGCCTCAGCCAGCAGCAGCCTGTTTAAGGCCGCGACTAGTTGATCAGTTGACCAGTGGGCCGGTTGACAAGGATGCCCAAGCATCAAAGGGAAACCGGAGACCGGATGATTGGCTGGGGTATCTTGGGTAGGGAGGCGATTGCCATCGCCTCCGTTCGAGACCGCAGCCGCAAAGTCGTCGGGTCTTAGCTAAGTCGAATAGACAAGTGAATCATCTGGCGAACGGACGTGATAGCAATCACGTCCCTACCCATTGCGTCCCATGCCAACCGGTCAACTTACCTATCGCGCTTACTTCTTCGGCTTTAGTTTGGTCGCACAACCACAGTCCCCAGCGCAGCCGCCTTCCTTGCGGCGGCGGGCCGCGGCGAGCCAGCGGCGGATCAGCCAACCGGCAGCGACTCCTATGATGGCCCCGACGATGACAGCCTCGAAGTTCATGTGAGGCGGATGACGACCTGATAGACGGCCGTCCCGGCGAGCCAGGCAAGCGCCGTCATGTAGACAAAGGATCCCGCCGCCCACTTCCAGCCGCCGGTCTCTTGAGCGAGTGTGGCAATCGTTGGGCCACACTGCGAGCAGAGGGCGAAGAAGACCATCAGCGCGAGCACCGCGGCAAGGGAGAAGATCGGGGTACCGGCGCGCGGGCCCTCGGACCACTTCGCGTCCTGCATGGCCTGGCGGAGATGCTGGCTATCGGCCTCGGCGCCTTCGCCGACGGAGTAGGTCACGCCCAGCGTCGAGACGATGACCTCGCGCGCGGGGAAGCTCGCCAGCACCCCGACGGTGATCTTCCAGTCGAAGCCGAGCGGATCGAAAATCGGCTGCACCGCCTTACCGAAGCGGCCCATGTAGGACTGCTCGACGTAGGCCGCCTGGAGCTTGGCTTTCACCACTTCTTTAGTGGCCGAAGGATTCGCCGCCTTGATGCGCTCGGCGACGGACGCGTCGCGCGGGAAATAGGAAAGCGCCCACACGATGATCGTGATGGCGAAGATGACCGTGCCGGCCTTCGAGACGAATTCGGCGGCGTTCTGCCACATGCGCCAAATGACATCGCGCGGCTTGGGCATCTGGTAGCGCGGCAGCTCGAGGACGAAGGGCTGCGGCTTCACCTTGAGGACGAGGCGGGTGAGCACGAAGGCGGTCGGGACGGCGAAGAACAACCCGACGCAGTGCATGCCGATCATCACGACGGATTGCCAGCCCGCGCCATAGATCGGACCGATGAAGGCGGCGCACATCAGCGCATAGACCGGGAAGCGCGCCGAGCAGCTCATGAACGGCACGACGAAGGCGGTCGCGAGCCGGGCCTTCGGTCTTCGATCGTGCGCGTCGAAAGCAGGCTCGGGATCGCGCAAGCGAAACCGGAGAGCAACGGCACGAAGCTCTTCCCATTGAGGCCGCACCAGCTAAAGAGGCGGTCCATGATAAACGCGGCGCGCGCCATGTAGCCGCTATCTTCGAGGATCCCGATGAAAAGGAAGAGGATGAGGATCTGCGGCAGGAACACCAGGAACGCGCCGACGCCGCCGATGATACCGTCCGCCAGTAGGCTTTGGAGCATCGGATAGGCGTCGAGTTGCGGCGCAACGATGGCCTTCGTCCAATCGACCCCGGCCTGAATCCACTCCATGGGGAACTTCGCCAGCCAGAAGACGGAGCCGAAGAAACCCAACATGATCCCGAGGAACAGCACGGGCCCAAGGAAGCGGTGCAGAAGCAGGCGGTCGACGGCAGCGCTGCGGCCGGCCTTACCAGCGCCTTCGGTCACCACGCCTTCGAGGACGAGGCGCAGGTGCGCATAGTGCACGAGCGGCTCGGCAGCCATCGGGTTATAGCCGGAATTGCGGACGCGATCGCGCGCAGTGCGTAAGGTCTTTTCCCGCTGGGCGAGGGTCCAGCCGAGCCGATCGGCGGTGGACGGATTCGTGTCGAAGAGAAGTCGCTGCGCTTCGGCTTCCGAAATCGGCTTACCCGTGTCGGCGGCGGCGGCCGTCGCGACATCGACGAGGGCGGCGGCGATGTTGGTCGGCCAGGCAACGCGCTTCATCTGTGTCTGCTGGGCGATGGCGCGGGCGATGGCACGGCGGACATCGAGGATGCCTTCGCCTTTCCAAGCGGACGACAGCACGACCGGCACGCCGCCGAGGCGACGAGAAAGCCGCTCGGTATCGATGCGGAGGCCTTGCTCCTTGGCGACGTCGGCCTGGTTGAGGACGATGACCACCGGACGACCGAGCTCAGCGACCTGTGAGGCGAGGAAGAGATTACGGAGCAGGTTCGTGGAATCGACGACGAGCACGACGGCGTCGGGGCGGCGATCGCCGGCGATGTTACCCGAAAGCGCATCGATGACGACTTGCTCGTCGGGCGAAGCGGCCGCGAGCGAGTAGAGTCCCGGGAGGTCGACGAGTTCGACCTTCTGCCCGTCGCCGAGATCACAGGTGCCAGACTTGCGGGCGACGGTGACGCCAGGGTAATTGCCAACGCGCTGACGCAGGCCCGTCAGAGCGTTGAAGAGGGTCGACTTGCCGGTGTTGGGGTTACCGACGAGCGCGACCAGGAGGCCTGCTTCGGGAGTGCTCACGGCTGGCGCGGTCGCTGGATGGGACAGTCGGCGGAGACGTCGACGATTAGGTTCTCGGCTTCGGCGAGACGCAGGCTGACGACCTGGCCACCGAACTCGATGGCGAGCGGGTCGCCGAGCGGCGCCCTCCGAATGAGCTTCAGGACCATGCCCGGGAGCAGCCCCAGAGCCATTAAACGTTGATCCACCCACGCTCGGGATTGAGCGAGGCCAGCTTGCCGAATTGGCCGGGCAGAAGTTGGGAAAGCGGAGTCACTCTAATTGAGAATGAGTCTCAAAACTAGCCCTTAGGCCCCCTTTGTCAACGCCGACCATCGGAGGGCGGCTAATTGCATTCCCGACTCCCCCTCCCCCGCTCGACCGCTTATAACGCCTCCCGATGCACGAACTGACCCCAGACGTCGAATCGCCGGCCCGGCATACCGAGCGCGACCATGGGGGTATCGGCGGACACCCCCGAGGTCTGAGCATGCTGTTCTACGCCGAGATGTGGGAGCGGTTCTCCTACTACGGCATGCGGGCGATCCTTCTCCTCTTCATGATCGCGCCCCTCGCGATGGGCGGGATGGGCATGGACCAGAAGTTCGCCGCGCAGATCTACGGCAACTACACCATGGCGAGCTACATGGTCTGCATCCTGGGCGGCTACTTGGCGGACAACTTCATCGGCGCCCGACGCGCGGTGCTGATCGGCGGGCTCATCATCACCGCTGGCCATTACTGCCTAGCGTTCGCCTCCGAGCCAACCTTCTACGCGGGGCTCATCCTCGTCGCACTCGGCACCGGCCTGCTCAAGCCGAGTATCAGCACGCTCGTTGGCGGACTCTACTCGCACGGCGACACACGACGCGACGCGGGCTTTTCGCTCTTCTACATGGGCATCAACCTCGGTGCGTTCGCCGCGCCGCTGGTCGTTGGCTGGCTTGCGCAGGGCGAACAGTTCAAGGCGCTGCTCACTGGCTGGGGACTCGACCCGACACATAGCTGGCACTGGGGCTTCGGCGCGGCGGGGATCGGTATGACCATCGGTATGATTGTCTACCTACGACACTGGCATTGGCTCTCGCACATCGGTCATCCGCCGGAAGCAGACACTCCGCGCCCGTGGGGTAAGCTCGTACTGGTCGCTCTGGGCACTGCGGCGATGCTCGGCGTAATGATCGCGTCAGACTATGTCGCCTGGATTAATCCCATCGTCTTCGTGCTCCCGTTCGTCGGCGTGATCTGGTTCGGCGTCGTGAAACGGGATATAGATAGCCGCCGTATTGCGGCGATCCTCGTCTTCTTCATCTGCGCGATCCTCTTCTGGGCGGTCTTTGAACAAGCCGGCTCCTCACTCACACTTTTCGCGGATGAACTCACGCGCAACGAGCTGTTCGGGCGCGCATTTCCATCCTCCTGGTTCCAGTCCGTGAACTCGCTCTTCATCCTCGCGCTCGCGCCGTTGTTTGCGTGGCTGTGGGTCAGCCTGCGGGAGCGTCAGCCTTCAATCCCCATGAAGTTCGTCTGGGGCCTCGTGTTCCTCGGGCTCTCGTTCGCACTCCTCGTCCCCGCCGCGCAGCTCACCGACGCCGGCAAAGTGAGCCCATGGTGGCTCATCGGTGTCTACTTCCTCCAGACCATCGGCGAACTCTGCCTCAGTCCCGTCGGCCTGAGCGCGATGACCAAGCTAGCCCCCGCGAAGCTCGCCGGGCTTGTGATGGGCATCTGGTTCCTCGGCACCGCCCTCGGCAACAAACTCGCAGGGTCGATTGCGGCAGAGTTCAACGCCAAGGACCCGCAAGCCCTCGCGCACTTCTTCTGGCAGCAGGCGCTGCTCGTAGGTGGTATGACCGTCCTCCTGCTGGTACTGGTGCCGTGGGTCCGCCGCCTGACTGGCGAACAGGCGACGTCAGATCAGAGTTCTGCCTGAACGCGAACGGACACCGGACAGTGATCCGAACCCGTGACCTTGTCGTGGATGTCGGGCTGAGAATACTTGAGGCCGTCAGACGTCAGGCAGTAATCCAGGCGCCAGCCGATATTGCGAGCGCGGATACCCGGGCGATAGGACCACCAGCTGTAGCGCTTTGCTAATTCGGGATGCTGCGCGCGGAACGTATCCGTGAAGCCGTGCTGAGAAAGGAGCTGGCTGAAAGATTCACGCTCCTCGTCGGTAAAGCCCGCGTTGCGGCGGTTCGTGGAAGGATTGGCGAGGTCGATCTCGGCGTGCGCGACATTGAGGTCGCCGCAGACCACGACCGGCTTCTGCTTGGCGAGGCGGGCGAGGTATTTGCGGAAATCGGCGTCCCACTGCAGCCGGTAGTCGAGGCGCTCCAGCTCGCGCTGGGAATTAGGGACGTAGGCGCTGACGACGAAGAGCCCTTTGAATTCGGCCGTCACCACGCGCCCTTCGGGCGGATGGTCTCCCGGGAAATCAGTGGCGACGGAAAGCGGCGCGGTCTTCGAGAGCACCGCGGTGCCAGAGTAGCCCTTCTTCTCCGCTTCGTGCCAGAACTGATGCGGATAGGCCAGGCCGAGCGTGGAAGCGACGGCGGTCTCACACTTCGTCTCCTGCAGGCAGAGCACATCTGGGTCGGCAGATGCGATGAAGTCGGCCAGCCCCTTACCGAGGGCGGAGCGAACGCCGTTGACGTTCCAGGAATAGATCTTCGCGTGACTCACGGACGGATCACTTAAAGAGCTGATTCATCTTCTGGTCGAGATCCTTACCCTTCTCGACGCCCTTCGAATCGGCCGCAGGAGCCACGGGAGCAACCTCCACGACGGGCGCCGCCGGAGCCGGAGCCACGACCGCCGGGGTCGGCGTGACGATAACGGGCGCGGTGGGCATCAAGTCGTCGGGCTTAACTCCAAAAAGGACATCGACGCGCTGGGCGAGGGTAAGCGGGCCCTTCGCAACAATGGCAGCCACCACGGGAGCGACCGGGGCCGGAGTCACGTCCGCCGGAGCGACTGGTGTCATCGCGGACGAGTTGGCAACGAAGGGCGCATCGACTTTCACGCCCTTAGCGACGAGCTCCGAGACACGCTTGCCGAGTTCGACGGAAAAATCGGTGAGCGTGCTCTTGATCTCGAACTTGGCACCCTTGGCCCGTACCTCAAGCGAGCCGTCAGCCAGGACCTTGGAAACCTGTAATACCGTGCCGGCATCGAGCGCCAAATCTTGGACTTTCTTCCCGTCGACAATGACCGGGACCGTGGTCGCAGTCTTCACCGCCACCGCGGTCGGCCAGAGAACGAGGTATTCCGAGATGGCCTTAAAATCGATGGCTGGTTCGGCGGCGGCTGGGGTAGTCGCAGCAGGTGGCGATGGCGCGGCGGCGACGGGCGCTGGGGCGGGAGTCGCCACTGGCGAGGTGACCTTGGGCGCGGCGGGCACGACTGGGACGACGACAGGCGCCGAAGCGACCGCGACCTCAATCGGCTGGGCAGCGGACTCACTACGGCTGACGACGATGTTGAAACTCGGCGTGAAGAAAAGGATACCGCCGGCGCCGACGATCGCGCCGAAGAGGAAGATAAGGAGACCTCGGAAAAAGCTGCCATGGAAAGGTTCAGGAGCCCGCCTTGATTTCGATGACGTCGTGCGGGGCCGCTTCGCGCTGGCCGGCAGGGGTCACGCGGATGTAACGCGCGCGCTTGCGGTGTTCGGCGAGGTTGGCCGCGCCGAGATAGCCGAGGCCGCTCTGGACGCCACCGGCGAGGGTGCCGAGGACTTGGTCGACCGTGCCGGAAACTTCCTTGAGCGCTTCGATGCCTTCGGCGGCGACCTTGCTGAACTTGCCGCTGGCGGAATGGCCGTAGCGGGCGGCGGAACCCTTCCGCATGGCTTCGTGCGAACCCATGCCGCGGTATTCCTTATAAGTCTTACCGTTGATCTCCATCAGCTTGCCTGGGGCTTCGCGGCTGCCGGCGAGCAGGCCGCCGAGGATGACCGCGTCGGCGAGCGTGAGCGCCTTGACGATGTCGCCGCTCTTCGTGATGCCGCCGTCGGCGAGGATGCGCACGCCCTTCTTGGCGGCGGCGCGGGAGGCGACGTAAAGCGCGGTGAGCTGCGGGATGCCGACACCGGCGACGATGCGGGTCGTGCAAATCGAGCCGGGGCCCTGGCCAATCTTGACGGTATCCGCGCCCGCGGCGGCGAGGAACTCGACGCCTTCGCCGCTGGTGACATTGCCCGCGATGAGCGTGATGCCCTTATGGGCCTTGCGCAGCATGCGGAGCGCGTCGCCGACGCCCTTGGTGTGGCCGTGGGCGGTGGAAATCGCGAGGGCGTCCGCGCCTTCGTCGATAAGGGCGCTGACATGCGCAAGGAGGCGGGCGCGGTCAATTTCGCCGTCGGCCGTGCGGGGGACCGCGATGGCGACACCAACGCGGAGACGGAAGTCGGCATCGCGGGTCGGGCGGACGTGGGCGCGGGATTCTTCGGAGATGCGCTCGATGTCGCTGAGGGTGAAAAGGCCGCGCAGCTTGTTCTTCGCGTCGACCACGAGAAGCTTGTTCTGGCCGACGTGTTCGGAGAACTTGCGGTCGGCGGTGGCGATGGGGTCCTTGCCGAGATCCTTCTCCGCGACGGTGAAGACCTTATCACGCGGGATCATGACCGCGACGACCTTGCGCTGACCGTGGCGTTCCTTGACCGTGCTGCCGGGCAGGAGGCCGAGGAGCGTCCCGTCCGAGGACGTCACCGGGAAGGTGCTGAAGGCGAGGCCGTCGCGTTCGATGCGGGCGAGGACCTGGCCGATGGTATCGTCGGCCGAGACCACCGCGGGGTCGCCAATCATGCCGTGGATGTGGTTCTTCACGCGGCGGACTTCGGCGACCTGGTCGGCTTCCCCCATATTATAGTGAAGGAGGCCCAGTCCGCCGTTGAGGGCCATCGCGATGGCCATGCGGTGCTCGGTGACCGTGTCCATATCGGACGAGACGATCGGGAGGGATAGCGCCAGGGCGTCGGAGAGGGACGAATCGAGGCGGGTCATCCGGGGGAGAACCTCGGAATAGCGGGTCGCCAGGGAGACGTCGTCATACGTCAGGCCGAGGCCGGCGTTGGCGGGGAAGAAGTCGTCCGCGGACAGGTAAAAGCGTTCGTCTAGGGAAACGCGGCCCTTGGATTTCGAGGAGGCCATGAGTGGTCGGTTTCCCCAAAGGGTGTTAGGCACCCCCCGGAGGGGTGGCAAATTGATTTTGCGAGTTTGTCCGGATTGCCGTCTATTCGCCCCATGACGAGCGGTTATTTCGACTTCAAACGCGTCCGACGACGACTGCGCTCTCCGGTGACGACGGGCGCTGGCACCGTTGACAGCGTGGATCGCATCATCCTGCGGACCCAGTCGGACCACGGTACTGGGTACGGTGAGATTGCCCCCTGGCCGGGCTTCCCCACCGAGTCCGTGGAACAGGCCCTGGAATTCCTCCGCTCGGCGCAAGGCAACCTTCCCCACCTTATCGCTGCCGTCGACGCCTCGCCCTCCTCGCTGCCCTGTCTCTCCTCAGCGCTCTCCAGTTGCCGCCTCTGGGATAAGATTGCGGGCTTTGGCGGCAGCCTCCCTTGCGCCGGACTCATGACGCTTTCCGTCATGGAGACCGACGCGAAGTTGTCCGCAGGCTTCAAGACGTTGAAGGTTAAGATTTCGCCGGAGACTTCCGAGGAATCCATCCACGGGGTGCTGAGCCGATTCCCGGGCCGACTGCGCTTGGATGCCAACGGCTCACTAGATCTGCAGACGGCGCGGCGCTGGACCGAGTTCGCGCGCGCGCAGACGCAGGTTGAATTCCTCGAACAACCGCTCCCGGTCGGACATCCAGGTTACGCCTCGCTCGGACCGGATAAAATCGCGCTCGACGAATCTTTCCTCACGCCGGGCGGAATCGATTGGAGCGGGACGGTCGTCGTGAAACCTTTGCTCGCCGGAGATTGGGACGACCTCTTGGCATGGCGGGCTACCCGTGTAGGCGCCGTCGTCTATTCCTCCTGCTTCGAGACCGCGATCGGCCGACAAGGAGCGCTCTGGCTCGCTTCGCAGGACCCGGCCGCCGGCACGGTGGGATTTGATACCTTAGGTCGCTTCGAAAGCGACGGCCGTGATCGTCACGTGCATGGACCGTCGGCGGGCGGCCTGCCGAGCTATGATTGGGCGGGCTTCTGGCACGACCTGACATGAGCGCCGTCGCGGTCTTCCACGCGCAACACGCCGCGCACCTGCAGGAAGCCCTGCAGGCTCATGATGCCGGCCTGCCCGTCTTCTTGGGGAACCCGCGCTGGGCTGAAACTGATCTCGCTGAAGCCGCCCGCCAGATTCCCCGCGGCACGATCGTCAAAGGACACGCCCCCGAACCGCGCGGACTCGGCACGTGTGATTGGCCGAAAAATTGGCGCGGTCGGGTGATGATTCCCACCGGCGGCACCGGGGGGAAAGTAAAGTTCATCATCCATTCTTCAGAAACCCTCCGAGCCGCGACGCTCGGCCTCCGTGATGCGCTCGTCGCCCGCGGCCTCTCGCCCATCCTGCACGGCGTCACCTGCACGCCGCCCTGGCACGTGAGCGGATTCATGCCGGCCATCCGCGCTCGCGTTACTGGCGGCCAGCATTTCGTCATCGATGGTCGCTTTAACGAAAACACCGCCCTGCCCTCCGTCGCGCTCCCCTCCTCGGGCACCAAAATCATCTCCTTGGTCCCGGCGCAATTATCGCGACTCCTCGCTCGTGCCGAGGGCGAAGCCTGGTTGCGGGCGTTTGATGTCATCTTGCTCGGTGGCTCGGTGGTGCCCACTCCGCTGCTCGCCGAGATTAGCACGCGACGAGTGCCCGTGTTTCTCACCTACGGCTCGACCGAGACCGCAGCGGCTTGTGCGCTTTGTCCGCCGGAAAAAATCTGGTCAGGCGAATCCGTCCGCGGCACTCCCTTGCCTGGCGTGACGTTTGCGACGAACGGTGACGGCGTCATCACCATCGCCACCGCTGCGCTCGGTCTTGGCCTATGGCCCGACGGCCCGCTCGATAGCCCATGGGTGAGCGGCGATCGAGGCGACGTCGCCGCGGACGGGAGCGTGAAAATTTCTGGACGCGCCGACCGCGTGATCATCACCGGCGGCGAGAAAGTAGATCCGGGTCGCGTCGAGCAGGCCCTGCTCTCGACTGGCCTCATCAAGGAAGCCTTCGTGCTCGGCATGATCGACGCTCGCTGGGGCGAAATCGTGACGGCCTGCGTCATCGGCCCCGCGTCCGCCGAAGCTGCGCTGCGGCTGGCCTGCGAAGCGCTCGAGCCCGCGGCGCGCCCGCGGCGCTATGTGTTCATCCCCAGCATGCCGACGAATGCCAGCGGCAAGCCGGACCGGGAAGCGATTGCGAAGTTGACCGCTTAAGCGCGGACGGCTTTCCAGACGCGCAGGCAGGCTTCAACGAGCGCCGGGAATTCCGCGAGGGGCACCTGCGACGGGCCGTCAGAAATCGCCTTCTGCGGATCGGGGTGTGTCTCCATGAAGAGGCCATCAGCGCCGGCGGCGAGGGCCGCTTTGGCGAGGACGGGGACATATTCGCGCTGGCCGCCGGAAGAGCCACCCGCGGCGCCGGGGAGCTGCACCGCGTGCGTGGCATCCATGATCGTCGGGTGACCGAAGCCGGCCATGATCGGGAAGGAGCGCATGTCGACGACGAGGTTCTGGTAGCCGAAGGTCGTGCCGCGATCGGTCTGCCAGATCTCAGCGGCCTTGGCGCCTTCGAGCTTATCGACGACGAAACGCATCTCGAACGGCGAGAGGAACTGGCCCTTCTTCACGTTGACGACCTTGCCGGTCTTGGCGGCCGCGACGAGGAGGTCGGTCTGGCGGCACATGAACGCGGGGATCTGCAGCACGTCGACGACCTTACCGACGACTTCGCACTGCTCGGGGCCGTGGATATCGGTGAGCACTTTAAAACCATAGTCCTTCTTCACCATCGCGAGGAGGTCGAGGCCGGCTTGCATACCGGGACCGCGGTCGCCGCCGAGCGAGGTACGGTTGGCCTTGTCGTAGGATCCCTTGAAGATGATGTTCAGCTCCGGATGGCGGGCGGCCAGGGCTTTGAGCTCCGTGGCAACAGTCCGGCAATTGGACTCCGATTCGAGGGAGCAAGGTCCGGCGATGAGGAGCAGACGGCGCTTATCGTGCAGCATGCGGCAGGATAGGACGGGCCGCGCCCTCAGGGCGAGCCGTAAGGAGCCCTCAGCGACCGAGCCAGGACAGCACTTCCGGCAACGAACGCGTGTTGAGCACCTGCTCCGGCGTCAGCCAGCCCTTGCGGGCGATACGCACGCCGTGCGCGGCGAAGGCCAGCTGGTCGATATCGTGTGCGTCCGGATTGATCGAGCAGAGCACGCCCTTCTCAGCCGCGCGACGCCACCAGCGCCAGTCGAGGTCGAGTCGCCACGGGTTCGCGTTGAGCTCGATGATCGTGTCGTTGGCGGCGGCGGCATCGATGACCTTGGCGATGTCGACGTCGTAAGGCTCACGCCTGTTGAGCAGGCGGCCGGTCAGATGGCCCACCATGTCGACGTGTTCGTTCTCGATGGCCTTGATGATCCGGGCTGTCTGCGCCTCGCGATCCAAGGTGAAAAGGTTGTGCACCGAGGCCACGACGAAGTCCAAGCGAGCGAGCACGTCATCGGAGAAGTCGAGCGTCCCGTCCTTGAGGATATCGACCTCACTGCCGGAGAGCACGCGCACGCGATACTTCTTCGAGGCGTTGAGCTTGGCGATATCTTCGAGCTGCTTCGCGAGGCGGGCCTCGTCGAGGCCACCAGCTTGGAAGCTGGACTTCGAGTGATCCGAGATGCCGAGGTAATCCCAGCCGTGGGCTTCAGCCGCGGCCGCCATCTGATCAAGCGTATGGTCGCCATCTGATTCCGTGGTGTGGTTATGGAAGACGCCACGCAGGTCAGAGAACTGGACGAGTTTTGGCAGCTTGCCGGCTTCCGCGGCGTCGATCTCGCCGTTGCCCTCGCGGAGTTCGGGCGGAATCCAGGGCAAGCCAAGGGCACGGAAGACTTCTTCTTCGCTCGTAGCGCCGGGTGCGACAGACTTCTCGTCGACGGACTTGAAGCCCCACTCGCTCATGCTGAGCCCGCGGCCGAGCGCGCGGTGGCGCATGGCGACGTTATGCTCCTTGGAGCCCGTGAAGTGATGGAGCGCGAAATAGAACTGCTCAGCCGGCACGACGCGGAGGTCGGCCTGCAGGCCGTTTTCGAAACGCACGCTAGACTTGGTCTCACCATGCGCGGTGACTTCCTTGACGCCGGGATAGGCGACGAACCAATCCATGATTGGCTTGGGTTCCGATGAGGCCACGAGGAAGTCGAGGTCGCCGACCGTCTCGCGGGCGCGGCGGAGCGAACCGGCGGATTCGGCGAGCGAGACCTGCGGCAGCGCGCGCAGACCAGCCAGGATCGGCTCAGCGATGGCGGCGGCTTCGTACCAGCGGTGACGCTTGCCGTAGGCGATGCGATTCTTGATGCCTTCGAGAATCTTATCCTGCGTCTTGGCGCCGAAGCCCTTGAGCTCGGCAACCGCGCCGGATTCGCAGACCTCCTTCAACTTCGCAAGGTCCTCGACCGCGAGCAGCGTCCAAAGAGCGCGGACCTTCTTCGGTCCGAGGCCAGGGATCTGCATGACTTCCAGAAGGCCGGCAGGGATCGAAGCCTTGAGCTTCTGATGGAAGGGCAAGACGCCATCGCGACGAAGCGTGGTAATCTTGTCGACCAAAGCTTCACCCAGGCCAGGGATGTCCGCGAGCTTGCCGTCGTAGATGAGCTCGCCGAGGTCCTCGGTCATGTTCTCCAGGATACGGGCTCCGGCGGAGTAGGCGCGGATCTTGAACGGATTCTCTCCGGTCAGCTCCATGAACGTGGCGATCTCGTCGAGGACGCTCGCGATGTCATTCTTCTCCATCATGGACGGCGGGCCTTCTCGGCGAGGTAGATACTTTGCAGGGCGGCGAAATCGGCTTCGCGGCTACCGCTCTCAATCACGTGTTGATAGGAGCCCGCGTGGCGGATTTCTTCTTCGGCGGCGGCGACGCGACGGTCAATCTCGTCGACCGGATCGGTGCCACGGCCCGTAAGCCGACGGCGGAGTTCGGCGTGGTCGCTCACGCGGATAAAGACCGTGACGAGTGCGGAGGCGAGAAGCGGGTCGGCGGCGCCCTTAGTACGAATCGTGGCGGCCCCCTGAACGTCGACGTTCAGCAGCGCGTCAAAGCCAGCGCTGAGATGCGTGGCGACATCGGCGGCGCGCGGCCCGTAGAAATTACCGTGCACGGTGGCATGTTCGAGGAAGACGCCGGTGGCGACCTGTTGCTCGAAGCTGTGGCGCGTCAGGAAATGATAATCGACGCCGTCCGCCTCGCCGGCGCGCGGCGCGCGGGTCGTGCAGGTGATCACGCGGCGGATGGCCTGCGGGTAGGCCTCGGTCAACCGAGAGCAGAGCGTGGTCTTGCCGCTGCCAGCGGGACCCGAGACGACGATGAGCAGAGCGCGGCTCACGCGAGTCGGAAAGACTGGGCGACGCAAGCGACGGCCAGAAGGAGGCTCAGCCCACCGAAGGCCTTGCGACGACCGTCCGTGGCGAGGACCCAATCGCACTGACGGCAGAACACCGGCGGCGAGCAGGCCCACCAGAAGCCGAAGAGCACCAGTACGCCGTAGCTCAGCGAGGCGTCGAGCAAGCTATAGGGAAGCTGGCGATAGCCAGCGTCCAGGGCATGGCGCGCGAGGAAGAGCATGATAACCCCGAGGGCGCGCACCGACAGGAAATCCGGCATGTAAACAAACGTCAGCAGGCTGAAGCCGATGAAGCCGACGATCACCGGCATGCGCGGCAAGCCGGCGAGATCGGCTTCAGGGATGTTCATCAGCCACCAGGCGAACCAAGCGATGGCAACGAGGGCGAGTAAAGTCGTGGCGGTCTTGGAACGACGGAAGGAGCGAAGGACCGGCGCGTCGGTGACGATGAGCCAGCCGGCCAGAAGCAGGAAGGCGGCGAGCGCGTAGTAGGCTTGGGCGAGAGTCACGCTACCCATTAGGACAACCCAGTCGCCCGAGGCAACCCGTAGGTTCAGCGGGCGCGCAGACGTGCGACGGACCAAGCGGCATGTTCCGCGACCATCGGATCGGTCGACCCGAGGAGCGCCTCGGCGGCCGGAAGGTCGGCACGCTCGCCGACATTACCCAGTACGTGAGTGCATTACGATGCCAGCGGGCGAGGCCGAGACGTTCGACTGGCGTCCCCTTAAAATGCGTCAGGAACTGCTCGTCCGTCCAAGCCAGCGTTTCGCGTAGCGGCGGATGCGGGCGCGGGGCGAAATGAGCTTCGCGGGTAGCCACGGCCCACTTATTCCAAGGGCAGACATCGAGACAATCATCGCAGCCGAACACCCGGTCGCCGAGGGCTTCGCGGTATTCGACGGGGATGGCGCCCTTATGCTCGATGGTCAGGTAAGCCAGGCACTTGCGGGCATCTAATTTATACGGGGCGATGATTGCGGCCGTCGGGCAGGCATCGATGCAGCGCGTGCATGTCCCACAGCGGTCCGGCTCCTTGGTGGCGGAAGCTTCGAGTTCTAGGGTAGTCAGGATGACTCCAAGGAAAAGCCACGTCCCCGCGCCCCGGTGGATCAGAATCGTGCTCTTGCCCTGCCAGCCGAGGCCGGCCGCCGCCGCGACGGGCTTTTCGAGCACGGGGCCGGTGTCGACGTATGGCTTCTGTTCACCGCCGAGTTCCTTCATCGCTTCGCAGAGCTGCTGCAGGCGGGCGAGAAGCACGTCGTGGTAATCGGCACCGAGCGCGTATTTCGCGATACGGTAACCGGCCGGAGGATGCGGTTGATAATAATTAAGCCCGACGACCACGAGGCTGCGGGCCTCCGGCATCACCTTACGGGCGTCGGTGCGTCGTTCGGGATTTCGAGCCAGCCAGGCCATGTCGCCGTGCATGCCATCGGCGATCCATTTTTTAAAATAGTCGGCGCGGACGTCGACCTCGACTGGCGCCACGCCGAACGCGTCAAAGCCCAGCGCCTTCGCCGAAGCCTCGAGTCGCTGGCGGAGGGCGCGCGGGTCCATCGGACTCAGCCCAGGATCGAGAGCACGCGGCCCACGATCTCTTCGACTGGCGCGAGCTTGCCGTTGCCCTCGTAGCCGCAGGCCAGCATACCTTCAGCGGGCTCGACGATGGCGTGACCGCGGGAACGGAGGGTCTTCAGGTTAGCCTGGGTGGCGGCGTGCTCGTACATTTTACCGTTCATCGCCGGGCAAAGGAGGACTGGGCCACGAGTCGCGAGGTAGACGCTGGTCAGCAAGTCAGGGGCGAGGCCGTGGGCGAACTCGGCCATCACGTTGGCGGAAAGCGGCGCAACGAGGAGCAGGTCGGAGGAATCGGCTATCTCGATGTGGCCCGGGACGGAATTAGCTCCTTCGGCCCAGAGATCGAACGCCACCGGTCGGCGAGAGAGGACCTGCAGTGTCATCGGGGTGATGAACTGCGTTGCGCCCTTGGTCATGACCACCTGGACCTCGGCGCCGTACTTGACTAGCTGGGAGATCAGGTCCGCGGCCTTGTAGGCGGCGATGGAACCGGTGACACCGAGGGTGATACGTTTGCCGACGAGCTGGGACATGACAACGCCCCACGATGCTAAGCGGCCCTAATGAGGCGAGGGGAAAGGCGGTCGACCGTGCCGAAAACAAGAGCTTTCGGGCGAAACCTGCCCTCTTTCTTGTTTGCCATGCCAGCCCCCGGGGGTTCGCATTGGCTCCTCTTATGCAATCCGACATTGGTCTCATCGGTCTGGCCGTCATGGGTCAGAACCTCGCCCTCAACATCGCCGACCACGGCTTCGCGATCTCGGTGTACAACCGCACGACCGCCAAGACCGACGAGTTCGTGAAGGAAAACCCGAAGACTCCGGGCAAGCTGACTGGCTGCCCGACCATCAAGGACTTCGCGGCCTCCCTCAAGAAGCCCCGCAAAGCCGTCATCCTCGTCAAGGCCGGCGGCCCGACCGACGCGGTGATCAACGAGCTCGCCGCGGCCTTCGAGCCGGGCGACATCATCATCGACGGCGGCAACGCCCTCTGGACGGATACCATCCGCCGCGAAAAGGAACTTAAGGCCAAGGGCCTCCGCTTCATTGGCTCCGGCGTGTCCGGTGGCGAAGAAGGCGCCCGCTTCGGGCCGTCCCTCATGCCCGGTGGCGATGCTGCCGCCTGGGCCGAACTTAAGCCCATCTGGGAAGCGGTCGCTTCTAAGGTCGATGCCGTCACTGGCGTTGAACTGACCGGCGCGACCCCGGGTAAGCCCATCAAGGGCGGCGTCCCTTGCGTGGCCCACATCGGCCCCGATGGCGCTGGCCATTACGTGAAGATGGTCCACAACGGCATCGAGTACGGCGACATGCAGATGATCTGCGAAGCCTACGACCTCATGCGCGGCCTCCTCGGCATGACCCCGGACGAGATCGGCACCACCTTCGAAGAATGGAACAAGGGCGACCTGAATTCCTTCCTCATCGAGATCACCGCCAAGGTGCTCAAGCAGAAGGACCCTGAGACCGGCGTCCCGCTGGTCGACGTCATCCTCGATACCGCCGGCCAGAAGGGTACGGGCAAGTGGACGAGCGCCAACGCCCTCGATATGGGTGTCGCTGCTCCGACCATCGCCGAAGCCGTCTTCGCCCGCTGCCTCTCCGCCGTGAAGGATGAGCGCGTCAAAGCCGCCAAGGTCCTCCGTGGCCCGAAGCGCGCGATGACCAATCCGGATCGCGCCAAGATCATCGAACAGATTCGCGACGCCCTGTACTGCTCTAAGATCTGCTCCTACGCCCAGGGCTTCCAGCTCATGCGTGAGGCGCAGAACGAGTACAAGTGGAAGCTCAACTTCGGCGAGATCGCCCAGATCTGGCGCGGTGGTTGCATCATCCGCGCGAGCTTCCTCCAGAAGATCACCGAAGCCTTCGCCAAGAAGCGCTCGCTGGATAACCTCCTCCTTGACCCGTACTTCAAGAAGACCGTCAAGAAGGCGCAGAAGAACTGGCGCAAGGTCATCGCCCTCGCGGTGAAGCACGGCATCCCCGTGCCGACCCTCGGTTCGGCGCTCTCTTACTTCGACTCATACCGCACCGAGAACCTCCCGCAGAACCTGCTCCAGGGTCAGCGCGACTACTTCGGCGCCCACACCTACGAGCGCAAGGACAAGCCCCGCGGCGAGTTCTTCCACATCGACTGGCCGGATCCCAAGCGCCCGCAGATCAAGGCCTAAGTGCCTTGACGGAAACAGAAAGGGCGTCCTCGCGGACGCCCTTTTTCTTTGGCGAGTTACTGAGCGGACCAACCGCCACCCGTGGCGGCGGCGAGGCGGACCGCGACCTGGCGGCGCTCCCAGACGACCAGCGAGAGCGTGCGGGCCGCCGTGGCTTCGTCTCGGCGCGCGATGAGGATCTCGTTCTCGTTCGCGAGACCAGCCTGGCGGCGGGCTTCGGCGTTGGTGAGCCGGACGCGTACCGCGGTGAGCACCCGGGCGGTCAGTTCCTCCTGCATGGCCAGCTCACGGAGATCGGCGAGTGCATCCTCGACTTCGCGGAAGGCGCCGAGGACGGCCTTGGTCCATTCCGCCCCAGAGCCGTCAATGCGCGCGCGGGCGACCTCGAGGTTGGCTTCGCGCCGACCAGCGTCGAACACCGGTAGATCGACCGAAGGCGTCAGCGTCCAGAAACTCGATGAGCCCCGGCCCACGCGCGAAGCCGGATCAGCCTGCCAACCGGCTTGGCCGTTGAGCGTCACCGAGGGATAGAAATCGGCGATGGCGGCGCCTTCGCGCGCGAGCGCGGCATCGATCCGCTCGGCCGCTGCCGCGAGGTCGGGACGACGCAGCAAGAGTTCGGAGGGCACGCCCGCACCAAAGGTCGGCATCGCGGCGGAACCTTTAGCTTCCGGCAGCTGGAAGCCTGGAGTGGAACCAATCAAAGCGCGGAGCGCATTCTCGACGGCGGCGAGGCGGCGGCGGCCGAGTCCTTCGTCGACCTTGGCCTGCGCGGCGGCGAGACGCGCGGAGGAAAGCGGATCGGAGTCGAGCAAGCCTGCGACGACGGTCTTCTCGATAATCTCCATCTCGCGCCGGCGCGTCGCGAATTCAGTTTCTAGGTAGGCGAGCTGCTCGCGAGCGCCGCGAACGGCGAACCATATCCGGGCGACTTCGGCAGACAGGGCGAGATCCGCCTGTTGGGTCGTAAACTTAGCCGCGCGCAAATCGGCTTCGGCGGCCTTGGACTTCGCGGCCTCGCGGCCCCAGATATCGAGTTCCCACGAAGCCTTCACGCCAGCGGCGCCGACGTCGGTGCGACGCGGGATGCCGACGCCGAGCGGCACGCGACCGGTCTCCAGCGAGATGCGGGATGATTCCAGGCCGGCGCCGACGGAAACGGCGGGCTGATTGCCGGCATTGACGGAGGCAAGCAAGGCCACCGCTTCACGCTGACGCGCGCGAGCGATGGCGAGATCCGGGCTGTTCTTACGTGCCTGCGCAATGAGTTCGAGCAAGGCCGAGTCACCGAACGCCTCCGCCCACTTGGCATCAGCGGCGGCGCCAGCCTGCGAGAACGCACTCGGCGTGACGAGGCCCTTCGGCTTCGCCATCGGATCATGGGCGCAACCTGCGAGGACCAGCGCCGCGAGGAGGAAGCTCTTATTTACCCGGAGCATTTTGAGAAGCGTCGATATAGACGTCCATCTGCTGGCCGACAAAGAGCACGCGGTCCGCAGGGCGATCGAACTGATAGATCACCTGCAGCACGCGGGTATCGACGCGCTCGATGCTCGCGCCAGTGAGCGAAGTCTTTGGGATGACGAAGGGTTCGATGCGGACGAACTTCAGGGCGATGGACCGGTCCTTGCCGCCGGCAAGCGAGCTCTCGCCTTTTAAGTAGCCCTTGGCGGGCAGGCCTTCGCGCATGCGCGTGGCCAACTGCTCATCGACGTCGCAACGGATCTGCAGGCGAGTGATGTCGCCAAGGACGACGGGGGCCTTCGCGCCGGCCGCCACGAATTCACCGACCCGCACGCCGACCTGGAGCACCGTCGCGTCGATGGGCGAACGGAGGATGAGGCGGTCGAGCAGGACCGCCGTCTGGTCGAGTTGGGCCTTAGCTAAGGCGAGCTTCGCCTTGGCCTCCTTGGCAGCCATCTGATAAGAAAGGAGTTCGGAGGCGGAGACGGCGCCGCTATCCTTGATGCCCGTCCAGCGTCGGGCGGCGTCTTCGGCACGCTCGGCGGTAGCTTCGGCGGCGGCGACCGCGGCCTTCTGCACCGCTTGCTGGGCGCGGAGGTCACGCTCGTCGAGGGTCAGGATCGGGTCACCGGCCTTCACCTTATCCCAGACCTTCACATGGACCTTCGCGACGGTGCCGGACGTAGGCGAACCGAGGAGGGTATTCTCGGCGGCGGCTTCAATGAGGCCGGCGGCGGCGATCAGGCCGTCCTTATCGCGCGTAGCGGGCTCATAGGGCGGCGGCTTGATCGGCGCCTCGTTGGCCGTACCGCGGGTGAGCTGCAGGGCGGCGATCGCGCCGGCAAGGGCGAGGGCGAAGAGCAGGATGCGTTTCTTGAACATAAGGAGGATTAGAGATGGGTGGTGTCGAGCAGCTTCGGATCGTCGACGACGCGGCTGATGCGGCCGTCTTCCATCTCCGCGATGCGGTCAGCGAAGCGGAAAATGCGGTGGTCGTGCGTGACGACGACCACGCAGCGTTCGGGCGAACGGGAAAGGTCACGGACAAGCTGCATGATGTGGCCGCCGGTGTCCTTATCGAGGGCTGAGGTCGGTTCGTCGCAGATCAGGAGCGGCGGCTCGTGGACGAGCGCGCGGGCAATCGCGACGCGCTGTTGCTGGCCGCCGGAGAGCGCGTTGGGGCGGCCTTCCTCGCGGCCCTTGAGGCCGACTTTATCGATGATGGCGAGCGAGCGAGCGTGGGCTTCGTCGTAAGGGCGACCCTGAATGAGCAGCGGCACCATCACGTTCTCCATCACGGTGAGCGTGGGGATGAGGTTGAATGACTGGAAGACGAAGCCGAGGTGCTTGCGGCGGAAAGCGGTGAGCTCTTCCTGGCCGAGGCCGTCGAGGCGCTGACCGAAGACCTCGACCGTTCCGGCCTGCGGCGTGAGCGTGCCCGCGATGACGGAGAGGAGCGTCGTCTTCCCGCAACCCGAGGGGCCGACGAGCATGATGAGCTCTCCGCGGCGGGCTTCGAAGTCGGCCTGCTGGAGGGCGACGACTTGGTTCTCCGGTGTGCCGAAGAACATGTCGACGCCGGAGGCGCGGACGGCGACGGTGTGGGCGAGGTGGCTCATCCGCGGAAGACCGAGGCGGCGTCGACGCGCGACACCTTGATGATGCCGATGAGGGCGGAGACGAAGCTGATGCCCAGCACGAGGGCGAACGTCGCCCAGAGGATCTGCGGGTACATCACGAACGGCGGCATGCCCTTCTCGATCATCACGCGCCCGATACCCTGCGCCATCCCGGCGCCGAGGCCGAAGCCGATGAGGCCGGCAGTGAAGGCCTGCACGAAGAGCATGCGGGCGATGACGCCCATACCCGCGCCCATCGCCTTGATGGCCGCAAAGTACTTCAGATTCTCGAGGACGAAGGAATAGAACGTCTGGCCCGAGATGGCGATGCCGACGAACAGGCCGAGCAAGACCGCCGTGCCGAAGGAGAACGGAATCCCCGTGTTAGTCCAGAACCACCAGAAGGTATTGCGGGCCAAACTGCGCTCACCCCAACTCCAGATCACCGTGTCGGACGTCCACGCCTTGAGGCCCGTATCGCGTTCGATGCGATCGCAGAGTTCGGCGGGCGTCACGCCCTTCTGCGGCTCGACGAGCATGAAGCTGAGCGTGCGACGGGCGCCGAGCGTGTAGCCCTTGGCGCGATCATAGGTCGTGTAGACGAACGGTCCGCCGGTGAACGCGCGCCTCACTTTGCAGATGCCGACGATGCGCGCCTGGATATCGTTGACCTCGAACGTGTCGCCGACCTTGAGCGGCGTGTTGCGCGGCTTGCCGTCCGGACCGACGGTCATGCGTCCCATCAGCGCGGCGCCCCATTCGTCGACGATAACGGTGTCGGGGAGGCGGAGGTCCTCGATGCGGCCCTGCGTGAGGACGGCCGGGGCGCCGGCGAAGGTGTCGGCATCAATGCCGACGAGCGTGATCAGCTTAAAGTTGCCGTCCTGCATGCGCGCCTGGACGAAGGAGGTGTGGAGCGGGGCGGCCCAGGCGACACCGTCGACGGAGCGGACGCGACCGAGGTCCGTGTCGCGAAGCGGCTTGGCGTCATTAACCTGCTCGACCATCGGGTCGCTGACCCAGACCTGCGCGCGGATGTTGACCATCGGCGTATAGGTCCAGCTCATGATCCCGAAGAAAACCGAGCTCTGCTGGGCCATCAGTAAAGCCGAGAACGCCAGGCCACACAGGAGCATCGCGAGCTTGGCGCGGTCTCCGAAGAGCATGTTAAGGGCGAGGCGATACATCAGACGAGGACCTTGAGTGTCGCGTCAACAAGCCTCGGGTCAATGGGAAGTCAAACGGCCCGGACAATGTCTGGGCCGTCGTAACCTGACCGTATCTTACTAAGCTTACTGAGCGATAACCGCTACGGACGGAAGCTTGACGAAGTTCGTCTTGAACCATTCTGGGCCCCAGGAGGCATTGACGGCCCAAGCGGCCACGAGGAGAACGAGTGCAATCGAGAAGCAGCGGACGACCTTGGCTTTGTCTTCGCTCTTCGAGGCGGCGTGCAGAAGACCGACCGCGGCGAGGGCGAGAATCGGGTGGAACCAGGAGATCGGGCGAGCCGTCTGGAAGAAGGCGACGATGCCCACGACGAGGTTGATATCGACAAGGACGGTGACGATGCGCTGGAGTTTGGTGTTCGGTCCCTTGAAAAGGGCGACGAGAATCACAATCAGGATGAGCAGCAGGAGCAGGGAGCCGTAATGCTTATGTGCAGTGAAGAGCGGGTTCATGGTTTTACCTTGAGAGGAGCCTGACCCAGTTCAAGCCATCCTGTCGGAATTTACCGGTCTTCAGGGAAGAGCACCCGGAAGAACCAGGCCGCCAAGGCCGCCCCGACAAACTGGATGGTAATCTCCGCTAAAATGCGCGGGGCGACCTTAGCCAGGAAGAGAGTTTCCGTGACGAAAGTCTTGGTGCCGATAAGCCCGTCGAGGAGCGCGGCGAGAACGCCCACCAGCGCCGACGCCAGCGAGACGGCCGGATTCATGGTCGGGTTGAAATCTCCAAACGTACCCGAGAGGCCAAGGACAGCCACCGCGATGGCTAGTCCGAAATAACTGTTACCCGCCGTGAGGCGCGAAGTCCCGACCATCAAGATGATGAAGGCCAGTGCGAAAGTGCAGAGTAGCTCGATGACCGCGGTGACGCCGAATCCAGCGAAGGCGGATTCGCTCAAGGCATCGATCGCCCCCCTGGCGTGTTCCGAATCATGGCCGAGGAGATAACCGGCGACCAGAGCAGCGAGGACGGCCGCCATCAGCTGCACGCCGACATAGGACCAGAGGGCGCGGGTGCTGGAACGACCCCGCAGGCGGAACGCGAGCGAGACAGCGGGGTTATAATGGGCAAGCGAGACCGGGGCGCCCATGTAGATGAGGGCGCAAAGCAAAGCGGCGACCGGGAGCGCGTTGGACGAGACCAAGGCGGCAAGGCAGAGGAAGAAAGTCCCGACGGCCTCGATGAGCAGCTTATTGCGCATGGGTGTAATGTCGTCCGTCGGCGGGCAGGCTCAAGCGCGGAGTCGCTCAGCGCGGCGCGCGGGCGTTGAGCCAATTCTCGCTGAAGGCCGCAATCTCTTCATACCCAGGCAGGCGACGGGTCCGCCCGCGCATTTCCCGGGCCGCTTCTTCCTGCGCTGTGAAGAGTTCGGTCATCGTCGCGTGGAGGGGCGTCTTATTGTTCTTATTATCGACGAGCCAGAACCCCACCTGTTCGCCGTCAATGACCTCGTTGTTATAATACTGCCAGAACAAGGCCATCGCCGGCTTCCAGGTCATGAACTTGGCGAGGATCTCGCGATTACGTTGGTCGTGCTTCGCGCCGTCGCCGCCGCACGCCTTCCAAGACAGGCCAAACTCGCCGATGAAGACCCGCTTCGCAGGGAGGCCAGCCTTGGCGGGGAGCTGGGCGTTGACGTAGTCCAACGTGGCCCGGATCTCTTCCCCCGGGAGCAGCTGACTGTCGTAGGCGGAATAGGAAACAAAATCGACGTTCACTTTGGGCAACACTGCGTTCACGAGTCGCTTGCGGCCATCCTTCATTGCGTCGCGGACACGGTTGACCTCGGCGTAGGTATAGACTCGGCACTTGGCGTAGGACACTTCGGAGCGGGCGTCGTCGACGGCCTTCTGGCGAATACTGAGCCATTCGATCATTGCCGCGACAAGCTCGGGCGAGGCGTCCTTCTTTACGTCCTTATCCGGGAGGAGATACCAGTCGCCTTCCCAATGGCCGAGGAAGAAGGTCTTGCCCGCCGTATCATAGCGCGTGAGCAGGTCCTTCGTAAAATGGTAGACGGCGTTGTATTCGCGGCGCTTGAGCTCGGGCGTGAATCCTTTCGTCCACTCGTTCGAGGAACGGTACCACAGCACGTAGTGCGTGAAGGGCATCGCGATATACGGAGTCAGCTGCTGTCCAGAGTCCGCGTTGATCTTGAGGATGCGCGAACCCATTGCGCTGATGCCCTTGGCAGCCTCGAGCACTGCCTCGTCCTTGGTGAACTTATAGGCTGGACCGAAAACTTGGGTACCCACGACCTGCGGAAAGGCGTCAGGCATCGTCGGCACCGCAGGCAGCCGGGACATCTCCAAAGGCTGGTCGGGGCGCTTCTTACCCTGAGCCACCAGGGCAAGCGGGAACAGCAGAAGAACTCCCAGAAGGAAGCGAGGGGTTGAACTCATGGGGTGAACCTCAGGGCGAGGGACTTGAATTGTCCTTCTCCGACACCCTTCCTTCAAGCCCGTTCCCACCCAACACCATGATAACCATCAAAACCACCCTGGCCGCCGCGCTTCTCGCCGTCGGCCTACACGCCCAACTCGCCGCCGCCCCCGCCAAGGACGAAGGCCAAACCGCTGATCCAGAGCACGCCCGGCTCGTCGCTGCCCGCAAGGCGGCGAACGACCTACCAGAGGTCATGTCGGCCGAACAGCAGGCTAAGGCCGATCGGGCGCTCACTAATAAGGCCTATGCCGAATACAAGGTAGCGCGTAAGCGCTCGACCGACTCCGAAATGGCCTACCGAAAAGTCTTCGACTCCGCTCTCGCAAAGGTCGACGAAGGCGCACCGGCCTTACAGGAGAAAGAGCGGGCTGCCTTCCGCGAGCGCATGCTCAAAGCTCGGACCGCCAAGAAGGGTGCGGCAAAGAAAGTCGTCCCCAAAGCAGACGACGATGAGGACGATGCGGAAGACGAGCCATCGAACCCGACTAAAACTTCCAACTGAAGAGGACCGACCCGCCGCAAGGCGGGTCTTTTATTTAGCGAGCGCAACTTCGAACGCCGACCAGATCTCTTCCAGTGGCTCAAGCCCGACGGAGATCCGCAGGAGATCAGGGTCGAGTCCAGCAGCACGGATATGCGCCCTCCCCTGCTCATTCGTCACTTCGTCGAAATGCGCGAGCCACATGAACGGCGACGCGATGGTGAACGCGAGGCCGAAGCTGGGACCCTTGACCACCGCCAAGCGATCGTAGGCGGCGCGCATCGCGCCTTCGCGTAGCTCGACAGTGACCAGCGAGCCTGCGCCCGCGCCCGGACGCATGATTGCGCGATAGTGGTCGGCGGTAGGGCCGGTGAGGGCGGTGCGCACGCGCACGACGGAAGGGTGCGCGGCGAGACGTCGCGCGAGTTCGGTCGCGTTGGCCGAGAGCTTCGCGGTGACCTGCGCGACCTGCGCCGCTTGCGGGGCGAGCGCCGCGGCGTCGAGCGCGTGCAAGGGGACGTGCCGCTGCCGGGCGGCGGCCAGGAGCTCGGCGGCGCGCGGGCGCGCGGGATTCACGGCGAGGACCCCCGCCATGACGTCGCCCGACGAGGCGGCGTACTTCGTGAGGCTACAGGGGACGAGGTCGGCGTAAGGCAGGACATCGGTGGCGGCGACGCCGGCGGAACTCGGGTCGACCACCAACATCGCCCCGTGAAGATCGCAAAGCGCGCGCAGCGCACGCAGGTCGACGGTCTGGAGCTGCGGATTGTTCGGCGCCTCCGTGAGGACGCCCGCGACGTCTCCCCGCGCGAGGAGGCGCCCGACCTCAGCGAGGTCGGTGACGTCATGGACGAACCTGCGCTCGACGCCGGGATTCTTCTCCAGCAGGCGGATCGAATCGACGTACAGCCAGCCCAGCTGGATCCAGACGCGGCGGCCGGCGGCGGACTGCACGACGTCGACGGCATGCAGGGCGGCGTCGACGGCGTTCATGCCCGAGGAGCAGAGGAGTAGGTCCGCGGGCGCGACGCCTTCGAAGAAGGGCATGAGCGCGGTGCGCACTTCGGCCGAGCCCGTGTCGGGCGCGTCCGGCTCATCGGCGAGCCAAGCCTCGGCCTGACGGGAAGAAATGAGCGCGCCCGTGTGCTGCACGAGCTTGGCCAGCCGGTTTGCGGCGTCGCCTGACTCGACGATGAGCAGGATGCCTGCCCCGCCGACACCAACGGCCAGCGTGCGTGCGCCGGCCTGCGCTGCGAGCCGCCGTGCGACATCCTCCCGGGCAAGGGGGAAAAGCGCCCAAGGCGGGGCGGGCCAGCTCGGCGGCAGATACTCCGAGTCCGGCGTGAAAGCGCATCGCCGGGCCAACTCCTCCGCGGCCGCCGAGACGAACGCGTTACGCACAAAGCGCGGGTAGCCGGCGTGGAGCAGTTTCCAGACGCGCTCCTCCTTCCGCTCGTAGCTCTCGACGTCGGCGAGCGTCGGCAGGCAGACGACGGTCGCATGCGGCGAGTCGGGCACCGTGACGCCCAGGGCTGGCGAAAGGAGCGGCACGTTCAGAGACCTTCGGCGGGCTGCTCGTTCTGCAGGATCTGCTCCAGCGACTGGCGCCGACGAATCAGCGAGAACTTGCCGTCGCGACGCAGGAGGACTTCCGGCGCCTCGGGGAAAGAGTTATAATTCTTCGTGCTCATACCAGCGCAATAGGCGCCCGCTCCGCCGATGACGCAGAGATCGCCAGCGGCCGCTTCGGGCAAGCTCCGGGTGGCGAGGGTCTCGGGTTCGCCAGGCGCGCAGCTAATCAAGTCTCCCGATTCACAACAATGTCCAACGATGACGTACTCACGCGAGGTGCCGGTGGCCTTCGCGGGATAGAGATGCACTGGGTGCTGCGAGCCGTAGAGAGAGGGACGCAGAATCTCGGTCATACCTGAATCGAGCTTGAGGAATTCGCGGGCTCCAGTGGAGACGATGTCTTGGACGCGCGAGAGCACTGCGCCGGCGTTAGCGACGAGGAATGTGCCCGGCTCGATCTCGAGGCGGAGCTTACGTCCGTCGGCTTGGGCGAATTTCTCGAAGGCGCCCTTGACTGGTGCGCCGACGACCTGCGGGTCCGTACCCTTCTCCGCCGCGACGCGCGCGACCTTGTAGCCGCCGCCGAGGTTGAGGGTGTGCACGGTCGGGAAACGGCTGACGAGCGCGAGGCTCGCCGCCGAGACTTCCTGCCAGACGACGGGGTCGCTGCCGGAGCCGATGTGGGTGTGGATGCGGACGACCTTCAGTCCGTACTGCTTCACGATAGCCTGAGCCTGATCCGCCCACTCATGCCAGATACCAAAGGAGGAGTCTGGTCCACCCACGTTAGTCTTGCCAGTGCCGCCCGAGCCACGGCCGGGGTTAAAGCGCAGCCCGACCTCGTGGCCCGGGAGAGCCTTGCCGATGCGCTCGAGCTGGTGGAGGGAGCAGGCGTTGACGTGCACTCCCTTATTAAGAAGAGAGGGGAAATCCTCCGGGAGTTCCTGAGAGGAGAGCGAGATGCGATCCGCCGGGACTCCGGCGAACATGGCCCGCCGGACTTCCCAGCCCGAGCTAGCGTCGAAATGCAGGCCCTTGTTCGCGAAGACCTTCAAGACCGAGGCGTTCGGGCAGGCCTTCATGGCAAAGCGGACCGTTACACCGAAGGCGTTCGGGAAGGCCAGCATGGCGTCAGCCTGGGCCTCAAGGGTGACCTGATCATAGACATAGCAAGGGGTGCCATGGGCCGCCGCGATCTGGCGGGCCGAATCAGGAAGAAGGAAGCGGTGATTTTCCACGGGAGTGTCTCGGGCGGACTGTGTCAGGCCCGCCCTTCCCTTCCAGCCTTTTTGCGGACGTATGACACCGCTTGCCTCCCCTCCCCTCGCCCCTTGGGATGACCCCAGCTCACGCTATCCTATGTCCGCCACCGAGACCATCGTCGCCGCCGCGACACCCGCCGGCCGCTCGGCCTTGGCCATCGTGCGCGTCGACGGCCCGCTGGCCTCGGCCATCGCAACGGCCGCCCTCGCTCGCAAGACCCCGCTCGCCGAGAAGACTTCGACGCTCGGTATCTGGCGCAATCAGGACGGCGAGCCCATTGACCAGGTCGTCGCCGTGCTCTGGCATGCTGGCCGCTCTTTCACGGGTAACGACTCACTCGAGATCACCTGCCACGGCAATCCGCTGCTCGTGCGCCGGATCACCGAAGATTGCCTCGCGCGCGGAGGCCGCATCGCCGAACCCGGCGAGTTCACGCGCCGCTCCTACCTCGCCGGCCGCATCGACCTCACTCAGGCCGAGGCCGTCGCGGATCTGATCCACGCCAGCTCCGAGCGCGCGCTCGCCTCCGCCCGCCGCATGCTCGCTGGCGAACTCGGCCGGCACGTGGCCCGCTGGACCGACCGCACGCTGCAGATTCTCGCCGAACTCGAGGCCCACATCGATTTCCCCGAGGAAGATCTTCCGCCGGAAGACCCGCGTGGCCCTTCGGCCCGCTTGATTGAAATTGCGTCAGAACTTTCTGGATACGCCCGCACGGCGAAGCACGACGGAGCCCTGCGCACCGGTCTGCGCGTCGCCGTCGTCGGCGCACCCAACGCCGGGAAGTCGAGCCTGCTCAACGCACTCGCCAGCGCCGACCGCGCCATTGTGAGCCCCGAAGCCGGCACCACGCGCGATTACCTCGAAGCTCCCGTCGCGGGCCTACCCCTCGCCGTCACGGCGATCGACACCGCTGGTTTGCGCGACGGCGGTTCGACGCTGGAGAATCTCGGCATGGCGCGCTCGCTCGAACAGGCGCGCGGCGCGCATCTCCTTCTTCTTGTCGTCGATGCTTCGACGGAGCCCCCTGCCCTGCCCGCAGATCTCGTCGCGCTGCTCGACCCCACGCGCACGCTCATCGTCGCCAACAAGTCGGACCTGCCCGCGCATCGTGCGCAGAAAGATTTCCTGCCACAGATTGCGAAGCTTTCTGCCTGCCTCTTAGACGGACGTGACGCCGAAGCGCTGCGCGCCAAGCTCGGGGACTTCCTCATCGCCAAAGAGATCGCCCCGGGGGCCGAAGACCTCGTGGTCAGCGTCCGCCATGCCGAGGCCCTCGCCCGGGCGGCGACCGCCCTTTCCGAAGCTGCCGGCCACCTCAAGGCCCCCATCCAGACCGAGCTCGCGGCCGCCCAAGGCCGGGTCGCCCTGGACGCCCTGGGGGAAATCGTCGGTCGCATCGATAATGAGCGTATGCTGGACAAGCTCTTCGCTTCCTTCTGCATAGGTAAGTGATTCCCTCTGGTGAGGGAGCGCCTATGCGACCTCACAAACAAATCCGCCTCGGGCCTGATCGCCCCTATGACGTCATCGTCTGCGGGGCCGGCCATGCCGGCGTGGAAGCCGCCCTGGCCGCCGCCCGCATGGGCGTGGATGTCCTGCTCCTGACGGGGAACGTGGACACCATCGCCCAGATGAGCTGCAACCCAGCCATCGGCGGGCAAGCCAAGGGACACATCGTCCGGGAGATCGACGCCCTGGGGGGCGAGATGGGCCTGACCGCCGATGTGACCGGCATCCAGTTCCGCCTCCTCAACTCCTCCAAGGGGCCCGCCGTCCAAGCCCCCCGCGCCCAGTGTGATAAGAAGGCCTACCAGTTCCGGATGAAGCACCTCTGCGAACTGCAGGACGGCCTGACCATCTTCCAATCCCAGGTCACCGGGCTCATCTTTAAGAACGGCGCCGTGGTCGGGGTGCAGACCAACCTCGATCTCGACTTCCACGCCAAGACCGTGGTCGTCACCACCGGCACTTTCTTGCGCGGCCTGATGCACATCGGGGCGAATAAAACCGAGGGCGGTCGCCTAGGTGATTTTAGTGCTAAGTCATTGTCAGCCAGTTTCTTAGAGGCTGGTATCGAACTCCAGAGACTCAAGACGGGCACCCCGCCGCGCATCCTGGGACGGTCCATCGATTTTAGCAAATGTGAGGAGCAGCCGGGCGATGCCTCCCCCACCCTTTTTGCCTTCCACGATACCCGCCAGCAGGCCGATTTGTTCCACGTGGAACAAGCCGGTGAGCGCCTCCCCGGATGGACCCCTGGAAGTGAGCAGGTATCCTGTTGGATGACCGAGGCGACCAGCGCCACCGGCAAGATTGTCCAAGAGAACCTCCACCTCTCTCCTCTTTTTGGCGGCGAGATCACTGGGGTCGGGCCGCGCTACTGCCCGTCCATCGAGGACAAGTTTGTGAAGTTCTCGGATAAGGACACCCATAAGCTCTACCTCGAGCCCGAAGGCCGCAACACCGACGAATGGTATATCAACGGCCTTTCGACCTCCCTGCCCTTTACCGTCCAACTCCAGATGCTGGCTTCGGTCCCCGGGCTAGAGAAAGCCGTTATGCTGCGCCCGGCCTATGCCGTGGAATACGATTTCGCGCCCCCTACCCAGCTTTACCCCACCTTGGAGTCCAAAAAGGTCGAAGGCTTATTCTTTGCCGGCCAGATCAATGGAACCTCTGGGTACGAGGAAGCCGGCGCCCAAGGCCTCGTCGCCGGGGTTAATGCCGCCTGTAAGGTCAAAGGTCAGACTCCCATGGTCATTGGCCGCGACGAAGCCTATATCGGAGTCCTGATCGATGATTTGGTGACCAAAGGCACCCAGGAGCCTTACCGGATGTTTACCAGCCGGGCTGAATTCCGCCTCTTATTCAACCACGGGAGCGCCGAACTCCGCCTTAAGGATAAAATCGCCGAGTTCGGCTTAGTCCCGCCGGATCGCCTAGGCCGAATCCAGGCCAAGGCTGAGAAAGTCGCTCATTGGATCGAATATCTGGAAAAATTAGCCATCCCGGGCGGGATTGCCGGCGACGTCATCCGTCGTAACTGGGAATCGACCCCTAAGGACCTGCCTCCAACATTCCTGGCCGAAGCCCCTGAAGTTCAGGCTGAAGTCATGTACCGGGTCAAATACCGCGGCTATCTGGAACGCGAAACGCGCAACGCCCGCAAGCTACATGACCTGGACTCCTTTAAGGTGCCTGAAGGCTTTGATTTCTTAAAAGCCTACGGCTTACGCATTGAAGCCCGCCAGAAGCTCCAAGCCATTCAGCCCAAGACCCTGGGCCAAGCCAGCCGGATCAGCGGGGTCAACCCAGCAGACATCTCACTGCTGATGGTTCTTTTCCGGGCAAAGTAATCCCAAAGGGAAGGGGAGAGCAGGGCGGTGTTCCACGTGGAACACGCCCTATGTAAAGATTATGGCCGCAGCGTGTGACGTTCGTGTTTCTTATATTCATAACTCGTTATTCAATAATGACTTATAGAATAAATAAACTCCGTCACACATTCGGCATGATTGTCACCTAGCTCTGGCTCTTCGTTTGGCGGTGCCTTTAAGTAATGGCGCACCCATGGACGCCGAACATCTCAAGCGCATCCTGATCGTCGACGATGAGTCGGACGTGACGGAACTATTGGACTACAAGTTCAAGCAAGCCGGCTATGCCATCCGCACGCTCAACGACCCGCTTCGCGCCATCGGCCTCGCCCGCGATTTCCGTCCTGATCTGATCATCCTCGACGTCATGATGCCTGAGCTCACGGGCGTGCAGCTACTGCGCATGGTCCGCGCCGACGCACTCCTCCAGGACACGCCGGTCATCTTCCTCACCGCCAAGGGCGAGACGGTCGACAAGGTGAAGGGCCTCGAGTCCGGCGCCGACGATTACGTGACCAAACCTTTTGATACCCGCGAGCTGATGCTGCGCGCGCAGGCCTTATTGCGCCGCGCGAAGTCTGCCGCCGCCAAGCCTTCGACCCGCCTCGCCGCCGGCGCACTGATGCTCGACATCGAGCGCCACGAAGTGACCGCCTCGGGCAAGATTATCGAACTGACCGCCACCGAATTCAAGTTGCTCCGACTGCTCCTCGAGCGGAAGGGCAGGGTGCAGTCGCGCGAAGAACTCCTCTCTGACGTCTGGAACTATTCGCCGGACCTCGAGACCCGCACGGTCGATACCCACGTCCGACGTCTGCGCGAAAAACTCGGCCCGTCCGGCGATGTGATCGATACCGTGCGCGGCGTCGGTTACCGCGTGAACGGCTAAACCGCTTTGCGCTCGCGCGTCTGGCGGAGCCGGACAGCATTCTCCGCAGATGTCTTGGCTTCCCTGGTTACTCCTGCTCGCGCTCGTCGTCACCGCCGTCTGGTACCTCGCCGAGCTTGCCAGCCATGTGCGTTGGGCCCGCCGCGCGCTGCTCGCCGAAGGTGGCGCACCGCGTCCGCAAGGCTGGCTAGTACGGAAACTGCGCCTGGAAGAACTGTTCATCGCCATTGAACGACGCGCCGCCAATGAAGGCGAGATCCGCGCCGCGGCCGCCCGGCGCATCGAAGCGCTCTTAGCGCCGCTCACCGACGCCGTGCTTGTCGTCGACGCTCAGGATCGCCTCCGCCTCGCTAACCCGGCGGCGGCCGCGCTGTTCGGCCTCTCCGAAGAAGATGCCGGTGGGTCCATTGTGCCGCTTGTCCGCAGCGCCGACTTTATCGAGCTCGTCCGGCGCGTCCGCAGCGAAGGCGACGCCCGCTCCATGATCCTCCTTAATCGCGCGCCCTTATCCGACGTTTGGATTCAGGCCGCGGGGGCGCGCACGGATCCGGAAGCGTTTGACGACGGCGCCGCGATCTTTGTGTTAGCAGACGTGACGGCGCTAAAGCGCCTCCAGGCAATGGAACGGGACTTCGTTACGAACGTCTCCCATGACCTGCGTACGCCGGTGACGATTCTCCGCGGCTACGCGGAGACTTTAGCGGAAGACCAGGCGACGATGTCCCCTGAAGACCGTGCCCGGTTCACGCAGAAGATTGTGAACTCCGTCGGCCGCCTGCAGGGCCTCGTCGAAGGGCTACTCGCCCTCGCGAGCCTCGAGTCTGCCCAGGATGTCCGCCGCGAGCCGGGCGCACTCCATATCGCGGCCCGCGAAGTGGCCGAAGAATTTGCCGCCCGCTGCAAGGCCGCCGGCGTAAAACTGGAATTGAAGTTGGAGGCCGCCAATGGTGGCGCCGCCGATCCGGTCCAAGCCCGGCGGCTGGTCCAAAACCTGATTGATAACGCCTTGGCCCACGCCGCCGGCATGAGCCGTCTGGTGGTGTCGACCCGAGATACCCCAAATGGCGTGGAGCTGACCGTGGAAGATGATGGGGCAGGGGTGACCCCGGCAGACCTACCGAGGCTCTTCGATCGCTTTTATCGGACCGATAAATCCCGCCGGGCGGGGGGCAGCGGGCTGGGCCTAAGCATCGTCCGCCAGGTAGCCGAACTCCATGGAGGCTCTGCCTCAGTGGAGCCCGCCCGCCCAAAGGGGCTACGGATTACGGTAACCCTGCCGGCGTCGGCCTAGATTCTGACATGAAAAACCCGCCGTTTTTCGGCGGGTTTTGGCTCCATTTTAAAGTGGAGCGCGCGACTGGACTTGAACCAGCAACAGCCACCTTGGCAAGGTGGTACTCTACCATTGAGCTACGCGCGCGTTGGATAGGAAGCAGACCAAACGCCCTACCGAGTGTCAAGCCTTTGGACGAACCTCGTCCGGGCGGCCTTGGGAGCAGGGGAGAGGCCCTGCTTTTCAAGCAGGGCGGCTGCTTCATCGGAAACAAGCCACCGCAAGGCCGGGCTGAGCGCCCGTAGACGATCCTGCCGAACATAAAGGATGAGCGGGACCTGCAGGGGGTAATCACCGTTATGGACGTTGTTCTCATCGGGACCATAGGCGGTGGGCGACTTGCCAGGGCGACCATCCGCAACCTGGAGAACCTTCCCGCGGCCGGACGGAGGGCGGGGGATGAGGATGATGCTCCCCGCGCGTGAGGCCAGCAGATCGGCCGCTAGGTCGGGTTCGATTCTTAACCGGACATCCGGCCGGAACGGCTGTCCCTCGAGCGCGATCCCTTGGAAGATTTCCAGCACCATGGAGCCAGACGGCGAGCAGACCGCGGGGGTGATGAGCTCGGAGCGCGCGGCGGGGTCGAGGTCATTCCAATTACGCGCCGGGGACCGCGGATCGCTCGCAAACGCGTTCGCCAGATTTTCCAGCGTAATAGATTCGCCGCGGTTACTGCCGTGGGTGGCGACCACTACCACCGCGCTCGCGAGACGGAATTCGACGACGCCCATCTTGTCAGCGGGGATGGGCGCGACCTCGCGGTCACGCACCATGAGTATGGCGGCAGAAGCCCGACCGTCGATGAACGCTTGCCGCCCGGGAAGCGTGCCACCGAAGTCGGCGGAGCTCTTGCCAGCGGCCGTATCAAAACCACGGGCGACGGAGCCGGCCAATAAGTCCGAACCGACGATATCGGCGCCGCGAAGCGCCACGCAGGAAAGCAGGAGAGCGAGCAGCCTCACGCCGTCTCAGGGCCGGGATCCAATTCCGGCCATTGCAGGAGTTTACGATGCAGCGTGCGACGCGAGATTCCCATCAACTCGGCCGCGCGCGTACGATTGCCTGCGGCGGCGGCTAAAGCCTGTTTCAAGAGCTGCTTCTCATTGAGCTCCCGATCCAGGATATTGGCTCCGGTTGAGAGCTGGGTCGAAACCGAACCAGCGGGGGCGGAGGGTTGGGAAAAACGCGAATCCAGATCACTCGCGGCGACCGACTTACCCGCACGGAGGACGGCGAGATTCTCGCAGGCATTGCGGAGCTCGCGAATATTCCCGGGCCAAGGATAGCGCACGAGCACGGCCAAGGCTTCCGGCGAAAGCTTAGCGGCGGCGACCGAGTTCTCTTTCGCGAAGCGCTCGAGATAATGTGAAAGGAGCAGCGGGACGTCATCCTGACGTTCGCGCAGGGGCGGCAAGCGCAGCGGGACAACGGACAGGCGATAGTAGAGGTCTTCGCGGAATTTGCCCTCCTTCACCATCTGCTGAAGGTCGCGGTTGGTGGCGCAGACGAGGCGGAGGTCGAGGGCGATGGGGCGATGTGAGCCGAGGCGCTCGACGGAGCGGGTCTCTAGGAAGCGCAGGAGCTTGACCTGGGTGGTGGCATCGATTTCCCCGATTTCATCCAGGAAAAGGGTGCCGCCGTCGGCAGACTCGAAGCGACCCACGCGCCGCTCGTTCGCGCCGGTGAAGGCGCCCTTCTCGTGTCCGAATAATTCGGACTCGAGCAGGTTGGCAGGGATGGCGGCGCAGTGCACCGCCATGAAAGGTCCTTTCGAGCGCTGGCTCGCCTGATGGATCATCTGGGCGAAGAGCTCTTTGCCCGTGCCAGTCTCACCGAGCAGGAGGATCGTCGCGTTCGATGAAGCGACTGAACGCACTTGTTCGATCGAACGCTGGAGAGCGGCGGAGGAACCGACGATCTCGCCCAGCGAAAACTTGCGGTCGAGGCGGGCTTTTAGCGTGACGACTTCTTTCTCGGTGGTGCGGGCTTTCAGCCCGCGATCCAGAACGAGCTCAACCTGGCGGAGGTCCACCGGCTTCTGGAAGAACCAATAGGCCCCGAGGCTCATCGCCTTCACGGCGGTATCCACGTCACCGTATGCCGTCATCATGATGCAGACCGGCTGGTTGGGCAGCTTGAGCGCGCGGTCAATGACCGCCATGCCATCTTCGCCCGCCATGCGCAGATCCGTTAGCACGGCGTCTGGCGGCACATCCTGCATGAGGCGCGCCGCTTCCGCGGCATCCTTCGCGACAAAGGTCTCGTAGCGATCTTCCAGGGCGGCCCGCAGGCCCTCCCGAATATTCTTCTCGTCGTCGACGATGAGGACCGTGGGTTTCATGGCTTAGGCTTCTGAAGAAGTCTGATGGTTGGCCGCACCCCAGGCGCGGGCGGCCTTCTCCGCCAAGGCGATGCGCGCACGGTCGACTTCGGCCAGACGAGCCTTGAGGTTCGCGTTCGAAACGCGGGCGAGGTCGTCCAGGTCGCAGAGATAGGTGCCATCGAGGCCATGGGCACCCGCGGCGAAATTACGCGGTACGCCGAGGTCGACGAGGAGGAGAGGACGGCCCGCGCGACGGCCGGCAATCTCGCGGAGGGAAACGGCGTCGAGCAACGCTCGCTCCACGGTCGCGCAACCCACAATCACGTCGTGGGTGTGAGCCTGACGTAATGCGTCGGCGAGCGTGAGCGAAGATCCGGAGAATTCCTCGGCCAGCGCGCGGGCATTCTCGAACGTGCGTGAGGCGACGGAAACCTGGGAGGCGCCGCGCGAGACGAGCGCTTGGACGACCTGACGGCCGACGTCGCCCGTGCCAAGCACGAGCACCCGGGCCTCGGCAAGCGAACCGAAGACCCGCAAGGCGAGATCGACGGCGACGTTACCGAGACTCACCTGGCCCTGTGAGATGCCGGTGTTGGTGCGCGCCCAGGCGCCAGCTTGGAAGGCACGCTGGAAGACGCGGTTGAGCACCGGACCGGTCATGCCTCGCGCCAGCGCGTCGGCGTAGGCATCCTTAACTTGTCCGGCGATCTCGACTTCACCGACCATCTGGGACTCCAGACCAGAGACGACCGAGAAAAGATGTTCGACGGCCTGCAGGCCGGGGACCGGACGCAAGTGCTGGTCGAGCACGGCCGCAGACGCACCGGTCGCCTTAAGCAGTGCGCTACGTACATGCAGCGCGGCGGCTTCGTCGCCCACCGCGTAAGCCTCGAGACGATTGCAGGTCGCGAGCAGCACCGCCTCGGCGAGGCCAGCTTCGCGGGCCGCCGCGTAGAAAACCTCCGCCCCGCCGGCGGGGACGGTGAACGTCGCGCGTTCGTCAAGGCCAGCGGTGCGGTGGGTGGCGCTCAGCGCCACCAAATTGCGGGCGCGTTCGCTCATCGGGACGAGGGCAGCGAAAGATAAAGGGCGACGAGCGCCGGAATCGCGACGAGCAGGGAAGCGCGCGCGAAAGCGGCTCCCGGAAGACGTTGACGGCGGCGTTGCACGACGGTCCAGAGACAAGCGAGCCAGGTGACAAGCGCCGCGATGAACTTCGGAGCGGCCACGGCGGCCAAATCGCGCTGGGCCCAATCCGTCGCGCCAATCACCAAGGAAAGTCCGAGGAGCCAGACGGCCGCGCCCATCAGCTGCGCACCGATGCGATCCAGTGGAACCAGCGCAGGCAGCAAAGCATAGATGCCGCCGAACTGATGCCGCGCCAAGGCGCGGTCCTGCAGGAGATAGGCGGCCGAGTTGAGCGCCTGCGCGCCGAGCACGCAGTAGGCCAGGATCGCCGCACCCACATGGATGGCGATGAGCGGCTTGCCGGTCGTGTCTAAGCCTGGGTGTTCCACAACACCGAGAAAGGCGGCCGCCCCGAGACACAAAGCGGTCGTACCCGCGATCGCCCAGGTCGGCAGGCGATGGTTAAACGTCAGGTCGAGAAAGAGAGCTAAGCCAGATACGCCCCAAGCAATGGAGAGAAGTACTTCCGCCGCACTCGCGATCGGCAAGGAATGCGTCTTCAGCCCTTGGTAGGCTAGCATCGTGGTGAGCAGAACCCATCCGCCGCGGAGCAACCAGAGGCCGGAGGTCTGCAATTTTCCAGAGGCGAGCCGAGGAGCCAGAGCATCGGGCAAGGCAGCGAGCACAAAGACGGCGGCACAGCCCAGCAAGCAGTCCCGGGCGAGGGGATGGGCGGCAAGTTCGGCAGCCAAGGGGAACATAAGATGAGATAAGGGTAGGTGTGACATTTTGGCAAACCCTCAAGCCGTCCTGTTTTCTTGCGGACGAGGGCAGTGGGGCTAGGTTGGCTTTCCTTATGGCACACGACCTCTACGACCTTACCCAGCACCCGCCCCGCAGCCCCCGCGTCCGCCTCGGCGGGTTCGTCATCCTGCCCCGGATGATTGACAAAGCCCGCGCCACCAAAGCCGGGAAAAATGGCGAATATAACTACGGATGCCCACTGGATGCCAACGTCCTGGACTTCCTGGGCGTCGAGGCAAATGCACTTAAAGCACAGGTTGACAACGGCTTAGGAGATGGAGAGATCCTTATTTGGCTGATGGCCAATGCCAAGAAGCCCCGTTCAGCCCAGGAAATCGCTGCTTTCAGCGCCTTCCACGAGCAACGCGCCCCCAGCTCACCCGGTAGCCGTGCTAAGATGAGCGACTACCAGTCCTCGACGCCGGCCGGAGCCAAACGTGAAGACATCACCACCTGGTTTGACGTGCTCGACCTGGATGATCACCAGAGCTTCGGCGGCAAGGTCTGAGCCGGCTTCGCCACCCCTGAAATAAATAGGCATTATTTAGATTATCGATGCACCGTAAGCCAAGAATCCTGCTACAATTATCCGCATGAAATCGTTCCTCGCTTCCCTCAGCCTGATGCTCTGCGCCGCCCTCGCCTCCGCCGCCGACTTTGATTGGAAGACGCGTTTCCCGGAAGGGCTCATCGACGCAAACGGCAAGGCCGTCGACCTCGCTACGCTGAAGAATAAAACCGTGGCGGTGTACTGCTCCGCCCATTGGTGCCCGCCCTGCCGCGTCTTCACGCCGCAACTCGTCAAGTTCGCCAACGCGAACAAAACCAAGCTCGCCGTGGTCTTCATCAGCAGCGACAAGGGAGCGGACGAGATGTTCGCGTACATGAAGGAAACCAAAATGCCCTGGCCCGCCGTCCCGTTTAGGTCTGCCGGAGGCGGGGCGATTAAGAAGGAACAGGACGTGTCCGGCATCCCAACGCTCCTCGTGTACGGCAAAAATGGCGAGCTTCTCACCAAGAACGGCCGGGATTTAGACGCCCTCAAGAAGCTGCTCGGCAAGTAAGTGCCCAAACGACCGAGACGAATCCTCCTCGTCTGCATGGGTAACATCTGCCGGTCTCCGACGATGGAGGTCGTGCTCCGCACCAAGGCCAAGCAGGCCGACCTCGCCATCGAGTTCGATTCCGCTGGCACGGAAAGCTATCACATCGGCGACCCGCCCGATCCGCGCTCGGTGCGGCATGCGCAGACGCGCGGCTATGATCTTTCGGCGGTGCGCGCCCGCCAGGTCCACGCCTCGGATTTCCACGAGTTCGACCTCATCCTCGCTGCGGATGAGATCAATCTCCGCGAACTCCGTCGGCGTTGTCCGCAGGAGCTGCATCCCCGCCTTCGCCTTTTCTTGGATGATATCGCCTTGCCGGATCCCTATTACGGCGAAAGCGACGGTTTTGAAAAAGTGTTGGATTTGGTCGAAAAACAGGCGGTTTTACTACTGTCCAGATGGTCGCTTCCGAACTGAGTGATTGCCGTGGACGTGCGTGCGGCGTTGGATGCTGGTACCGATGTATCAAGTGAACTTCAGCGACCAAGCGATGCGCGAGCTCGGGAAGCTACCCACCTTGGAGCAGATGGATGTCGTCGAGGCGTTCACTTCGCTCACGCCGGAAGAACTCCTGCGCGGAAGCACCGAGCTCGGCACGGTCCGTCGCGGCGGTCACACTTACCACCGACTACGCGTCGGTGAATTCCGTATCTACTTCGAAGCCAGCGAAGGATTCCTGATGGCCAACTACGTCCTGCACAAGCACACGTACGCCGACTTCGCCTTCCGTTCCCATCTGCCCTTTCCCGAGGACGAAGCCCGCATCGAACAAGAAGGCGGTTTCTGGAAATACCTCGACGAAACCCCTAAGCCTTAATCGTGACCACTCCCCCCTTAAAGCCCCAGTATTCCTCACCAGAAGAGGCCGCCCGGATCTACCTGCTGCCTAACCTCTTCACGGCGGGCAACATGCTCTGTGGCTTCCTGGCCATCAAGAACTGCATCGAGGCGCGCTTCACTTCGCTGACCGCCGACGGCCGGGCGGATCACTATATTATGGCGGTCTGGTTCATCCTTTTCGCCTGCGTCTGCGATCTTTTCGATGGCCGGGTCGCCCGCGCCACCAAGCGGGAATCGCTCTTCGGGGCCGAATTCGATTCCATCGCGGACACGGTCTCATTCGGCGTGGCCCCGGCGCTCATGGCCTGTTTCTTGGTCATCAAGCCTGAGGCCACGGATAACGTCCAGCTGATCACCTGGCTGCTGGCATTCATCTATCTTCTGTGTGCAGGGGTGCGTCTGGCGCGTTTTAACGTCCTGACCAACCCACTCGTCCCAGGTAACGAGAAACGTGCCGCTGGGGGCGATTTCGTCGGCCTGCCGTCGCCTGCCGCCGCTGGGATGATCGCCTCGCTGGTCTTGGTCTTATCCAAGATCATGGAAGCCGAGGGGCCGCTCGAGGTGGCCGTCCAGGCCTGGTCTTGGACGCTCCTTCCCCTGATGTTAATCATCTCTTTCCTGATGATTAGTAATGTGCGTTTCCCTAGTTTTAAAAAGATAGATTGGACCGCTCGCACGCGTACCCGCGGCTTCATTGTGATTTTCTTGGTCGTGGGGACGGTGTTGTGGCAACCCCAGTATTCCTTCCCGGCCATTTTCCTTGGCTATATCAGCTACAGTATCTTCCGTCATATCTTCCTTCTCAAAAAGAGTGAGATGGACCCAGCGCCGGACGACGATGATGAGCCGGTGTCCAAGGTGTGAATAGGCCGTGAAGGATTGGTTCGTCTGGCCTCATGTGAACAACCGAGGACTTATTCACCCCGGATACACAGCCACCTTAGCTGCCGATAAGACCGCTCATCAGGGGCTTGCGGAACTATACACGGGATTCCGACACCTACTGATGCTACTGGTATTTATAAATGAAGAGTAAGTAGATACAGAGAGTCCCGGTATGTGGGCAATGAGGGGTTGCCTCACCCCCTGCCTGTCCTCAATTCTCCCGTCATCATGAAGTTCAAGGTTAACCGAAATCACTTTTTCAACGGCCTCTCCAGCGTCACCAACGTCGTGGGTAACCGCGCGACGATGCCGATTCTGCAAAACGTGCTCATCGAAGCGGAAGGGGACACAATCACCCTAACCACCACCAACCTCGATCTCGGTATCTGCTGCCGCATCAAGGCTTCCGTATCTTCGCCGGGTCGCATCACCCTGCCAGTCAAGAAACTGGTTCCCATCATCCGCGCCCTTTCGAGCAGTGACACGATTGTCGAACTCACCGGCAAAGACCGCGTGAAAATCACCTCCGGAAGTTCCGTCTTCCAAATTGCTGGTCTGCCGGCTGATCAGTTCCCACCCATTTCCAATTTCACCGGACAACCGACGATTTCCATCAACCAGGACGATCTCGGCGACATGCTCCGCAAAGTGAGCTACGCCCAGTCCTCCGATGAGAATCGTTACATCCTCAACGGCGTCTTTTTTGAATTCGCCGAAGGCAAGCTCACCGTCGTCGCGACCGATGGACGTCGTCTCGCAAAATGTGAACGCAAGATCGCCGGATCCGACAAGGCTCTGGCCCTCATCCTGCCCGCGCGCACGATCATCGAACTGATGCGCCTGCTCAAGTCTGGCGGCGAAGCCCACGTCTCGCACAACGAACGCCAGGTCGGCTTCACGATCGACATCCCCAAGAACGAAGAAGGCCTCGTGGACCGCATCCAGCTCGTCTCCAAGGTCGTCGAAGGGAACTATCCGAACTACCGCCAGGTCATCCCGAAGGAAGCCGGCTCCAAGGTCCGCCTCGAGCGCGAGAAGCTCCTCGAAAGCGTCAACCGCGCCGCGCTGATGACCGACGATCGTAATAACACGATTCGCATGAGCGTCTCGAAGAAGACCCAGAATCTTGAAATCTCCGCCAAGTCCGAAAGTGGCGAAGCGCATGAACCCATCGCCGTGAAGTACGAAGGCCCGGACGTGAATATCGCGTTCAACCCTCAGTACATCACCGACCCGCTCAAGGCCCTCACCGAGGATGAAATCGATTTCGAATTCAAGGACGAGATGTCCCCGGGCGTCATTCGTGGACTCAAGGACGACTTCCTCTGTGTCGTGATGCCTCAGCGCATCTCGTAAAGAGCCGCCCGATCAGAGTCCGGGGTCGTCGCAATCCGGAAGCGACTTGATCCGCTCGAGGATCCGGCGGGACGCTTCGATGGAGCGATCAGCGTGATCGCTGCCAGGATCGTATTCCGACGGTTGCATCGCCTTGCCGAAACGCACGCGGATACGCGCCGAGCCGAGCGGGAAATTGGCGCCGCGCGGCAACATATCGCGGGCCCCGCGAATATGAATTGGGACGACCGGAACCCCCGAGCGACAGGCCAGCAGGCCGGCCCCGGCCTTAGGCGCGGTGATGACCCCATCTTGGCTGCGGGTGCCCTCCGGGAAGATCAGGAGGCCTTCGCCAGCCTTCAGGGCGGCCAAGGCGGACCGGATGGCCCCGATATCAGCTTCCCCACGGTCGACCGGAATAGAATGGCAGGCCTGGATCACGAAGCCGAAGAGTGGATTATCGAAAAGCGTGCGACGTGCGATGAACGAAATCTCGCGCGGCAGACTGGAGCCGATCAAGGGCGGGTCGAGCATACTTTGGTGATTAGAAGCGAAGAGACAGGCGCCGTCCGGAACGTTCTCCCAGCCTTCGACCTCCAGGGTGGAAAAGACTTCCATGAATGAGCGCGCGCCGTGGTAGACGGCCTTGTAGATTAGGTTCTTCGAATCGAGGATCATCGGGGCAGCGCGGCGATCTTAATCAATTCGGAGATTTCCGCCACGACTTGCTCGAGGGAGAGATCGGTATTATCAATGCGATGGGCACCCTTGGGGCAGACTAGAGGCGCAGTCTTACGCGTCGAATCCAGTAGGTCGCGCTGGGCCACGGCGTCGGACTGGCCTTCGGCAGCGCGTCGCTGCGCGCGCACGGCTTCATTCGCTTCGAGGAAGATACGGACTTCAGCGTCAGGCAGTACGACGGAGCCGATGTCACGGCCTTCCATGACGACCCCAGTAAAGCCGTTTTCCTGGGCCAGCTTCACCTGGCTACGTTGATACTCGAGGAGGAAGGTGCGGATGACGGGCAGGGCGGCCATCTTCGAGACAGCCGCATTCACTTCAGGTGTTCGGAGCGATTCATCTGAAGGCAACTGCCCGCCCAGCGTCAGCGAGGAGCTTCGCGCCCAGCCACATTCTACAATCTGTGACCCCATGCGGATTTTCTTCAGCGCCGCAGAGATGGAAGCCGTATCCTCCGCCGTGGCACCCATATCTAGTAAAGCACGGGTCAGGCTGCGATAATGGGCGCCAGTGTCGACATGGAGTAGGCCCATCATCGCAGCCAGGACACGGCTGGTGCTAGATTTGCCCGAAGCGGCGCCGCCGTCGACGGTGACGCGCACGAAATTGGTCCGCAGGGCCTCGAGGGCGACGAAAAAATGCGGGAACGTTTTACTTGTGCAGGCGGGGTCTTGGACGGCGATCCAAGGGCGCCCGTCACCGAAGAGATCTAGGCAGCCCAGCACACCGAAGCTCATCGCCATCCGATGATCTTCGTAAGTGTGGATTTCGACTGGTCCATTCGCCGCAGCTTTACGGAGCGCGCCTTTGTCGGGGAAAATCGTCAGCTCCGAAAGCGTATCATCTGCGCGCAGCTCCCGGGCCGTCGGTTTTACGCGGATGCCGAGTCGCTCTAATTCAGTCGCCATGGCGAGGACGCGGTCGGTTTCCTGTTTGCGGGTGTGGGCGATACCGCTGATGCGTACCGGACCTGTAGCGAGAGTGGCGAGGGTCGCCAGCGTCAGGAAAGTGTCTGAGAAGGCATTGAAATCGAAATCGCCGCCCTGAATATTCTTCCACGACTGAACGACCATATTGCCGTCGGCGGGACGTAAAATAGCACCACAAGCGGCGGCGACCTTGGCGAAAGCGGTATCCCCTTGTAGGCTGCCATGGGCATAACCCTCGATACGAACGCAGGCTCCGAAGCCGGTGACTGCGGGCAAGGCAATGAAGTAACTCGCCGCGGTGGCGTCGGGTTCGATGGCGTATACCGGGTGACAGGAGACGTAGCTGCCGGGTTCATCACAAGCCCAGCAGCCGTTTTCCTGGCGGCGGAGTGGACGACCAAATTGGCCGCACATGCGGGCGGTCATTTCGACGAACGGCTCCGACACCGTCGCGCCTTTCATGGTGACGGAGGCGCCTGGGCTTAGTGGCAGGACCATCAAGAGCGCCGAGAGTAATTGCGAGGAAGCAGAAGCGTCGACGGTGAGAGCCCCGAGCTTGCCCGACGTATGCAAGGTGAACGGAAAATGTGTTGCGGGTGAACCATCAGGTTTCGAGGCGCGGCAGCCTGCACCCGCCAGGGCATCAAGCAGGCCGCTCATAGGGCGCGAGCGCATGGCCTCATCGCCATCGAGCTCGAAACAACCATCTGGAGAGAGGGCGAGGAATGCCGTGAGGAAGCGTGCCGCGGTCCCGGCGTTACCGACAAAAAGCTTGGCTCGGTTGTTCGGAATTTTCCCCGATAGGCCGGTGATACAAATCACATGGGCCGGCTCATCGGTAATGACGTCGAAGCCGAGGCTCTGCAACGCGGCAATAAGGATGCGAGTGTCGCGGCTGAAGAGTGCGCCGGTCAGCACCGTGCGCCCGTCAGCCAAGGCGGCGAGAATCAACGCGCGATTGGTGATGCTCTTCGACCCTGGGACTTGGGCGACGCCACGGGCAGGCGTCTGGAATGGGCGGATGACGAGAGTTGGACTCATTCGGACCGGTCCAGGTTCTGTCGGGCGATGCGGGCGTCGGCGAGGAGGCGGCGAAGGGCTGGGGCGTCGTTGGCTTCGATCGCGGCGCGAAGTTCCGCGGCGCGGCGTTCGAGGGCGAGCAGGCCGGCGGCCGTGTGGCGGGCGTTGGCGAGCATGATACCCACCCAGAGGTTCTCTTCGCCGGCGGCGACCCGGGTTGAGTCGCGCAGGCCGGCTCCCGCGGCGAAGCGACGGAAGCCAGGCTGATCCATGACGGCGAGCATGAGCGCCGAGGCCGCCGCGTGGGGGACATGGCTAATGGCGGCGACAATCTCGTCATGCATGGCGGCATCGGTCTCGTGCAGGACCGAGCCGAGTTCTTGCCAGAAGAGGCGGACGGCGGCCAAGGCCTTGGGGTCCTCGGCTCCGGTCGGGGTAAGAAAGCAGACGCGCCCTTCGAAAAGATTGGCGGCGGCGTGGGCGGCACCGGCTTTTTCGCCGCCGGCCATCGGATGGGCGCCGACGAAAGGATTGGCGGCGGGGAGAAGTCGGGCGGCGAGCAGGATAGCACCTTTAACGCTGCCCGCATCCGTCACGATGGCGCCAGGGCTTAGGCCGGGGGCGATGGCCAGGAAGGTTTCTTCGGCCGTATCTACCGGGGTCGTCACGATGACGAGGTCAGCGCCCCGTACGCAGGCGGCCGCATCGTCGAAGACTTCGGCGACACCAAAGCCGCGGAGCGTAGCACGGGAGGTTTCCGACCGCGACCAGCAGGCGAGGGATCCAGCCAGGCTGCGGCGCGCCGCTGCGAGGAGGATTGAGCCGCCGATGAGGCCGGCGCCGACGACGGCGATGCGCTTGAATTGTGCCATTTCCAATATTGAAGGTATGACTTTGATGAACCAGAGTGACGAACTATTAAAGCAAACAAACCGCTGGCGACGAAGTTGGCGGCCCTGACATGACCCAAGGCCCCCCGAACCCCAAGAACGACTTTGTCGCCACTCCTGACCCGCGGGCCGGTCGCCGGAAGCTTTCACTAGGACAAATCTGGCTCAAGATCCGGGTTCCTTTCCTCATCGGCGTCCTACTGGCACTCGGGGTTGCGAGTCTGCTGCTCTATACTTCCGAGCGTCGGAGTACGCGCCAAGCGGAGCTGATTGTCTCGCCGGAGGCGGCCGAGGCGCTCCGGCTGCGCTCGCTCCAGCTCGAAGCAGACTTCGAGAAGATCCGGCAGGAACGCTTCGAATTGAAGGAGGCGGATATCGCCCTGCTGGAAGAGGCCTTACGACTACAGGAGGAATACATCTCCGCCCGCCAGTCCGTGGGCACCGATAATGTCCGGCAGCAGTCCCTGCGGCGTCGCCTGCATCTTATCCGTGGTGAAAAGCTGAGGCACGACTCCGACGAGGCCGAAGCGAAGGCACTTACGTTAGCTAAGACCGACGAAGCCGCCGCGATTCCGCTCCTCCGCCAGGCTATCGCGTGGGAGCAGGAGATTGAGACGAAGTGGGAATTCTCAGGACTGGCTGACTCCGGACGGCGGGCGCGGCTGGATACGCGCGTCCGTCGGCTTGAATCAGCCCCGCTTTGGCAGAAGGGGCGCGCTATCGAAGCGGAAGCCGAAAAGCTTTTCTCGGCGGGCAAGTTCGCCGAGGCGGCCGCCAAGTTTAACCAAGCCATCGATTGCGAGACGGACTTCCTCGCCCGCTACCGCGATGTGCGGAATACCGAGTTTGGCCGATCAGATAAACTCGCGGAACGCCGCGAGACCGCCTTTTCCGGCGAAGCCTGGAACGTCATCCTTGCTCAATGCGCCTCGGCCGAAGCTTTAGAAAAGAAAGGCGAGTGGAACGCCGCGACCCAGGCTTGGCAGTCCGCTGTGGATGGGTTCGCCAAGCTGCTTACCGATTACCCGAAGAGCAGCTTCGCCGACCGGACGAAGGAGGCGGCAATCGCGACGCGGCTTAATTTCGCCCGCTTCCATAAGGAGATTGGCGCATTGCGCGCCCGCAGCGAGCAGCTCCGCTCCGCTTTACGTACCCGTCGCGCGGACGATGCGCTCCGGCTGGTGGACGAACTGATTACCGAGGCCCGCCGCATCGGCTCAGCCAATACTGGGGTCTTCCGGCCAGAGGATGAGGAGCGCAAGGAACTCGAATACCTCGCGATCAATGGCGCCGTCGTCCGGAGCACCTTAGGTAACATCGACCAGAATCTCCGCCCAGTGCCCGCTGCATCCGTGCGAATCTATCGCACGGAAATTCCGCAGGGACTTTATGCCTCGGTCATGGGTGCCAACCCTAGCTCCACCCGTCGTGAAGCGAATCCCGTCGAGTCGGTGACTTATGCCGAGGCGGAGACTTTCGCAGCCCGGCTTGGGTGGATCCTGGGAGCCAAGGTGCGCCTACCGACGTCGGCAGAATTCACGGCCGCCGCCGGCGACCTAAACCAACCGTCCCTTCAGTCGCAGGCTTGGACCGCTGAGAATACCGATGGTACGACCGTTCGTCCGGTCGGCGCCGCCGCAGCCAATGCCGCCGGGATTCATGACCTGATCGGCAACGTCGAAGAATGGACCATCGCCGCAGCGGGTGAGACCCGCGCCCCGGTACTGGGGGGCAGCGTCCTGACCCCGTTGGGCAAGGCGTGGTCCACGCGGGAGGTCTTCAAGCGGGAGAAGAGTCGCACCCTCGGATTTCGTATCGTCATTGAATAAACGCCCGGGGTCCTAATTATAAAGCGACCCCATGGCTACCCCAGTCCATCGACTCCAACGTGCCGCGTTCCTTTTCGCGACCTATGGAGCCTTGGCCGCGTTGTCCCTCTGGTTCGCTTACGAGCTTCGCTTCGCCGGGCCTGAAGTGCTATCCGGCGTCGAGGGCACGGCCGCCGAGGCCTATCTTTATGTTCAACGCCCGCTGGTGCTGCTCTGGCTGATCCCCCTCAAGGTACTGTTGCTCTGGGCCTGGGGCCAGTTCCGCGGTGTCTTCTATTACTTCCGGCTGACCGACGCGTTGCGTATGGTCTTTGCACTGGCCGCTGCCACGGCTATCGCCTTCACGCTGCCCTCAATCATCGGCAGCGGCGACCCAGCACAGGCGTTCAACGCCCCCCGCGGCGTCACGCTGGTGGACTTCAACCTGTCGCTGGTGTTGTTCGTCGGCTTCCGGGTCTCGATCCGCGCTTTGCGCGAACGCTTCTGGAGCAAGGAGCAGACGACCCAAGGCGCGGTCGAGCGTATCGCGATTGTCGGTGCCGGTCAGTCCGGGGCGCAGCTCGCCTCGGAGCTCATGAGCCGCCGCGGCCACGGCATCGAGCCCGTCTGTTTCCTGGATGATGACGTCGCCAAGCATAACCTTCATATCCATGGCGTGCCGGTGATTGGCGCCCCTGAGCGGATGCCCGAGTTGGCTGAGAAATACGGCGTCACCGAGATCATCCTCGCCTTGCCCGCTTCGGCGGTACGCCGCATCCGCGAGGTGAGCACGCTCGCCGCGGCCAGCAACCTGCGCGTGCTCGTGGTGCCCTCCATGTCCGAAATGGCCGGTGGGCGCGTCCGCGCGAGCGACATTCGCCCGATCTCGGTTGAGGACATCCTCGGCCGCGAACCCGCCAAACTCGACGATGAAGCCATCGATGCGATGGTCAAAGGTCGCACCGTGCTCGTCACGGGAGCCGGCGGGAGCATCGGCGCCGAGCTTTGTCGCCAGGTCGCGGCGAGGTCGCCGGCCCGCCTCATCTTACTCGATCAATGCGAGGTGCTTCTCTATCAGGCCGAACAGGAGCTCATCTCCGCTGGCGCCGGTGCGCTCATCACGCCCATCGTCGGCGACGTCACGGATGTCGATCGCATGCGCGACGTCTTCTTCCGCTTCAAGCCCGAGCTCGTCCTTCATGCTGCGGCGCACAAGCACGTGCCAATGATGGAGTCGCAACCCTCCGAAGCCCTCAAGAATAACGTTCTCGGCACGGAGGTCGTCGCCCGTCTTGCCGCGGAGTTCGGTGCGGCGAAGTTTGTGCTCATCTCCTCGGACAAAGCCGTCAACCCGACCAACGTGATGGGCGCCAGCAAGCGCCTCGCCGAACGCGTGGTCCGGACGATGCAGGCCGAAGCGGGGGCCAAGACGGCCTTCCTAGCCGTGCGCTTCGGTAATGTCCTTGGATCTTCCGGATCGGTGATCCCCATCTTCCGACGCCAGATCGCTGCCGGCGGTCCCGTCACGGTAACGCACCCTGAGGTGAAGCGCTACTTCATGACCATCCCTGAGGCGGTCGGGCTCGTACTGCAGAGCGCGACGCTTGGGGCTGGCGGAGATATTCTCGTCCTCGAGATGGGTGAGCCCTTGAAGATTGTCGACGTGGCCCGCCAGCTCATCGAGCTCAGCGGCCTGCGCCCTGATATCGATATCGAGATTCGAATCATCGGCCTGCGCCCGGGTGAGAAGCTGGTCGAGGAACTTCAATACGAAGGGGAGCAGTATCGCCCGACCGAGCACCCGCGCGTCTTCCGCTTCATGGCGGACCTCGTCCCGCAGGATTCGGTGGAATCCTTGGTGAGCCGCGTCCGCGCCCTGCTTCCGTTGGAACGCCAGGCCTGCAAGCAGGGCATGCGGGACTTAGTCCCGGAATACGTGCCCTTTGCGGAGTAGTTTTTACGCTTCGGGCTTCACAGGCGGGCATGCCTGCGACACGCTTCGGGCATGGCTCGCGCGCTTTCCTCCGCACCTCTGGTCGGTATCATCATGGGTTCTCAGTCCGACTGGGAGACGATGGTCAACGCCGCCGACACGCTCAAGAAGCTCGGCGTCCCCTTCGAGGCCGAGGTCGTCAGCGCCCACCGCACGCCGCTTAAGCTCAAGGACTACGCCTTGGCCGCCCGCCGTCGCGGGCTAAAGGTCATTATCGCCGGCGCCGGCGGTGCGGCGCACCTCCCTGGCATGGTCGCTGCCATGACCTCTCTTCCCGTCATGGGAGTTCCCGTGCAGTCCAAGTCGCTCGACGGTATCGACTCACTTCTCTCCATCGTCCAGATGCCGGCCGGTATCCCCGTCCATACTTTCGCCATCGGCCGAGCTGGTGCTATCAACGCCGCCCTCGGCGCCGCCGCGGTGCTCGCCTTGTCCGACGCTAAGCTAGCTAAGAAGCTTGATACCTATCGCGCCGAACAGACCAAGGCCGTGCTCGATAACCCGATCCCCGGTCGCAAGGGCAAGAAGCGCTAAGCCATGGAGCGACCCCTGCAGCCCGGCGGCACCATCGGTATCCTCGGCGGCGGCCAGCTCGGCCGCATGTCGGCCATCGCTGCGCGCCGGCTCGGGTATAAGGTGCGCACGTTCGACCCTTCCGCCGGTGCCTGCGCCGCGGGTATCGCTGACGAGCATGTCACTGCTGATTGGAGCGACACCGCCGCGCTGACGCGCTTCGCCGCAGGCTGCGGCCGTATCACGCTCGAGTTCGAGAACATCCCGCCTACGACCGTGGAGTTCGTCGCGAAGTCCGTCCCGTGCCATCCATCCGCTAAAGTCTTGGCGACCTGTCAGAATCGTCGTCGCGAAAAGGAGTTCCTCCGCGCTTCCGGCATCCCTTGCGCGAACTTCGCCGTCGTGTCTTCGCTCGCCGAGCTTCAGGCCGCAGTGAAGACGGTTGGGTTTCCGTGCGTGTTGAAGACGGCGGATTTCGGCTATGATGGCAAAGGCCAGGTGAAGCTGCCGAACGCCGAGGCGGATCTCGCCGCCGCTTGGGACAAAATCGGTGGCGCGGTCGGCGTCCTCGAAGCCTGGGTGCCGTTCCAGATGGAGATCTCGGTGCTCGTCGCCCGCACGGTCGACGGACGCACTGCGGTCTACGATCCGGCTGAAAACATCCACCGTAATCACATCCTACATCTTTCCATCTCCCCGGCTCGCATCTCCGAAGCGACGGCCGCCGAAGCCCGCGCTTTGGCCCTCAGCATCGCCGACAAGATCCAGCTCGTCGGCCTCCTCGCCGTCGAGATGTTCGTGAAGGACGGCCGCATCGTCGTCAACGAGCTCGCCCCGCGTCCGCACAACAGCGGCCACCAAACCTTTGACGCCAACGAGACCAGCCAGTTCGAACAGCACATCCGCGCCGTGTGCGGCCTGCCGCTCGGCGGAACGAAGCCGCTGGCTCCTTCCGCCATGGTGAACCTGCTCGGCGACGTCTGGCGCAACGGCCAAGAGCCCGACTGGACTAAAGTCCTCGCGGATCCTTCCGCCAAGCTGCACCTCTACGATAAGGGCAAGGCCGCTCCGGGTCGCAAGATGGGCCACATCACCGTTACCGCGCCGACGCTCGAAGAAGCGATCCGCCGCGCCGAGGCGTTACACGCCGCACTCTGATTAGTCGAGCAGCTCGGGCTTGCGGCTGAACAGTTCGACCGGAATCTGACCGAGGCTGAGGAAGAGCAAGACGGCCTGGAAGACCGGGATCTTCGCCTTTAGGCCGGCGTTCTGGGCGATGTAGTTCTTGGCCATCACTTCGCAGATCATCGCCATCGCGAAGACGACGGAGGCGACGCAGAGCAGGCTGAAGAGCCAGCGCCACGCCGTTGGGTTCGCGATGCGGCGCCAGGGGAGGAATAGCAGGCCAGCGTAGGCGATGAAAAACCAGGACTCCACGCGGAGAGCGACGGGGAAGGTGACGATGGCGGGATCCCAGCGGGGCGGGATATGGAGAGGGCCGAGGCTGACTCCGCCGATGAGACCATTGACTCCGAGTCCTACGCACAGGAGGCCGAACAGGATTACGATAATACGGCCGTAGCGGATACGTTGGGCGGTGACGTCGTTCATGAGGCGAGTGAAGGCGGAAGGGCTGCCGAAGCAAATACTCAGAGCGGGCGGAAGAGGGCGACGTCACTCCATTCCCCCATGATACGTCCGTCCGACTTCATGCCCTCGCCCCAAGCTTCGCGGCATTTACCTTCGAAGTGGGCGCGGACCGTGTCCTGTTCCTTAGCGAGGATGCCGCTGAGCGCGAGGACGCCGCCGGGGCTGACAGAGTCGATAAGGTTGTCGGCGTAGATGCAGAGTACGTCGCTGATGATATTCGCGAGTACGACGTCGGCGCGGCCGGTGAGGCGGAAGCCTTCTTCTAGTCCAGCGTGATGGAAGGCCACCGCCTCATCGGCGATGCCGTTCTCTTCACGGTTGGCGATGCTGACGCGCACTGATTCCGGATCGCGGTCGAAACCGGCGATTCGTCCGCAACCGAGCTTGGCGGCGGAAAGGGCGAGGATGCCCGAGCCACAGCCCGCATCCGTGACCGAGACCTTAGCGGCGGCGTGCGTCTCCAAAAAATCCATCATACGGATGGCGCAGAGCCGGGTGGTCGGATGGTCGCCGGTGCCGAAGGCCAGGCCGGCGTCGAACCAGATCACCGCGGCGTCGGCGGGAACGGCGTGCTTGCCGCGCATCCAGGCGGGGACCCAGTGGAGGCGGCCATGATCCCAAGGCTTGAGGTGTTCCTTATAGGCTTCCTTCCAGTCCTTGTCGGCCATGACGGTTTCTTCATAGGCCGCGGGGAGTTTCTTGAAGGCTTTGCGTAGGCCAGCCCAAGCTTCGTCGGCCTCGGGCTTCGTGTCGAAGTAACCCATCACGAAGTGAGGCTTCCCGGGGCCTTCATGGAAGAGCATCCACGACGAGCGGGTGAGTTCACAGAAATGGTCCTCTAACGGTTGGACCATGTCTTCATGAATGGGGGACTTCAGTTCAATCATCAGGAAAGGGCCTCGCTCAGTCGGGCGATGACGGCGGGGAGCAGGGCGTGCTCAGCGGCGTGAATCTTGTGAGCGAACGACTCGAGCGTGTCGGCGGCCTCGCGGGGCACGCGGGTCTGGCCGAGGTGGGCGCCGCTATCGATCTCTGCGTTGACCCAGTGGACGGTGCAGCCCGCTTCCGGGGCACCGGCGTTCCACGCTTGGCCGATACCATCGAGGCCTGGGAACGCGGGGAGGAGGCTTGGGTGCAGGTTGATGATCCTTCCGGCGAAGGCGTCGAGGAGGGGGGCCTTGATCACGCGCATGAAGCCGGCGAGGACGACGAGGTCGACTTTTGCGGCCTTGAGGTCGTCAGCCCAGGCCTGCTCGCGCTCCGGGGAGAACTTCGTCTTGAAGGGCCCTGTGTCGAGGAAGCGGGCGGGCACTCCATACTTTGGGCCCAGCTCGAGCATCTTGCAGGTCGGGACGTCGCACCAGATGCCAACGACCTTAGCCTTCCCGAGCCTGCCTTCGGCTTGGGCGCGAAGGACCGCGTCGGCGTTGGAGCCGCGACCGGAGCCAAGGAGGGCGACGCGCATGACGGGAAGGTGTCGCCGTGGTTCGTCTCCTGCAAACGGATTTTCGAATTCGGACTTTGAACCCCTCGGTAATCCGCTGAAGATGGCGGACACTGCTTCCCATGGACCGCCGCGAGTTTCTTCACCTCACCGCCCTGGGTTCGCTGGGCGCCGTCGCTCTTTCCGGCTGCGCCTCCGGCGGGGGTGGATACGTCGGTCCAGCACCTACCGCCCCTGCACCGGTCGCCCCGGTCAGCGGCAAGGTCATGCTCGGTATCGACGTCCTCGCGGCCGAAGGGTTTGCCCGCATCAAAGGGCTTCGCTGCGGACTCGTGACCCATCGCGCCGGCGTCAATGGCCTCGGCCAACGTACGGTCGACGTCCTCGCCCGCGCGCCAGGCGTGAAGCTCGTGAAGCTCTTTGGTCCGGAACACGGTATCGACGGAGACGCCAAGGCCGAGGTTTCGGTGAAGAACGCCAAGGACGCCCGCACGGGTCTGCCGATCTATTCGCTGTACGGCGCGACGCGGCGTCCGACACCGGAGATGCTATCCGGGCTCGATGTCGTCCTCATCGACTTCCAAGACGTCGGGTCGCGCTCTTATACTTACATCAGCTGCATGCGCTATGTGATCGAGGCATGCTTCTCGCTCGCCCGTCCGGTGCGCGTGATCGTCTTGGATCGGCCGAATCCGCTCGGCGGCGAAAAGGTCGACGGACCTTTCCTCGACCGCAAGTGGCGTAGCTACGTGGGCGCTTACGAGACGCCATATGTCCATGGCCTGACCATCGGGGAGATCGCCCGCTGGGCCGTAGCCACCCCGGGGGTGCTCGAGCTGGACGACGCCCAGCGCCGCCGTGGCTCTCTGGATGTCGTGACGATGCGCGGTTGGCGCCGGTCGATGACGTGGAACCTCACCGGTCTCAATTGGGTGGCGACTTCGCCGATGATCAACAGCTCCAAAGCGGCCTTGGCTACGCGATGACTGGTCTCGGTTGCATGGATTCCGGCTTCAGCCACAGCTCTGGCGCCGAACAAAACTTCCGCTTCCTCACCTACCCTCGCCGCAAGGCCGCCGACCTGATGTCGGCGTTCGGCAACGCTGTCCCTGGGCTTACCCTGCAACCGCAACAACAGGCCGACGGCACGCAGGGCGTCTACCTCGCTGTGGGCGATTGGCCGAAGCTGCGCCCCACTGCGATCTCGCTGTTCATGCTCCGTCAGGCCTGCGTCTGGGCGCCGAACCCGTTTGTCGGCCTAAGTACCGGGAAGCGGGAGCTCTTCATCAAGCACCTCGGCAGTGAGGCGTTCTTCGATGAACTACGCACACAGGGAGCGCGAATCGACCTCGCCCGCTGGATGAAGCGCTGGGACGGCGACGCCGCGGCCTTCCGCGCGCGCACCGCCCCCTTCTACCTTTACGGCTGATCAGTAGGAGCGGCCTTCGCGCTTCTCCCAGTAGTTGATGTAGGCCTGGTTGAGCACGCCGAGACCGCCCGGTGTCGGGTAGTCGCCGGTGAAGTACCAGTCGCCGCGGCTCTTCGGACACGCCTTGTGCAACGACTCGATCTTCTGGAAGACTAGGATCAGTTCACCCTTCCAGGCGCTCTTCGAAGGGTAGACGAGCTCGGCCGCCTTGGCGGCGATCTCGATTTCCGTGAAGGCAGCGTAGATCCGCTTCACGTGGTTTTGCATCTCCTTCGTCGGTTTCTTCGACTGCGCGACGCAATCTTCATAGACCTCGCGGAGCAGGTCGGTCATGCCGCGTTCCTTGCAGAGCGCGACGGCCGCCTGGAAGGCCAGGAACTTGCCCATCTCGGACATGTCGATGCCGTAGCAGTCCGGGTAGCGGATCTGCGGGGCCGTCGAGGCGATGACGATGCGCTTCGGATTCGGGCGGGCCAGGATGCGCAGGATGGACTGGCGGAGGGTCGTGCCGCGGACAATCGAGTCGTCGACGCAGACGAGCGTGTCGCCGTCGCGGACGGTGCCGTAGGAGATGTCGTAGACGTGCGAAGCCATCTGCATGCGGTTCTTCTCCTGGGAGATGAACGTGCGCAGCTTGACGTCCTTGTGGGCGACCTTCTCGCCGCGTGGCCAACCACCGAGCACGAGCTTGTCGATGAGGGCTTCGTCGAGCTTACCGGCGCGTTGGGCGGCGACGAGTTTATCGCGGACCTGCGAGCGGCGGCGCTTTCGGAGTTCTTCCATCAGGCCGTACCAGGCGATTTCCGCCGTGTTCGGGATGTAGGAGAAGACTGCGTTATCGTGGTCGTCGCGAATCTGCGCGATGACATCGTCAGCGAGGGCGGCGCCGAGGGCTTTACGTTCGGCGTAGATCTCGGGGTCGTTGCCGCGCGAGAAGTAGATGCGCTCGAAGGAGCAGGAGCGGGTCTCGCCGGGGGCGTGGAAGGACTCGATTGAATGACGGCCGTCGGCCTTCATGATCAAGGCCGAGCCCGGAGGCAGCTCATGTACGTCTTCCTGATTCACTCCGACGATGGTCATTAGCGCGACACGCTCGGAAGCGACCGCGATGAGGTCTTCGGTCCGGGCATACCAACAAGGGCGGATGCCGTTCGGGTCGCGGATGACGAAGCTATCCCCGTTGCCGATGAGGCCGGCGATGGCGTAGCCGCCGTCCCAGTTCTTGGCGGCTTTGCGCAGGACATTACCGATGTCCATGTGCTTGGAGATTTCGGACTGCACCGCGGCACCTTCGAGTCCCTGGTCCTTGAAGGCCTTGAAGAGGCGATCGTGTTCTTCGTCCAACCAGAAGCCGATCTCCTCCAGGATCGACTGCGTGTCGGTCGAGTAGATGACGTGCGCACCGCGCTCCGTGAGCGAAGAGTTGAGCTCGCTGGTGTTCGTCAGATTGAAATTACCCGCGACGAGGAGGTTGCGGGTCGGCCAGATGGACTTACGCGCGTAAGGGTGGCAGGAGACTGAGTCGAAGTTGCCCGAGGTGCCGTAGCGGAGGTGGCCGAGGAGGAGTTCGCCGCCGAAGTCAAAATGTCGCTTAACCGTTTCCGGGAATTCAGGGACGATGACCCCTTCGCGCATCTTGTCGGAGTAGGTCTTGATCTGGCGGGTGAAGATCTGGGTTAGCCCCTGGGCGCCGATTTCGCGGTCGCGGAAGAGGAAGGCCTCGCCATTTTCGGCGCCGATCTTGACGCAACCGATACCCGCGCCGTCTTGGCCGCGGTTGTGCTGCTTCTCCATCAGGAGGAAGAGCTGGTTGAAGCCGTGGAGCGGAGTGCCGTACTTCTCCTGATACCATTTCAGGTCCTTGGTCAGCCGGACAAGGGCAATGCCGCATTCGTGCCTTAAAGAGTCGCTCATCGCAGGCCTCGGAGTTTGCCCACTCGGCGCGCGTCCTGTCCAGCGCTTACTATTAAGAGCGGAGGACTCGGTCGAGCCGGGCGAGGCTTTCGCCGATCAGGCCGGCCATGTCCGTGTGTTGCCGGAAGGCCGGATCGCGGTGGTATTCGGCCAGACCGTCGGCCAGTTCCTTCGCCTTTTCGTTACTAGTGAGGGGGTTGGACCGCATAGCGGCCAGGAGGTCCTTGACCCGGTCGGGAGCGGCGAGGTGGCGGCGGTGGATCAGCGACTGTTCTTCGCGGCGGTACTGGGCGGCGGAGGCGGCGTTGATATGCTTGGCGCAGAGCTGGGCGAAGGGGCGGTTCTCCTTGAACGAGCCCGGGAGGTAGAACCGTAGGCGCCCATCATAGCTCTGCTGGTCGAAGTCCATCGCACGCACCCGGATAGCGGTCGCGTCGAAGTCCGGGGTGACGGCGATGACGAAGTTATAGGCGCGCATGTCGCCAAGGAGGCGCACCAAGCAGCGTTCTTCGAACTTGATGAGCTCCTTAGCCAGGCGCACCGGGTGGTGCCCGTCGGCGGCGAGCCACTTCTCGGCGAAAATGTCGCCGGGAATGCCTGTCACGTGTTCCTCGACCAAGGTCTCGCCCCAAGTGAGGTAGAGCATGCGGTTCGGGGAGAGCAGGTGCTCGAGCTCCAGGCCGCAAACGCGAGAGGCGTCGCCGACCTTTACGTAGAAGTAGTCGTGGTTTTCGTTGTAGGCGTTGACGATACGCACGCGGAACGGCTGCGAGTTGCCAAAAGAGCAGAAGTCGACGCGGTCGACGTACACGTGGCTGAAGACCTTCATGCCGCCTTCGCCGCGGAGCAGCGCGTACGTCTCGAGCAAACCCTGGGAGAGGTGGCTCATGACTTCGGGCGGATACGCGACGGTTTCCCAGAGCGTGTCCTTGCCGCGTTCGAGCAAAGGCATCGCGGCAGTGAAGTCGCGCAACTCCGCGTAAGTGACGGGCAAGGGGACTTCGCGGCCTTCGCGAGAGAGATAGGCACGGAGCTCGGCGCCGATCGGATAGGCCGGCTTGCGGTTCGTCCGCTTGAATTCAGCTTCGGATCCGGCGGCGTCCATCGTCAGTCGAGATTAGGACGGTCGCGGGTCTCTTCGACGATCATCTGGAGCGGCTGGCCTGGGTGGCATTCGGCGCGATAGGCCATGAAGCCGCGACGGTGTTCGTCGTAGACGGGCCAGAGCAGGGTGCGGTCGGTCTCCGGGATGGCGGTGCGGTCCAATTCTTCGCGGGCGAAGAAGCCGAATTTCCCTTCGTCGATCGTCTGCGGGAGCCCCGTCAGCGGCTTGCGACAGTCGAAGAGGAACATCAGCCAGTGCGACTGGCCCTCGTAGCCCTTCTCGGAGATCATCCCAAAGAGGTGAAGGTCGTTTGTCGTTACCTTCGCGCCGGTTTCTTCCTCGGTCTCGCGGACGGCGCATTCAAAAGGGGATTCGCCCGTGGCCATCTCGAGCTTACCGCCGATGGGGCTCCAGCAGCCGATGTTGGGCGCCTTGGTGCGTTGGATGAGCAGGAGCCGGCCGGCCTCGTCATGCATGAAGACGAGGACGCTGATCTTGAAGGGAAGGGGAGCACCGGCGGACATAGGCACAACCTTGCGGGCAGGCTTCGATGGCACAACCCCGGAGTGCTCTTTAGCCGGCTAGGATGGCGTCGATCCGCTTCAGTTCATCAGAGGCGAACGGAGCAGAATGAGCGGCGGTCACGCACTGCTCGAGTTGGGCCACCTTGCTGGCGCCGATGATCGCGGAGGTCACACGCTTGTCGCGGAGGACCCAGGCCAAGGCCATCGAAGCGAGGGGCTGCCCGCGCTCTTCCGCGACATTGGCGAGTTGGCGGACTTTTTCCATGCGGTCGGCGTCGACTTGTTCGGGGCGCAGGAAGCCATGAACCTTTCCGGCCCGCGCGTCCGTTGGGATCCCTTTAAGGTAACGGTCGGTCAGCATGCCTTGAGCCAGGGGGGAGAAGACCGCGCAGCCGATGCCCTCCTTCTCGACGGTATCGAGGAGACCCGCTTCTGGGGTGCGCTCGAACATGCTGTACTTGGGCTGATGCACGACACAGGGCGTACCGAGGTCGCGGAGGATGGCGCAAGCTCGGGCGGTATCGGCCGGGTTATAGTTGGAGATGGCGGCGTAGAGGGCCTTGCCCGAGCGGACCGCTTGGGCGAGCGCGCCCATGGTTTCTTCCATTGGGGTGTTCGGATCGCGCCGGTGACTGTAGAAGATATCGACGTACGGGAGCCCCATCCGCTTCAGCGACTGGTCTAGGGAGGCCAGGAGGTATTTGCGCGAGCCAAAGTCGCCATGCGGGCCAGGCCACATGGTATAGCCCGCCTTGGTCGAGATGATCAGCTCGTCGCGATAGGCGCCGAGGTCTTCACGGAGGATGCGACCGAAGGTTTCCTCCGCCGAACCCGGGATGGGCCCGTAGTTGTTCGCGAGATCGAAGTGCGTGACGCCGAGGTCAAAGGCCCGTAGGGCGATCGCGCGGGCATTGGCGAAGTCGTCGACGCTCCCGAAGTTATGCCAGAGGCCGAGCGAGATCTTGGGGAGGTGCAGGCCAGACTTGCCGCAACGCGCTTGGAACGACGGGTGGGCGTAGCGAGCAGGGTCAGCTTGGTACATGGATACAATCAAGCGGGCATGCGTCTTTTTAGCCAGCGGTAAAACTAAAGGAACCTGCTGAATTTCGGCACGCGTGACGAAATCGTGACACCTTTCCCGTCGCGCAAACACGGAAAAACACTTTGGCACGGACGATGCTCAAAGGGATGTGCACCTAAGCACCAACCAAAACCAACACTACCATGAAGACTCACACCAAACTCGCAGTAGCCTTCCTCGCCGCTGCTTCCTCCATCGCCGCTCACGCCGCCGACGCGCCCTCGGCCTTAACCACCTCGGGCAACGTCGCCTTCACCAGCGACTACGTCTTCCGCGGCATCACGCAGAATGGCGGCAAGACTGCCCTCCAGGGCGGCTTCGACGTCGCGCACACCTCCGGCCTCTCGGCTGGCGTCTGGGCTTCGAACGTCAACTGGACTAACACCACCCTGGAAGTGGATCTCTATGCCAACTACGGCTTCAGCCTGAGCAAGGACTTCTCCGCCTCCGTCGGCTACCTGGCGTACGTCTACGAAGGCAACTCCGCCCTCAACACGGGTGAGATCAACGCCTCGGTCTCGGCCTACGGCTTCACCGCTAAGCTCTCCCACGCCGTCACCGATTACTTCGGCATCGCTGGCAGCGGCACCCAGTACTACGAGCTCAACTACGCTTACGAAGTCGCCGCCGTTAAGGGCCTCAGCCTGGCTCTCCACTACGGCGTAACCGACGGCAAGAATGCCGCCGACAACGACGAAGATTACGCAATCGCGCTCTCTTACCCGGTCGCGGGCTTCACTGGCACCGTGTCCTACTCGAACGGCAGCGGCACCTTCGCCGGTACCTACGAAGGTATCACGGCCGTCACGCTCAAGAAGACCTTTTAGTCCTAGGTAGTTGCTTATAGCACCAAGGGCGCCCCCGGGAGGAGGGGCGCCCTTTTCATGTCCCACCATCAGGGCCACTGGCTTGCGCTAGCCGCACCATGCGGCACGTTGCACGTGCATGCCCGAACTCGCTGAAGTCGAATATTTCCGTCGCCGCTGGCAACCCGGCGTCGGACGAAAGGTCGCGACGGTATTCTTGAATCCTAAGGCTCGGATCGGTCGTGGCTTGGATGTGAAGGCGATGAGCAAGGCGCTCACGGGTGCGAAGCTGATCGAATCTTTCGCCGCGGCGAAGCAGATGGCCTTCTGTTTTTCGGGCAATATCTGGCTCGGCGTGCATCTCGGGATGACGGGACGCCTTGAAGCCGGCGACGCCGATCGCGAGCCGACTCCTTACGACCACTTCAAGCTGACAATGACCGGCGGTAAGGAACTCGCCTTCGTCGACCCTCGGCAATTCGGTCGCATCCAGTTCTGGCAAGGCGAGGGCGTTCCGCCGTGGTGGGAGAAAATCCCGCAAGCAATCCTCTCGCCCGAATTCACCGTCGGAGTCGTCGAGGTCTTCCTGCGTCGTCGTGCGCGCACGGCCATCAAGGCGGTGCTGCTGATGCAGGAGCGCTTCCCGGGCATCGGCAATTGGATGGCCGATGAAGTGCTCTGGCGTGCGGGCTTTCATCCGCAGGCCAAGGCTGGCTCGTTCGGGCCGAAGTCGGTACGCAAACTGCACGCGACGCTCCGTGAAGTCTGCGCGGAAGCGATGGAGGTCATCGGCAAGGATTGGTCCGACCCGCCGGACAGCTGGCTCTTCAACCATCGCTGGAAAGACGGCGGTCGCTGCCCGCGTTCGAAGAAGCCGTTGGTCCGCGAAGACGTCGGCGGTCGCACCACTTGCTGGTCGCCCGAGCGCCAGATGCTCGGCGCCGAACGCCGTTGACCTTCCGCGCGTCCGCGCGAATTTGAACCCATGCGCGTCACCGGCGGCATCGCCCGAGGTATCCAGCTCCGCGTTCCCACGCAGGGTGGAGTGCGCCCGGCCACGGATTATATCCGCGAGGCGGTCTTCAACTCTCTGGCGGCCTTCGTGCCCGGCACCGCCGTACTCGACCTCTTTGCTGGCACGGGTGCCTATGGACTCGAATCGCTTAGCCGCGGTGCCCTGCGCGCGACGTGTGTGGACGAGCGTATCGGCGCCGAGCTCACGGCCAATGCCGCCGCGGTCGCGAAGTCGATGGGCCAGGCCGAACTTCCCTTCATCAAGATCACCGGCGACGCGACCAAGCCCGGCGTGGCCGAAGGTCGCTTCGACCTAATCTTCGCCGATCCGCCTTGGGAACTTTGGCAGACGAAGGGAGCCGAGATCGCCGCGACGGCGGTGGGTTACGCGGAAGAAGGCGCTCATGTGCGCGTGATTCTTGAAGCGCCTGGGGGCTATGAAGTTCCGATCCCTGAAGGATGGAAGCTCCGCAAGGTTATCGGTAAAGGCAAAGGCCAGCCCGCTGCTTCGGTTCTCGTCCGCAAGGCCGCGGAGTAATCAGCCGCCGACTGGACGGTGTTTTTCCCAAGCGCGTAATTGCGCGAGCATGAGCGCGCCGCCGACGAGCGCAGCGGCTTCGACGCGCAAGATGCGGTCGCCGAGATGCGCGAAGGCGAAGCCATGGGTGCGTAGTGCCGCACGTTCGCTGTCGCTGAAGCCACGCTCAGGTCCGATTGCGAGCACGGCAGCTTTCGCTGGAGAGGAAATTTCTGGAGCGCCCGTCGCTTCATAGGGATCGAGCGCGAGCTTCCAGGCGTTCGCATCGAGACCGATGAGTGCTTCGGCCAGTGAGCCGACGCGCGTCACTTTGGGCACGAGTGTCGAGCACGCCTGCTCAGTGCCCTTGAGGACATGCTCGCGCCATTCGCCGTCTTTCCAGAGCGAGCTGGTGAGATAACCCGGATCACCTTTCTCGGATTCAAAGAAGATAATCTGCGCGGCGCCAAGACTCGCGAGGTCGTGCAGGACTTTCTTCGCGGTTTGGGGACGCGGTAGCCCGACGATGACCGTGAGTGGGTGGCGAGTCTGCGGAGATTTTTCCCAGGCGACCGCGAAGGTGAGCTGCGGTGCGAGCGAGGTGATCGTGGCGATTCCGCGCAGTCCGTTCTCGACGCCGACGTGGAATGTGCCGCCGATCGCGAGTCCGACCGTCTCGCGCAGGTGACGGGCGCGGGCGTCATCGGGCGGCAGCCCAGATTCGGCTTCTTCGGCGGTTATGAGCACCAGATTCACCTCTACTAAGGTGGGAGGCCGGTCTGGGCTGGCGAGAGGGAAGGGTGCTAACGCTTGCAGGTCTGGCCTCCCCATTTAACATCTCGGCATGGACCTTTCGGAATTCCGTAAAGAGTACGCGGCGCACGGTATCGACCGCCATGAACTGCTCGATGCCCCCCTGGCTCAGTTCAAGGCCTGGTTCGACCAGGCCAAGACTGCTGGGGTGATCGAGCCCAACGCCATGGTCCTCTCGACCCTTGGCCTGGATGGCTTTCCCTCTTCCCGGACCGTCCTGCTCAAGGCTGCCGACGAGCGTGGGTTCTCCTTCTTTACTAACTACGACAGTAAGAAGGGGGAGGAAATCGCCGCCAACCCCCGGGTCACCCTGCTTTTCCCATGGTTTTCTCTCGAGCGCCAGATTCACATAACTGGTTCATTGATAAAGACTTCTGAAGAAGAGTCGGTGACTTATTTTGCCCGTCGCCCCTATGGCAGTCAGCTGGGGGCCTTGGCCTCCGATCAGAGCGATATCATTGCCGACCGTGGGGTCTTGGAGGCTCGTTTGGCGGAGCTGAAAGCCAAGCATCCGGAGGGCCAGGTCCCGAAGCCCCCGCATTGGGGCGGGTACCGCCTGGTCCCGACCAGCTTCGAGTTCTGGCAGGGCCGCACCAATCGGCTCCATGACCGCTTCCATTACTCCCTAAATAAGGGCGTTTGGGATATCGTGCGCCTTTCTCCGTAATCGGGTCACTGGGATTAGTTTACCTAATAGGGGGGCCTATTGACCCTTACTCTGGGCATGGGGGTGCTCGCAGGGTTGACCATCCTGCGGGGAATCATTCACCAATCCTTTCCCGCGTCTAAATGCGCCCTCTTTTCCTCCTCAGTCTCTTTGCCCCAGCGTTCGCTCTCGCGAGCGCTGAAGGCGTTAATCCGAAGGCGACCGACCTCTTTGAGATCGGCGGCATCCCGGTCTCCAACTCGATCCTGACCACCTGGATTCTCGCGGTCCTCATCATCATCGCCGTCCGCGTGCTTGTCGGCACTCCGAAGATCATCCCCAACAAGGGCCAGGCCCTCGTCGAGAATGTCGCCTCCGGCCTGCGCGACGCCCTCGAGCCGATTGTCGGCAAGAAGATGATCGGCAAGACCTTCCCCGTCCTCTGCGGCTTTTTCGTTTTCATCCTCCTGATGAACTGGAGCGGCCTCCTCCCCGGCGTCGGTACGATCAAGTATATGACCGCGGAGCACGGCTGGCAGGACGCCATCCGCCCGGCGAACTCCGACCTTAACACCACGCTCGCGCTGTCGGTCCTCTCGTTCCTCGCCTGGACTTATTTCGTGCTGCGTTACGCCGGGATTAAGGCGCTGGTCTTCGATCTCTTCGGCAACAAGGCCGACAAGAAGGAACTCAGCTTCCCCATGTGGCTCATGCTGGGCTTCATCTTCCTTGGCGTCGGCGGCATTGAAGTCCTCTCGATCGCCTCCCGCTTGATTTCTCTCCCGTTCCGTCTCTACGGCAACGTCTTCGGTGGAGAGAACCTGATCCATACCCTCGGCGGCATTGCTCCTTACGTCATCCCTGCCATCGCCGGCATGCTCGAAGTCCTCGTCGGCCTCATCCAGGCCTTCGTCTTCACGCTCCTCTCTGCCGTCTACATCGGCCTCATCTGCAACCATGATGCTGGCCACGACGACGAACACGCCCACTGACCCTTTCACTTTCGAGGCGCGCGACATGCCGGGAATCCCCCGGCGGCGCGCCAAGAAAAAACCAAAAACAAAACAACATGATCATCGCTGAAATCACTGGTTCCCTCCCTGCCGCTGCCGGCTGTCTCGCTGCCGCTATCGGCGTGGGTCTCGTTGGCGCCAAGGCCGTCGAATCCGTGGGTCGCAATCCGGATGCTTCCGCCAAGATCCTCGTCCAGTCCATCCTGGGCATGGCTCTTGCTGAAGCCGTCGCGTTCTACGCGATCTTCCTCGCGAAGTAACCGGTCACGTGGCGCGGCCCCGCAAGGGGCCCGCCACTTCTCTTTTCCAGCGCTGATTCCCAACCTCCTTTCAAAGTCCTCACCATGACCTTCCTCTCCGCTCTCCTCGCCGCCGACACCGCCAAGGCCGCCGCCCCCGGCGCCGAATCCACTGGCCCCGGCACCGACATCATCAACCTTTTCGGCTCCTTCGGCGTCGATAAGCCCCACCTGATTGTCCAGATCGTCAATTTCACGATCCTCGCCTTCGTCCTCTACAGGTTCGCCATCAAGCCCGCCCTCGGCCAGCTCGAGGAACGCATCCGCCAGGCCGAGCAGCTCCAGAAGGACCGCTCCGCCGCCGAAGCCCAGCTCGCCTCCGCGCAGAAGACCGCCGAAGCCAAGCTCGTCGCCGCCTCTGAAGAAGCCACCAAGATTCTCGTCGAGGCCCGCAACTCCGCCAAGGCCACCATCGAAGCCTCTCGCGCCGAAGCCCAGGCCGCCCAGACCGAAGTCATCGCCAAGGCCACGGCCGCCATCGAAGCCGATCGCGTGAAGATGATGAACGAAGTCCGTGGCGAAGTCTCCCGCCTCGTGGTCGAGACCGCCGCCAAGGTGCTCGAACAGAATCTCGACGACTCCATGCGCGGTCGCCTCAACGAGGCCGCCGTCAAGCAGCTCGCTCGCTAAGCCCTTTCTCTTCCGATGTCCGCCGCCTCCGTCCGAGCCGAAGCCAAGCGCCTCCTCGCCATGTCCCTTGAGGACGGCGTGGTCTCCGCCGACCTGGTCGGAGCCGTGCTCGCCGCGCTCACGAAGTCCCGCGCGTCCCACCAGCTCCGCCCGCTCCTCCGCGCCTACCTCGCGAATATCCGTCGCGAGCTCGCCCGTGGCGAAGCCCGCATCGAGCACGCCGGTCCGCTCGCCTCCGCCGAGGCCGACGCGATCGCCGCACACTTCTCCAAACTCCTCGGACGCACCGTCCGCCCGGTCGCCCGTCGTAACGACGCGCTCCTGGCTGGGTTCCGCGTGCGTGTCGGTGACGACGTCACCGACCTCACAGCCTCCCTCCGCCTGGCCAACCTCGCCAAGTCCCTTTCCTGAACTCCTCCCCCAACCTTAACCCGATTTACTAAACACCATGAGCAACGCGATCGACCAGATCCAAAAAGCCATCGCCGGCCTTGATACCCGCGCCGGCAAATCCAACGTCGGCACTATCGTCACCCTTGCGGACGGTGTCGCCTCCATCGACGGCCTCTCGGGCGTCATGATGAACGAGATGATCGAGCTGCCAGGAGGCCTTCAGGGCGTCGCGCTCAATCTCGCCGAAGACACCGTCGGTTGCGTGATCATGGGCGACATCTCCAGCCTCAAGGAAGGCATGGAAGCCAAGACCACCGGTCGCCTCCTTTCCATCCCGGTCGGCAAAGGCCTTCTCGGTCGCGTCGTCGACGCCCTCGGCAACCCGCTCGACGGCAAGGGCCCCATCGTCTCCAGCGAACGCTACCCGGTCGAGAAGATCGCCCCGGGCATCATCCCTCGCAAGTCCGTCGACCAGCCGATGCAGACTGGCATCATGGCCATCGACGCCATGATCCCGATCGGCCGCGGCCAGCGCGAGCTCATCATCGGTGACCGCGCCACGGGCAAGACCACCATCGCGATCGACACGATCATCAATCAGGCCAACGCCAACCGCGTCGGTCTCGCCTCCGGCGACCCCAACTTCCGCCCGGTGTACTCGATCTACGTCGCCATCGGCACGAAGAACTCCTCCATCGCTCGCACGATCGGCACCCTCGAGAAGGCCGGCGCCACGGAATTCACCGTCGTCGTCGCCGCTTCGGCCGCCGACAACGCCGCCAATCAGGTCTTCGCTCCTTTCTCCGGCACCGCCATCGGCGAGTGGTTCATGGAAAACGGCCACGACGCGCTCATCGTCTATGATGACCTTTCCAAGCACGCCGCTGCCTACCGCCAGATCTCGCTCATCTTGAAGCGTCCGTCCGGCCGCGAAGCCTACCCGGGCGACGTCTTCTACCTCCACTCCCGCCTCCTCGAGCGCTCCGCTCGTCTCGCCGGTAAGGGTTCGCTCACCGCTCTGCCAATCATTGAGACGCAGGCCGGCGACGTGTCCGCGTACATCCCGACCAACGTGATCTCGATCACCGACGGCCAGGTGTTCCTCCAGACCGATCTCTTCAATCAGGGCATCCGTCCCGCCGTCTCCGTCGGTCTCTCCGTCTCGCGCGTCGGTTCCGCCGCGCAGATCAAGGCCTTCAAGCAGGTCGCCGGTAAGGTGAAGGGCGAGCTCGCCAACTATCGCGAACTCGCGGCGTTCGCGCAGTTCGGCTCCGACCTCGATGCGCAGACCAAGGGTATTCTCGATAAGGGCGACCGTTTCGTCGAACTCTTCAAGCAGCCCCCGACCGCCCCGAAGTCCGCTGACATCCAGTGCGGTATCATCTGGGCCATGCAGAACGGCTTCTTCAACGACATGCCGGTGAAGTCCGTCCAGGCCGCCTCCGCTTCCCTTCAGGCCCATCTCGAAACCGCAAAGCCGGCCATTCTCGCGAAAATCCGCCTCGGTAACAAGATCGAGAAAGACGGCGAAGCCGAACTGAAGTCCGCCTGCGAAACCTGGCGCCGTAGCTTCAAGGTCTAAGCCCTCGGTTCTCTCCCTCTTCCTCCACACCGCCACGCCACATGCCTAAGGGACTCCGCGAGATCCGTAACCGAATCAAATCGGTTAAGAGCACCGGCCAGATCACTCGAGCCATGCAGCTCGTGGCGTCGTCGAAGATGAAGCGCGCGCAGGACTCCGCTCGTGCGGGCCGTGCCTACGCCGAGCTCCTTGGCGAAATCCTCGACACCGCCCAGTCCAAGGTCGGTGATTTCACCCACCCTCTCCTGACGAAGCGCGAGGTCAAGGTCCGCGGCATCCTCCTCGTCACGCCCGATAAGGGCATGGCTGGCGCGCTCAACGGTAACCTGATCCGCCTCGCCGCTGAACAGAAGAACGCCGTCTTCGTGTGCATCGGCCGCAAGGGCGCCAGGCCATTGCCCGCTCCGGACGCAAAATCCTCGCCGACTTCCCGGTCACCGACCGCGCGAACTTCTCCGAAGTCCGCCCCGCCGCCGAATACCTGATCAAGGCCTTTACCGAGGGCACGGTCGATACGGTCGAAGTCCTCTTCGCTCACTTTAAGAACACGATGGTGCAGACCCCGCGCGTCCTGCAGCTCCTGCCGGCCGACAGCCTCGTCGCCCAAGCCCGCGAGTTCCGCACCAAGCTCGGCATTCCTGCGCCAAAGATCGAGGACGACGAACGCGACATGCTCTTCGAGCCTTCCGCCGCCGCGATTCTCAACCAGCTGCCCGCTCTCTTCTTTAAGCAGGCCGTTCACCAGGCCGTCCTGGAATCTAAGGCTTCCGAGTTCAGCTCGCGCATGGTCGCCATGAAGGCTGCCACCGACAACGCCAAGAAGATCAGCGCCGCCCTCTCCCTCGAGTATAACAAGGCTCGTCAGGCCGCGATCACCCAGGAAATCCTGGAGCTCACCGCCGGCGCCGCCGCCCAGTAATTTCCAACCCCTCCCACTTCTACAAATATCATGAGCACTAAAGGAACGATTACCCAGGTCCTCGGCGCCGTCGTCGACGTCCAATTCCCCTCCGACAAGGTCCCCGAGATCTACAACGCAATCCAGATCGACTATAAGGTCGAAGGCAAGGCCACCAAGCTGATCCTCGAGGTCCAGCAGCACCTCGGCAACGGACTCGTCCGCGCCGTGGCGATGACCTCCACCGAAGGCCTGGTGCGCGGCGGCGACGCCCTCGACACCGGCGCCCCGATCACGGTGCCCGTCGGCAACGGCGTCCTCGGCCGCATCTTTAACGTCACCGGCGATGCCGTCGACGAACGCGGCCCGGTCGAGCACACGAAGCGCTACCCGATCCACCGCCTGCCCCCGCCCCTCACCGAGCAGGCTACCTCTGCCGAACTCCTCGGTACCGGCATCAAGGTCATCGATTTGATCTGTCCCTTCGTCAAGGGCGGTAAGGTCGGCGCCTTCGGTGGTGCTGGCGTCGGCAAGACCGTCGTCATCATGGAGCTGATCAACAACATCGCGATGAAGCAGGGCGGTTTCTCCGTCTTCGCCGGCGTCGGCGAGCGCTCCCGTGAAGGTAATGACCTCTACCACGAAATGTCCGAAGCGGGCGTTATCGACCAGAAGGATCTCTCGAAGTCCAAGGTCGCCCTGGTGTACGGCCAGATGAATGAGCCGCCCGGTGCCCGTATGCGCGTCGCCCTCTCGGCTCTCGCGATGGCCGAATTCTTCCGCGATGAACAGAACCGCGACGTGCTCCTCTTCGTCGACAACGTCTTCCGCTTCTCTCAGGCCGGTTCCGAAGTGTCCGCTCTCCTCGGTCGCTCGCCGTCCGCGGTGGGTTACCAGCCGACCCTCGCCTCCGAAATGGGTAACCTCCAGGAACGTATCACCTCGACCAAGAAGGGTTCGATCACGTCCTTCCAGGCCGTGTACGTCCCCGCGGACGACTTGACCGACCCAGCTCCGGCCAACACCTTCGCTCACCTTGACTCGACCGTCGTGCTCGAGCGCCGCATCGCCGAACTGGGTATCTACCCGGCCGTCGACCCGCTCGCTTCCACCTCGACTGCTCTGGCTCCTGAAGTCGTCGGCGACCGCCACTTCCGCGTCGCTCGCGGCGTGCAGGGCCTCCTCCAGCGATACAAGGATCTCCAGGACATCATCGCGATCCTGGGCCTCGACGAACTATCCCCTGACGACAAGCTCGTCGTCTTCCGCGCCCGTAAGGTGCAGAAGTTCCTCTCCCAGCCCTTCCACGTCGCCGAAATCTTCACGGGCTCGCCCGGCAAGTACGTCGCCCTCGACGACACGCTGCGCGGCTTCGAGATGATCCTCGCCGGTGAGCTCGACCACGTGAACGAGAACGACTTCTACATGAAGGGTGGCATCGACGAGGTCCTCGCCGCTTCGGGCCAGGCCAAGAAATAAGCCCCCATGTCCCTTACGGTCGAAATCGTCACTCCTGATCGCCGCGCCTACGAAGGCACGGCGGATAAGGTGACCCTGCCCACCGCCATGGGTAGCATCGGCATCTTGCCCGGCCACCAGCCTATCACCGCGATCATCGCCGCCGGCGAAGTCATCCTCACGATCGACGGCAAGATCAGCCGCCTCGCCATCGACCAAGGTTTTGTGCGCGTCGTCTCCGATAAGGTCTCGGTCGTGACCGAAGCCGCCATCGACGAATCGAAGATCGACCTCAAGTCCGTCGAGACCGCCGAAGCGCGTGCGCGCGAAGCCGTCGAAGCCGCCCGTGGTCAGAAGGATATCGACCCAGTCGAGATCGCGAAGATGGAGCAGATTCTCCGCTTCGCCTTGGTGCAGCGCCTGGTGAAGGGTCGCACTTCGCAGGGAATGACGGAGTAAGTTGCCGCTTCTCGGCCTCTCCGCTCCGTTTTTCGTTTAAAGTCATTTAAGCGGAACTTGCCCCTCCTTCACGGGAAGGGCAGAGTTCCCTTGTGATTAAATCTGCGATCACGGTCTCACTCGTCGCCCAAGCCAAGGGCGGACCGTTCGTCTATTGGGACGGCCTCGACGCCGCCGTGGCCTCCGCTGCGAAGCTCGGCTTCGACGCAATCGAGATTTTTGCCCCCTCGGCCGCCTCCATCGACCGCCCGGCGCTTCACGCCCTGCTCAAGCAGCACCATCTCTCCGCCGCGGCCTTCGGCACCGGTGGAGGTTGGCTCGTCCACAAGTGGCACCTGACCCATGCCGACCCATCCATTCGTAAGCAGGCCCGCGAATTCATCCGTGCGATCATTGACGTCGCCGGCGAATTCAAGGCGCCCGCCATCATCGGTTCAATGCAGGGCAAGGCCGAGGGTGACGTCTCCCGCGACCAGGCCCTGACCTGGCTGGCCGAAGCGCTCACCGATCTCGGCGCCCACGCCGCGCAATACGGAGTGCCGCTCCTCTACGAGCCGCTCAACCGCTACGAGACGAATCTCCTGACCCGCCAGCTCGACGCCGCGCAGTTCCTCGAAGCCCGCCAGGTCGCGAACGTGAAGCTGCTCTGCGACCTGTTCCACATGAACATCGAGGAGGTCTCGAACGCCGCCACGCTCCGCGCCTGCGGTCGCCACGTCGGTCACGTTCACTTCGCCGACAGCAACCGTCAGGCAATCGGCTTCGGGCACACGGACGCCGCTTCGGTCGTCGCCGCGCTGAAGGATATCGGCTTCGCCGGTTATCTCTCCGGCGAGATCCTTCCTTTGCCTGACTCCGAAGCCGCTGCCGCGCAGACGATCAAGGCCATCCGCACCCACTTACCCCGCTAAGACCATGCTCAAGCACCAGCTCATCCATCCGAAGATCTCCGAAGTCCTCGCCCGCGCGGGCCATCACTCGGTCATCCTGATCGCCGACGGCAACTACCCGGTCTGGGGCAAGAAGGGCCCGAACGCCGAGCTGGTCTCGCTCAATCTCTCGCCGGGCATCCCGACCGTCGCCCAAGTGTTGCGCGCGGTGCTCAGCGCGGTGCCGGTCGACGCGGTCAACACGATGGGCATCCCGCCCGACGATTCCTACGCGCAGAAGGGTGAGCCGCCCGTGTGGGCCGAGTTCCGCCAGGAAGTGAAGGCCGCCGGCCTGAAGCTCGAACTGCAGCCGGTCCTGAAGTGGGATTTCTACAAAGCCGTCGAATCCGCCGACCACATCCTCACCATCCAGACCGGCGACCAAGCCCTCTGGGGCAATGTGCTTCTCACCGTCGGCTGCCGCACGGCCTGAACTTTCACACCATGAAGACTCGCCCCCTCGGCAAGACCGGGATCGAACTCCCCATCCTCAGCTTCGGCGCCTCCTCGCTCGGCCAGGAATTCCGCAGCGTCGCCCTTGATGACGCGCTGAAGTCCGTCCAGGTCGCCCTCGACTGCGGCATCAACTTCATCGACACCTCGCCCTTCTACGGCCGCGGTATTTCCGAAGTACTCCTGGGCGTCGCCCTCCGCGGCGTCCCGCGCGATAGCTACAAGCTGTGCACGAAGCTCGGCCGCTATGACCTGACGCACTTCGACTTTAGCGCCAAGCGCGTCGCGGAGAGCATCGACGTCTCCCTGCACCGCCTCGGCACCGACCACCTCGATATCATCCTCTGCCACGACATCGAGTTCGTCTCGATGCAGCAGATCGTCGATGAGACCATCCCGGCCCTCCGCAAGGCGAAGCAGGCCGGCAAGGTGAAGGCCATCGGCTTCAGCGGCTACCCGCAGAAGATTTTCAAGTTCATCTGCGAGCAGGCCGAGGTCGACTGCGTGCTGAGCTACAACCAGCACACGCTCCAGAATACCCGCTTCTCCGATGAGACGGTGCCTTACCTGAAGGCGAAGGGCATCGGCGTCATGAACGCGGGCCCCTTCAGCGCCCGTCTGCTCACCAACGCTCCGCTCCCGGCCTGGCTCAAGGAGCCGGAGGAAGTGAAGGCCGCCGCCCGCGCTGCCGCCGCCCATTGCGCCGCCAAGGGTAGCGACATCGCCAAGATCGCGTTGCAGTTCTCCCTCCTGCATCCCGACATCACCACGACGGTCTCGGGCAGCGCCAATCCGGTCAACATCCGCAACTGGGCCAAGTGGGCCGCGGAACCGATCGACCAACAGCTGCTCGCCGAAGTGCACGCGATCTTCGCTCCAGTCAAGAACCTCGGCCACCTCGAAGGCCTGAAGGAGAACAACTGAGCCGATGAAAGCCATCCGTCTCGACCAGCCGCAGCAGTTCACGCGGATCGATATCCCAGAGCCGCCGGCCCCTGCCGCCGGCGAAGCGGTCGTCCGCGTACACCGCATCGGCATCTGTGGCACCGACTACGGAGGCTACCTCGGCAAGATGCCGTTCTATTCCTACCCCGCGTATCCCCGGCCACGACTCGGCGTCGAGGTCCTCGCGGTCGGTCCGGGCGTGACCAACGTGAAGCCGGGTGACCGCTGTTCGGTCGAGCCCTACATCAACTGCCAGACGTGCTATAGCTGTCGCCGTGGGTTCACCAACTGCTGCGAGAACCACCAGACGCTCGGCGTGATGTGCGACGGCGGTATGGCGGAGAAGTTTCTGCTGCCGGTCCGTAAGCTGCACATCTCCACGAAGCTTTCCTACGACCAGCTCGCGCTCGTCGAGACGCTCGCCATCGGCTGCCACGCCGTCGATCGCGCCGCGCCCAAGGCCGGTGAGACGGTCCTCGTCATCGGCGCCGGCCCCATCGGCCTCTCGGCCGTAGAATTCGTCAAGGTCTCCGGCGCAAAGTGCGTCGTGATGGACATGAACGCCGATCGCCTGAAGTTCTGCACGGACGTCATGAAGGTGGATGGCGTCATTCAGGCCAAGGGCGATGGCTCCGAAGTCGCCGCGCTCGCCGCCCTTACGAATGCCAGCTCGCCGACGTGGTCATCGACGCCACGGGCAGCAACAAGTCGATGGTCGCCTGCTTTGCTTACGCGGCCTTCGCTGCCCGCGTGGTCTACGTGGGCATCACGCAGCAGGAGCTGACCTTCCCGCATGCCCCGCACCTGCATCGTCGCGAGCTGACCATCATGGCCAGCCGCAACGCCCTCTCGAAGGACTTCGCCCGTATCATTAAGCTGATCGAAGACGGCGTGATCGACACGAAGCCCTGGATCACGCACCACGCGAAGTTCGAAGACCTAATCGCGACCTTCCCGACCTGGCTTAAGCCGGAGTCCGGCGTGATCAAGGCGATCGTCGACGTGGTCTGACGTCATGCGCCTCGACGCCCACCAGCACTTCTGGTCGTACGACGCGGCGCAATACCCGTGGATTCCGCCGGGCTCCCCGCTGCATCGTAGCTGGCTGCCCGATGATCTGGCCGCCTTGCAGCAGCCGCTTGGCTTCGATGGCTCGATCGCCGTCCAGGCTCGTCAAGTCGTCGGCGAATCGGACTGGCTCCTCGGTCTAGCGGATAAGCACACCAACGTGAAGGGTGTCGTCGGCTGGGTCGACCTTCGCTCTGACCGCGTCGAGGAAGATATCGCCCGCCTTGCCGCGCACCCGAAGTTCGTCGGCGTCCGTCATGTCGTCCAGGAAGAGCCCGACGACGACTTCATGCTCGGGAAGGATTTCCAGCGCGGCATCTCGAAGCTTCAGGCGCACGGCCTGACCTACGATATCCTCATTTATCCTAAGCAGCTCGAGGCCGCCATCCGCCTCGCGGAGAACTTCCCCCACCAGGCCTTCGTCCTCGATCACATCGCGAAGCCCCACATCAAGGACGGCACCATCGAGCCGTGGAAGTCACAGCTCCGTCGTCTGGCTAAATTGCCTAACGTCCATTGCAAGGTCTCGGGCATGCTCACCGAGGCCGACCATAAGGTCTGGCAGGCCGAACAGTTCCGTCCCTATCTCGACACGGTATTCGAGGCCTTTGGTCCTTCGCGCCTGATGTACGGTTCGGATTGGCCGGTCTGCCTCTTTGCTGGTAGTTACGAGCAGGCCTTCCGTCTCGTTGACGATTACGCCCGCGGTCTGACCGAGTCCGACAAGGCTGGTCTCTTCGGCGGTAACTGCGTCCGCTTCTACTTCGCCGGTAAGCGCTAGCGGATAGCCGTGTTGGCGTCCTTCGTGACTTTGAAGATCCAGCCGTTGGCTTGCATGTCGATGTTCAGCCCGCGCTTGTCCCGGGAGATCTCGGCCGGTAGCGGTTCAGCGTTGCAGCGAAAAAGCTTCAGCTTCTCTTCGCCTACGTATTCGCCTTGCACCTTCGTACCCGAATTAGCCACCTCGATGGCTAGGTAGCAGTCGAAGACGCCGCCCGGCGTCTCGCCGATGAGCACTTCGACCGGCACCTTGGTGCCCTTGGTCGCCTGGATCCACGGGCCCGCCTTGAGGCGATGCAAGCTCCCTGGTTTGCGATCGATCTTGAACTCCTTGGTGACCTTCTCGCCGAAGTCCCGGTAGTTGCCGCCGCCGGCGAGGAAGGTCTCGTAGCCGTCGTCGAGGGCGATCTTCCGGTTCCAGCGGACGAGCAGGAAGTCGTCGCCCGAGCCCACGAAGCGGAAGGGCAGGGAGCTAGGCACCTCGACGTAGCAACGATAGTGGATGACCCACCGGGAGGGTTTGACCTGCTTCTCGACTTCGAAGGCCTTGGGCGCGTCGTTGGCGGAGCGCCCGGTGATGAATAACTGGCCCGAGATGAGCGTGTCGGGTGCTTTGTAGAATTTGCTCAGTTTGCCCGGGCTCCAGCCGGCTTCGAGGAAGTCGCGCACGGCCGCCCGATAGGGAGCGATGCCCGTCCTGCCGTCCACCATCGCGGTGGGTTGGCGACCGCTGGTCTGCTTGAGGTCGTAGAACGTGCCGATGAGTCCGCCGGTACCGACCCCCGTGCTGCCCTTCATGCCGAACAACGAGACGAAATTCCGGCCACCGCCCGAGCCGATGCCTTTGCCGGCGCCGATGCCGCCGCCCGAACCACCACCGAAGCCCTTCGAGCTGCCGCCGCCGACGGCACCCGCGGTGGCGAGGGGATTCGCCATCGTCGGCACGCTGCTGATGGACATCGCGGCGTTGGCGTTCTTGCTGGTGATGCGCGAGCTGGTCTTGGTCAGCGCCTTCACGTTCTTGGGCTGCAGCTTGGTCTTATATTCCTTGGCCTTCGGGCCGCCGGACCCGCCGCCCGCACCGGTCGCGAAAGTGTTAGGGTCCTTTTTCCCGGAGAGATCCGTCACGGTCGAGACGACCCAGACGATGGCGATGATCACCAATAAAATGTGGAGGAGGACGGAAAGCGCCAAGCCTTCCCACCGAGCCGCTGCCAGAGCGTACGGGTGGGTCGATGCAGCGGCGTCGAGGGGGACGCCTCCGCGGATTCGTCCTGGGGTGCGGACATACGAGTATTCCATTACAAGGAAGCGGGCTGTCCATCGCGAAAACCAGTCAGCCGCCCCCGGCTGTCATAATATTCATATGCGGCTGGCATCGGCTTGCCCCGCCCGCCCTTGCCGCCATCTTCCATTCCATGGATTCCCGGCTACACGACCTCGAAGAACGCCTGACTTTCCTGCAGCGCCACGTGGAGCAGCAGGACCGGGTCATCCTCGAGCTTTCCCGGGAGGTTTCCAAGCTGTCCGATCGCCTGGCCCGCACCGAAGCCAAGCTAAGCCAGTCCGCCGACGCCGGCGACCAGGCCCCGCCCGCCGACGAGCGCCCGCCGCATTGGTAAACGGTCGGTTTTAGGATTTGAGGCCGGTCACGGTCACCATAGGCTCCGGGTATGGACAACGATTCGCTGACCTATCTCGAATACGGGATCTATCTTTTGGTTTCGCTCTCCGTCACGATCTGGGTCGGACGCACGCTCTTCCGCAGCGGCCGCCCGTTCCTCCTCGAGGCCTTCCATGGCAACGAGACGATGGCCGACTCGGTCAATAATCTGCTGATCATCGGCTTCTACCTGGTGAACGCGGGCTTTATGCTCCTCTTCCTTTCTTCGAAGGAGCATCCGAAGACCGGCATCGAGGTCGTCGAGCATCTCAGCAAGTCGGTCGGCGTGGTGATCGTAGTCCTCGGCGTGATGCACCTCATTAACCTCGTCGTGCTGAACTCCCTGCGCACCAGCGGTAACGCGGCCCGCCCGCCCGTCTTGCCTCCGAAAGCCTGAGCAGACCGAACGCATGTGCGGCCGCGTTACCCAGTTCTCACGCTGGGAAGAAATCGTCAAAAGCCTCGCGGCCCCGTCGGCGGAGGTCTCGCCACGTTATAACATTTCGCCCGGCACGCCGTTGGTCTCCGTCCGCCGCGAGCAGGGCGTCCTTCGCACCGAAGCGCTCCCTTGGGGCTTCGTGCCGCCCTGGGCGCCGGCCGACGAACAGGAAGGCCACGCCAACGCCCGGGCGGAAGGCATCTTCGATCGCCCGACGTTCCGTGACTCGGCCCGCCATCGCCGCTGTGTCATCCCGATCGACGGCTATTACGAATGGAAGACGGAAGGGAAACTGAAGTCCCCGTATTATTTCCGCGCGGCCGATGGCGGCCCACTCGCAGTCGGTGGGCTCTGGTCGCTCCACCTCGCCGCCGACGGCACGCACCGTCGCACGCTCTGTCTGGTGACGGTCGCGCCGAATCGCGAAGCGGGCGAAGTCCACTCCCGCATGCCGGTCGTGCTCTCCGGCGCCGAGCGCCAGGCCTGGCTCTCAGAAAAGGCTTTCGCCGCCGAGGATTTCGCCCGCCTCGCCGTCACCGCTCCTGACCGAGCTTTGTCGATGCATCGCGTGTCGCCCGACGTCAATCGGGTCGCGATCGATGCTGAGCGACTGGTGCTTCCGCTGGTCGGCGCGATGGACCAACCGGACTTCTTCGGGGATTTGCTTGGCTAACGGGGCGTTTTTGGACAGACCTCTGGCATGGCCGAGCCGACGCATATCCCGAAAATCGTGGAGAAGCCGTGGGGCCGCGAAATCTGGTATGCCGATCAAGCCGCTTACGCCGGCAAGGTGCTCGAAGTGAAGCAGGGCCGCCGCCTCAGCCTGCAATACCACGAACGCAAGACGGAGACGCTTTACCTCCTTTCCGGTAAGGTTCTCCTCACCTTCCGATCAATCGCATCCGGCGAGACTCCGGCCGTATCCCTCGTCACGCCGGCCGACCAGCGCGTCTGGCTGCCGGGTCAGGCCTTGCACGTGCCGGTGCGCACCATCCACCGCTTCGAAGCCCTCGAGGATAGCGTGCTGCTCGAAGTCTCCACGCCTGACCTGACCGACGTCGTCCGCCTGCAGGATGACTTCTCGCGACCCGCTCGCGACTGACCCTTTCTATTCCTATGCGCAAAGTTTTGGCTTTTGACCTCGGCGGCACGAAATTCGCCTTCGGCGTCGTCAACCAGGACGGCACCGTGCTCGGCTCCGGCCGCGTCGAGACGTTCGCCGAAAAGGGACCGCAGCAGGCCTGCGAGCGCGTGGCCGAAGCCGCGCATCAGCTGCTCGCCGAGCTGAAGCTCAAGCCGGTCGACTTCGTCGCTATCGGCGTGGCTTCCCCGGGTCCGCTCGACATCGCCCGCGGCTGCGTCGACGGCTCCCCCAATCTCCCCGGCTGGACGGGCTTCTCGATCACGGACTTCCTGAGCAACTCTTTCGGCGGCCTGCCTGCGCGCATCGACAACGACTGCAACGCCGCCGCGCTCGGCGAATACCGTTTCGGCGCCGGCAAAGGAAAGAAGAACGTCGTCTATATCACGGTCTCCACCGGCATCGGTGGCGGCGCGGTCATCGACGGGCGCCTGATGCGCGGCTCCAACGGTAACGCGGCCGAGCTGGGCCACATCCCGCTGACGATGGACGGGCCTCGCTGCGGCTGCGGCAACCCCGGCTGCTGGGAAGTCTACGCCTCCGGCACCGCCATCGCCCGCCGCACCCGCGAGGCCCTCGCGGCCGGCCGCCCCTCGAGCATCGTCAAGTTCGCCGGCAGCATCGACCAGGTCACCACGCATCACCTCTTCCAGGCGATGGCTGAAGGCGATGCGCTCGCCAATGAGATCTGGGCGGAGTCCATCAACTACCTCGGTCGCGGCCTCGGCGCGGTGATCAACACCTTCAACCCCGACGTGATCGTGGTCGGCGGCGGCGTGACCGCGGCCGGCGACGCGCTCTTCGTCCCGATGCGCAAGAGCGCCAACAACTACGCCTTCCCGCGCCTCTCGGCGGTCTGTTCGATCGTCCCGGCCGGTCTCGGCGGCAACGTCGGCGTCGTCGGCGCGGCGGCCTGCGCCTTCGAGCACGTCAGCTGAGCGCGCCCTCGCCGTGATGCGCGTCTCCGTCGTCATCCCGGCGTTCAACGAGGAAAAACTGCTGCCGGCGACGCTTGCGTCCGTGCAGGCGGCCGCCGCGGCTTTTATTGCCCGCGGATGGACCTGGGAATGCGTGGTCTGCGATAACAACTCCACCGACGGAACGGCTGACTGCGCTCGCGCGGCTGGTGCGACCGTCGTCTTCGAACCGGTGAACCAGATCGGCCGGGCCCGCGATGCCGGCGCCCGCGTGGCGACCGGCGAGTGGCTGGTCTTCATCGACGCGGATTCGACTCCCTCTTCGGCCCTGTTCGCGGCCATTGCTGACGAGATTTCTGCTGGCCGTGCGCTCGGCGGCGGGAGCACGGTCGAGCTCGAGCTTGGCACGCCGCGCTACGCCCGCACCGTCTGCGGATTCTGGAATCTTTGGAGCCGCCTCGCCGGATGGGCTGCCGGGTCGTGCGTATGGGTAGAGGCTGCGGCCTTCCGCGAAGCCGGTGGCTTTGGGACGGAATACTACGCTGGAGAAGAAGTCTTTCTCAGCCGTCGGCTCAAGCGTATCGCCCGTCGCCGTGGCCGCCGCTTCATCATCCTGGCTGACCACCCGCTACGCACGTCCTCGCGCAAGCTGAAGCTCTATACGGTCACGGAAGCGGCCCGCTTCTTCTTCCGCATGCTGTTCACCGCCGGCCGTGCGGCGAGGCGTCCGGAGAACTGCGATATCTGGTACGACGGCCGGCGCTGACCGCCCTCAGAGGCGCTGACGCTTCCACTTCGGAATCGGGAAAGCCGTGACCTTGTCTGAACGTAATTCGACGGCGTCGCGGTGGCGCAAGGCCTTGGCCTCGGCGTCGGTGACGATCTCGTAGTGCCGCGCGGCGGTGATGAGATCGGCGATCTCCCAGCAGTCCTTGGGATTATTCACCCATTTCTCGGGCGGCAGGCGGCTCAGGTCGTAAGGCTTGGAATAGCTCCGTAGGGTCTTGCGCGGGCCTTTGGCGTATTCGTGGAAGTAGGACATCGCGAGCTCGCGGACGCTGCGGTACACTGGGTCACGCCAGCGGAGGCAGACGTAGTTGGTCTTGGAGATGGCTCCCCACTTACCGTTCACACGGAAAGGCGCGATGACATGATCCATGTCCTGGTGGGCGCTGAAATCCAAGAGCAGGGGAGGGTGGCCCTGTAACCAGAGCGCAAAGGCCGCGACCATGGCGCCCTCGATACAATGGGCCCGGCGATGCTGGAGCGTCTGCTCGACGGATCGGGCGGTATCACCCTCGGGCTCGAAGTTCTGCGGGAAGTCGACGAGGAAGTCCTGGATGGCCTTAGGGGTGGATAGTCGGGCCAGTGTACGCGCCGCCGCCAAGCTGAGGCCGCGCTTCTGCGCGAGTCGGATTCGGGCGGCGAGCGACATGCCCTAGGTCTAGCCACCCGCCCCGATTCCTCAAGGAGCGAGTGCGCCCCCTGCTTTCGGATTGGCTAACCTCCCGACCTGCGTTTGCCTGCTACGTCCGCCATGCCGATCTTCGAACCCACCATCGCCGACGGCGGCGGCAACTGAGATGGATCCCCAAGACCTCCGCGACGGGCTACTCCAGCTCATCCTCCTGATCATCTCGATCGGCCTCCACGAGTTTGGCCACGCTTGGATGGCCGACCTGCGGGGCGACCCGCTTCCCCGCATGCAGGGTCGCGTGACGCTCAACCCCTTCGCGCACGCGGACCCGATCGGCACGATTGCGATCCCGGCGGTCATGATCTTCCTCAGCCCGGGCTTCGGGCTCATCGGCTGGGGTAAGCCGGTCCAGATTTCCCTACCCAATCCGCAGACCCGCCGGATGGATGATATCTATATCACCCTGGCCGGTCCGGCGATGAACCTCGTGCTCTGCTTCGTCTTCGCTGTCATCGGCGGATTAGGGAATTTCGACCCGAAGACCCAGGAGGTCGTCATCGATTTCCTCCGGATGGGGATCATTCTCAACGCCAGCTTGGTGGTCTTTAATCTTATCCCTCTGCCGCCCCTCGATGGCTCCCGTCTGGCTCTTCGCCTGGGACTCTACTCGGAGGAGCTATTCCTGACCTTGGCGCGCTGGGGTTTCGTTATCCTCATCATCCTTATCAACCTGCCCCCGTTCACCCGTCTGATGTCCGCCGGCATCCGGCTCCTCGTGCTGCCTTGGTTCGGGCTCTGGGACTTCCTTGCCTGAGCGCGGGTCCGGCCACGAGAGGCTTGCCTATTCGCGGCCTTCGGGCGAATCTCCGGGCATGCAAACCCTCGGCGAACGTCTCCAAGAAGCCCGTCAGCGACTGGGCGTGACCCTCCGCGAAGCGGCGGAGTTCACCAAGATCCGCACCGATTACCTCCAGTCGATGGAGGCCAACCAATTCGAATCCATCCCGCTCGCCGACGTCTACAAGCGTGGCTTTGTGAAGGTCTACGCGAAGTACCTGCGCCTCGATGACGAGAAGGCTGGCGCCGATTTTAATACGCACCATTCCGCCAAGGCTTCGCGCCGTCCACTCGAAGCAGCCGCCGACGAAGACGCCCCGTTCGAGCCAGAGTCCGGTGTCAGCTCGATCACGCTCAGCCGCGACGCGTTGATCTATGTCGTCATCGGCATCGCGGTCGTCGCGATCGTTCTCGCACTGGTTTTTTCCTGAGCTCGCCCGCGGCTCAGCGGACGCAGCCTAAGCCGGCAACGGTGGCTGTCATCCCGGCGCCGCCAGCGAGCCGACCTCATCAAATCACGCTGACGTCGGTCAAGGCGGGGGTCCGCTACCAGGTCATCGAGTTGAACACGGGCGAGACTCCTGGTCTCGGCATGCTTTCCCCGCGCGACAAGCCGGTGGTCATCAACGTGAAGGGTCCGAGCGAGCTGCGATCCTCCGCGGTCGAACACCTGCGCGTGAAGATCGACGGTATCCCGTTCCCGATCCCTAGCACCATCACGGGCGCGATGTTCGTGGCTCTGCCCGATACTTTTACCTCCCCGCCCGGCCCCCCGCCCGCACCCGTGCCGACCCCTGCGCCCAAGGCCCCCGCGCCCAAAGCGAAGTCGGCTCGTTGAGTCGAGGGGGTTGACCGTCCGCCCGCCCGGGCTTATCAATGGGCATAGTGCCGCCGCGCCTCGAACAACGTGTCCTCGTCCTTAACCGTCTCTGGCAGCCGGTTAATATCGTGGGCGTCTTGCGGGCGATGAGCCTGCTGTTCCGGGGCCGCGCTTCGGCAATCCATGCCGATCCTTCCGGCCACCGCGTGATGAGCTCCGAGGAGTGGATGCGTTTTCTCCGTGGAGGCCCCGCCGCCTAATGCCGAATCCGTCCGCACGACGCATATCGTGCTCCGCATCCCGCGCGTCCTCCTCCTCGGCGAATACGACCGCGTCCCGCGCCGCGAGATCCGCTTCTCCCGTCGCAACGTCTACCTGCGCGATGCGAATACCTGCCAGTATTGCGGCCGTCCCTTTCGCGACGAGGAGCTCAATCTCGACCACGTGGTGCCTCGAGATATCGGCGGCAAGACGAACTGGGAGAACATCGTGACGGCCTGCGTGCGCTGCAACTCCCGCAAGGCCAACCGCCTGCCCGAACAAGCCGGCATGACGCTCCGTCACGCGCCCACGAAGCCGAAGTGGCGCCTGGTGGTGGCGTCGTCCCTGTCCGTCGACGAGGTCGAATGCTGGAAGGAATTCCTCGAAGTCACGCCCGCCGGTCAGCTTCCTTGGCGGAACTGAGCGACGGCGCTTTCCTTGGTGCGGGTAACCAGATTCGAACTGGTGTATCCACTTTGGAAGAGTGGTGTCCTACCACTGAACGATACCCGCGTGGCCAAGGACGCTCACTATTCCGAGCCGTTCGCCCGGGGTCAAGCCTCGCTCATCGTCCGCCCGGGCCCCCGAAGTGGAAAACGGGCCGGGGAAAGCGGGGTTTGTCGACCCGATTAAGCCCAGGTGCGGTGGATGACGCTGATGGTACCGTTGGTCTCAAGGATCACATCCTTAGCCTGCTCGATATTCGCGAGTCCGGCCGAACGGAGCGACGACATGAGTTCGTGGTGCGTGATCCGCTCGCGATGCATGACCTTTTCCTGCACCGCGCCATCGCGGACAAGGAAGACCGGCCGGCCGACCAGCGCCCAATGTACGAATCGGAAATGGCGCGAGAGCAGGAGCATGCACCAGTTAATACTGATGAGCGTTCCGGCGAGGAAGAGCCCGCCGCCCAGGCTGTTATCGCCGCCGTTCATGGCATTCTGCACGGTGTTACTCAGGATGAGCAGCAGGATGAAGTCGAACGGCGTCAGCATTCCCGTCTGCCGGCGACCGGTGAGGCGGATGAGGCATAGCAGGAAGCCGTAGACGATGATGCCGCGGATCAGGAGCTCCCACCAGGGAAGCACGGGGATGAGCATGGTCGCGAAGTCGAAGGGCTGACGGGTGGCTAGGGCGAGCATGGGCCAAGATAGGCCCAGCCGCCGCCTAAGGCGATAGCGTTTGCGCTTCACGCAGGGCCGAGTTCCGTCATCCTGCGCCCATGGCTCGCTCCGCTCGCTCCTCCGCCCCAGCCGTCCGTGATGTGCTGATGATGGCGACTCCCTCCAAGAACGCCGACCTTCGCTGGTTCGGAGGTTTCCACGCCTCCGACCCGTTCCCGGCTTTCTCCGCCAAGGGGCGCCGCATCGGCCTGCTGCCCGGGATGGAAGTCGGCCGTGCCAAAGACGAGTCCGCCTTTGACGAAATCCTGAACCTGAGCGCCACCATCACCGATCTCCGCAAGACCAACCCGAAGGCGGGTGTCGCTGACGCCATCGTCTTCGCCGCGCTCCAGCAGGGCATCCATCGTTTCCGCGTGCCGGCCGATTTCCCGGTGGGACTGTATGAGCGTCTCCGTCAGCTCGGTCTCGAGCTCCATCCGGTCGGCGCCCAGCATAACGAACGCGGCTCGCCTGAACTCTTCCCGGCCCGCCAAGTGAAATCAAAGGCGGAGCTAGCCGGCATCCGCGCGGGCAACGTGGCCGCGGTCGCGGGCTTCAAGGCCGTCGAGAAGGTGCTCGCTGAATCGAAGGCGGACAAAAAGGGCGTGCTGCAGTGGCAGGGCCAGACCCTCACGGCCGAGATTCTGAAAGAGGAAGCGCAAGTCGCCATCCTCCGCCAGGGTGGTCTGTGCGATATCGGCCTCATCATCGCCCCCGGCGACCAAGCGGTGGATTGCCATTGTTCCGGCTCCGGCCCGATCCGCGCCAACGAACTCCTCGTCTGCGACATCTATCCGCGCCACATCGCCTCGCATCACTACGGCGACATGACCCGCACTTACCTCAAGGGGAAGGCGAACGCGAAGCAGCGTAAGATGGTCCACGCGGTACTCGAATCCCAACGGCGCGCGATCAAGGCCATCCGCGCCGGCGTGACGGGCGCCAAGGTGCACGCAGTCGTGCAGGATTATTTCAAGTCACTCGGTTATAAGACGGGCCTGGTGAAAGGCGTCTACGTGGGCTTCTTCCACGGCACGGGCCACGGGCTCGGCTACGATATCCACGAAGAGCCGGCGCTCTCCCTCCGCAACCCGCACCCACTCATCGCGGGCAATGCGGTCACGGTCGAACCAGGGCTTTATTATCCGGGCATCGGCGGCTGCCGCTTTGAGGACTGCGTGGTGGTCACGAAGAAGGGCTGCGAATTCCTTTCCTCTCATCCCTATAACTGGGAGATTGCCTGAGAATGGCCAAAGGGCGGGGCAGGGCCGGGTCGCATACGTCGCTGACGGATGCCGCCCGTCCCGTGGCCGAAGCCCTCGAGCGTCATGGCCGCGTCTCCCGCGGCGTCATCAGCGCCCGCGTGCGCGCGAGCACGCTTTCGATCAAGGTGATGAAGCTCGGTGGTGGCTTGCGCATCACGGTCGTCTCCAAGGGCTCGCGCCAGGAACTCCATGTCTACGGTATCACAACCGAACGCGCAGGCCAGATTCTGACGGGCCCGGATTTTTCCGGCTACAAGCTGAACTTCGCCGATGAGTGAGGTCCCGCTCATTCTCGCCGAAGTCACGGCAGCCGACTGGGTCGCCGCCGGTCCGGGCTGGACGCATCTCCCCTATCTTGCGCGCTTTCGCGCCGACCGTCTGCCACTTTCGTGGGAGGGCTTCTTCACCGGCCGCCACCATGCGGTGCTGGAGAGCGGCCGATCCGGCAGCTTCACGATCGCCGTTCCCGCCGCGGCGCGCGCGACGGTCTTCTTCGCCGATGGTCGCGTGGTCATGCATGCCGCCGACGGCGCCCACGAAGAAGCTACGGAGAAGCCGCTCGACTATCTGCGGCGCTGGTCGCGCGAAATCCGCGCCCCGCGCCTCGCCGGCTGGCCCGCCTTTCAAGGCGGCCTGATTACCCTGCTCGGCTATGAACTCGCCGCGCAATTCGAACCCGTGAAGTCCGCCCCCGCCGACGTCCGTGCTCCGTTCGCGGCTTTCCTTGAGGCGCATGAAGCCTGCGTCTTCGATGCCTCCAAGCGGGAGCTGACCGTTGTCGTGCTTTGTCCTGTCGGCTCGCCGAACTCCGCCCTGCGCGCCGCCCGGGCCCGGGCGCTCGATCTCGCGGCCCGCTGGGATGCGACCTGTGCTCAGCCGGCGCCGACTTTATCACCTTCCCGCGCGCCCGCCGTGCCGATTGCCCAGTCTCTCGACGAACCCGCCTTCGTCCGCGCGGTGACGCGCTGCCAAGAATACATCGCCGCCGGCGATACGTATCAGGTCAATCTTTCCACGCGCCTGGAAGTGGCGTCGGTCGAACCGCTCCTCGCCTACGAAGCCCTTCGCTCAGCCAATCCTTCGCCCTACATGGGGCTGGTGCGACTGCCGGGTGCGACGCTCGTCTGCGGCTCGCCGGAGTTGTTGGTCGAAGTTTCCGGGGGCAAGATCGCTTCGCGCCCCATCGCCGGCACGCGCCCGCGGGGCGCCGATGAGTCCGCCGACCTCGCGTGGGCGCAGGAACTTTCCGGTGATACGAAGGAGAAGGCGGAACATCTGATGCTGGTCGACCTGCTGCGTAATGATGTCGGCCGCGTCTCTCGTCCGGGCTCAGTGCATGTGCCCGAATTCATGGCGGTCGAACGCTACTCGCACGTGATGCACCTGGTCTCACAGGTCGAAGGCCAGCTGCAGGCTTCTGCCGGCCCCGCCGACGTCATCCGCGCGCTCTTCCCGGGCGGCACCATCACGGGCGCCCCGAAGGTCCGCACGATGCAGGTCATCGCCGAACTCGAACCGGTAGCCCGTGGCTATTACACCGGCTCGCTCGGCTGGATTGGCGCCTCGGGCGACCTTTGCCTTAATATCGTGATCCGCTCCCTGTGGTCCGCCGATGGCCGGACGTTCGTGCAGGCCGGAGCAGGCATCGTCGCCGACTCGATCCCGGCCCGCGAATATGCGGAGAGCCTGCGCAAGGCTCAGGCACCTTTACTCGCCGCCGCGCGCGCGGCTCTCCAACCATGATTGGCTGGCGCCAAGGCGAATGGGTGTCGCTGCCCGATGGTGCCGAGGTGTCCGCCTTGGTCCCCGGCCCGTCGCTCTTCGAGACGTTTGCCTTACGCGCGGGTCGTATCGCGTGCCTCGCCGATCATCTAGATCGCCTCGCCCTCGGCTGTCCGCGGCTCGGCCTCGATCCGGCACGTCTCATGCTCGGTGCGGACGCCCATATTGCCCGCTGGTCGGCCCCGTTGGGCGGACTGCTTGGGCGGAATACACTGACGGAGGCCATCGTCCGTCTACTCGTCGCGCCTCGCGGCGACGGCCTGGCTACCGAATGGCTGACCGTTCGCCCACTGCCAGCCACGCCTTCGGCGATCGACCTCTATCAGTTGAGCCTCCGCCGCGATACTCCGGAATGGCTACCACGTCCGAAGAGTGGACCGTGGCAGAATTCTGGCGACGCTTGGCGCGAACTCCGCGGCGTCGCCGATCGTCCCGATGCCGAGGGGGTGCAGCTCGACGCGCGCGGCTGCCTGAGCGAAGGTCCCCGTAGCTCCTTTTCTTGGTGGGATGGCGAGTGCTGGAATTTCCCTTCGGTCGAGACGGGCCGATTACCCGGTACGGCGTCGGCGCAGCTTCGTTCGGTGCTCGCCCAGGCCGGTCGACCCGTTCGCGATGTTTCTTGGCCCGGCTTCCCGACGAACGCGCAATCATTACTGGTGCTCCGTTCGACGTTCGACGGCGGCGCGGTCCACGCGCGCTCCTATCACGCCGAGGGAAGACTGACGTGGCAGCCGAACGGGCCGCAGGCCGAAGCTTCGCACGCCCTTGCTTTGCTCGCCGCGTGGCGGGCTCAGCGTTGCATCAGCTTCGCGTAGACCGGCAAAGCCGTCGCGAGCACGAGCAGGCCGAGAAAGACGACGCTGACGAGCGCCGAAAAGCACGTCGCGACGAGCAGTTTGGCCATCCGGACGATAGGTTCTTCGTCGTTGCGCCAATGCGTCCGGGCGGCGAAAGCGGTGATGGCGAGTCCGATGACGAGTAGAATCAAGAGCGCGCTGGTGAAATGATTGAAGAAGAAGCCAGTCAGGCCGGGTAAGGCACCGGCTTGGTCGTGCAAGGTCGCGGCGAGGATGGGCTGGGAGCGGAAGGCGATCGCACCCGCGGCGGCTGGTAACGCGGCGGACAGGAACACAGCCAGGGCGGAGACGATCCGGAGCTCGCGAGGGGTCATGCCGCCAGTATTCCGAGGCGGCTCCGCAGGGTCAACGCCGGGATTCTCCCTCGCCAAACCCGAGGCTTCGCCCTATCCAGAAAGGACATGGATCCTGCTTGGTATCTCTGGCCGGTCTTCATCCTCCTCAACGGCAGCGCGGCGGGCATCTCCCTCGTGGCCGGGGTCGTTTCGGCCCTCTCCCACACGGAGCTGGAGAATCTCCGCCGACAGGACGCCAAGGCCGCCGTCTCGATCGAGCGTTCGCGGAGCGACCAGGGCAATACCCTTGCGGCTTTCGAAGTCCTTTCCGCCGCGTTCGTCGGCATGAGCGCCTTGCTCGGCGGCTTCCTCCTCCAAGGGCGCTTCCAGAATGGATTAGCCGCGAGCTGGCAGGTCGGCGTGCTCACGGCCCTGGCCGTCATCGCGGTCTCCTTCGTGATGGCTTGGTTGACGGTCATGCTCCCGCGCAAGCTGGGCATGCACTTCCGCGTGACCCTCGCCCCGCGCATCGCTTCCTCGCTCAAGCTGGTCCGTGGTGCGGCCAAGATTCTCCGTACCCTCGGTAAACTCCACGATTCGCTCGCCCCTCCGGAGGAGCCTGGCGTGGACCGCGCGGATGCGGATATCGGTAGTCTCGCCCAAGCCGCCGCCCGCGAAGGCAAGATCACCCAGGCGGAGAGCAACCTCGTCGCCAACGCGGTGCGTCTCGATGACATCCCGGTCTCGCAGGTGCTCACGCCCCGCCCGGTCGTCACGGCCATTGAAGCTGACCTCACGGTGGCCGACGTGCTCCGTCTCTACCCCAGCGTTCCCCACGGCCGCATGCCGGTCTGGGAAAACAATCCTGATCGCATCGTCGGCGTCGTGCGTCGTCGCGATATCCTGAAGGCCGCCGGCGAGAACCGCCGTGAGGTGCGTATTCGCGAGCTCATGGGCAAGGCGCACATCGTGCCCGAGAGTGCCACGCTTTCCGACGCCCTGCATGACTTGGTCCGCGCGCATCAGCACCTCGCGGTGGTGGTCGACGAATTCGGCGCCTTCGCCGGCGTGATCACGCTCGAGGATGTCTTCGAATCGCTCCTCGGCATCGAGATCTACGAAAAGGACGATCCGCACCCTGACATGCGCGAACTCGCCCGCCAGCGCGGCCATCGCGTCGGTCGTCGGTCCGAGACTCCGCCTAAGGCCGGAACATGATCGCCGCCGTGCTCGCCTACTGGACGCACAACCTTGATCCGGTCGCGATCCACTTCCCGGAAAGCTGGGGCTTACGCGGGGTACATTGGTATGGGCTCGCCTACGCGGCGGGCTTCATGGTCGCGGCTTATCTTCTCGGCCGTTGGCGGCGCGCGGGACTGACCCCGCTGCGTCATGCACTCGATGAATCCACGCTGATCACGGCGGTGATGGTAGGCGTCATCACGGGTGGTCGCCTCGGCCACGTCCTCCTTTATGCCCGCGACGAGTTCGCGGCCGATCCGACGATGGTCTTCCGCATCTGGCAGGGCGGCATGGCGAGCCATGGCGGCTTCCTCGGCGTACTCCTCGCGGGGGCTTGGTTCGCCCGTCGCGCGAAGGTCGACTTCCTCTCCGTGGGCGACCTGCTCTGCGCCCTCGCTCCCGCGGGACTCCTCTTCGGCCGTCTCGCCAACTTCGTGAACGGCGAATTAGTCGGCAATCCGTCATCGGTCGCCTGGGCGGTGATCTTCCCGCACGACGGCCCGATGCCTCGCCACCCATCGCAACTCTACGAAGCCTTTGGCGAAGGCCTGCTGCCGCTTCTCTGGGTCCTCGTCCGCTACCCGCGACGCCTGCCGCCTGGCCGCATCGCCGGCGAATTCCTCCTGCTTTACTCCGCCGGACGAATCGTCTCCGAATGCTTCCGCTCCGCCGAAGATGGCCATGTCCTCGGGCTCACGGCCGGCCAGTTCTGGACGTTGCCGCTCGCCGCGCTGGGGCTGTTCCTCGTTCTGCGCTCCCGTCGTGCGGCTGAATGATGTTGCCCGTGCGGTCGGACGGTGGGAAGACTCCTTTGCGCCATGACGAACGTCCCGCTCCTTGATCTCGGCCCGCAGAACCGCGCCCTCGAGGCCCAGTTTGAAACCGCCTTCCGCGATGTCCTCCGCTCGAACATGTTCATCATGGGCCCGCGCCTCGAGGCCTTTGAGAAGGACTGCGCCACGTTCCTCGGCGTGAAGCATGCCCTCGGGGTCTCCTCTGGTACCGACGCGCTCCTGCTCGCGCTCATGGCGCTCGATATCGGCGAAGGGGACGAGGTCCTCCTGCCGTCCTTCACCTTCTTCGCCACGGCAGGTTCCGTGGCCCGCCTCGGCGCGACCCCGGTCTGGGTCGACGTCGACCCGCACTCCTTCAATATCGACCTCGCGGACGCCGCCCGGAAGGTCGGTCCGCGTACCCGCGCGATCATGCCGGTGTACCTCTTTGGCCAGTCGCTCGATCTCGATGCGCTCCAGGCGTTTGCCTCTGCCCATAAGCTCCGCGTGATCGAAGACGCGGCGCAGTCGATGGGCGCCCGCTGGAAGGGACGCAGCACGATGTCTTCCGGTGATTTCGGCGCTACGAGCTTCTTCCCGTCCAAGAACCTCGGTGGCATGGGCGACTCCGGCCTGGTCACGACGCAGGACGACGCGCTCGCCGAGCGCGCCCGCATGCTCCGCGTGCACGGCATGCAGCCGAAATATTTCCACCGTGAAGTCGGCGCTAACTTCCGCATGGACCCACTCCAGGCCGCGTTGCTGCACATCAAGCTGCCGCACTTGCCGGAATACAACTGCGCGCGCGCGGGTAACGCCAACTTCTACCATGCTTCGCTCAAGGGCCGTGCGGGTATCGCCGAGAATCGTCCGGGCGCCGACAAGGCCGCGAAGATTCTGCTGCCGGTCGACTTCTCCGGCCAAGGCATCTGGAACCAGTTCACGCTCCGCGTGACCGGTGGTCGCCGCGATGCCCTCAAGGCCTTCCTCACCGCCCGCAAGATCGGCTGCGAGATCTATTACCCCATCCCGCTCCACCGCCAGCAGTGCTTCGTGGACCAGAAATATCGCGGCCACGATAGCGTGCCGGTCTCCGAACAGCTTTCCGCCGAGGTACTCAGCGTCCCAATCTTCCCCGAACTCAGCGTCGAACAGCGCCAGTGGGTCTCCGACTCGCTCGCCGATTTTGCGGCAGGGAAGAGTGAATAATAGGTTTTAGCGGTTAGCGGTTGGCGGCTAGCGGTTGGAGTTAACTCAAAGGGAAACCGGTTGGTTAGTTGATCGGTTGACCAGTTGGCCGGTTGACAAGGAATCCAACGGGTAGGGGCAGCACCACGTGCTTCCCTGGCTGCCTCTGGTAGGGATGCGATGACATCGCATCCGTTAGGCATAAGTGCGGACGCGATATCATCACGTCCCTACCCCTGAATTCACCTTTGCACGGTTTCTCCTCCGGTCTCCGGTTCCCCTTAGAAGCGCATCTAACCGCCACCCGCTAACCGCCGATACCTGTGGGTTTAGAAAAACCTAACCGTCTTCACCCGCATCTTTTCGTGCTCGGCGTCGGTGCAAGCAGCATCAATCGGCACAGAGGGGGCTTTGTCGTTCGGTACCACGAGCTTGTTCGCGAGCAGATACTGCTCGACCTCCGCGCCGGAAATATCGGGGAGCATCACGCCATCGATCTCGACGCACGGGGAGAGGCGCTGGCCGGTCTTCTCGACCATCTCAGCGTAGTTGGTCGGGCTGTTGATGATGTCCACGTCCTGGTAGTTGAGGGCGTACTTCGCCATGATAGCGCGGACGCCGTTGCTCCAGCCGCAGCTGGGTTTGAGGTAACAACGGATGTTCATGCGTTTACCAATGCCTTCCCGCCGCGGTTAATCAAGCCCGACGGGGCTTTTTCCCAGATTTGTCGCCACCGTTGGTGGTCGCAGGCTCATACCAGTAGCCGATGCCGTGGATGGTCCGTAGGCAATCGAGCGTCCGGCCGTGGTCGGCGTAGGTATCACGGATCTTCGCGATATATTGGTCGAGCGAACGGCTACGGATGTCGGCGTGTACGCCCCAGACGGCGTGAATCAGGCTGTGGCGGCTGATGATGACGCCGGGATTCACGTGCAGGTGGTAGAGGATGCCAAGTTCCTTGCGGCCGAGTTTCCGTTTCTTGTTTCCGCCGAAGATGATCTCGAGCCGCTCGGGATGCACTTCGGCTCCGTTGAAGAGGAACACGTCGGTGCCGAGCGCGGCGTTGACGGTGAGGCGGCTGTCACCCGCGGTCTCGCTGCGGCGCAGGACGGCGCGAATGCGCGCGACGAGCTCTTCGGGGTGATGCGGCTTGCCGACGAAATCATCCGCGCCCGCATCGAGCGCCTGCGCGACGTGATGTCCTTCGCACTGGGCGGACAAGAAGATGACCGCGGGCGAGTGGCTCAGGCGGCGGATCTTGTCGAGCACCGCGAGTCCGTCCAGGTCCGGCAGGCTTGGGTCAAGCAGCACGAGATGCACATACGACTCTCCCACGAATTTCAGGGCGGTGGCGCCTTTATGAAAGACTTGGGTGGAGAGGCCGGCGTTCAGAAGTTGATCAGCGAGCGTGGCGGCGAGGCTACGATCGTCTTCAATAATGACCACCAGTGGCTTCTGCTTGGGGCTCATGCAGAATCAAGGAGGGTGGGAGGTAAGACTAGGGGTATTCACTTATGTAAAAAAGCCCGTAGGGTTGCCAAGCCTCATTAAATGTTCTATTTTAATAGAAATGAGTGATGCCCCCGAGCCATCCCCCCAACGCAAGCTGACCATCCGGATCTTCTTGGTCCTGTTCGTGGCCTCAGCGATCTTCATGTCTTGGTTTGGGGTGATGCAGCAGCGGAAGCACGGGCCGAAGTCCGACGGTAAGCCCAAGGACCCCTACGAAGACCGAAGCCTGTTTGGCCGTTGACCTGTCCGCCAGGGGGTGGGGAGCCGATTTTTCAAAAATCTTGACCAGTGGGACTTCGTTCCTAAGTTCCTCACTTCCACCGACCGCCCCCTTCGTCTAGCCCGGTCCAGGACACCTCGTTTTCACTGAGGTAACTGGGGTTCGAATCCCCAAGGGGGCGCCAGGTGGAAGCTTTTAAGATCCGACCACTCCGCAAGGGGAGGGAGGACCCTTATTTCCGGGTTACTCACATTGCCCCTTGCCTAGGTTCAAAATTTATTGAAACATCAGGAAGCCCCTGATCTTAGGCCCTGACCCTGATGAAGCCCCCCTCTGAAAAGTCAGCCGGACGCCGTAAAAGCCGCCCGTCTTTCGAGCCCCTTCAGCCGCATGAGATCGAGCTGGCCGATTTCTTCGTGCGAATGGCTGGCATTCTGGGCGTTCCGCGCTCGGTCGCCGAAATCTACGCCCTGCTCTACGTATCCTCGGGCCCCCTGGATTTCGACCATATCCAGGGACGTCTGGGAATTAGTAAAGGCTCTGTCAGTCAAGGACTTAAGTTCCTTCGAGACCATGAAATGGTCCTCTCGGTCAAGGAGAAGGGCGCCCGCCGCGAACGCTGGCAACCTACACCTTCGCTGGCGGCCTCCCTCGTCGCGCTCCTCCGCAGCCAAGTCCTTCCCGCCCTCGAGCAAGCCCAACCTGGACTGCAGCGCGTCCTGGCCGACGCCCAACAGCGCGGCGCTCAGCCCGAAGTGATCGAGCGGCTCAGCCGCCTCAACCGCTGGAACAGCCGAGCCCTCGAGCTCGCGCCATTGCTCCTCCCTCCCCCGGGAGCCTGACCCTTTCAGCCGGCTCAGCCGGTGACAGTCTTTCCTGCCCGTACGTGCCCGCGAAATTCGCCTCCACGTGCGGTAGCCTGCCCAAACACCGCAATCAAAGGAAAACCGGAGACCGAAAAGTTAGAAGTAACCCCAGCCAATATCCCGGTCCCCCTTGATCTTCTGAATCTCCTCATGCGTATCGCCATCACTTCCGGTTATTTCGACCCGATGCACCGCGGCCACCTCGAACTGCTCGAGCTCTCCCGCGCCCAAGGCGACGTGCTCTGGGTCATCGTCAACACCGACGCCCAGGCGGCCCTGAAGAAGGGTAAGGCCTTCATCGACCAGGACACGCGCCTGGCGGTGACCTCCGCCCTGCGCGTCGTCGACCGCGCCGTCCTCTCGATTGATACCGACGGCTCCGTCTGCGCCACGCTCGATTGGCTCATCGGCGAAGCCAAAGCCCAGGGCCACGAGGCGATCTTCTGCAAGGGCGGCGACCGCAACGCCGGCAACGTCCCCGAGATGACCATCCTGAACAAACATGGCGCCAAGCTCATCGACGGACTCGGCGCCAAAATCGACAGTAGCTCGCGCATCATCGCGGCCGCGAAAAAACCTTCCGCTTAACCCCCTCACTCATTCCCCTTATGAAAAAGCGCGCACTCATCACCGGCATCACCGGCCAAGACGGCTCCTACCTCGCTGAGTTCCTCCTCGGCAAGGGCTACGAAGTCCATGGCGTCATCCGCCGCTCCTCTTCGTTCAACACTTCGCGCATCGAGCACCTCTACATGGAGGACCTGGTCCGTGATATCCATACGAAGAAAATTCAGCTCCACTACGGCGACCTCGGCGACTCCACCAACCTCATCCGCATCATCGGTGACGTTCAGCCGGACGAGATCTACAACCTGGGCGCAATGTCCCACGTCAAGGTGTCCTTCGATATCCCGGAATACACGGCCGATACCGACGGCCTCGGCACACTCCGCCTCCTCGAGGCTATCCGCATTCTGAAGATGGAGCAGAAGGTCCGCATCTATCAGGCCTCGACTTCCGAGCTCTACGGTCAGGTGGTCGAAGTCCCGCAGTCTGAGACGACGCCCTTCCATCCGCGCAGCCCCTACGGCGTTGCCAAGATCTACGCCTACTGGATTACCCGTAATTACCGCGACGCTTACGGCATGTTCGCCTCCAACGGCATCCTCTTCAACCACGAGTCCGAACGCCGCGGCGAGACCTTCGTCACCCGCAAGATCTCCCTCGCGGTCGCCAACATCATCCACGGCCGCCAGGACTGCCTCTTCCTCGGCAACCTTTCCGCGCAGCGCGACTGGGGTTACGCTCCGGACTTCGTGCAGTGCATGTGGCTCATCCTGCAGCACAAGCAGCCGGATGACTTCGTCATCGCGACGGGCAAGATGTATACCGTCCGCGAATTCTGCACCCATGCCTTCCGCCGCGCCGGTATTGAACTCGACTGGCAGGGCACGGGCGTTGACGAGAAGGGCGTCGACCGCAAGTCGGGCAAGACGCTCGTCGCCGTCGACCCGCGTTACTTCCGTCCGACCGAGGTCGAGCAGTTGCTCGGTAACCCGGCCAAGGCCATGCGCGAGCTGGGCTGGAATCCGCAACAGACCTCTTTCGAGCAATTGGTGCAGAAGATGGTCGACCATGACCTGAAGCTGGTCGCCCACGAAAACCGCTGATGGACCGCGCCGCAAAGATCTACGTCGCTGGTCACCGCGGGATGGTCGGCTCCGCCATCGTCCGCGCGCTCCGCGGCGCGGGCCATTCGGCCATCGTCACGCGCACGTCCGCCGAGCTCGACCTCCGCGACGGCACCGCCACCCGGGCGTTCCTCGCCGCCGAGCAGCCGGCTTACGTGGTCATGGCCGCCGCGCGCGTCGGCGGTATCAAGGCCAACTCGACCGAGCCCTACGATTTCCTCTACGATAACCTCGCGATGGCGGCCAACGTCATCGACGGCTCTCGCCGCGCCGGCGTCCGCAAACTGCTCTTCCTTGGCTCGAGTTGCATCTACCCCAAGCTGGCACCGCAGCCGATTCGCGAGGAGTCCCTGCTGACGGGCCCGCTCGAGGTGACCAACGAAGCCTACGCGATCGCCAAGATTGCCGGCATTAAGCTCTGCGACCATGCGCGCGCCCAATACGGCAGCGACTTCATCAGCGCGATGCCCTGCAACCTTTACGGCCTGGGCGACAACTTCTCGCTGGAGAATTCCCACGTCCTGCCGGCGCTCATCCGTAAGATGCATGAGGCCAAACTCCGCGGCGACGCCTCGCTGCCCCTTTGGGGCACGGGCACGCCACTCCGCGAATTCCTGCACGCCGACGACCTGGCCGAAGCGTGCGTGCTCCTGCTCGAGCGCTACTCGCAGGCTGGGCACATCAATGTGGGCTCGGGCGAAGAACTTTCCATCCGCCAGTTGGCCGAGATGATTGCCCAGGTAGTCGGCTTCACGGGCCGCATCGAATTCGATCCGTCGATGCCCGATGGCACCCCGCGTAAGTTGATGGATGTCTCGCGTATTCGCGCGCTCGGCTGGAAGCCGCGCATCGCGCTCACGGAAGGCATCCGCAGCGCCTACGCTTGGTATCTCGCGAACGCCGCCGAAGCGCGGAAGTAAGTCGGTGCGAGTATGGAGTATCGAGTATCGGGGGAGTGATGGCCTTGGGGTAGGGATGCGATGACATCGCATCCGTTAGGCATCAGGGCGGACGCGATAGTAATCACGTCCCTACCTCCCTACATCCTTCTGCCTTTTCCTATACTCAATACTCCATACTCGATACTCTCGTCTCCACGTGCCCCCTTGCCCCCCTGAACTAAAATGCCCTCCGTCACTCTCTGCATTCCCGCTCGCATTGCCTCCACGCGTCTGCCGCGCAAGGTCCTGCTCGATCTTGGCGGTAAGCCGGTCGTGCAGCATGTCTGGCAACGCGCCAAGCAGGTCCGTCAGGCGGATCGCGTCGTGCTCCTCACGGATTCGGAAGAAGTCGCCGGCATCGCGCGCGGTTTCGGGGCAGAAGTGCTGATGACTGATCCGGCCTGTCCTTCGGGCACCGCCCGCATGGCCAGCGTTATCGACCATCTGCCCGGAGATTTCTTCCTTAATGTCCAGGGTGACGAACCGTTCATCCAGCCCGACTTACTTGACGGGCTCATCACGCGCTGGAAAGAGACCAAGTGCCGCTTGGTCACCGCGGTCTCGAAAATCCATGCGACCGAACGCCTGCTCGCCACGAGCGTGGTCAAGGTCGTCCGCGCCGAGAACGGCGAAGCGATTTACTTCTCCCGGAGCCCAATCCCGCACCTCCGGGGCGTGGATCCGTCCGAGTGGGTGAAGCGTCGCGATTACTGGGTGCACATCGGAGTCTATGGCTATGACCGCGCGACGCTTGCGGGTTACGCTCAGCTGAAGCCGACCGAGCTCGAGGCCGTCGAATCGCTCGAGCAGCTTCGCTTCCTCGCTCACGGCCTTACCTTCCAGACCGTCGTCACCGATTATCATCCCATCGCTATCGATACCCCTGAGGATCTTGAAGCCGCGCGGAAGATGATCGTGCAAAGGTGAAAGGCACGAACCGACTCCGCCTTGGGTAGGGTCGAGCATCCCTGCTCGACCGCGGCCGACCAAGGATGGTCAGCCCTACCAAGGAACAGTTTCAGGTCCCAGGTCTCGGCCCTCAGGTCTCTGGTACGGGTTATCAGGTACAGGTGCGGGCACGGGGTTAAAATTCAGGTCCTGAACCTGTACCCGAACCCGAACACCTGAACCTGGCTCCCGACGGCCGAGACCCGAGACCTGAAAGAATATCCCCTGCCAATCATCCGGTCTCCGGTTTCCCTTTGAGCTAACCCCGTGCCCTCTTTCCCATACTCCATACTCTAAACTCAATACTCTCCCGCCATGCCTACTCCCCTCGATTCCGCTCGCGCTCTTCTCCAGGCCGAAGCTTCCGCGCTCGCTGAACTCGCCACGCGCCTTGACGGTTCCTTCACGAAGGCCGTTGACCTAATCGCCGCCCACCAAGGCAAGGTCGTGCTCTGCGGCGTCGGAAAATCTGGCCTCATCGGCCAGAAGATTGCCGCGACGCTCTGCAGCACAGGTACGCCCGCCATCTTCCTTCACGCTGCCGACGCCATGCACGGTGACCTCGGCATTCTCCAGGCCGGCGATCCAGTCATCCTGATCTCACGCTCGGGCACAACGACCGAGCTCGTCCGTCTCATCCCAGTCCTGCGTTCATTTAAGTCCCCGATCATCTCGATCGTCGGCAACACGCAGTCGCCGCTGGCGACGCAGTCCGACGTCGTCCTCGACATCGGCGCCCGACCCGAAGCTGATCCGCTCGGCCTCGTGCCGACGACCAGCGCGCTCCTGACGCTCGCCCTGGGCGATGCCCTCGCCGCCGCGCTGATGACGAAGCGCGGTTTCGGCCCGACGGATTTCGCCCGCTTTCATCCCGCGGCCAGCTGGGCCGCAATCTTTCGCTCACGGTTGGCGAAACTCTGCAGCCCCTCGACCGATGCGCGTGCGCGAAGCCTGGCGACGCCCCTCCGCGACACGGTCATCGCGATGACCGCCATCCGCACGGTGCGGCCTGCATCCTTGCCGCTGACGGCACGCTCGCCGGGCTCATCACCGACGGTGACCTCCGTCGCGCGCTCGGCCGTGGCGTCGACATCAATACCGCCCGCGCC
>BGOI01000003.1 GCA_003569165.1 Opitutia bacterium
TGGCGCTTCGCCCAGGCGACGACCTTGACCGCATCATCGGCGAGGGCGGCGGGGTGTCCGTCAATCTCAACGAGCAGGGCCGCGTGCGTCTCGGCGGAGCCAGCCAGTTCGCTGTCGGTAAAGACGCGCTGGCCGCGGCGTTTCTCCGTGGCGGCGACCGTCTGGACGTCGAGGAACTCGAGCACCGACGGATTCACACGCAGCGAGAGCAGGTCGATGGCGGCTTCGAGCGCGGCTTCATCGGTACGGAACGCCAGCAGGAAGGTGCGCCGGGCGGCGGGTAGGGCGGAAAGCTTGAGGGTCGCTTTCGTGATGACGCCGAGCGTGCCTTCGGAGCCGATTCCACAAGTCACGAAGATTGAGGCCGCTGACGAACTTGCGGAGCGGGGCGGCCCAGCGGACCTTCTCGCCGGTGGGCAGGAAGCCTTCGAGCGCGTAGACGTGATCACGGACCACGCCGTACTTAGCGGCGCGGAGGCCGCCGGCGTTGGTGGCGATGTTGCCACCGATGCTGCAGTGCTTCACGACGACGGGTCGGGCGGGAAGAAGAGGCCGTGCGGTGCGGCGAGATCGTTGATGTGGGCCGTGATCGCGCCGGGCTGAACCGTCGCCATCGAGGAGACCGGGTCGATTTCGATTTTATCCCAGTGGTCGAGGTGAATGACCCAGCCGCCCTTGAGCGGGGCGCAGGCGCCGGTCGTGCCGGTTCCGCGGCCCCGGACGGTGACCGGGACGCGGTGTTCGTTGGCGAGCTTGAGCGTGACGCCGATGTCATCCTCCGTCGCCGGGCGGATGACCGCCTCGGGCATGAACGACAGGCGCAGGTTGTCGAAGGACGCCGCGAAGCAATCGGCTTCGTCGGTCCGGACGACCTGCGGACCCAGCTTCGCCAGGAGGGCCTGGGTGGCGGCGGGATGCGTCTGCGCGGGAGGGCTCACGCCTCCCATCAAGCAGGGTTAGCCCAGTTCGGCAAGCCACGCCGTCGCCTCGGCGTCGGAAGGCATGCGCCAATCGCCGCGGGGGGACAGGGCCAGCGAGCCCACCTTGGGGCCGTCGGGCATGACCGACCGCTTGAACTGCTGGCTGAAGAAGCGGTTCAGGAACGACCGGAGCCAGTGGCGGATCTCCGCCTGGTCATATTTGCCGGCGAAGGCGTGCTCGGCGATCCAGAGGACCTTCGAGGGGCGGAAGCCGTTGCGGATGACGTGGTAGAGGAAGAAGTCGTGGAGCTCGTAAGGGCCGACCAGCATCTCCGTCTGCTGGGCGATCTCGCCGTCGTCGCCGGGCGGGAGCAGCTCGGGGCTGACCGGGGTGGCCACGATGTCCTCGAGGATGGCGCGTTCGGTGCCGACGTGGCGGGCGTGCGCGGCCCAGGCCACGAGGTGCTTCACCAAGGTCTTCGGCACGCCGATGTTCACGTGGTACATCGACATGTGATCGGCGTTGAACGTGCACCAGCCGAGCGCGGCTTCGGAAAGATCGCCGGTACCGACGACGAAGCCGTGGCTCTGGTTGGCGACGTCCATCAGGATCTGCGTGCGCTCGCGGGCCTGGGCGTTCTCGAAGGTGACATCGTGCTTGCCGGCCGGATGCTGGATGTCTCGCAGGTGCTGTTTGACGGCTTCGTTGATCGGGATTTCGCGGGCGGTGATGCCCAGCGTCTCCATCAGGCGCATCGCATTGACGCGCGTGCGGGCTGAGGTGCCGGGGCCGGGCATCGTGAGTCCGATGATACCCTTGCGGTCGAGGCCGAGGCGGTTGAAGGCTTCGAGCGTGACGAGCAGCGCGAGGGTGGAGTCGAGGCCGCCCGAGACGCCGATGACGACGTGCTTGAGGCCCGTGTGGCGGATGCGGCGGGCGAGGCCCGTCGACTGGATTGCGAAGATCTCCTGGCAGTTCTCGTCGCGACGGTGCGGGTCGGACGGTACGAACGGATGTTGGCTGTAACGGCGACGCAACTTAGGTGTCTGGCCGGTCGGCACGCCGAGGGTGAAGCCGATGACGCGCGGGCGGACGGCCACGGGGGCGCCGAAGAAGGTGCTGTTGCGACGGCGTTCGGCCGCGAGACGGTCGAGGTCAATCTGCGAGACAATCAGCGCGAGGTCGAAGCGGAAGCGCTCGGATTCGCCGAGGACGACGCCGTTCTCGGCGATGAGACCGTGGCCGCTGTAGACGATATCGGTGCTCGATTCGCCGGCGCCGGCGGCGGCGTAAACGTAAGCGGCGAGGCAGCGGGCGGACTGTGACTTCACTAGGTCGCGGCGGTAAGCGGCCTTGGTCAGGAGCTCATCGCTGGCGGAAAGATTGCAGAGCAGGGTGGCGCCAGCGAGGGCCTGGCCGCCGCTCGGTGGCTCGACGGCCCAGAGGTCTTCGCAGATCTCGATGCCGAGCATGCAGTCGGGCATGTCAGTTGCCTGGAAGAGCAGGTCGGTGCCGAACGGGACTTTCTGGCCGAGCAGTTCGATTTCGGAGACTGGGGCGACCCGGGCCGAGGCGAACCAGCGCTGTTCGTAGAATTCCCCGGTGTTCGGGAGGTGGGTTTTTGGAACAACCCCGAGGATCTTGCCGCGGGAGACCGCTACGGCCACGTTGAAGAGGCGTCCATTGACCTCCAGAGGGGTGCCGACGAGGGCGGTGAGGCCAAGCTTGGTGGTAGCCTCGCAAACCTGTCCTAGGGCCTTTACGGCACCGTTAAGGAGGGTCCGTTGGCCGAAGAGGTCGCCACAGCTGTAGCCAGTCAGGCAGAGCTCGGGGAGGACGACAATTTCCACCCCCTCTGCGGCGGCTTTTTCCAGGGCCTGAATGATCAGGGTGGCGTTGGCCGCAGGGTCCCCCAGACGGAGGGCCGGCGAGGCGGCCGCCACGGTTACAAAACCGTTCTGGTGGATGCGGTTGGACATCAAAGGACTGGTAACCGTCATGTTCACCGTTGACCGATGGGGAGGCAACCCGAAAGGTCTGCCCACCCCTGTTAAAGGGGCCTTATGTCCGCTCAGCCGCTCAAAGAAGTCCGTATCTTTTCGCCTGCCACCGTGGCCAACGTGGCCTGCGGTTTCGACGTGCTTGGCTTCTGCATCGATGCCCCGGGCGACGAGATCGTGGCCCGCTTCTCGACCACCCCCGGCCTGCGCATCACCAAAATTACCGGCGATGACGGCCGACTGCCCCTCGATTCGAAGAAGAATACCGCTGGGGTCTCCGCCCACGCGCTGCTTCGTCACCTTGGCAAGAGCGACCTGGGTATCGAGATGGAGATACACAAGAAGATGCCCTTCGGCAGCGGTCTCGGCTCCAGCGCCGCGAGTGCGGTCGGCGGCGCCTTCGTCGTCAATCGTCTCCTCGGTGACCCGCTGACGCGCCTCCAGCTATTGCCTTTCGTGGTCGCCGGCGAAGCCGCGGCCGACGGCGCCTGGCATGCTGATAATGTCGGACCTTGTCTCCTCGGCGGTATCACCTTGATCCGATCCAATGCCGAGCTCGACGTGATGGACGTGCCGATTCCGGAGCGTCTCTGGGCCGCCGTCGTACATCCGGACATCGTCGTACTCACCAAGGTCGCGCGTGAGATCATGCCTCGCCAGATTCAGCTCGAGACTTCCACGCAGCAGAGCGGCAACCTCGGTGGCCTGCTGTGCGGCTTCTTCAAGAGCGACTACGCCCTCATCGGTCGTTCACTTCACGACCTTATCGCCGAGCCCCACCGCCACCGCTTGATCCCTGAGTTCTACCGCGCCAAGGCCGCCGCCATGGCCGCCGGCGCGCTGGGCTTCTCGATCTCTGGTGCTGGCCCGAGCGTGTTCGCACTCTGTGACGGCGAGGAGACCGCCCGTAAGGTCGCGGCCGCCGTCGCTGCCGTGTTTGCTTCGGTGCCGATCAAGGCCACTCCTTACGTCTCGCGCATCAATCCCAAGGGTGTCCATGTCCTCTCCGAGTCCTAAGTTGGAATTCGTCTCCACCGTCGACGCTTCCTGTCGCGGTTCCCTGCGTGACGTGCTGCTTTCGGCGATACCCGCCAAGGGCGGCCTCTGGGTGCCGACGCATATCCCGCAAATCGCGCCCGACTTTATCGAGCGTTATCGCGATGCTTCCTACGCCGACCTCGCCGAGGCGGTCGTAGCCCCGTATTTCGCCGAGGTCCTCGGCCCGGCGGTCCTTCGTCAGCTCTGCCAGGAGGCCTTCGACTTCCCCGTGCCGCTCGTGCACCCCGAAGGATTCAAGGGCACGTCGGCTGAACGCATCGCTGTCCTTGAACTCTTCCAAGGCCCGTCCGCGGCCTTCAAGGATTTCGCGGTCCGCACGCTCGTGCGCGTCACTGCACGTGTCCTTGGTGACGAGTTCCCCCAGCTGACCGTGCTCGCCGCGACTTCCGGTGACACTGGTGCCGCCGTCACGGAAGCTTGCTCCGGTGTCCCCGGCGTCCGTGCTGTGGTGCTCTACCCGCGCATCGGTGTCAGTGGCGTGCAGGAATCGCAGATTGCCCGCGCCCGTCCCGGCGTGGTCGCGCTGTCTGTTGACGGCACGTTCGACGATTGTCAGGCGATGGTGAAGTGCGCTCTCGCCGATGAGTCCCTGCGCCGTCGCCGCCCTTTGCTCACGGCCAACTCCATCAATCCGGTTCGCCTGATCGCCCAGGTTCCGTTCGCCTTCCACGCCAAGCGCCTGCTGGCTCCGGGCCGTCGCATGGGTATCGTGGTGCCTTCGGGCAATCTCGGTAACGTCGGCGCCGTGCAGCTCGCCCGCCGTATGGGTCTCGATGTTGCCGCCCTTGTCGCCGCGACTAACACGAATTCGCCTTTGCCCGACCTTTTCGCCACTGGCGAATATCGTCCGCGCCGCGCCACGCCCACGGCCTCTAACGCCATGGACATTGGTGACCCGAACAACCTCAGTCGCCTGCTTGCCTGGCGTGAGGGTGGCCCGGCTGTCAGCGCTGTTACCGTCGATGACAAGGCCACGCTCGATGCCATGCGTCGAGTTCGTGATGCGGGTGGCTATATTCTTTGCCCGCACTCTGCGGTCGGCTGGAAGGCCGCCGAGGATCTGCTGGCTCGCGATGGCGATAAGCTCGATGACGTCATCGTCTTTGGTACCGCGCATCCGGCTAAATTCCCGGATGTGTTACAGGATGCCTTTGGTGACGCCAATGCTTCTCGCTTCCCGGGCGAGCTGCCCGCGCCGGCTCCGATCAAGATTGGCCACGACTTCGAGGCCGTCCGTAAGATCCTCGAATCTGAAGCTGGTTTTGGACGCTAAGGCTTACTTTGAAGCGCTGTCCGGATTCGGCTTGGCCGCGGCCTTCTTTACCGGGGTGGCCTTTTCGGCGGGCGCCTGTTCGATCACGATGATGCAGCCCGAGAGGGTGAGGCTGGCGAGGGCAAGGGCGGCGGCGAGGGCGGTCTTCATGTCTGGGAGCATGGGGTGTGGACTGGCTGGGTAAACCCGCAAAACAGAAAGGCCGCCCGGAGGCGGCCTTTGCGGACGGCTAAGATGCCGCTTACTCCGTGTCAGACACCGCGAACGTGACGTTCGTGATGTTCGCCTTGGCGAGGCAGTCGAGGACGTTGATCACGCGCTCGTAGCGGGCGTTCTCTTCGGCCTGGACCGTGATGAGTAGCTTCGTCTTGGACTGCTCGGCAGCTTGGCCCATCTGCTTCATCTGGTTGTAGAGGTTCTCGAGGAGCTTGTCGCCGGACGCACCGACCGGGTCTTCGTTAAGGGTGATTTCTCCGGTCTCGCTGATGCCGATGGTGACTTCGTCGGGAAGTTCGGTCTCCTTGGAAGTCTCGGCGTTGCCGGGGAGGGTGGTCTTCAGCTCATGTTCAACCTTCACGGCGCCGGCCATGACCATGAAGAAGAGCATGATCACGAAGACCACGTCGATCATGGGAGCAATCTGGAAGCCAGGAGAGGCGTCGGGCTGTGCTTCGCGTTGTTTCATGACTTATTCTTCTTTGTTGAGGCCCGAGAAGGCGATGTTGTCGATGCCGGCTTCAGCCCCCCATTCGAGGGCCTTAGAGATGTACTTTGCGTGGCACTCCTTATCGGCGCGGATCAGTAGGCGATACTTCTCATTCGTGCCCTTACGATCGGAGAGTTCTTTCGCGATGCCTGCCTTGTCGTTCGAGTCGATTTCGCGATCGTCGATCTTGTACTTGGCCTGGCCTGTGGTCTTGTCCCAGGAGATATTGATGAGTCCAGCGGCCGCCTTGTCATCGCGCTTCACGCCGTTGGAGGCGACCGGGAGGGCGATATTCTTGTCCACCTTCAGCACCTGGGCAGAGGTGATGGACATGAAGAAGATGAGCAGCACCAAGAGCACGTCGATCATCGGCGCGACCTGGAACTCTGGTTCCCCTTCTCCGCCTCCTCCTCCGCCTGCCATGGCTGTGTTGTTTGGTTAGGGGTGGAAAGGGCTTACGACTGGACGTTCGAGGACGCGTTCCAATCGGGCTTGGCGGCGTAGATTTCTTCGTCGCCGACCTTACGGCCTTCGATTTCTTCGTAGGGGAAGGCGCGGAACAGGCCGGTCACGATTTCCGTGATGTCGTGGATACCCTTGTTGATGCGGTTCGCCAGCAGGTAGTAGGAGATGAAGGCCGGGATCGCGATGAAGAGGCCCGAGGCGGTCGCCACGAGCACTTCACCGATAGCGCCAGAGAGCTTGGAGGGGTCGCCTACACCGGAGGTACCGAGGGTTTCGAACGCGCTCATCATGCCAGTCACGGTGCCGACCAGGCCGATCATCGGGGTGCAGACGCCGATCACGGAGAGGTAGGAGGAGCGGCCCTTGAGCTCGGCGTTGACGCGGGTAATTTCGGAGATGATGGCTTCTTCGGTCATCGTCTTGCCATCCGGGGTGAAGGCGACGCCAGCGCGAACGACGTCAGCGAGGGGGGAGCCGGCGGACTTGGCGAAGGCGTAGGCACCGACGTAGTCACCCTTTTTGAAGAGCTCGCGGAGCTGGGTGACATGGTCAACCGGGTAGAGTTTGCCAGCGCTCGTGCGCATGTAGCCGTCGACAATAAACCAGATCATCGCCACGGAGCAGGCCGTGATCGGGTACATGACCCAGCCGCCCTCAATGAAGAGGTCCATGAGGGTCTTCTTGCTGTGGGCGCCGGCCGCGGCTTCCTGGGCCGAGGCAGCGATGGTCATCAGGCCGAGGAGGACGGCGCTGAAGGAGGTATTACGGAGGTTCATCTTCATGATGATGGGGTGTAGGTTGGTTTTTAGGTTAGGTTTTGGAAAGGGGCAAGGACTCACTTATTACCTTCGACCTTCTCTTCCGCTGCGAGCTTGGGCTTGGCCATGATGACGCCATCCGGCAGGGGGCCGCCGGCGGCGATCTTCTTCTGGTCGGCCTCGGCCTTGGCGCGTTCTTCCTTGGGAAGCATCTTCTTGGCTTCTTCGGCTTCTTTGGAGACCGGATAGGAGACGATGATGTCGTAGAGGTAGCGGTTGGCGACGGACTCGAGCTTCTGGTCGCGAAGGGCGGGGCTGTCCATGCCGCGGAACGACCGGGCGGCGCCCAGCATGGCCTTCGGCACGATTTCCGTCTCGGAGCCGAAGAAGACTGGAACGCGCAGGTAGGTGGACATCGCGGCTTCGTACTTCTTGGAGGCGAAGAGCGAGTTACCCTTCACGAGGTGGAGGCGGGCCTGGAGTTCGGCGGTATCCACCTTGGTCAGGAGTTCCGTGGACTCCTTTATGACCGCCTCGTGTTCGCCTTTGCGGGCGCGTTGCATCAAGCGGGCCAGCTGAATCTGGGTGGCGACTTCGGGAAGCTTGGCGGCTTCCTCCTTTTCGAAGGCGGTGAGGAATGATTCCGTGGCGGCGTCGTTCTCGAGGCGGTCGAGGGCGTCGAGCTTGACGATGGACGCACGGGCCCACCAAGAGCCGGGGACGTTCTTAATCGGTTCGAAGAACTTGAGCACGGCTTCAACGTTGTCGAGGGCCTTGGCTGGTTCGCCCCGGCTGACGTTGGCCTGGGCGTCCGTGAGGCGGGAGGGCATCGGCCAAATCACTTCGGTGACTTCGGAAAGCTTACGGGTGAGGGTCACCTCGATGCCGCCGGAGTTGCTGACGCGGACAATCTCTCCCTTGATGACGTTGATCGTGCCTTTCTTGGTATCGACGATCGGCTTCGGCGGGATGGAGCTGTCCATCTTGAATGGGTCGTTGATCTCCCAGCGTTCGCCTTTGAAGACGAAGGTCTGGGCCGGCGACGTGGCGGCGGCGGCGAGGAGCGCGAGAGCGGGGAGGCAGAAGGAGAGACGCATGTTGATCAGAGTCCGAGGAGGAAGGATTTGGCTTCTTGGGCTTCGCGGGTGTCCTTGATGCGGTCCTTCTCGAGCATCTCCTTGAGGAGCACCTTGGCGGCGTCCTTCTGGCCGAGCTCCGTGGCAAGAAGCTTCGCGTTGGAGAAATAGGCCTTCGCGGCCCAGACCTCGTATTTCTTCCAGGTCATATGGCAGCGACGGTAGTAGGCGATGGAGCGGGCGTAGCCGTCCTTGGCGTTTTCGGGCTCGTTGTTGACGAGGGCGTTGATTGTCACGGTCGACTTGCTTTCCACGTTGTTGTCCAGCTTGACGGTGAGCGTTGCGGTGAACTCACCTGCGGTGGCGTAAGTGTGGGTGGGCGTCGGCTCGGTCGAAGTCGGGAGCTTATCGCCGAAGTCCCAGAGATAGGTCACTTTACCCTTTTTCTCCGGCGTTGCCCCGGATGACGCGAATTTAACGGTTAAAGGCGCAGCACCTGATGTGGGGGATGTCCCCGTCAATTCTGTCGGCACATTGGCCAAGTCTGTCGCATCCTTGGGTTTTTTGATGAGGCTGGGCTTCCCTTGCGCCATCTGGATGGCGTTACGTTCATGGATTAGGCCAAGCAAGTAGAGCGAAGCGGCGGTCTTCTCGCCGCGCCATTCTTTGGTGCGAATGATCTCGTCGAAGGCCTGGAAGGCCTCCTCTAGTCTCGAGAGCTCGGTAAGGGCGCGGGCGCGCGTGAAGCGGAGGTCGAGCTCCTTCGACATCAAGATATTGTTATCAATGGCCTCGTTGCAGAGCGAGAGGGCTTCGGCGTACTTCTTGTTGGCGAAGGCGATTTCGGCCAGGCCGGCGAAACCGTAGTCGGCGTATTCCGAGGAGCGGGAATGCTCGAGGATGTAGCCGAAATAATCGGCGGCCTTCTTGTTGTCGCCCTTCGCGAGGAGGCTGTCGCCGACGAGTCCAAGGATCGTCGGGTTGAGTTCCTCGGCCTTGTAGTTTGCGGAGATTTTGGCGTAGTTGGCGGCGGTCTTCTCAGGTTCGCGGGTGAACACCGCGAGCTGGCCGAGGGCGAAGAAGCCGCGGGCCTGGGCTACGAGGGAATCACGGTAGTCATCGAGGCGGAGCAGCTTGACCAGCTCTTTTTCAGCGTCCTCGCTGGTGTAGGCGCCGGGCTCGGGCTTGGCGCCCGGCTTCACGCGCTTGACCTTGCGGGCGATTTTCTCGGCGAGGAAGACGATGAGCTTCTCGGTGCCTTCCTGTCTGCGATCGTTGATGGATTCGGAGACGGCGTCGGAGAGGATTTTGAGTGCGCGCTTCTTCTGGTCGGCGATGGAGGTCTGGCGCTTGACCTCGACCTTGGCGAGTTCGGCCTCGAGTGCGGTGGAGAGCTTGCGGACAGCCTCCTTGGCGGTGTCGATCTCGGGTTGGGTGATACCTGGCTTGCGCTCGAGCGTGTCAACGACCTTACGGGCGTCGGCGAGCTGGGCGCTGAAATTCTTGCGGACCTTCTCGGATTCAGCGGCGAACTCGGGCATGTCGCCCATGCGCTCTGTCGAGCGGATGACCTCGTAGAGGTAGGTCATCGCCTTGGGGTCGTTATGGTTCCAGTCGAAGATTTCTCTAAACAGGTCGCGCATGCGCTTATGCTCGCCGCGCCCCGGGAGGAGCTTGCGGAGCTCGCCGAGGACGAATTCGAGGGCCTGCGGATTGTTGCGGGCGTTCTTGGCGGCGGCTTCGTAGGCGTCGATGGCCTTATTGGTGACGGCTTCCTTCTCTTTTTCTAACTTGGTCTTGATCTCGACGAACTTGGCCTTGTCGGGGTTCTTGGCGTTGATGCGGACGTCGGTGTCAGCGTCCTTGATCTTCTTGTCGAGCTCGTCGGCGAGAGCGATGTTGGCATCGGCGATCAGCGTGTAGACCTCGGGCACTTGGGACATGACCTCGTCGGTGTTGTCCTTGGAGTAATCCTTGAGCCAGTCTTCGCAGATCTTAAGGGTTCCCGGGATGTCGCGTGGGGTGCTGCCGAACTTGACGATGGCCTGACGGTAGCGGACATCGGGGATGAACTGACCCTTCGGGTATTCCTGTTCGTACTTATCGAAGTCCGCCTTTTGCTCTATGCGATTAGGGTTGGGTTTGAAGAACGAGCAGAGCGCGTTCATGTAGAGCACCTGCTGACGGACCGGAGAGCGTTCGTGCTTCTTCAGGAATTCCGTGAAAGCCTTCTGGGCTGGGACCCAGTCGACCTGGGAGAAGAGGCAAGCGGCGATACGGAAGTCGATCTCTTCGATGACCTCGGGCGTCAGGGTCTTTACGTTGGCCTGGACCCACTTGTAGTGGGCGATGGCCTCGGGAAACTCTTCGCGCTCCTGGGAGATGTCGCCGAGGATCAGCGCGATAGCGGAGACCTGTTCGTCTTTCGGGAACTTGGAGATGAATTCCTTACACTTCGCCTGGGCCTCATTGTCGCGGCCGATGCGGCGCAACGCGAGGATGTGATAGTAGTAGGCGCCGGAGATGCGACTGAAGCCGGGGCTATTCTCGAAGATGTCGAGGAAGGCGATGTGGGCCTCCCAAGGGCGCTTCAGCTCGAGGAGGCAGAGGCCGATGCGGTAGGAGATAAACGCGTCGTAGTCCTTGTTGGCGTTGAACTCCTCCTGGATCTTCTTGAACTGCGCGACCTCTTGCTTGGTCTTCTCGAGGTTGGCGGCCTGTTCGGGGCTCGGCTTTGGGAAGTTCTTGGTCAGCGTGTCGACTTCCGTCTGCTTGGCCTCGATGGCGCGACCGAAGGAGCTGCTGAGGTTGGCGCGACGCAGCGTGCCTTGGTAATTTGTGAGGGCCTGACGGTAGAAGTCGGCGCGGAAATTCTCGTCGGCGGCCGTTTCGGCGGCGGAGAAGCGAGCGTCGCCAATCTCGAGGCGCTGGAAGTTGGAGCGGACGACTTCGACGGGCGAGCCATTGCTCTTCGCGTCGATCTCATTCTTCAGCTGGGCCGCTTCCTTGGCCAGGCCGAGCTTGGTGTACATGTCGACCAACTTGTAGGCGGCCTCGCGGCGTTCCGGCGTGTTGATACCATCGGCGGTCGCCTGTTTTAGCAGGGTCAGGGCCTGGGCGTAGGCGGCCTTCTTGACGTCCTCCGGCGAGCTCTTGGCGCGGTCGACGATGATCTGGGCGGAAAGGGTGAAGGCGCTTACGCGCTCTTCGGGGCGGGCGAGCGAGTTGGTGCGAATCTTCTCGAGGCGGGCGAGCGCGAGCTCCCATTTACCCTGCTTAGAATAGGCTTCGATGAGCAGAAGCTCGGCGGTGCCGCGGCGATTATCGGTATCAGAGAGGAAGTCCTCCGTGCCCTTGGGGAACTTGTCGAGGAAGGCGGTCAGCTCGGTTTCGGCCCGCGGCCAATCCTTGATGAAGAAATGACAGAGGGATTTCTGGAAGGAGACGACGGCCTTGAGCTTCGGTTCGACGTCGACAGCTTTGGCGTCGAGATCCTCGAATAGCGCGAGGGCCTCACGGTACTTCTTTTCTTCGAGGTTCTTGATGGCATCCTTGTAAAGGAGGGACAGCGGGTCCTCCTGTGGCTTCTGGGCGGTCGGCAGCGGGCGAGCCTGCGCCTTCAAGTCACCTGTGACGGGGGTCAGGGCAATGAGGACGGCGAGCAAGGCGGCCTTGGCCAATTTATAGGTGCGGGACTCTTTGATAAGCATCGGTTGAGGGGAGCGTTTAGCTCCGCATCGGGGGTATGTAGAATTAGCCCAGCCGGCCGCAGATTGCCAAGCAATAAGCCCCTTTTGAACGACATTCATTCGAGGGGGTATGCCCCAGGGGTGGCCCCTGTGAATAACTCAGCCTCCGGGCTTCATGCCTGTCGCCAGAATAGTCTCAAAACAGGGTTCTTTGACTTCTTTGGCAACGACGCGCACCTCGGATTGGCGGAAACCAGCCTCCTCGATCCAGTCATGGAGTTCGTTTTCTTTGAAACCGAGCCAGCGGTCAGCGTAAAGTTCTCGGGCTTTCTCGAAACGATGGGCGCGGAGGTCGAGGATGAGCAAGCGGCCGCCGGGCTTGAGGATGCGAAAGGCTTCCGACAGCGCCAGCCGCGGGTTCTCGGCGTGGTGCAGGGCTTGGCTGAGTAAGGCGAGGTCGATACTCCGGTCCGGCAGGGGGACTTTCTCGATGTTACCGAGGATGTAGGTCAGGTTACGGAGGTGCTCCTTCTTGGCCAAAGCACGGCCGACCTGGACCATCCGGGGGGAGTTATCGACACAGTGGACGCTCTCGGCTTGGCGGGCCAACAGGCGCGAGAGCGTGCCGTCGCCGGCGCCGAGGTCAGCGATTCGCACGCGCGGTGTGAGGAGGAAGAGCATCTGCCCGATCGCTTCCCATGAGCGGCCGGGGCAGTAGTTGCGGCCGAGACGGTCGGCGACGAGGTTGAAGTGCTGCTCAGCTTTCTGGCGGCGCTTCTCGATGATGCGTTGCAGGGAGCGCTGGTCCGCGGCGGACTTCGACTCGCGCGCGCTGGCGGCGAGGGCGGCGTCCACGATGCCGGCGATACTCACCGGCAGGTCGCGGGCGAGCGAGTAGAACGACTTCTTGCCGTCGCGGCGGTCGTTCACGAGCTGGGCTTTTCGAAGCAATGCCAGATGGGTCGAGATCCGCGACTGCGGGAGCCCGAGGATTTCCTGGAGCTCTCCGACCGCCAGCTCACCTCGATGCAATAGATGAAGGATGCGGGACCGGGTCGGGTCGGCTAGGAGGCGTAGGGTTTCCCAGGGGTCGGACATGCGGGCAGGTTGGGGTGCGCCGGCGTCCGTGTCAAAAGAGGAAGCCCCGTTTCCGGGGCTTCGTCAGCAGGCGATTCGGCTGGGTGCTTAGCGCTTATCGACCCAGCGGGTGATGCGGATAACGGTCCAGGATTCGGCCTTACCGTTGATGTTTGTCGTGAAGGTCTCGCCCGTCTTGTGGTTGAGGAACTGCTTGGCCAGCGGGGAGATATACGAGAGGATGTTCTTCTCCGGTTCGCCGTCCCAGGCGCCGAGCAGGTCGTAGGCGAACTCCGTCTGGTCGGAGCCGCGGCGGAGTACCACGCTGGAGCCGACGCTGATGGTGTCCGTGTTGGCTTCCTTGAAGTCGGTGACCTTGGCCTTCTTCAGCAACGCGTCGAGCTCGGCGCGACGGGCGGCGAGGGTGTCATGGTCCTGTCGGGCCATCTTGTATTCGGAATTTTCCTTCAAGTCGCCGTGCTCCTTGGCGATCTGGATGGCTTCCTTGACCGCGGGGAGGCGCACCTTGACGATGTCCTCGAGCTCGCGCTCCTTTACTTCCTTCGAGTTCTTGGAGACGAGGAGTTCCTTTTCCTCGGCTTCGGAGCCGGAATGCTTGGACTTGGCGAGGCGCTGGACGTGCGGCTCGATCTTGGCGAGGCGAGAGAGGAGAGCCTTCTTGGTCATCTCGTCGAAGCCCTGGCTGCTCATCATCGTGCGGGTGAGGTCGAAGATCGTCTCGCTGTCGGCCTTCTTGCCGTCGGCGGGGATCAAGATGTTGGCGATGAGCTCCTTGTCCTTGATGAGTTCGTTGGCGAGCGGGATGCGGGCCGTGGAGTTGGACTCGAGGGACTCGGTGTCGATTGAAGACAGGATGGCGCCGAGCAGCGACGGGTTGATCAGGCGTCCGACGATATCGGCGTACTTCTTCGAGTCGCGATTCTTGATGACCCAGATGATGACCGGAGCGCGGAGTTCGCGGGTCTCGAGCCACTGAGCGAAGCGGGCGGAGACGACGGCAGCGAGCTCTTGGTCGCAGAGGTAGGCAATCGATTCGGAGACGAGCTTAGCGGAGCCGCTCTTCGTGCCGCCGATATCGCGATTGCGGAGTAGGTCGAAGGCGCGTTCGGACCAGTTATCGCCGTGATGCGCCCGGACGAGGTCGAGCAGGCTGCGGATCTTCTCGGTGGTGTGAGGGATGTTCAGCGCCACGAAGGCGAGGTCGCTTTCGGTGCAGAGGGCGATGATTTCCGAGGCCGTCGGGCTGACGGTTTCGACGTTCTCGACGGCGGAGCGGAAGAACTTATCGCGGTTCCAGATGCCACCGAGGATGGCGGGGAGGTTGTCGCGCTTGCGGGCGGTCTCGAGCTTCTTGATTTCCTTGGCGAGGTCCGCGGAGACCTTGTCGAGGTTGGCAGCGTTGGCGGCCGAGCGGGTCTCCGAGGAGGCGCTGCCGGCGAGCTCTTCGAGGAGTACGAGCTTACGTTCGAAATTAGGGGCGCTTTCGTACTGGGCGAAAAGGTCTTCGCCGAGGTCCTTGGGGGCTTCGAGGAGGGCGTACAGACCACCTTTACGCTCCGGGACGAGGATGGCACGGTCCTTGCGGAGGGCGGCGCGAGCCTTGGTCCACCAGGCCTTGAAGGAGGTGGCGCGATCCTTGCCGGCCGGCAGAGAGGCGAAATAGATGCGGTCGAGGTTGGCCTCGAGTGCGTAGGAAGTGCATTCGCCGGTAGGGTATTCGGCGAGGAGGGCCTTCACGACGCCGGCAGGGTCGTTGGCGACCATGTTGGCGACCTCGGCTTTGGTGCTGTCGCCGTAGGCCTTAGCCACGACGCCGTTGGGATTGATGACCTCGATCTTGCCGAGGAAGAAGGCGGCATCCATGGCGTGGGCCTTCTTGTTCTGTTCAGGGAAATCGACGGTGAGGCGCTTGGTGGCTTCGTCGTAGGCGCGGATGACGCCGATACCCCAGGCTTGGTGGAGGCAGAAGGCCGGCTGACCCGTGGCTACCAAGTCGATGGCGGCCTGCAGGGAGTTAATTTTACCACCTTGTGGGTTGTGGGCCTTGTTGCTCATTGCAAAAGTGGGTTTTGGGGATAACAATTCTCACTTGCAAGCAGGAAGGCGGGGGGCTTTGGGGTCTATGCCTCGACAGCCCTCCTGGCCTGCGTCCCACATGGCCTTTAAGCCCGAAAAACCCTCAATCCACGGCGAAACTCCCGAGACCCTCGGCGAGCGATTGGTCGCGGATGGCCATCCTCGCTACCGGGCTGGTCAGGTCTTCGAATGGCTCTACCCCCGCCGGGCCGAGACCCCGGAGGCGATGACCAACCTTCCGGCCAACCTCCGGACCTGGCTTTCGGCCAATTATGATTTCGAGGCGACCAGTCTGGTCCAGCGGAAGGCCTCCTCCGACGTCACCCAGAAAATCCTCCAACGCCTCCGAGACGGTTCCCTCATCGAGACCGTCATTATCCGGGCCCCGATGGAGGGGGTGGGGCAAGAGAAGTCCCGCCGGACTATCTGCATCTCGACCCAGGTCGGCTGCGCCTATGGGTGCAAATTCTGCGCCTCGGGCCTCGATGGCTGGAAGCGTGACCTTTCGATCGGTGAAATCGTCTCCCAGCTCGTCCAAGTCTGCCGCATCGAAGACAAGACGGATCCCGCTCGCGCCGCCGAAGGGCTGGCGTCCTTCGACAACATCGTGGTGATGGGGATGGGTGAGCCGCTGGCCAACTACGAGAACCTGATGTCCGCGCTCCGCATCGTGAACGCGCCCTGGGGCTTCGGTTTCGGCGCCCGCCGGGTCACGATTTCGACTTCGGGCGTGGTCCCCAAGATTCTCAAGCTTGCCGAGGAGCCACTGGGCTTCCGGCTTGCCATCAGTCTGCACGGCGCGACCAACGAGGTTCGTAATCAGATTATGCCGGTGAATAAGAAGTTCCCGCTCGAGGAACTTATCCCCGCGGCAAAGGCTTTCGCCCGTAAGCATGGCCGGATGCTGACCTTAGAATTTATCCTGATTGAAGATATCAACGACTCACTCGAGCAGGCCAAGAAACTCGCCGTGATCGCCCGGGAACTGCACGCGCACGTGAATCTCATCCCGTACAACAAGGTTGAAGGCCTGCCGTGGGTGCGCCCGTCTCTAACGCGTCAGGATCGCTTCGTGAAGGAACTCCGTGGGCTCGGCGTGACGGCGACGCTCCGTCGCGAGAAGGGGCACGATATCGATGCGGCCTGCGGTCAGTTGCGCCTCCAGACGGAGAAGGCACAGAGCGCAAACCCACCGCCCGCGGCGGCTTAGGCCGTCAGCGCGGCCGCGAAGGCCTTGCGGTCCGGTGCCTTGAAGAAGGCGGTGCCGGCGACGAATGTGTCTGCGCCCGCCTCGCGGCAGCGCTGGCCGGTCTCGATATTGATACCGCCGTCGACCTCGAGGCGGAAGTGGGCGCCGCGCTTCGCGCGTTCGGCTGCGAGGAGGCGGATGCTATCGAGGACGGAAGGGATGAAGGACTGTCCGCCGAAGCCGGGGAAGACCGTCATGCAGAGCACGAGGTCGACAGAGTCGAGGTAAGGAAGCACGCGGCGCGGATCGGCATCGGGGTTCATCGCAATGCCGGCGGAAAGCCCTGCGGCCTTGATCGCGGCAATAGTTTTGGCGACGTCATGGTCGGCCTCGATATGCACCGTGAGGCGTTCGGCTCCGGCTCGGGCGAAGGCCTCGACGTAGCGGTCGGGATGGCTAAGCATCAGGTGCACATCGAAGTGCAGCTTCGTCAGCGGACGCAGGTCGGCGACGACCTGCGGACCGAAGCTGATGTTGGGCACGAAGTGCCCGTCCATGATATCGATGTGTAGCCAGGTCAGGCCGGCTTCCTCCACCGTACGGACGCCCTGCGCGAACGCGCCGTGATTCGCGGCGAGTAGGGAGGGGGCGACGACGGCGGGGTTCATGCTTACCAGGCGGTGGTGGCGGCTTCGCGAATCTGCGAGGCAATGTCGCCGAAGAGCGTCGGTCCGAGGCTGAGTTCCTCGGCGGCGGGATCGCCGGAGACCTGCAGTGTCGCGATGGAGCGGAAGAGGCGGTCCTTGAAGAGGACGCGCTTGCCGCCGTCGGTCGTCAGGGTGCAACGCACCTCGAAGCTCACGCGGTAGCTCGTAAAGGCGTACGCGTCGCCGGTCTTGGTGGTGAAACCATCGCGCTGATACCGCGTGACTTCGGCTTCAAGGCGGGCTTCGCCAGGGCCGACCTTCACGCGAGGATCGCCCGCGAGGGCTTCGATAATCTTGCTGTGCAGCACCGCGTGGGTGCCGGTGCGTGCCGTGGAATTGCGGATCGGCGCGACTTCGATGTTACGGAAAGCGGGCTTGGGTCCGCCGAGGTGATAGGCGGAGCAACCGACGAGTAGGGAGGCCGCGAGCAGCCCAAGGAGGCGCTTCATCGACGGTCTCCTCCCGTGGCTGGCTTCGGCTCTTCCTTCTTGAAGCCGAGCGTATCGAGGTCTCCGCCGACGGCCTGTGGTTTGGCTTCAGCAGGGGGACGCGGACGCGGAACGGTGCCGAGCAGTCGATCGGCGAAGCTCTTCGGAGGATTGGGGTCCTTCTGGATACGGGCGAGGAGTGCTTCGGCTTCCGTGGAGGCGGCCGATTCCGGCGCGATGTTGCGGCAAGCGTTGGCCATCAGCTTGGCGGCTTCCGGATTGTTGCGGTCGAAAAAGTAGAACTTGGCGAGATTCAGGCGGGCGCGGGCGGCGCGGTCGCGCAGAAGGGCGATCTGTTCAAGGGCCTGCTTGGCGCGCGGGTCGTTGGGGAACTGGTCCGCCAGCGTGCGCCAGTGGTCGGCGGCTTCGATGGTGGTAGCTTGATCCCAGGCCGGCCCGAGTGATTCCTTGGAGCGCATCGTGGCGAGCATCTCGAGACCTTCAGCGGCGAACTTGGAAGTGGGGTAATCGCTGACGAGACGTTCGAGGGCTTCGATCGTCTTGGCATCGTTGCCGCCCTCCAGACCTAGGCGGGCCGTGCGGATGAGGCATTCGTCGGCGTACGGGCCATTGGGCGCGAGGCGGAGGGTCTTCTGCCAGAGGGCAACCGCTCCTTGGGGGTCGCGGAACCACGGGAACCAGCCGCCGAGCTTGCGGCGTTCGCCGGCGGCGAGACGGTTCGCGATCTCGAACTGCAGCTTCACGGCTTCACCGAAATTAGCGAAACTCGAGTGGCGTGCGTAGAGGTCGTCGATGAGTTCGGTGGCGGTCTCGAATTCATGGCGCGCGGCATGCAGTCGGGCGCGCTCGAGGATGGAGACGGCCTCGGCTTCGGTGCCGGTGTTGGCTTCGCCGATGACGGACCATTCCTTGATGGCGGTGCCGACGTCCCCGGCCTCGGCTTCGGCCGAGGCGTGGTTCATGGCCAGCAGGACGACGGTGACGCGTTCGGGCGGGGTGACGTCATGGGAGGTGCCGGCCTTGACGAGCCAGGAGCCTTCGAAGCGAAGGTATTCGGCACGGGCGAGAGGGCCGAGCAGGAGCGCGACGGCGAGGAGGGTTTTAGCGAGGTGGTTCATGCCAGCGGAGAAGGGTTGCGCCCCAGGTGAGACCGGCGCCGAAGGCGACGATGAGGACGAGGTCGCCGTGCTTGAGCTTGCCGTCTGTCCAGGCTTCTTCAAGCGCAAGGGGAATTGAGGCTGCAGACGTATTGCCGTAGCGCTCGAGATTCGAGGGGAAGCGGTCCATGCCCACGTTGAGCTGGCTCGCGACGGCTTCCAGGATACGGCTGTTCGCCTGGTGCGGGATGAACCACGCGACCTGCTCCGATTTTACGTCGCACTGGGCGAGGACGCGTTCGCAGGACTCCGCCATGACGCGCACGGCGTGGCGGAAGACTTCCTTGCCGTTCATCCGCAGGAAATGCTTACCATCGCGCAGGGAGTCGGTGGTTGCGGGGGCCGCGGAGCCTCCGCCGATACAATGCAAGAGCTCGGAGTTATTGCCGTCGGCGCCGAGGAGGTTACCGAGCAGGCCGACATTCTTCTCCGGGGTGGTCTCGAGCAGGACGGCACCGGCGCCGTCGCCGAAGAGCACGCAGGTCGTCCGGTCCGACCAATCCACGACGCTGGAAAGTTTTTCGGAGCCGATGACGAGGGTGCGGCGATAGGCCCCCGAGCGCATCATGTCCTTGGCGACCTGGAGGGCATAGACGAAGCCGGAGCAGGCGGCGGAGACGTCGAAGCAGGGGATGTCACGGCGGAGGCCGAGCTTGGCCTGAAGGAGGCAGGCTGTGGACGGGAAGGGAACGTCCGGCGTCATGGTGGCGACGATGAGCAGATCGACGTCGGCGGGGGTCAGGCCGGCGCGTTCGAGGGCCTTGGCGGCGGCCTTGGCGCCCATGTCTGAAGGGTTCTCGCCTGGAGCGGCGATGCGGCGTTCGGCGATGCCGGAGCGGGTCTTGATCCACTCGTCGGAGGTGTCCACCATCTTGGACAGTTCGGCATTGGTGAGCTTGCGTTCTGGAGTGTGGACCCCGATGGCCCGAATGAAGACTGAAAGCTCAGCGCTGCTCATCGATGCGTGAGAAAAGACCCCTTGGGCGGGGAAGGGAACACTAAAACCTCAGGCTTCCTCCGGGGTGGAGGAAATCACCGCATTCGCCTCGGCCAGCGAGGTCAGCATGCGGTGGCCAGCACCGTGGCCAAGGGCTTCTAGGCCTAGGCGAATGGCGCTGGCGATGCTCTGGCGGTTGCTCGAGCCGTGGGCCTTCATGACGAGTCCGGTGAGGCCGAGTAATGGCGCTCCACCGTAACGTTCTGGTTTCAATTTGCCTTTGAGGTCGCGCAGGAGGGGGAACATCGCGATGCCCCCGGCCAGGTAGACTGGATTACTCTTCACCTTGCTGCCGACCATGTCGCGGACCATGTAAACGAGGCCTTCCAGGGTCTTAAGGATCACGTTGCCGGTGAAGCCGTCAGTCACGACGACATCGCAAGCGTCGCCAAAGACGTCAAAGCCTTCGACGGGGCCGACGTAATTGATGCGATTTCCCATGGCCTTCAGGAGGGAGTGGGTGCGATTGATGCGCGCGCCGCCTTTGCCTTCTTCGGTGCCGACTGAGAGGAGGCCGATGCGCGGGCTGACGATACCGAGGGCGCTTTGGGCGTAGATAGAACCGAGGACGGCGTTATGCACCATCTGGGCGGGCGTGGCCTCAGGGTTGGCGCCCACGTCGAGCATGACGAAATGGCCTTCACGGCGTGGCATGATGGCGGCGAGGGCCGGGCGTTCGGCGCCTTCCATCGGGCGGACTTTGATGGTGCCCGCGGCGACGAGGGCCTTGGTGTTGCCGGTCGAGATGACGACGTCGACTTCGCCGGCCTTGAGCATCTCAAGGGCGATCACCATCGAGGAATCACGCTTCGACTTGAGCACGGCCATCGGGGCGTCGTCCGGAGCCACGATGCTGGCGGCGTGGCGGAAGCTGACGCGGCTGTTCTTCAGCGCACGATGCTCGATCGCGAGCATGCGTAGATTATCTTCATGGCCGACGAGCACTAAGGCGTCGTCCGGTCCGATGATGCCTTCCTTGAAAGCGACGGCGGCAGCGGCCACGGCTTCCGAAGGCCCCATATCGCCACCCATGCAATCCAGGGCGATACGATGACCTTTCTTGAGAGGGGCGTCGCTCATGGGGTCGGGCTGGGCCCGGGGTGGAGCTTAAGCTCCAGCGTCCAGCACCTGACGGCCGCGGTACTTGCCCGAGGTGGGGTCGACGCGGTGGGAGCGGCGGAGAGCGCCAGATTCGCCGTCTTTGACGAGTTTCGGGGCGCGGAACTGGTTGGCGGCACGACGGAGTCGGCTGCGGCGTTTGGACTGTTTACGTTTCGGATTGGCCATGGTTCTACGCTGGGATGAGGGTCGGTTCTACCCCTCCCGCCCCCTCGGTCAAGCCCCCTTTCCATTCCCTTGCGATTGTGGGCGGGTTTGTTTGGCTGGCCTTATGCCCGGCCATCCCGCCCTTTTCCTCGATCGTGACGGTAACCTGATCCGCGACCACCACCATACCTGCCGGGAGGAGCAGATTGAGCTGATTCCGGAGGTGAAGCCCGCCTTGGAGGCCTGCCTTCGCGCCGGCTACCGTCTCTTTGTGCTGACTAACCAGAGCGGCATCAATCGTGGCATCTTCACCTGGGCGCAATACGAGGCGTGCAACCGCCGCATGCTCGAATTGCTCGCGTTGCCGGCTCCGGGTATCCTGGAGATTAAGGCGGCGCCGGAGCGCCCCGACGAACCTTCCCTTTACCGTAAGCCGAGTCCTCGTTTCATCTTGGAGAAGATCGCCGAACATGGACTCGATCCGGCGCGCTGTTGGATGACGGGCGATCGCGTCTCGGATTGGGAAGCCGGGTTCAACGCGGGTATCCGCTCGTGCGCGATGCGCAGCGGCGCAGCCAAGCCGGAAGAGCTTTTGCAGGCGGCCCGCCGTGGTTTTGCGGTGCACGACGATTTTCCCGCTTTCGTGCGCGCCGAGCTTAAGCTGACTTTCTAGGCCAACAAAAAAACGAACCGGGTGGTTCGTCTTTTGATCGCCTGAGCGAGCCGATTAGGCCTTGGGCTTTTCCTTCTCGCAGGGGCACTTGCCGTCCTTCTTCTCTTCGTCGCCAGCGACGACAGCCTTGGGCTTCTCCTTTTCGCAAGGGCACTTGCCGTCCTTCTTCTCTTCGTCGCCAGCGACGATGGCCTTCGGCTTTTCCTTTTCGCAAGGGCCGTTGGGGCACTTGCCGTCACCCTTCTTTTCTTCGGCGCTGACGAAAGCAGCGGAGAGAGCGAGGATGCCGACGGTGAGAGTGAGGAGTTTGAGGAACTTGGAGTTCATGGTGGAGTGATATGGTTGGTGAATTCTAGCCCAAGTCAATCGGCCGGAGGTCATTCCGGCCGGTGAGTTTACCCTACTGGCCGATCGCGTTGCGGATGCGGGTAATTTCTTCCAATGAATTCTTTAAACCACTGCCAGGCAACCAGTTGCTGCCGCTATTGACCTGATAGACGTGCTTGTTCTTAACGCAGCCTAGGTCTCTGACTCCGGGAATCCGCCCCATTTCAGCGGCTTTTTCAGGGCTGGTCGTGATGAGGCGGTCCGCTCCGGAATTCTGGACCCAAAGCACGGCGTCCGGCTTTGCGGTGACAAGGAGCTCCCAATCAAACTTGACCCAGGCGCCGCGCGACAGGGCGGATTGCAGCCCGGCAGCGGCCAAAGGTTCGGCAAGATAACTATCCGGGCCGGCCATGACTCCGTCCCAGATGACGATGATCTTTCGCGTCGTCATCACGGGCCGATGGGCGAAGGTCGCGGCAATCTTCTTTGCGACATCGGTGCGTCCAGTCGCTTCGCCGATGAGAAGGATGTCCTTGCTGACGGAGTCGCGTGACTCCGGGTTCAGGACGAGCGTTCGTAGTCCGGCCTTCGCGCATTTCTCCGCCCAGAGCGGATTAGCCATGCGCGGAAGGATGACGAGGTCAGGCTTCGTCCCGAGCAGACGTTCGAGGTCGGGTAGGAAAACATCGGCGTCCCGCGCGGCCAGATGTTCTTTCGGGAGTGGACACCAGCGAGTCGCCATGACGATCTCCGCCGAGCAGCCGAGATCGATCAACGTCTGCGTCGCGCCCGGGCTGTAGCTGGCGATACGATGACCAGCGGCGCTCAGCGTCAGGCAGGTCGCGAGCCAGAGGAAGAGCGGGCGCATCAGGCCGAAAGCAGGCGCGCGAGGCGCATCGCCGAATCGAAACTGCCGCGGTCCGCCTTACCTTGGCCGGCGATTTCGTACGCGGTGCCGTGATCGGGGCTGGTGCGCACGTGCTTCAGGCCGAGACTCAGGTTCGCCGCAGTCGAGAAATCGACGGCCTTCAGCGGGGCGAGGCCTTGGTCGTGATAGATCGCGGCGACGGCGTCGAACTCACCCTGCAGGTGGCGGTGGAAAACGGTGTCGCCCGGCAGCGGGCCGACGACTTCATGCCCTTCGGCGCGCAAGGCTTCGACGGCCGGCCTGATGATGGCATCGTCTTCCTTCCCCAGTAGGCCGCCTTCGCCAGCGTGCGGGTTCAGTCCGCAGACGGCGATACGCGGTCGGCGGTCACCGAGTTTCGTGCGCAAGGTGATCAGCGCGAGCACCGTGCGACGGATATCCGCGGCGGTGACGTTGCGCGGTACGTCGGCGAGCGGGAGATGCCAGGTGACAAGCCCGACGGTCATCTTGCCGCCGGCGAAGGCCATCACGGGCTCGCCACTCCAGCGCGATGCGAAGAATTCCGTCTGGCCGGGAAAGGTATAACCCACGCCAGCGAGGCCCTTCTTGTTCACGGGTCCAGTGACGACGGCGGCGAAACGCGCACCGGAGGTGCCGCGGGCCGCCATCTCCATCGCGTCGATCGCGATGAGCTGTCCAGTGTCGTCGGGTTTGCCGGGCCGGGTGACGAAATCTTTCGGCCCGACGGAGATGCCTTGGCCGAGCTGTGCGATCCAATCGGCCGGGCCGATGGGCACGACGGTGGGCGCCGATTCCGGGTGCGCTTTTAGCCAGCTGGCAATGAGTTCCGGGCCGACTCCAGCTGGATCTCCGCAGGTGACGGCGATGGGTAAGGAACTCATTCGGGCGAGACGAAGCGGCCGCGCTTACCGCCGAGAAAGAAGTTAAGGAAATCACGCGCCTCCAAGGTCTGGTAGTTGCCTTCGCTCAGGGCTTTCTGCGCGAGTGTGGCGCAGGTGCCGTGGGTGGCGTAGACTGCGTGGTAGGCCTGCTTGATCTCCGCGACGGCGGGGGCTGGCACGGCACGACGTCGCAGTCCGATGAGGTTGAGTCCAGAGATCAGGTTGCGCCCGTGGGCCAGCGCGTTGGGCGGGACGTCCTCGGTGATGACGGCGTTGCCTGAGACGAGTGCCCCTCCGCCGATACGGCAGAATTGGTGCACCGCCACGCCCCCGCTGATAAAGGCCTTATCTCCGACGGACACATGGCCGCCGAGCATGCAGCCGTTGGCGAGGATGACTTGATCGCCGAGTATGCAATCGTGGGCGACATGGCTGCCGGCCATGAGCAAACCATCCGCGCCGACGACGGTGTGTGTGCCGGCCTTGGTGGCGCGGTGGATGGTGACGTGTTCGCGGATGACCGTGCGGTCGCCGACGCGCGTGCCAGAGTCCGTCGCGGGGTCGAAGGAAAGATCCTGCGGATCACCGCCGACGACGGCGAAGTGGTCGACGCATACGCCGGCTCCGAGTTCAGTCCGTGCCTTCACGATGGCATGCGCCGCGATGCGGCAGCCGGGCCCGAGCGTCGCGCTGGCTTCGATGATTACGAACGGGCCAACCTCGACGTCGGGGGCGAGTCGGGCGGAAGGGTGGACTTGGGCGGAAGGGTGAATCACTTCGGAGGGATGGCGCCGCCGAACAGTTCAAGTTGGGCGGCTTTGACCATATCGTAGACGCGGAGCAGGCGGAGCAACTGCAACGTATCGGATTTGGCGTAGCTCTGGTTCGATTCGACCACTTGGACGAGGTTCTCGAGGATTGTCCGAAAGGTCAGCACATGGTCGACGCCGCTTTCGCGGAGCAGGGTGATGCTTTCGGAGCGCTGCGGTTCGGTGGACGGGATGCCCGGTAGCACCAGGATTTTCGCCATGGGCTGGTCCTCGGGCGACGTCAGATCGGCGAACGCCTCCTTCGCGGCCTTGACGGCTTCCTCGCGGACGAACTCGAGGAGGTCACCCTTCTTGATCATCGTCGGGGTGATGGCCTTGGTCGTATGCCAGGCTTTCACCGCGACGACAGCGGCACCGATTTTCGGCAGGTCCGAGCTGAAAAGTTGGAAGGGGGCTTCGGCTCCGCGGAGCGGCGACGGATTGATTACCAGCAGGTCGCCTTCTTCATCGGCGCGTTTCCTGCGGGATTGGACGGCGTACTTGCGCGACTGACGCACGAAGAAACCGTTCATCTCGAAATACTCGCGGACCAGACTGTCGTCGAAACCCGCCATTGGCTAATAGGATGCGGGCGAGGAGGCGGTTTGGTCAACCCGCGATAAAAGACCTCAAAGGACGAAGCCGGCCGGAGCGATCGCCACGGTGAACTCACCCTTGAGTGAGCCCGCTTTGAGCGCTGGTACGAGTTCCGAAAGGGCGGAGGTGCGGATCGTCTCGTGCAGCTTGGTGAGTTCGCGGCCGACGCAGACGACCCGCTCGGGACCGAGAATCTCCAGCATCTCGTCCAGGAAGTCGCTGATGCGGTGGCAGGATTCGTGGAGCACGACAGTCTCATCGGCTTCCTTGAGGCCTTCGAGGAAGCGACGGCGGGCCGCGGATTTCGGCGGCAGGAAGCCGACGAAGCGGAACGCGTTGGTCGGGAGTCCGGAGGCAGAGAGTAGGGCCACGATTGCGCACGGGCCAGGCAAAGGGGTGACGGTTAGGCCGCGCCGACGGCATTCGCGGGTGACGCGAAAGCCGGGGTCACTAATGCCCGGCGTGCCAGCATCGGTGATTAGGGCAATCTTCGCACCGCCGGCGACCTTGTCGGCGATCAGGACGGCAGCGTCCTTCTCGTTGTGCTCATGGTAGGCGAGCATCGGCTTGGAGATCGCGAGGTGGCGAAGCAGGCCGCCGGTCACGCGCGTATCTTCGCAGGCGACCAGGTCGCATTCCGCGATGGCCTCGCGGGCGCGGGCGGTGATATCGCCGAGGTTACCCAACGGCGTAGCCACGACCCAGAGCCGTCCGGCCGGTCCCTGCGGACGGCCGGCGGCACCTGCGTCGGCGGGCAACATCAGCGGCGGTAGCCGGAACCCGGCGTCGATACGCCTGGGATGCCGCCCTGCCAACCGCTGGGCTGGGACAGGGGGAGCATGGAGTCGGCTGGCTTCTCGACGGTCTCACAACCCGCCAGACCTAAAAGGCAGGCAAACAGGGCGAAGGCGATGAGCGTGCGTCCGAGCATCAGTTGATGGCAATCTTAGTGGAGGGAACGAGGGACACCGAGCTGGCCTTGGCGATAGCGCGGATGTCGAGTTCCTTGTCAGGCTGCAGCTGGCCAAAGGAGAGCACTCCCTTGACGGTCGAGATTTGTACCTTGCCCACTTTCTTGCCGTCGATCTTTACGTCGAAGACGGCCTTTTCCTTGATGCCATTGGCTTCGCCGACCGAGAAGGCGACGATGCCGGAGTCGGAGTCGAGGGCGAGGACGTTGGTCAGGATGCTTTCGGAAGCGGCTTCGACGGCGGCGACGGCAGGGGCAATGTCACCCGGCTTGGCGGGCTCGCCGAGAGGGTCGCTGGCGAAGCCAAAGGGGGCCGGGTTGTTATCCATCGCGCGGGAGACCTTGGCGTGGAGGCCGCGGTATTTGCCGCTGATGGTTTCGGCCTTCTGTTCGGCATTGGTGGCCTTGGTTTCAATTTCAGCGAGCTGTTCTTTCGTGAACATGCCGGCGGCCTTTTCAGTGGCCTTGACGAGCTCTTCCTTGGCGGTGGCGAGGGAGGCTTCCGCGCCGTCCTTCTTGCTGTTGGCGTCGGTCAGCTGGGCGGCGAGTTCGTCGCGCTTGCGGGTGAGTTCGGCGCGTTCGCCTTCCAGCGTGGTATTCGCGGCGCTGAGGCCTTCGATCTTCGTCTTCATGTCGGCGACGTTGGCGATGAGGTCCTTCTTTTCGAGTTCGAGGTCGTTGATGCTCTTGCGCTTGGCGGTAAGGAGGGGGCCAACGGTTAAGAGCGAAGTCATGCGGGCGTCATATTCCTTGCCGGCCTTGACTTCGGCGTCGGTCACGGCCCAGGCGGTGTTCGTGAGGGCGATGTCCATCTTGCCTTTCAGGAGGAAGGCAAAGACGGCGGCGGCGCTGGCGGCGACGACGGTCAGGACGCGGAGGAAGGTGTTGAGCTTCTTGTTCATGGGGTAGGTGAAGGGGTAGGGCGGGGGTTAGGAATGGCTGAAGAGGGTCTTCCCGGGATCAGGAGAATCCTGACGGGAAATGGCACCGGGGTTAGACGAAACGTGCAGGAGGACTTTAAACACCAATTCTTCCTGCCCCTCAAGTGCAATTTCCTCGCAAACCTGCGAGACGGAGAGCCATTTGCCCTTAGCCTTGGCCAGAGTGGCGAGGGCGGCGGCCCGGACTTTGAGGGTCTCGGCGGCGGCCTTCTTGCCGGCCTCGACGCCAGGCTGGTGGTAGGCGTTGATGCCGAGCAGGTTGGCGTACAGGCCGACAGCTCGCTCGAAAAGCGCGATCAACATGCCCACGGAACGGGCGTCTACCTGATTGATGGTAATAGTAATATTAGCGCGGCCGCTGCCCGAAAGGGCCTCGCGGGTGCCAAGCAGGAAGGCCTGGAGGTAGTCGCCGGAGGTCACGCCGGGCTCCACCTCGAGGGAACTGCCTTCGCGGTCCTTGAGGACTTCGATGAAAACGGCGAAAAAGTTATTCACACCGTCGCGGAGCTGCTGCACGTAGGCGTGCTGGTCGGTCGAACCTTTGTTGCCATAGACGGTGAGGCCTTGGAGGACCTTGCGGCCCTGGAGGTCGAGTTCCTTGCCGAGCGATTCCATGACGAGCTGCTGGAGGTAGCGGGAGAAGAGCAGGAGGCGGTCCTTGTACGGGAGCACGACCATGGCCTTGGTGCCGCGGCCTTCGGTGAGGTGATGCCAGGCCAAGGCGAGCGTGGCGGCCGGGTTCTTCTGCGCATCAGGCACGCGGGTCAGCGCGTCCATGCCGCGGGCGCCGTCGAGCAGTCCGTGGATATCAATGCCCTGTAATGCGGCGGGCAGCAGGCCGACCGGGCCGATCTCGCTCGTGCGGCCACCGACCCAATCCCACATCGGGAAACGGGCGATCCACTTCTCAGCCGTGGCGACCTTATCGAGCTGGCTACCTTCACCGGTGACGGCGACGGCGTGGGCGGCGAAGGAGAGTCCGGCCTGCTTCCAGCGGAGCGCGGCTTCGAGCTGTCCGTTGCGCGGTTCCGGCGTGCTGCCAGACTTCGAAGTCACGATGGCGAGCGTGGTGCCGAGGCGCGTGCCCAGAGTGTCGAACACGCGGTCAATGCCGTCGGGGTCGGTGTTATCGATGAAATGGACGCGGAGTTTGTCCGCCTTGCCGCCAAGTGCGTCGGCGACGAACTGCGGGCCGAGGGCCGAGCCGCCGATACCGATGCAGAGGAGGTCGGTGAACTTGCCAGCGGAGCCTTTGACCTGGCCAGCGTGGACCTGAGCGGCGAAGCCAGCGATGGCGTCGATGGCGGCCTTCACTTCGGCGGCGATCTTCGCATCAGGCGCGAGCTCAGGAGTACGCAGCCAGTAGTGGCCAACCATGCGCTTCTCATCAGGGTTGGCGACGGCGCCCTTCTCGAGCGCCGCCATGTCGGCGAACGCCTGGGCCATAGCCGGGGCCATCTTCTCGGCGAAACCGGCCGGCGCTGGGGCGCGGCTGAAGTCGAGCGCGATACCGAGTTCAGGGAAGTTCTGGAGTTGCTTCCGGAAGAGGTCGAAGGAGTTGGCCACGATAGGGGAGTCTTCCCCGCCACAACCCCGCTTGGCAACAAAAAGGGCGGTCCGCCGAGGCGTCCGCCCTTTCATTGCCGCTCAGGTGAAGACCTCAGTCGCCGTCGGTAATAGCGCCTTCGGAGGCCGAGGACACGAGCTTGGCGTATTTGGCGAGGGTGCCGCGCTTCTCCTTGCAAGGGGAGGCCTTCCAGGACTTCAGGCGATCCGCAATCTCCGCGGCCGGCACGTCCAGGTTGATTTCGTTCTTCTGCGAGTCGATCGTGATGGTATCGCCGTTCTTCACGACCGCGAGTACGCCGCCGACGGCGGCCTCGGGGGTGATATGGCCGACCACGAAGCCGTGGGAGCCGCCGGAGAAACGTCCGTCGGTGATGAGGGCGACAGTCTTGCCGAGGCCCTTACCCATGACAGCGCTGGTGGGTCCGAGCATCTCGCGCATGCCAGGTCCGCCCTTGGGGCCTTCGTTGCGGATGACGATCACATGGCCGTCCTTGACCTCGCCGTCGAGGATACCGCGAAGCGAGGCTTCTTCGGATTCGTAGACGATGGCCTTGCGGTGAAGGCGTTGCCTTCCTTGCCAGAAATCTTGGCGACGGAGCCTTCGGGGGCGAGGTTACCGCGCAGGATGCGCAGGTGGCTGTCGGCCTTGATTGGATTAGAGAAGGGACGGACGACGTCCTGATCGGCGGCGTAGCTACCGACGTTCGCGAGATTCTCAGCGACGGTCTTGCCGGTGACGGTCATGCAGTGGCCGTGCAGGAGGCCCTTATCGAGGAGCATCTTGAGCAGAGGCTGGAGGCCGCCGATACGGACAAAGTGGGCCATGTTGTATTTGCCGCTCGGCTTGAGGTCGGCGAGCACCGGCACGCGTCGGCCGACGCGCTCAAAATCCTCGAGGGTGAGTTTGATGCCCGCGGAATGGGCCATCGCGATGAGGTGCAGTACAGCGTTCGTCGAACCACCGAGGGCGATGACGACGGTGATGGCGTTCTCGAACGCATCCTTGGATAGGATGTCGGAAGGGCGGATGTTCTTCTTGATGAGTTCCAGCACCGCCTTGCCCGCGCGCTCGCAGTCCTCGAGCTTGGCTTTGGAATTAGCGAGCTGCGCAGAGCTGTCCGGCAGGCTGAGTCCGAGCGCTTCGATGGCGGAGGCCATGGTGTTCGCGGTATACATACCGCCGCACGAGCCTTCGCCGGGGATGGAGCAGACTTCGATCTCCTTGAGCTCGCTTTCGCCGATCTGCTTGCCGGCATGCTTGCCGACGGCTTCGAAGACGGTGACGATGTCGGCCGACTGGCCGCGGTGCAGTCCCGGGACGATCGTGCCGCCGTAGACAAAGACGGAAGGGCGGTTGAGGCGCGCCATGGCGATGGCACAGCCAGGCATATTCTTATCGCAACCCCCGATGGCGACGAGGCCGTCGAAACCTTCGGCGCCGGTCACGGCTTCGATCGAGTCCGCGATGATCTCACGCGAGACCAGTGAGTAGCGCATGCCGGGGGTGCCCATCGAGATACCGTCCGAGACGGTGATGGTGCAGAAGATGACCGCCTTGCCGCCGGCCGCGTCGGCCCCTTTGACGGCTTCGTCTGCCAGTCGGTTAATGTGCATGTTGCAGGGGGTGACCATCGACCAGGTCGAGGCGACGCCCACGACGGGCTTGGCAAAGTCGGCGTCGGTGAAGCCCACGGCCCGGAGCATGGCTCGGCTGGGGGCGCGGTCGGGGCCGTCTACGACGATGGCGGAGTGTTGGCGGCAGTGGTTGGCGTCGGTCATGATGGGTGTGAAAAGTCTGCGGTTGTCAGTCGGTGAGCGCCCCCTAATAAGAGGGCAGGGAGCGGACTGTGAACCGCCCCGTCGCTCCCGACAATCCGATTTAAGCCTCCCCGACCCGTGGAATTCAACCTCAAGAAAATCATCAAGGCCCTCCTGTTCTCGACCTCCGAGGCGGTGTCCATCAAGGACATCCAGAAGGTCGTGCAGCGCTACCACGCCCAGGCGGCCGCCGAGCGCCAGCCTGACCTGCTCGAAGCAGCCGGCGAGCCCACCATCGTGCCCGCGGCTCAGCCCGTCCAAGAAGTCATCCAGGATATCATCGATCAGGTTCCTACTTTGCTCACGGCCACCCAGATTCGCGAAGCGGTCGACGCCCTCGAAGCTGAGATGCGCGACGCGAACGACGCCTGCCGCATCCTGCAGGGTCCCGAAGGGTTCCGTCTGGTGATCTCTCCGGCCTACGCCGACTGGGTCCGCCTCCTCCGCGGCGAGCCGCGCCCGCAGCGCCTCAGCCCCGCCTCGCTCGAGACGCTCTCAATCGTCGCCTATCGCCAGCCGGTTACCCGCTCAGAAATGGAAGCCATCCGCGGAGTCTCCGTCGATAGCGCCTCATCGTCTGCTCGAGCTCGAACTCGTCGCCGTCACTGGCCGCGCCGATCTGCCCGGTCGTCCGATCCAGTATGGCACGACGGACAAGTTCCTCGATTTCACCGGCCTGCGTTCGCTGGGCGAACTGCCCGCCTCCGACGTCCTGTCTCCGCTCAGATTTCCGAATGGATCACCCGCGCGACCACCCCGGTCGAGGTCGGCGATTCCGAAGTCGGCCTGCCGCTCGAAGATCAGTCCTCCGCCGCCATCGCGACGGAGGCCCCGCCCGAAGACGAGAAGCCTGCCGAATGAGCCTGGAAGAGCACCGCCGCGAGGTTGATCGTATCGACGCGAGATCCTCAAGGCTGCTCGGTGAGCGCTTGCAGGTGGCCCGTGCTATCGGCGAAGCGAAGCTGAAGTCGGGTGCGCCGGTCTACGCTCCGCAGCGCGAAGAACAGCTCCTCCGCTCTATCACCGAAGCCGCGCCAGCGATTCCGGCCTCGGGACTCCGCGCGGTCTATCGCGAAATCATCTCCTTTCCATCGGCGCCCAGATGGCCAATCCCGTCGCCTACCTCGGACCCGAAGGCTCCTTCACCCAGCAGGCCCAGATCCGCGCTTTCGGCACGAGCGTGCCGTCGCTCCCCCTCCGCGCCATCGGCGACATCTTCGCCGCGGTCGAATCCGGCGAAGCCTCCTACGGCGTCGTCCCGGTCGAGAACTCCACCGAAGGCGTCGTCAGTCACTCCCTCGACCTGCTTGCGGAATCCGATCTCAAGGTCGTGGCCCAGGTCACGCTCTCCGTCGAGCAGTGCCTCGTCGGTCAAGGCCCCCTCGATCAGGTGAAGAAGGTCCTCTCGAAGGACATCGCCCTCGCGCAATGCCGCGGCTGGCTCTCTCGTCACGTCCCGGGCGCCGCGCTCGTCGAGACCGACAGCACCGCCGCTGCCGTGGAGATTATCGCCCGCGATCCGCAAGGTCAGGCCGCCGTCGCCTCCGCCACCGCCGCCGAATCGCGCGGCGTCCCCATCCTCGCCCGCGGCATTCAGGATCGCCGCGATAACGCCACGCGCTTCTTCGTCATCGCCAAGACGGCCAACACCGTCGGCGCCAAGGACGAGGTCACGAGCGTGGTGCTCACGCTCAAGCATGAGCCGGGCGCCCTGCAAGGCGCCCTCGCCGCTTTCTCCGACCGCGGCATCAACTTGATCCGCATCGAGTCCCGCCCGAGCCATCGTCGCGCTTGGGAATATCTCTTCTTCATTGATTTCCCAGGTCACTGGGACACCGCGGCTGTGCAGGCCGCCGTCACCGAGCTCAAGGGTCGCTGCGAAGTGGTGAAGTGGCTGGGCAGCTATCCTCAATCCGCCGGATGAGCCGACGCGCCCTCGGAGGCGTGATGCTGGCCGTCCTCGGCGTGGCCGTGCTTTGGTCGGGCTATTCCTGGTGGCGCGCTTGGTCCGCTCCGCTCATTCCCGTGGTCTTCCGGCCGTCCTTTTCCGTCGAAGGCATCTCTTCCGGTACGCCGGTCCGCGTGCAAGGTGTCACGGTGGGGCAGGTGAGTTCCATCGGCCTCGATGCTGATGCCGAAGGCCGGCTCCGTCCGGCTGTCAGACTTGTCCTCGATCCGGCGACCTTGGAAGATCGCGGCTTCGCCGACCGTCTGCGTGGCGATCGCCTGCGGACCGAAGTCGCTCAGGGCCTCCGCGCCCGTCTCGTCGCGGTGAGCCCTGCTTCCGGCATGCTCCAGGTCGAATTGATCTGGGATGCCGCCGCGGCGGCGCCAACGGAACCCTTGGCCGTCGATGAGATTCCTCCGCTCAGCAGTCATCTCCAGAGCAAGATTGTCGGCTTCGTCCAGCAACTGCAGGACCTCGCTGAAAAAGACTTGGTCGGTCTGGCGGCGGAGCTCGAGCGCGATTTGGACGGGTTCCACGAGGCGACCGACCCCGAGCGGGCCGCCCGTTTCTCCGCGATGATCGTCCAGCGGACGGGCGCAGTTCTTGAAGCCACCGGCGAAGGTAAGCTCGATGCCCAGAGCGCTCGGCTGATCGCCGCTTGTGCCCGACTGCGTGCAACGGTCGAGCAGGCTGACCGCAAGATGGACGACGAGACGCTGGCTCTCCTGCAGGTAAGCCTCGCCGACGCCGCCGCGGCTCTGGCCTCCTTTTCTGCTTCCCTGGAAGGTTCGCAGACCCGCATGAACGCCGCTTCGGCTGAATTCTCCGCGCTCTTCCGCGCCGTCTCCGAGGCAGCCCGGACGTGGTCCAAGAAGGCGGCCGGTCTGACCACGGAACCCCGCCCCCGCTGAGGGAACAGGCTTGCGGCGGACCCCCGGAGCGGGGATAGGTTTGGGCCTTACCAGCCATGGCCGACCCGACCGATAAGATGGAATCCATCATCAACCTGTGCAAACGCCGCGGGTTCGTCTTCCCTTCCTCCGACATCTACGGCGGCTTCAACGGCTTTTTCGATTACGGTCCTCTCGGCGTCGAGCTGAAGAACAATATTAAGCAGGCCTGGTGGCAGGACTTCGTTCACCGCCGCGACGACATCGTCGGCCTCGACTCCTCGATCATCCATCACCCGACGACTTGGAAGGCCTCGGGGCACATCGATAATTTCACCGACCCGCTCGTCGACTGCAAGGAGTCGAAGATGCGCTACCGTGCGGACCAGTTGTTCTTCGCTCCGGTGCGAGTCGCCAGCGAGACCATCGGTTACGTCTCTGTCCTTGAAGACGACGGCATGCAGGCCAAGGCCGACGAGATGGCCAATGACATGAAGCGCAAGCTCGCCAAGCAGGGCGCGCTTGAGCCGGTGATACTCAAGGATTACACGGAGTCCACGGCCGAGGAGCATGCGCTCATCCCTTCGCCGGCCACTGGCAAGCCGGGTTCGCTCACGCCGCCCCGCTCGTTCAACATGATGTTTCAGACTTACGTCGGCGCTATGCAGGACGCGTCGGCTACCGCCTATCTCCGTCCGGAGACCGCGCAGGGTATCTTCATCAACTTTAAGAACGTCGTCGACACAGGCCGCGTGAAGCTGCCCTTCGGTATCGCCCAAATCGGCAAAGCTTTCCGCAACGAAATCAATCCGCGCAACTTCATCTTCCGCTCCCGTGAGTTCGAGCAGATGGAGATTGAATACTTCATCTCGCCGGACTCCGACTGGGCCACCGCCCATAAGAATTGGATCGAAGGCTGCCTGGCCTGGTTCGAATCCATCGGCATCCCGCGCGCCAAGCTCTCCCTCTACCCGCACCCGACCGAGAAGCTTGCCCACTATTCGAAGGGCACGACGGACATCATGTTCGAGTTCCCCTTCGGCGTGCAGGAGCTCCAGGGCGTCGCCGCCCGCGGCGACTTCGACCTGACCCAGCATAGCAACGTCTCAGGCCAGAAGCTCGATTGGTTCGACGAAGTAGCCAAGGCCCGCTACATCCCGCACGTCATCGAGCCTTCCGTCGGCGTCGACCGCGTCTTCCTGGCCCTCCTCACTACGGCCTATCACGAGGATGAAATTGAAGGCGAGAAGCGCATCGTTCTCCGGCTGCCGGCCCGCATCGCCCCCTTTAAGGCCGCGATTTTCCCCCTCGTGAAGAACAAGCCCGAGCTCGTCGAGCGTGCCGAGGCCCTCTACCGCCGCCTAAAGAAGCGCCACAACGTTTTCTACGACGCCGCCGGGGCCATCGGCCGCCGCTACCGTCGCCAGGACGAGATCGGCACGCCTTACGGCATCACGATCGACTTCGAGACCATCGAGAAGGGCGCCGGCGTCACGGTCCGCGACCGCGATACTCTGGAGCAGGTGCGCATGACCGAAGACGAGGTCGTCCGCTTCCTCGACGATAAGGTCAACGGTTGACCTTCGCCGGGGTGCCCGCGAGTTCTTCCGCCAGCTTGGCGATCCGTCGCTTCCCGCAGAGGGAGGCGGCAATCGTCAGGTTGCGCAGGCCTTGCGGCAGGTGCGCGAGGTATTCCGGACGGCCCTTCTTGTGGCCGAGGAAGCCGTAGGCGCCGCAGGCCTGCAGGAGGCGCTGCGTCGCGGCGACGTGGAAGAGGTAGGAGAACTCATCGCTGGAACCCTTCCAGTCGGAGACTTCACGCGCATGGTCCTCGATCTCGATACGCCAAAGGTCCATGTCGTGGCGCGTGAGGTAAGGGTCGAAGGCGAGCGAGGCAAAGTCGTAGAACATGCAGCCGTGGCGGAGGCCCTGTAGGTCAATGAGCCAGGCGGAATTATCGCGCACCATGATGTTCTGCGACTGGAAGTCGCGATGGATCGTGACGACAGGCTGGCCCATAAGTTCCTTGGAGAGAGAGGCCATCTCATCGGTGATGGCCCGGTCGGGCTTGCGGCCGCCGAGTGCGTTGTCCTGGAAATATTGGCGCTCCCATTGGTAGAGGTTTGGACCGAACGCCTCCATCAACGTGACGCCGGAACCGGCGAACGCGTCGACGCCGAGGCGATGGATGCCGGCCACCTGTTCGAGGGCCGAGGCGACGGGCGCCCACGGGAATTCGGGACCCTGGGCGAGGGAGCAGAGGTCGGCGTCACCGAGGTCTTCGAGGATGAGCACGCCTGCGGCCTTGTCTTCGGCGAGCACCTGCGGGACTTGGACGCCAATCTTGTCGCGCAGCACGCCCGCGATGGCGCCATAGAGCTGGTTCTCCGCGCGCGAATCATCGTAGACGCATAGCACGGAGGACTCGCCGGAGGCGTTGCGCATGCGGTGGAACTTGCGGCCGGAGCCCCCCTTGAGGACTTCACCGCCAGCGGCGAGCTGGTAGCCGTGCGCCTTGGCGGCGTCGGCCGGGGAGATGGCCCCGCGCACGGGCTTTTCATGCTCAGCCTTCACGGCCTGATATTCCTCGACGGTGCCGAGGTCGTGCCAACTCGCAGAGGCATCAAGGAAACCTTGGATGCTGTTGGGTTCGGCTTGGAGGCGGCGGAGGAAATGTTCGACCAGCGATTCGATCGTCGCGGGAACGCCTTGGACGAAGGCCTTGGTGACAACACAGATACCGGTGTACTGGTAGGAGGGGTCGGCCTTGCCGAGGCGGTCGCGCATATCGGTCACGAAACCTTCGTCGGTGATGCGGACGTTACGATTCGGGCCCTGTTCACGGACGACGAGCGTCGCGGCGCCGCCGTTGGTGCGGTGGTGCGCGTAAGCGGCGGCGATGTCGCAGCCAGAGAGGATATCGCCGTTCCAGATGATGAGGTCCTTGTCGTCTTCACCAAGCAGGCCGGCGATGTTCGCGAGGCCACCGCCGGTCTCGAGCAGCACGGGCTCATGCACGAGCTTCACTTCTGCGTCGCCGTAGCGACCGGAAGGGAAGACGAGCGCCCAGGCTTCAGGGCAGTGGTGCGTATTGATGATGAAACGGCGCGTGCCCGTGGCATGGAGCTTGTCCATCGCTTGGGCGATCATCGGCCGTCCGCCGATTGGCAGCAGGGGCTTGGGGCAGTTTTCGGTGAGCGGACGCAGGCGCGTGCCGAGGCCGGCTCCGAGGAGAAAGGCGGTGCGAGGGAAGTCAGACATGGGAAGATTGGGTGCAGGCCGGGCAGATGCCGTAGATCTCCATGATATGGGTCAGTTCGGCATAGCCCTTGGTACGGGCGGCGGCTTCGAGGCGGGAGGTGTCGCAACCGGGCAGTCGGTCGATCCGACCACAACGACGGCAGATCACATGGTGATGGTGGTGTCCGGGTGAGACGAGCGCGTAGAGGCTGCGGCCTCGCTCGAGCGGGTGTCGCTGGACGATGCCGGCGTCGTCCATGGCGCCGAGGCTCCGGTACACCGTGACGAGGTCCAGCTTGTCGTCGCCGGCCGCTTCATGGACCTGTTCCGCGCTGAGGGGGTGCTTGGCCGCCGCGAGTACCTTGAGCATAACCAACCGAGGGGACGTAACCCGCATGGCTTTCTCCTTCATGCGGAGGACGGCCGCTTCGATGCGACCGTCGGAGCCCTCCCCGCAGCATCCTTCCTCATGGCGGTGGCCTTGGGACATGTCCCGTAGGTTTGGGGTCGTTTATGACGAGGCAACAACGAATGGCCACTTGCCTCCCGCCCGGGTCTGGTTTGGCTGGATGAGTCCATGTCCGACCGTCCGGCTAATCCGACCTCCGCTCGCGAGCTCTGCCCGGTCTCGTTCCGTGACTTTGTCTCGTCCGAGCCGTTCAAGCTCGAGTTGGGCGGCGAACTGCCGTCCTTGACGCTCCGCTATGAGACCTACGGAACTCTGCTGCCTGACAAGTCGAACGCGATCCTGGTCCCCCACGCCCTGAGCGGAGACCATCATGTGGCCGGACGCTACTCGGCCGAGGACCGCAAGCCGGGCTGGTGGGATTGCTTCGTCGGGCCAGGCAAGGCCATCGACACCAATCGCTTCTTCGTCATCGGTGTGAATTGTATCGGCGGCTGCCGCGGTTCGACCGGCCCGCTCTCGACCGACCCTCGCACCGGCAAGCCTTACGGCGGTTACTTCCCGGAAATCACCCTTGGCGACATCGTCCGCGCTCAGCGCTTGTTGGTCCGTCACCTCGGTATCGCCAAGCTCCATGCCGTCGTCGGCGGCTCGATGGGTGGCATGCAGGCCCTCATCTGGTGCGCCGACTACCAGGCCGAGGTCGGCCGCATCGCGGTGCTTGCCGCTGGCCTGAGCCAGTCGCCCATGGCGATCGCGCTTAACGCCGTCTCGCGCGCCTGCGTGGAGCGCGACCCGCATTTCCGCGGCGGTCATTACGCCCCCGGCGAAGGGCCTGACTCAGGCTTGGCTATCGGCCGCATGATCGCGCACATCAGCTACCTTTCTTCCGCATCGTTTGAGCAGAAATTCGGTCGCGCCAAGGTTCCGGGCGCTGGCGCCGGCGATGCCGTGCACTGGCAGGTCGAAAGCTACCTCGAACATCAGGGTAATTCGTTCGTCCAGCGCTTCGATGCCAATAGCTGGCTGCGCATCACCCGCGCCGTCGACCGCTTTGATATGACCGCGCGCGCTTCCTCTGGCACGCTCTTCACGCAGGACGGTCCGGATGTACTCGCGATCGGCTTCTCCAGTGACTGGCTCTATCCGACGAGTGAGCTGCGTATGCTCCTCGCCGCGGCTACCGCGGTCGGCGTCAATGCGGCCTATCATGAGGTCGTGACGGATGCCGGCCACGACGGCTTCCTCTTGCCCGACACCGGGCTGACGGTTCGCCTGCACGCCTTCCTGGGCTGATCAGAGAAGCGGGGAGATTACCTTCGAGACCGCTTCGATCAACCGGCCGGTCAGCGTGCGGCTGCGGCGGTAGAGGTCTTCGGTGTAGCGCGTCGACTCCGTCTCCCAGCCCGCGATGAGCGCGCTGACTTCGGCCACCGCCGCGGGGTCGCGCACGACCGCGCCGATCTCGTAGTTCAGGAAGAGTGAACGCATATCGAGGTTCGCCGACCCCACAACCAGTTGCTCTTCGTCGACAATGACGAGTTTGGCGTGGAGCACATCCGGCTTGAAGAAGTGAATCTCCGCGCCGGCCTCGCGCAGGTTGCGCAGGTACCAACGACGGGCGAGGTCGAGGAGGCGATGGTCCGAGCGGCGCGGCACCATGATCTTCACGTGCCGGCCGGCATGGGCGGCGGTGACCAGGAGTGTGAAGAGCGTGCGGTCGGGTACGAAGTAAGGCGTCACGACCGTGATCGATCGCTTGCAGTTGGAGAACAGCTTCACGTAGGTCTCCCACAGGGGGTCGCCTTCGCAGTCGGGTCCGGAGGAGATGACCTCGACGCGCGCTGGGCCGACATGGGGCGAGCGTTCGCGGAGCAGCGTCGCGAAATGCATCGGGGCCTCGTCGGTGGCCTGGCACCAGTCAGCGATAAAGACGCGCTCGATGGCGGCTGCGGTCGGTCCTTCGATCAGGAACGAGCAATCGCGGAAGCGGCGGTTCGAGGGCTTTTCGCCCATGTAGCGCAAGCCGAGGTTCTGGCCGCCGATGACGGCGAAGGTCCCGTCAAAGACCGCGATCTTGCGATGGTTGCGCCAGTTGGCCGAGCCTTTACCCTGCATGGGCAGAGCGGGGTTGAAGCGGGCGACCATACCGCCAGCTCGACGTAGCGGTCGGCAGAGGCGCAGCGGGATGCCGAAGCTGCCGATGGCGTCGACGAGCAGGCGGACCTCGATGCCTTCTTTGGCTCGGGCGGTCAGTAGGCTCACGATCTCGCGGCCAACGGCATCGTCGCTGAGGATGTAGGTCGAAAGGCTGATGCGTCGTTGGGCGCCTTTGATCTGCCGGCGCAGTTCCTCTAAAGTGTCGCGGCCATCGCGGTCGCCCAGGAGGCGGAAGCGGTTACCGCCAAAGTCCGGCTCGTCGCTCAGTCGCCAGGCGACGCGGTTCACTTCTTTCTTCGCATCGGCGAGGGAGGAGTGCTTGCGTCCGCCGAAGACGAAGTGGAGTAGGGCGGTCGAAAGAGGGAAGAACCAGGCCAGCGGTCCCCAGAGCAGGAGATAAGCAGGGGAGACGCGGGCCCGCATCACGCGTAGTAACACGTAGATTTGGCAGCCTGTGTGCACGGCCAGCATCGCTTTGTCTGGGAGCAGGTCCGCCCACTCTGCTATGAGGATTACGGCAGCCGTCAGCAGCGCGAGCGTCGTGCTCCGCTTTAGCCGGCCGTATCCTTGGAACGGAACCATGTCGTCAAGTTAGCCCCGTCTCCCTCCATTGGGCACAAAAAAAGACCCCAGTTGCCCGGGGTCTGTTTGGTGCCTGCGAAGGACAGCTTAGTTGCCGGCCTTGTCGAGGAGGTCGCCGAGACTGTTGAAGTCTCCGCTGCCCGACGACGAGGAGGACGAACCGCCAGCCGAGGGGGCCGGGGCGCCGCCAGTGGACGGTCCCTTGATGCGGTCGTAGCTGCTGATTTCGGCCTGGAGGCGTTCGGCGTCGTAGTTCGCGGCCTTGATCGAGAGACCGATGCGACGGTCTTCCTTGTCGATCTTGATGACGCGAGCGGTGACGTCCTGGCCGACCTTGACGACGTCCTTGACGTTCTCAACGCGCTGTTCGGCGAGCTGGGAGACGTGCACAAGGCCGTCGATTTCGTCGGACAGTTCGATGAAGGCGCCGAAGTTCGCGATCTTGGAGACCTTGCCGTTGACGAGGTCGCCGATGCGGTACTTGCGGTCGATTTCGCTCCACGGATCGGTCTGGGTCTGCTTGACGCCCAGGGAGATGCGCTGCTGGTCGACATCCACGTCGAGCACGATGGCTTCCACGTCGTCGCCCTTCTTCATGACTTCGGCCGGATTGTTGATGCGGCGGGTCCAGCTCATGTCGGACACGTGCACCATGCCGTCGATGCCATCTTCCAGTTCGACGAACGCGCCGTAGTTGGTGAGGTTGCGCACCTTGCCGCGGACGCGAGCGCCCACAGGGTAGTTGTGGCGGACCTTTTCCCACGGATTGGTTTCGAGCTGGCGGATGCCGAGCGAGATCTTCTGTTCTTCCTTGTTGAAGTTGAGGATGACTGCGTCGACTTCCTGGCCGACCTTGAGGATGTCAGACGGCTTCTGGACGCGCTTGGTCCAGGAGAGCTCGGAGACGTGGACGAGGCCTTCGACGCCGCCTTCGATCTCAACGAACGCACCGTAGGCGACGAGGTTGACGACCTTGCCGTGGACCTTCTGGCCGACGGGGTAGCGCTTCTCGATACCTTCCCAAGGATTGGGCTGGGTCTGCTTGAGGCCGAGGGAGACGCGTTCGCGCTCGCGATCGACTTCGACGACCATGACGGTGATTTCTTCGCCGACCTTGACGACTTCGCTCGGGTGGCCGATGCGGCCCCAAGACATGTCGGTGACGTGCAGCAGGCCGTCGAGACCGTCGAGGTCCACGAACGCGCCGTAGTCGGTGATGTTCTTGACGACGCCACGGCGGATGACGCCGGGCTTGACCTCCTCGAGGAGCTTGCGACGGCTTTCGCCGCGCTGTTCTTCGATGAGTTCGCGACGAGAGACGACGAGGTTCTTCTTCTCTTTGTTGATCTTGATGATCTTGAAGTCGAAGGTCTGGCCCACGAACTGTTCGAGGTTCTTGGGGGGGTTGACGTCGATCTGGGAGGACGGCATGAATGCGTCGACGCCGACGGAGACGATGAGGCCTCCCTTGACGATGGACTTGACGCGGCCCTGGACGATGGAGCCTTCCTGGCAATTGGCTTCGATGCTTTCCCACTTCCGGATTTGGAGGGCGCGATCGTAGGAGACGGTCGGGGTGCCATCCTTGTTCTCAAGCTTCTCGAGGTAGACCTCGAGCTGCATGCCGACCTGGACTTCGGCCATGTCGGGGAATTCGCCCTGGGGGATGAAACCCTCGGATTTGCCGTTGATGTCGACGACGACGAACTTGTCTTCGCGGATTTCGGTGACCGTGGCGTTGATCACGGAGTGTTGCTTGAGCGCGCCGAAATTGGATTCGGCGAGCAGTTTTTCCATTAGGCTCATGTTGTTTTGACTGTTTGTCCTGGCCGTCGCGGAGGACGTTTCCAGGGTTTGGTTGGTTTTTTGGTTTTCCCTTCGGAGGGTCCGCTGACACATGCCAGCGGGCCGATGGGAAGGTCTAACGAACCGTCCGCCGGACCAGTTGGCAAGCGGATTTTGGGGGAAAAGACGGCCAGTCCGTCCGCCTTGGCTTATTTTGCGGCCGGACGAGCCCGGACCGCGTAATCCACGATGCCAGCCGCCACGGCTTCGGCGATCTTCTGACGATAGGCCGCGTCGGCGATCAGGGCGGCTTCCTTGCGGCTCGACATAAATCCGCCTTCGATGAGGACGCCCGGGCAGGACAGGGTGCGCAGGACGGCGAAGCGGGCGCGTCGGACGCCGCGATCGTCGGCCCCCGTGCTCTTCACCAAGCGCCGCTGGATGCCCCAGGCGAGCGCCATATTGGCGGTGTCGAACCGGTTCCCGGGTTCGGCGCCGGTGGTCGACTTGGCTTTGCCGGCATTGGTCGACCGCTGGCCAGCCGGGGTGAGGCAGTAGGTCTCGATGCCGTCCGCGGTGGTGTCCCCGGTGGGCCCGGCGTTATAGTGTAGGCTGATGAAGAGGTCGGCCTTGAGGGACGTGGCCATGGCGGCGCGATCATCGAGGTCCAGGAAGACGTCCTTGGTGCGGGTGAACACGACCTCGAAGCCCTGCTTTTCGAGTAGGATCTTCAGGCGAGCGGCGGTGTCGAGCGTGGCCACCTTCTCAGTGTACTTAAATGCACCGCTGACCTTGCCGGTGTCCTTGCCGCCGTGACCGGGGTCGATCAGAATGCGTCGGACTGGATCCTTGGGCAGCTCCCAGAAAAGCGGCACAAAGACTTTATCGTAATCACGTTTGGAGACGGTGAGGTGGTCGCGCTGGGAGCCCACTGCGTCGTCGAGCAATACCTTCACGCCATCGACCAGGACGAAGTCCTTGCTGTATTCCGCGTAGAGCGAGATGCCCGTGCGCGAGACATAGCGTTCGGAGCTACGGCCATCGCTCGCCTGGCGCGAAGCGTCACGCAGGCCGAGTTGTCGCACCGACTCTCCGAGGTAATAATCGGTCGAGGCTGCAGATAGCATCGCGCCGACGCCAAGCAGCAGAAGTATCGCTGCGAAGCGCCGCACGTTCTTATTCGGCGTCGTTCTCGCCGTTGTCTACTGAGGAGTCGTCCTCGCCGTCTTCTTCGCCCGGAGTCTCGTTGTGCACGAGCTTACGCTTATTCTGCTGAACGGGGGTGAGGCCGACGACGATGGCGCGTCCGCTGCGCTTGGGCTCGTTGTCGCGCGTGCTGATGTGCGAGAGGGCCTCGATCGCCTTGGTGATGGTGGCGATACCGATTTCCGGGTGCTCGAGCTCGCGGTAGCGATACTGGAGCAACAGCTTGATCTTGTGGCCGTGGAAGAGGAAGTTCTCGGCGCGGCGGACCTTGATGAAGAGGTCATGCACGTCGATACGTGGGCGCAGTTTAATCTCCTTAACTTTGGTCGCGGTCTTCTGGTGCTTATTCTTCTTGGCTTCTTCGTAGAGGTATTTGCCGTATTCCTGAAGCTTGCAGACCGGCGGAACAGCGGTCGCGGCGATCTCGATGAGGTCGACGCCAAATTCACGGGCGAGGTCGAGCGCCTGCTGCGTGGGCATGATGCCCATCATCTCGCCCTTGGGAGAGATGACACGCACTTCGGTGGCCCGGATGCGGTCGTTGCGCTTGGGCCCTTTGTCTTCTTTGCGGAAGTTGCCGCGATTCTGTCCCGCGTTGTTCTTCGGGCGGGGACTTTTAGGACGATAGGGCGAAGGCATTAGGTACTGCGGAGGTGTCTGGCCGATAAACTCCCCGTTTGTCGCCGATGGTTCAAGCACCGATTATCAATGCCGCGCCGCCAGTGCCTTCGGCTTACTTCGCCGCCGCGATCGCTGCGAGGAGTTGCTTGCCGTGCTCGGCGGCCTCGACCTTGGGGACGATGCCGACGAGTTTGCCATCGCCGTCGAAAAGGTAGGCGGCCCGGAGCGGTCCGAGGTACTTCTTTCCGTACATGGACTTTTCGACGATGGCATCGAGGGCCTTCGAGAAGAGGTCTTCCGGGTCCGAAACCAGGGTGAACTTATACCCGTGCTTTGCGGCGTACTTGGTGTGGGAGGCACAATTGTCCCGGGAGACGGCAATTAACCTAAATCCTTGTCTGACAATGGCTTTCTCGTTTTTACCCATCTCGGCGGCCTGTTTGTCGCAGGCCGACGTGTTGTTGCGCATGTAGACGGAAACGATGGTCGGACCGTCCAGGAGGTCTGCAAACGGCCCATTGACGGGCTTGCCGTCCACTAAGGCATCTACTTTGAAAGTCAGTTTAGGCTTTTTTCCTAGGGAAAGCATGGTTTTTAGGTTTGGTTACATGGCAGGGGAGTGGGCTTGGCCCAGATTGTCAAACGGCCAGCCCGATCCGCCGCCTGCCAGAAAGTGAGCCCATCTCCGCTCCCTCGGCCCTTTCCCCTTTACAAGTCCCCTCGGACGCCCTTTGTTCCGACCCTTTCCGCCATGCAAAAGACCCGCAAGTCAGTCTCCAAGCGCTTCAAGGTGACCGGTACCGGCAAAGTGATGCGCCGTTCCCCTAATGGCCGCCACCTGTTGAGCTCCAAGTCCCGCAAGCAGCGTCGTCGCGCCAACAAGTCCAAGCGCGTCGACTCCGGCTTCGAGAAGAAGATGCTGGCCAGCATGCCTTTCGCCTAAACCGGCGATCCACTTTTTGGCCGAACGGGTGTTCATTAAGGCGACCCCGAGGCCATCTAACCAAAACCAAAACCAAATACCAACATGCCTAGAGCAACCAATGGCCCGGCCACCAAGGCCCGAAAGAAGCGCGCGATTAAAGCCGCTAAGGGCTACTTCGGAAACAAATCCCGTCTGTACGTCTACGCCCTCGAGGCCGTTCAGCGCGCGCAGAAGTTCGCTTATCGCGACCGCCGCAAGAACAAGTCGACGTTCCGTCAGCTTTGGATCGTGCGTCTCAACGCCGCCTGCCGTCCCCTCGGCATTTCCTACAGCCGTCTGATCTCTGGTCTGAAAAAGGCCAACATCACGATGGACCGTAAGAATCTGAGCGAACTGGCCATCCATGACGCCCCCGCTTTTGAAGCGATCGTCAAGAAGGCCCAGGCCGCGCTCGTCTAAGACGACTTAACGTCCCTTCACGAAGCCCCGGCCCTCCGGGGCTTCTTTGTTTTACGGTGCTTTCGCTTGCCGATTATCCCCTCCAACGCACAAATTAACCCATGCAGCAGCAGCTCGCCCAACTCGTCGCCGCCGCCACCCAGGAAGCCTCCGCCGTCGCCACCCGCGCCGAGCTCGAAGCCTTCAAGGCGCGCGTCGTCGGCCCCAATGGCTCCCTGACCCAGGTGATGAAGGGGATGGCCACCCTTTCAAAGGAAGAACGCCCAGTCGTGGGCAAGCTCATCAACGAGGCGAAGAAGTCCGTCGAGGAACTCCTCGCTACACTCTTGGTCAAGGTCGAGAACGCCGAAATCGCCGCCGCCCTCGGCGCGTCCGTCGACCCGACCCTCCCGAGTCCCGACGCTCCGGCCGGCTCGCTCCATCCGCTCTCCCGCACCCGCGAACGCATCCTCGCCTCCTTCCGTAAACTGGGCTTCGTCGTCGCCGACGGCCCTGAGGTCGAGACGGAGTGGCATTGCTTCGACGCCCTCAACACGCCGGCCGATCACCCGGCCCGCGATATGCAGGATACGCTCTACATGCCGAAGGCGTTCCGCTCCGCCGACGCGCCCCGCAAGGCCGACGAGGCGATCCTCCTCCGCACGCACACGTCCAGCGTGCAGGTCCGGACGATGCTCTCGCGCAATCCGCCGTTTCGCATCGTCGCCCCAGGTCGCTGCTTCCGCCGCGACGCGGTCGACGCGACGCACTCCGCCAACTTCCACCAGGTCGAAGGTCTTTGGATTGATCGCAACGTCACGCTCGCCGATCTCCGCGGCGTGCTCGACTTCTTCGTCAAGGAAACCTTCGGCGCCGATGCCGAGATTCGACTGCGCCCGTCGTTCTTTCCCTTCACGGAACCGTCCTTCGAGATGGACCTCCGCTCGCCTAACCTGGGTCGCCTCTCCAACCGTTGGCTCGAAATCATGGGCTGCGGCCTGGTCGACCCGAAGGTGCTCGAACTCTGCGGCCTCGACCCAAAGGAATGGTCGGGCCTCGCCTTCGGCCTCGGCCTCGAACGCATCACGATGCTGGTCCACGGCATCGACGATATTCGCCACTTCTACAACAACGACACGCGCTTCCTGCGCCAGTTCGCCTAAGCCATGAAAGTCTCTTTCCAAGCCCTCTCCCGTCACCTCGACCTCGCCGGCGTCACCGCCGAGCGCGTCGCGGAAGTCCTCCCGATGCTCGGCCTCGAGGTGGAGTCGGTCACGACCTTCGGCCTCGCCCCGCTACCGCTCGTGGTAGTCGGTGAGATCAAGTCTTTCGACAAGCATCCGAAGGCCGATCGTCTCAGCGTCTGTCAGGTCGACGTGGGTGATGGCGCAATCCGCCAGATCGTCTGCGGTGCGAAGAACTTCAAGGCGGGTGACCGGGTCCCGGTCGCTCTCCCAGGCACGGTGATGCCGAGCGGTTTCACGATCTCGGTCTCGAAGCTCCGTGACGTCGACTCGGCGGGCATGATGTGCTCCTCCGAAGAACTCGGCCTCGGCAAGGGTGAGGACGGTCTGCTCATCCTCACGCCGCGTCAGCCGGCCCTGGGCACGCCGCTCAATTCCCTGTTCGGTGCGCCGGACACGGTGCTCGAGATCTCGGTCACACCTAACCGCGGTGATTGCCTCGGCATCCGTGGCGTCGCCCGCGACCTCGCCGCTGCGCTAGGCCTGACGCTGAAGCCGCTCACGGTGAAGACCCCGGCCGGCCTCGCCGCCGCACCTTCCGCCGCCGATGCGGTGAAGTTCGTCCGCTCGTCCTCCGAGTTCTGCCCTTACTACACGCTCCGCACGCTGAAGAACGTGAAGGTCGGCCCGAGCCCGGAATGGCTCCGTCGCGACCTCGAGGCCGCTGGCCTCCGTCCGATCAACAATGTGGTCGATATCACGAACTGGGTGCTGCTCGAACTGGGCCAGCCGCTCCATGCGTTCGATGCGAAGAAAGTCTCCGAAGGCATCGAAGCCCGCCCGGCCCGCGAAGGCGAAGAGATCGTCCTGCTCGACGGTAAGAAGGTGAAGCTCGAGACCGGTGTCTGCGTCATCGCTGACGCCCAGCGCCCGCTCGTCGTCGCCGGCGTGATGGGTGGCGCCGAATCCGGTGTGACCGATTCGACAACCGAAGTCCTCCTCGAAGCCGCCTGGTTCCGCCCAGGAGAAATCCGCCGCGTCGCCCGCCGCATCGGCGTGTCGACCGACTCTTCCCATCGCTTTGCCCGTGACGTGGATCCGGCCGGCGTCGAGCTCGCCTCGCGCCTCGCTACAGATCTTCTCATCGAACTCGCTGGCGCCCAGCCGGCTGGTCCCACCGTCGCCGTCGGCCAGCCGCCGCGCGCCGACGTCACGATCGAACTTCCCGCCGGCTACGTCGCGGCTAAGCTCGGTACGCCGATCGCCGACGCCGATGTCTCCGCGGCCTTCGCTCGCCTTGGCTTCACAGTGAAGGCTTCCGCCACGGGTTTCTCGGTGCTGGTGCCTTCGTTCCGTTCCGACGTGACCCGTCCCATCGACCTGGTCGAAGAATTCATCCGTATCCACGGCACCGACAAGGTGCCCGCCGGCCGTCCAATCGCCCCGCTCCCGGGCGACGAAGATGCGCTGACGTCCGTCTTCACCCGCGAAGTCTCCGCCCGCCTCGTCGGCGCTGGTTTTACGGAGTGCTGCCACTACTCGCTTCGCGACGCCGCGGAACTCGAACGTACCCTTGGCGCCGACAAAGCCGCCTTGGTCGCGATGGATAACCCGCTGACCGCCGAACAGACGCACCTCCGCGCGTCGCTCGTCCCGGGCCTCGCCGGCGCGCTTGCGCTTAACCTCTCGGTGCACGCCGATCCGCACGGTCTCTTTGAAGTCGGTACGGTCTTCCGTCCGCAGGCTGACGGCACCGTGCGCGAATTCATCTCGGTTGCCTTCGCGATCGTCGCCGAACCGGTGACGCGTTCCTGGAAGTCCCGTGAGGCCTTCGACGGCCTTCGCGCGAAGCGCCTTCTGCAGGATGCCGCAGCGCTCGCTGGCGTCGCCTCGGTCCGTCTTTCGTTTGCCGCTGCCAACGGCGGTCTCTGGCAGGCTGACCATGCCGCCGCCCTCGTCGACCGTGGCCGTGCCGCGGAAGGTGCATGTGGTGTCCTCGATCTTCGCTGGACGCGTTCCCTCGGCCTGAAGAGCTCCGTCATCGCCGGCGAAGTCTGCTTCCCCCGCTCGGCTTTCGCCGAAGCCCGCAAGATCCCACGCTTCGAAGCGTTCTCTTCCTTCCCGCCCGTCACGAAGGACGTCGCGGTCATCGTCCCGGTCGACGTCGCCGCCGCCGAAGTCGAAAGCCGTGTCCGCCAAGGCGCCGCCAAGGCCGCCGGTAAGGAGTTCGCGCTGGAGTCGGTTAACTGCTTCGACGTCTTCACCGGCCCGGGTCTGCCTGAGGGCCACCGCAGCCTGGCCTTCGAAATCCGCTGGCGCCATGCAGCCCGCACGCTCACGGACGAAGAAACCAATCAAGCCCTCGGCGTGGTCATCGCGACGCTCGAGAAGGGCGCCGGCTGGACCGTACGCCGCTAATTAATATGGCCGAAGGTTTTGACATCGACCATCTCGCGAAGCTCGCACGCCTTAGCCTTACGGCCGAGGAGAAGGCGCTCTACTCGTCGCAGCTCAACCAGATCCTGGGTCACTTCCAGGCGCTCGCCGACGCCGACCTGCCCGCGACGATCGACGACGCCCGAGTGGTCGACGAAGCCGCGCTCCGCTCCGATGAGCCGGGTCCCGTTCTCGGCGCCGAAGCAGTCACCCGCATCGCCCCTGCCTCGCGCGACGGACAAATCTCCGTCCCGCGCGTCGTGGACGACGAATCGTAAGCCATGGCCGACGCGCTCCATACGCTTTCCGCCGCCGAACTCGGCCGCCGCCTCGCGGCCGGCACGCTTACGTCCCGCGCCCTCTGCGAAGCGCTCATCGCCCGCTATCAGACGGTGAACGACAAGGTCGGCGCTTTCACGCACCTCGACCAAGCTGACGTGCTCGCGCAGGCCGACGCCTCTGATGCGCGCCGTAAGGCCGGGCAGGGCAGGGGTCCTCTCGAAGGCATCCCGGTCGCGATCAAGGACAACATCGCGGTGAAAGGTCAGCCGCTCACCTGCTCGAGCAAGATGCTCGCATCTCTGGTCTCGCCTTACGACTCGCACGTCGCCGAACGCCTCCGCGCTGCTGGTGCAATCCTCTACGGTCGCCTGAACATGGACGAGTTCGCGATGGGTTCCTCCACGGAGAACTCCGCGATCCGCAAGACGTTCAATCCTTGGGACCTCGCCCGCATCCCAGGCGGATCTTCCGGTGGCAGCGCCGCGGCCCTCGCGGCCGGCCTAGTGCCGCTCTCGCTCGGTTCCGATACCGGTGGCTCGATCCGCCAGCCCGCCTCGCATTGCGGCGTGGTCGGCCTGAAGCCCACCTACGGCCTGATCTCCCGCTTCGGTCTCGTGGCTTTCGCTTCGTCGCTCGATCAGATCGGCCCGATGGCTCGCAGCATCGAAGACTGCGAACTCCTCCTCAATGCGCTATCCTCGGCCGACGCGCGTGATATGACCTGCTTCGGCCCGTCCGACCGCGGGCTCACGCCGGCTGGTGACGCCAAGAAGCTCCGCATCGGCATTCCGAAGGGCTTCCTCGGCAAGGGTGTCGCTCCCGAGGTCGCCGCCGCGGTCAATGCCGCGGTCGATTTCTACCGAGCCCAGGGTTGCGCAATCTCCGAGGTCGAACTGCCCTCGGCCGATCTCGCCGTGCCGACTTATTACGTCGTCGCGACCGCCGAGGCTTCCTCGAATCTCGGCCGCTACGACGGCGTCCGCTACGGTCATCGCTCCGCTTCCGCTGGCACGCCGGTCGAGATGATGACGGCCAGTCGCTCCGAGGGCTTCGGCCCCGAAGTGAAGCGTCGCATTCTACTCGGCACGTTTGTGCTCAGCGCCGGTTACGCCGATGCGTATTACGTCCGCGCCCTCCGCGCCCGCGCCAAGATTCGTGCCGAATACCTCTCCGCGCTCGCCGGCGTCGACGTGCTGCTCACCCCGACCGTCCCGACACCCGCCTTCAAGGTCGGCGAGAAAGCCTCGGATCCTCTCCAGCTCTATCTCGAGGATATCTTTACGATTCCCGCCAACCTGGCCGGCCTCCCGGCAATCTCGGTGCCTTGCGGTAAGTCCGGCCACCTGCCGGTCGGTTTCCATCTCGTCGGAGCGCCGCTCTCCGAAGCCAAACTCCTCGCTGCGGGCCGTCTCTTCGAGGCCGCCCACGGTTTCGCCCACCAGCAAGCCGCCCTATGAGCACCCCTCCTTCTGATTGGGAAGTCGTCATCGGCCTCGAGGTCCACGTGCAGCTGCACACCCGCGCCAAGGTCTTCGCGTCGTCCCCTTGGGGCTTCGGTAAGGAACCTAACGAGCAGGTCGATCCCGTCGTCCTCGGTCTCCCTGGCACGCTGCCAGTCGTGAACCGCGAGGCGGTCGAGAAATCCATCCTCTTCGGGCTGGTCGTCGGAGCGTCGGTTCCGGAGCACTGTTCCTGGGATCGTAAGAACTATTTCTACCCGGATAATCCGAAGAACTATCAGCTCACCCAGAAGGATTTCCCGGTCGTCGTCGGCGGCCAGGTCGAGATCGAGCTCCCGGGTGCCTCGCGCAATGTGATGGGCGAGCATAAGTTCATCCGCATCCACCACGCGCACCTCGAAGAAGACGTGGGTAAGCTCAGCCACGCGGGCAGCGGCTCCCTCGTCGACTATAACCGCGCCGGCGTACCGCTTCTGGAGATCGTCACCGAGCCAGACCTCCGTTCCTCCGCCGAAGCCGAGGCCTTCCTGCGCTCGCTCGTCGCGATGCTCACCCAGGCCGGCGTGGCCGATTGCGACATGGAAAAGGGCCAGCTGCGTTGCGACTGTAACGTCTCTATCCGCCGTCGTGGGGTCGAGAAGCTCGGTACCCGTACCGAGACCAAGAATCTCAATTCTATCTCGAGCGTCCGCGATACGGTCATCTACGAGACCGCCCGCCAGATCCGCGAACTCGAAGCCGGCCGTTCGATTACGCAGGAGACCCGCGGTTGGAACGCTGAACTCGCCCGTGGTTACGTCCTGCGCGACAAGGAAGATGCCCACGACTACCGTTACTTCCCGGACCCGGACATCCCGACCCTGAAGATCTCTCGCGAGACCGTCGCCCGCCTCGCCAAGCAGGTCCCCGAGAACCTCTACGACCGCCAGCGGCGTTACGTCGAAAAGCTCGGCCTGCCTTACACCGCCGCCTCGGTGCTCGTGAACGACCGTGCGCTCGCCGAATGGTTCGAAATCGCCGTGGCTGCTCATCCGACCAATCCTTCGGGTATCGCCAACCTCGTTGCCAATGATCTCCTCCGCGATCTCGCCGCTTCGACGGGTACCGCGGGTGCCTTCGATGAAGCCGCCCCGGCCCCCGTCTCGCTGGCGTCCTGCCCGATCAAGCCCGCGCAGCTCGCTGGCCTGGTGAAGCTCACCGACGACGGCGTGATCTCCAAGCAGCAGGCCAAGGAAGTCTTCACCGAGATGTTCAAGTCCGGTCAGGATGCCGCCGCCATCGTAGATGCGAAGGGCCTCCGCCAGAATAGCGACACCGGCGAACTCGAGAAGATTGTCCAGGAAGTCATCGCCGATCCGGCCGTGGCGAAGTCCATCGCCGAGTACCGCGCGGGCAACGAGAAGGCCATCAACGCGCTCAAAGGGCCAATCATGAAGCGTACGCAGGGCAAGGCTAACCCTGTCCTGATCGACCAGCTGCTCCGCAAGTTCCTCGCATGAGCGACTCTTCCGCTTCGCCGCTGACCGCCGGCATCAAGGCCCTCCGCGACATCGCCCTTCCTCTGGTAGTCATCATGTTGGCGGCCGCTGGCTTGGTTGTCGCCTACTACAATATCCCGGAAGTCGCCACGGCTCTCAATCGTATCGGTGCCATCAACGCGGCCAATCCGATGGCCTTTGCCGCGATCTGCACGGCCATCACCTCTGGTCTGATTCCTTGGTGCTTCCGGATGGTCTTCCCTGGATTGCGTCCGGCGCATCCCTTCCGCGACCTCATTCACAGCATGGTCTGGTGGGCCCTGATGGGGATGCTGGTAAGTTATTTCTACACCCTGCAGGCCGCCTGGTTCGGTAGCGAAGCTAACCTGCGGACCGTCCTGCTCAAGGTGTTCGTCGATATGGCGGGCTTCACGATCTTCATCGGAGCTCCGTTCAACGCTATCTCCCACCTTTGGAAGGATTGCGGCTGGGACACCGCCCGCCTGCGCGCGGCGATGGGCCCGGGCTGGTATCGTCGTTTGGTCCTCCCGAACCTGCTGACGAACTACTTCGTCTGGTTCCCGGGCACGCTCATCTTCTACAGCATGCCCACCGACCTCCAGTTGGTCGTGGCCAATTGCATCGGCTGTTTCTGGGCCCTAATGTGTGCCCGCATCGCAGCCCATTCCGGCGTCCCGACGACCGATATCCACGCCTGAGCGTAAATCAGGCGGTGTCGGCAACCCTCGCTTGAATCCCTGCTTTGCTTCGGCGAACCTCCCCCTGTGCCTGATCTCTTCGGAGAAATTGAACCCGGCGTCGCCGAGGTGGTCCCGTTTGACGGCGGGGCCCGGGCTTACTCGTATTCAGTGCCGGCGGGCCTAAAGGATATCCTGCAGGTAGGGCAGCTGGTGCGCGTGCCGCTCGGTGGGCGTACGAGCATCGGTGTAGTCTGGAAATATCCCGCGGAGCCGCCCCCTTCGGCGAAACTCCGCAGCGTAATTTCACTTGAGCATGAGCAGCCGGTGATGACGCCGGACTGCTGCAAGCTGGCTGAATGGATGGCGGGCTATTACGGCTGCGGCCTTAATTCGGTGTTGGAGACGGTCTTACCCGCCGCCATCCGAAAAGGCGTCCGCCCGGTGCTGCGCCGCCTGCTGACGCTCATCGCCCCGCCCGAAGCCGAAGCGCTGGCGAAGCTTCGCAAGAAGGCCCCGCGTCAGGCGCAGGTCATCGATTATCTTTCCGCGCAGAAGGAGCCTACCGACCGTTCTAAGATGGTCGACGGGCTCGGCGTCGCCCAGCAGGCCGTGGATGCGCTCATCAAGGCTGGTACGGTCAAGGAGGACACCAGCGTGCTCTGGCGGGTCGCCTATAACGACCCTTATGCCGAAGGGGAGACCATCGCCTCGGCCGGTCACACTTTGAACCCTGAGCAGGTCGCGGCCGTCGCCTCGGTCACGCAGACGCTCGACTCGAAGGCCTTCCGCGCCCACCTACTCCACGGCGTTACGGGCTCGGGTAAGACCGAGGTTTATGTGGCGCTCATCCGTAAGGTCGTGGCCGAAGGCGGCTCGGCGATCTTCCTCGTCCCGGAAGTCGCGCTCACGCCGCAGACGGTCGGGCGTCTTCGTTCCCGCCTCGCCGACCTCGGTGCCAAGGTAGTCGTCTGGCATAGCCACCTTTCCGCCGGCGAACGTTTCGACGCATGGATGGCGATGTCGCTCGGGCAGGCGCGGGTGGTGGTCGGCGCCCGTTCGGCGGTCTTCGCCCCGCTCCCGAACCTGCGTCTCATCGTGGTCGACGAAGAGCACGAGCCTTCCTTCAAACAGGGTGAGACGCCGATGTATCACGGCCGCGACGTCGCGGTGATGCGTGCCTCGGTCCTCGGCGCGGCCTGCGTGCTGGGTTCAGCCACGCCTTCGCTCGAGACCTGGAAGAACGCGACGGCCGGCCGCTATGCCTTGGATGTCATGACCAAGCGCGTCGACGACCGTCCGATGCCGGCCTTCCGGATCGTGGACATGCGTCGCGAGGTCCTGCACTCGAAGGGCCAGCATATCCTGTCCCGCGAACTGACCGACGGCATCCGCGCCCGCCTCGAGCGTCGCGAGCAGACGATCCTGTTCCTGAACCGCCGCGGTCATTCACGGTCCCTCGTTTGTCCGGATTGCGGCGAGGCCGTCCAGTGCAAGCGCTGTAGCGTCTCGCTGACGCTCCATCGCACCGACGACACCGCCCGCTGCCACCTGTGTAACCATCAGGAACGCGCCCCGGTGCTCTGCCCGAGCTGCCGCTCCCCGAAGGTCCGCTGGAAGGGTTACGGTACCCAGAAGGTCGAGGAGACCATCGCCCAGCTCTTCCCCCGCGCCCGCGTGGCCCGCATCGATGCGGATACCATGGGCAAGAAGGACCTCTTCCGGAAGGTCCTCTCGGACTTCCGCGCGGGCAAATATGACATGCTCCTCGGCACGCAGATGATCGCCAAAGGCCTCGACTTCCCGCGGGTGACGCTGGTGGGCATCATCGACGCCGACCTTTCGTTGCAGCTACCAGATTTCCGCGCCGCCGAACGCACCTTTCAGCTGCTCACCCAGGTCGCCGGGCGCGCGGGTCGTGGTGACCTCGAGGGTGTCGTTGTTGTGCAGAGCTTCCAGCCCGCCTCCGACCCGATCCAGTTCGCCAAGCGACTGGATTTCCATGGCTTCGCGGCTGCCGAGCTCGAGAAGCGTGCCGAATTCGGTTACCCGCCGGACCGCCATCTCGTCCGCCACGTCTTCCGCGGCCGCAATGCGAGAAAGTAAACTTCGTCGCCGACGCGTGGGTCAAGGAACTCGAGCGACTGCACCCGGGCCTTTGCGAGATCCGCGGCCCGGCCCCGTGTCCGTTTGAGAAGGTCAGGATCAGCACCGCGTGCACATCTGGTACCTTGTCACCGGTGTGAAATCGCTCTTGTCGGCAATCTTACCGTTGCGCGCCAAGATACTCGGCGATGACGAGGTCATCGACGTCATCGACGTCGATGCCCAGGATTGTGCGTGAGGACGCTGAATTGAGGACAGCGTGGAGGACAGCGTGGAGGTCTGAATGGAGGGCTGAATTGATAAAGTCATAGACAAGACAGCCTGCGGGGGCCGTTCTGCCTCTACCTCAATTCAGCCCTCTATTCAGTCCTCCATTCAGCGATCAACGCAGTCCTCTGCTCTTCTTTCAGAACCACCGCTTGCGCTTCATCCAAAGGATGATGCCCGTCGCGAGGGCGCCCATGGAGCCTAGCGCCAGGAAGTAGCCGTATTTCTCGCCCCAGGCCGTATGGATTTCCGGCATGAAGTGAAAGTTCATGCCCCAGAGACCTACCAAGAAGGTCAGCGGGATGAACACCGAGCTCATCACCGTCAGCACACGAATGACTTCGTTGGTCTTTCGTTCCTGCTGGGTGTGGTGGTATTCCTGCAGGTCCTGCAGGATCATGCGGGCGTGCTCGATGCGGTCGGCCGCGCGAATCGCGTGGTCATACAGGTCTCGCAGGTACATGTCCAAGGTCGTCGGCAGCAAGGGGTGCTCGTAGTGTTCGAGGACGCTGACCATGTCCTTGAGGGGCTGGGCGAGGCGGCTGAGACGCACGACGATGCGCTTAAGGCGGTAGACCTCGTTGAGGTCCCAGTCGTCGGTGCCTTTGAGGATCGAGTCTTCGAGCTCGGTCGTGGCGTCCTCGATCTCTTCGGTCTGGTAGAGCAGTCGGTCGACGAGTGTGTCGAGGAGGGAGTAGATCAGGTAGCCCGCGTGCCACTTACGGATATTGCCTTTGTTGTCGGCGATGCGTTTCTCGACGGCTTCGAAGACCTTCTCGTCGTTTTCGTGGAAGGAGATGACCCAGTTCTGGGCGGCGACGATGGAGATCTGCTGGCCGCGCGGGGTATCTTCTTCGACGCCGATGCGGACCGCGCGGGCGATGGCGAGGAGCTTGTCGCCGTGTTCCTCGAACTTCGGACGGGAGGTGGCCGTCAGGATGTCTTCCTGCGCCAGCATCGGGATGTCGAAGAAGGCGCCGACGATGTGGACGATCTGGGGGTCGGTGATGCCGAGGACTTGGATCCAGACCATCCCTGGCTTGCCGGCGTAGCGGCCGACGGAGTCCAGGTCGGAGAACTCGTCTACCTTACAGCTGTTCTCGTCGTAGGAGATGACCCGGAACTTGGTCGGGGCGGTGGACTCAAAGGGGGAGGCGGCCGGTAGCTGGCCGGGCGCGCGCCCGATTTCGGTGTCCTCGTAGGCGGCTTCGCCGGGCAGGGGGACGGCGTCGGCCTTGAGACCAAGCCGCGAACGCAGGTCGTTCATGCGTCGTTCCAGGAAGGAACGGGCGCGGGCCACTTCTTGCTGACGCCTCTGCTGATGCCGGCTCATGCCGCCATCATCCGAAGCCCCGGGTCGATGTCAACGGGTTCGGCGGGGTCGTCACCCCTAAGTCACATTCCGCCCCAGGTCAGGCTTTTCGCTGCCCCTTGGCGTTGCGGCGACCGTTCTTACCGATGCCCATCGTCACGAGTTTCCCTTGGTTCACCTTCTGGAAGAGGTTGTTCGAGTTAGTGACCCCGAGGCAGTAGAGCACTGCGGCCACGTCTTGAGCCTTGTCCTTGTGCACGAGGCCGGCGTTGGCGAGCCAGGTCGCGAGGGCGTGGTGGAAGTTGGGCGGGCTGATGTCCAGATTCTCGCCACCGTGGCGCAGCCAGAGCTCGGCCCGATCTTTCATCGTGCAGTTGCCGCGTTTCTCCTGACGTTCGTGGAGATGGGCGAGAAGTTCGGAGAGGTTGTCGGGAAGCTTGGAGGATTCGGACATCTGAGGCGGAAGGTGGCAGGGAAAAAGAAGGGAGATCGACGGGCTGGCCCCGCAGGGAGGCGACATCGATGAGCCTTAGGAATAATTAAGCGACAGTTTGCTGGGAACACCTAATTACAATCTGACCTCTAATATTATAAACTAATAGAAACGCCCCAGCGGCGGGACTCTGCGGACAAGATCCCGGGTGGTGGTCGCGACAGGACTTGAACCTGTGACTTCAGCAATGTGAATGCTGCGCTCTAACCAACTGAGCTACGCGACCGTTACCCGAGAAGGTATCATATCCCTCTGGGGAGGGAGTCGGGCAAGCCTGTTTTCCTGCGGGGGAGGGGCCTTATCCGCGTGGTGGCTTGTCTTTGGCCTGGTTCGTCGCAATCCTGTGCAAAGATGGACACCACCGCACCAGCCGCCAGCCCGCGCGTCGCCGACGAGCGCCTGATCCGCCTGACGGCCCCGGCCGGTGTCAAGGTGCGTGCTTTGGCCGCCCGCGAGGCCCAAGGCGGTTTCCTGCGCGTGGCGATCTCCGGCGGCGGCTGTAACGGCCTGTCCTATAAGATGCGTTTCGTGGGCGAGGCCAAACCGGCCGATATCCTTGTGCGCACGGAGGGCGTCGAAGTGCTGGTCGATCCGAAGTCGGCCCTCTACCTCCGCGGCACCCAGTTGGATTATTCCGACAAGATGATCGGCGGCGGCTTCAAGTTCTCCAATCCCAACGCCAAGGCCAGTTGTTCCTGCGGGGAGAGTTTTTCTCTTTAACGCGAAGGCGCAGCCTTCGCGAGGGGGGCACGTTGACACGCTGGCACGTGGGCAAGGGGGTATCGTGTTTGCCTCGAGGTAGGGCCGACCATCCTTGGTCGGCCGCGGTCGAGCAGGGATGCTCGACCCTACCCAAGGCAGGGAGTTTGGCTCAATGGGAGACCGGATGATTGGCTGGGTTATTAAATGCCCTAGCCAGCCTCCCGGTCTCCGGTTCCCCTTTGATTTCCTGGCTCTAGTCCGCCGGTATCTCGTCCTTCGCACCGGCTTCGTAACGTTCGCACCAGGACTTAGACCAAGAGGCGAAGTCGCCCGCGGCGATATGGGCGTGGGCCTGGGCCATGAGGTCCTGCAAGAAGTGGATGTTATGCAGCGCCAGCAACGTTCCGCCGAGCTGTTCGCCGGCGTGGTGCAGGTGACGCAAGTAGGCACGCGAGAAATGGCGGCAGGTGTAATTGTCCATGCCTTCCACGAGCGGACGGTGGTCGTCGCGGTAGCGCAGGTGTTTCACGCTGATCGGGCCGTCGGGCGTGAACGCGCCGCCGTGGCGGCCGATGCGCGTCGGCATGGTGCAGTCGAACATGTCGGCACCGAGCGCGACCATGCGGAGGAGCTGGGGCGGCGTGCCGACGCCCATGACGTAGCGGGGCTTGTTCTTGGGCAGGAGGGGCGCGACGAGGCCGACCTGATGGAGCATATGCTCCTCGGGCTCGCCGACGCTCACGCCGCCGATGGCGTGGCCGGGGAAATCGAGGCCACCGAGTTCCTCGGCGCAACGGATGCGCAGGTCATCATAGACTGAGCCTTGGTTGATGCAGAAGAGATGACGACCCGAGGCCAGGAAGCCGCTGTCCTTCGCCAGCTGGAGCATCTCCTTGGCCCAGCGGATGGATCGGTTCACCGCGACTTCGCACGCGGCGCGCTCGCAGGGGTAGGGCGGGCACTCGTCAAGCACCATGGCGATGTCCGACCCCAGCGCATCCTGGATGTCGAAGCAGTCTTTCACGTCGAGGAACAGCTTGTTGCCGTCGAGGTGGGAGCTGAAATGGATGCCTTCGTCGGTGATCGTGCGGAGCTTCGCGAGCGAGAAGACCTGGAAGCCGCCGCTGTCGGTCAGGATCGGCTTATCCCAGTGCATGAACTTATGAAGGCCGCCGGCGGCGCGGACGATCTCGCGGCCCGGGCGCAGGTTCAGGTGGTAGGTGTTGCTGAGCAGGATCTGGGCGCCCGTCTCGGCGACCTGCTGAGGGGAGAGCCCCTTGACCGTGGCCTGGGTGCCGACTGGCATGAAGACCGGTGTGCGGATCTCCCATGGGGGGTCTTCAGCACGCCGAGGCGCGCGGCCGTCGTCGTATCAGTCTTAAGCAGGGTGAACATGTGTCGGGGACTAGGGTTTGGAGTATGGAGTTTAGGGCCGATGACAACACAAGCGGTAAGCGGTTGGCGGTAGGCGGTTAGACACGCCGCAAAAGGGGTAGGGGCGTGATTTATCGCGCCCTCCTAGGCTTACCCAGCCGCTAAGCGCTTAAACCAGATTGCGAGGGCTGAATAGAGAAAGGAACAGGGGAAATCAGCCCTGGTATCTTTTCAATTCAGTCCTCTATCCAGTCCTCCACTCAGCGATCCACGCAGTCCTCCTCTGCCGGTTTTTCCAACCGCTAGCCGCTACTACCTAGCGTTCCCATCAAACTAAGGCGCATGCCGCGCGGCGCATCGGCTCGGACCTTGCCATCTTCGTAGACGCAGACGCCGTTGACGAAGGTACGCTCGATGGTGCTGTTGAAAGTGTGGCCTTCGAGGGGCGACCAACCGCACTGGTAGAGGAGGCCAGCCTTGTTGACGGTGTGCGGCTTCTTGGGGTCCACGACGACGAGGTCAGCCCAGTAGCCTTCGCGGATGAAGCCGCGCTTTTCGACGCCGAAGAGCACTGCGGGCGCGTGGCACGCGCGCTCGACGGCGGTCTCGAGCGTGAAGGCGCCCTGGCGGACGAGGTCCATGAGTACCTGGAGGGAATGTTGCACGAGCGGCAATCCGGACGGGGCTTTGAAGTAGGTCTGCGATTTCTCGTCCCACGTGTGCGGGGCATGGTCGGTCGCGATGACGTCGATGACGCCGGACGCCACGGCCGCGCGGACCGCGGCACGGTCGGCGGACGTCTTGATCGCCGGGTTGCATTTAATCTGGTGGCCGAGGCGGGCGTAGTCCTCTTCGGCAAACCAGAGGTGGTGCACGCAGGCTTCGGCGGTCAGGCGCTTGCCCTTGAGCGGTGCGGCGCTGAAGAGCGAGAGTTCCTTGGCGGTAGTGATGTGCAGGATGTGTAGGCGCGCGTCGTGACGCTTGGCCAGTTCGGCCGCCATCGACGAAGAAGCGTAGCAAGCCTCGACATCGCGGATGCGGGGGTGTTCGCTGGCAGGTACGGCTTCACCCCACTTGGCCTTGGCGGCGGCTTCGGCCAGCTTGATGCGCGGGGTGTCCTCGCAGTGCGTCAGGATGATGGTGGGCGAGTGACGGAAGATGCCTTCGAGGGTGGCGACGCTGTCGACGAGCATGTCTCCCGTGGAGGAGCCCATGAAAATCTTCACTCCGCAGACCTTGCTCGAATCGATGGACTTGATGGCTTCGACGTTGGAGTTGGTCGCTCCGAAGAAGAAGGAGTAGTTGGCAACCGAGGTGGCGGCACCGATGGCATATTTCTTTTCGAGCTCCTCCTGCGTGGTCGCGGGAGGGTTCGTGTTCGGCATCTCCATGAACGACGTCACGCCGCCGGCGACGGCCGCGCGGGCTTCGCTGGCGATACAGGCCTTATGCGTCAGGCCAGGCTCACGGAAATGCACCTGGTCGTCGATCAGGCCGGGGAGGAGGAGCTTGCCGGTGAGGTCGTATTCCTGGTCGGCCTTCGTGCCGGCGGGGATCGTACCGATGCGCTCGATGCGTCCGGCGCGGAGTAGGACGTCGGCCCGGAGGCGACGGCCTTCGTTGATGATTTCGGCGTTGCGGAGGACGACGGTGGGCATGGGCAGAGCTATTCAGCCCGAAACCCCGGCCACCGCAAACGGGAAACTTCGAATCAGGCCGTCACCTTCACCATATCCGAAAGGTCGGCCTTCTTGACGCCTTCTGGGTTGATGTTGACGGCCGAGACGCGGAACTGGGCGCCGCGCTTGTGGTTGAACTTCAGGATGAAATTGGTGACGACCATCTTTTCCTCGGGGTAGAGCTCGGTCTTGCGGGCGACCATGGTGGTGACGAGTTCCTCAACCTGTTCGCCGGTGGCGCCAGGTAGCTTGGCGAGGGTAGCCTTGGCATCTTGAATCTTGGGGCCGCCTTCGATGGCCGCGTTCCAGATCAGGATGGCGACGTTCATGGCGCCCTTGGCGGCGGTGTGGTTGCCGCCGGCCTGCTCGAGGATGGGCTGGGCGAAGGTGATGAGCTTGTCCGCAAAGCTGGGCTCCCGCGGGGTGGTGTCGACCGGGGCCGGCTCAGGACGGGTGAAGTCGCGCAGGATGTCGCGGGGCTTGTTATTGCCGAAGGCACCGGTGGTCTTGCGACGAGAATGGGGGGAGGCCATTGGAAAGGATGTCCCCCAAGGGAAGCCCGAGCGGTCCCCTCGGCAAGCCCTTTCCCATTGGGCGTCCCTTGACACCCCGCCCGGGGTAGGCCAGCCTGCCTTCACCGCCACCACCCGTGTCCGATTACAGCGACGTCATCCGCGCCCATCGCCGCGACCACCTCACGAAGCCGAATTCGTTGCCGACGGGCGTTCACCGTTACTTCGAGAGCACGCTCCTGCCGCTACCGATCGAGCAGGTCTTTGATTTCTTCTCGAAGGCCGAGAACCTCCAGGCGATTACCCCGCCGGAACTGAGCTTCCGGATCAAGACCCCGTTGCCGATTGCCATGCGCCAAGGAGCCCTGATCGATTATGATCTAAAGATGAGTGGTATCCCGTTCGGCTGGCGCACCCGCATCACCCACTGGGAGCCGCCTTACGCCTTCGCCGACGAACAGCTCAAGGGTCCGTATGCCGTCTGGTTCCATACGCACACGTTCGCCGACGAAGGCGGCAAGACGCGCATGGACGACGAAGTGCTTTATAAGCTCCCGCTCTGGCCGTTCGGCGAGATCGCCTATCCGTTCGTGAAAGCCAAGGTCGAACGCATCTTCCGCTATCGTCGAGCGAAGATCCGCGAGATCCTCGGTTGCTAGGCGTTGTAGGGCTAGAGACAGGGCCAGGCCTAGGGCTAGTGGATATTCCTACCCCTACCCCTGCCCCTACCCCTACCGTCACTTCTTCTCCGGCGTCGGCGGCGGCGGACAGTCCGGAAGCATCGCCCGTGCCTCGAAGGAGGCCAGGTTGTCCTGCCGGCCCGCCCAAGCGATGCCGCGGATGAGCAGGCTCTTCACGTCCGGTCGGCTGAAGTTGACGTAGGTGTGCCCGGGGATGAAGACGAAGGCGCGCTGGGCGCCCGGCTTCTCATACGTCCAGAGCTGGGTCTGCGCCTCGAAGCCATCACCTTTCTTCTTGGGCGTAGGGGCCGTCGCGAGCGCATGGATATCTGCGCGCAGGTCCATGTCGTAGTAGATCTCGTCCTTCATGCCGAAGTCCGCGATGCCCTTCGTGATGCCGTGGGCTTTATCGACGAACTTGAGTTCCATCGGGCCTTCGCGCCACTTGGTGACCTTCTGACGCCAAGAGCCGCCGACGAGGTCCTTGTAGAAATCGGCGGAGGCGTCGTTGCCGGCGACGGCGCCGGCGTGGATCACCACGAAGCTGCCGCCGCGAGTTGCGAATTTCTCGACCCGCGTCTTTTCATCGGGCTTGAAGTCTCCGCCGCCCTGGCGGTGGATGACGAGCACGTCGGTCCGGGCGAGTTCTTCGTCGGAGGGGAAGGTCTGCACGCCCTTGGCGTCGGCGTCGCCGACGGAAACCTTCATGCCAGCCGCATTCAGCAGGGGCCTCCAGTCGCGCGCGAACGCCGGGTGGTCATGGTCGCCCGGGCCGTGGCTCTTGGGGCCGCAACGGAGGAAGACGCGGAGCGGAGCAGGGGCATCAGCGGCAAAGACCGAGACGATGGCCAGCAGGGGTAGGAGGCAGCGCATGGGGGGAGATTGAGTGCAAAAGTGCAAAAGTGCAAAGGTGGAGAGAGGGGCAGGGGTAGGGGTAGGGGTAGGGGCAGGGGTGGCACCGTCACAAAGGGAGACCGGAAACCGGGAAGGATGCTGCGGTTATTAATGCCCCCAGCCAATCATCCGGTTTCCGGTCTCCCTTTGAGTTTGTTTTCGTTGCATCGGGTAGGGTCGAGCATCCCTGCTTGACCGCGGCCAACCAAGGATGGTCAGCCCTACCTAGTGAAGAAGCTGGCGCTAGAGTTCAGATCACGCCTGGCAACTGATCCAGCGACGTGATAAACGCATCCGCCCCGGCCTTCACCTTGGCGCGGACGGCGTAGCGGCCGAAGCCGATGACCTTATCGGCATCGCCCTTGACCTCGAGGTCGCTGGCGCCGTCGCCGACCATGACGACAGTCGTGGCCTGATGTTCGGCGCGGAGACGGCGGGCGACGACGTTCTTGCCCTTGGAACGGCAGGTCGGGCAGGACTCGTCGAAGCTGGCGTAGGAGCCATCGGCGTGGAAACGGAGGATCACCGCTTCGACGCGGTCGATGCCGAGGTAAGCGGCGAGCGGGAGGATGGCCTGGGTGAAGCCGCCGCTGACGATGGCGATCTTCCAGCCCGCGGCGCGGAGCTGCTCAAGCGTCGCCTTGGCGGTGGGCTCGACCGTCGCGATATACTTCGCGCCGATGGCTTCCAGCTCGGCCTTGGTCGGCTTGATGATGTCGAGACGCTTGGCGAAGATGGCTTCCATCGGCGTGCCGCCGTCCATGGCCGCGTTGGTCATGTCCTCGATGGCCTTGAAAGTCTCCGGCCCGCGCAGGCGGCCGAGCTCGTCGATTCCCTCGATGGACGAGAGGGTCGAATCACAGTCGAGGAGCAGGAGCTTCGTGGCCACGAGGGAACTACAAAGGGCGCCACCGATAAGGTCAAGAAAGGGCGGTGAGTGAGAGTATTGAGTATCGAGTATGGAGTATCGGGGTTGATGTGTGGTGCCGTTATTAAATGAGAGTGTCGCGGTTTGGGGATTCGTTTCGGGTGGCGGGTGGCAGCCCCGGGTGGCAGGTGGCAGGATTGCTTGTCCTCATCGATTCAGCCCTCGATTCAGTCCTCAATGCAGTCATCGACTCAGTCCTCTCCCGGCGGTCCCGGCCCTACCTACTGCAGGGTTGCCCTCTCGTCGGGTTGGCTCACTCTTCCGCTCATCATGGCCTGCACCCCTCCTACCTCCGCCTCCGAAGTCTTCTGCCGCGCTGCCAAGTGCAACCGCCTCATGGGCCGGGTGCTCTTCGCTTTCGCCATCTTCCTAACGTTGATCCTTGTCAGTGGCAGCACCGAGTTCATCCGCAACTCCTCCGCGGGTAACGTCGGCAGTGCCGAGCGCATAGTCGGGCACCTGACGTCCGTCGTCGCTCAGTTGACCCTGCTTCTCTCTGTCCTATTCCTCGCCCGCCGTCGCTCCTCCGCCGCGCACCACGCCATGGTTAAGTCGAATAACCTCAAGGCCCTCGAGCTCCTTGCCGCCTCCGCGACCGACGAAGCCACGAAGAAGGACCTCCTCGCCCGCGCCGCCGACCTCGTCGCCGGCAAGCCGGGTTGCTGCAAGTAAGCGGACGTAAAATAAGGTAGGGACAGCACCACGTGCTGTCCTTTTTTGTGCCCGCGTTCGCCGCATGGTGAACGCCAGGGTAGGGGCGGGACTACGTCACGCCCTGGCCTGCATGGGTAGGGACGTGATTACCATCACGTCCGCGGGCGGACGGACATCGGAAAGATCGGTTACCTTGCTCGGCTCGTCGCGCGCGCCATCGCGAACGGCGGTCATGGCAATGACCGCCCTACCCGATACCGCTAGGACAGCACGTGGTGCTGTCCCTACCTCGAGGCCTTATCCTTCTTCTCCTGCTCGAGCGAGGCCTTGATGGAATCGTCGAAGGCCTTGGTGCGTTCGGCTTCGGTCAGCGTCACGGGTGGCCGCTGAGTCAGCCCGTAGTCCCCGCCCACCCAGCGCAGATTGCGGATCGCGGGGTCGTTGCCCCGCGTCCAGCCCTTGGTCGCTTTCATGTCCGGGGTCTTGAGTTCACTCGGGATGCTCGGCGTGATGCCGATCTCGGTCAGGGTACTCCAATCCGCCAGCATTCCCTTGGTGGCACCGATGGGACGGATGTCCGCTAGGTCGACCTCGACCGTCGCCCAACCGTCCTTGACCTCGAGTTTCTTCACGGCCGCGTATTCGGCCTTCGGGCCGGCAGCGAAAGCACCCCAATCGTTGCTGACGAATTTCACGGCGAGCCAGCTGGCCTCGCGGGCTTTGATCTCGAAGCGCAGCTTGGCACCCTTCGGCCCGCGCCACTTGGAGTCCTTGACCTTGCGGGTGTGGAGGCTCCAAAGCTCGGGGTTACCGAAGTTAAGCGTGTACCAATCGCCCCAGTCGGCGCTGTCCGCCGTGAGCAGTCGTTCCGGCTGATCGGTCGCCTGCGCGCCCGCGGCCTTGAGTTGGGCAGAGGTAACCCAGGCTTCGCGTGAGCTGAAGTAATAGGTATCGGAATTCGCCACGCCCGGGGTGGTCGGGAGCTTGCGGTATTCTTCGGGCGTCGCGTACACGACGTTGGCGTAGGCGAAGAGCGGTTGCGAAAGGTCCATGAGCGGAGCCTCGGCGATCCAGCGTCCGTCGACCTGCTTGGTCTCGAGACGACGCCAGAACCGTGTGAGCTCATGGACGTCCTGGCTGACGTAGATCCGGACGGTCTGGCAGGGTTTGGACGCATCCGGAGTCACGACGATCTTCGGGACGCGTCCCGCTTCGATGGCGATAACGGGCGAGGTCGGGATGAGCTCCGTCTTGCCCTTGAGGTACGTCTCGAACCACAGGTGCTGTGTGAGCGTGCTGGCGTGGTCGTGCCGGTGGTTGAAGTGCGGCGACATGCTCAGACGCAGGAGCGAGTCGGGGACGCCGCGCCAGTTCCACGCCATATTATCCATGTGCGCGTGGAAGTCGTTGGTCGGCGAGAACCAGAGCGTCGGCGCGCTTAACCGGGCGATGTAGGGATTCTCCGAGATCGTCGCCAGAGCGAGTGGCGTGGCCTTGGAACGCTGGCCTCCCGGCATCTCGTCGAGCGACGCGGCCAGGTCGCCGGATCCGCCGCAGGAGGGCACCGCCGCCTTCACGCGCTTATCGATGCCGGTGAGATGGGTGGTGAGGCGACCGCCCATCGAGTGGCCATAGACGCCGAGGCGGGCGGGGTCGACCTGCGGCTGGCTTTGCAGGAAGGTCAGGCCGCGCCGGGCGGCGAGCGTGACCAGGAACCAGTTGTCGTTACGGGGCGAATCGACCGGATCGAGGGTGAAGGCGTCGGGCTTGGTGCCACTGGCGAAGTGGTTGACCGAATTACGCTGGGGCGGGTGCGTGGCGTCGAGCGCGCCCCAATCGGTATTGAGTCCATCGTAGAGCTTACCATCGGCGAAGGTCATCTTGTTGCCGCCCCAGTTGAGCGAGAGGCTCGTGTAGCCACGCTTTGCGTCGGTCACGACCGTCGCGAGATTCGCGGACTGGCCGCCGCCATGGATATGCATCAGTCCGGGCAGGGCCGTGGCGCCTTTCGGAAAAGCGTAGAACGCCGCGACCGTCGCAGGCTGGCCCTTGAAGACGCCGACGCGGTAGCGGATGATCTGGCAGGTAATGCCGTCGACCTCCCAGGACTTCGTCACCTCGGCTTCGAGCGGTTCGCGTCGGGGATCGTAGTCGCCCCAAAGCGCGTCTAAGTTCTGCGGCACCTGGCGTCCGCCCAGCGGCTGCAGACTCTCGGCTAGCACGAGGAGGGATTGAGGCGTATGGTCATCGGCCTTCGGCGTTTGCGCGTCGAGATGCGTCAGCAGGGCCAGCAGGCAGAGCAGCGGGGTTCGCATGGGGATTAGGACAGGATGGATACGGACCTAAGGGAGACCAGAGAGAAAGGTAGGGTTGGGACCGCGTCACGACATAGCCGCCGCTAGGACAGCACGTGGTGCTGTCCCTACCTCTTGCTGCCCCGAAACCACCCGATCAGCTTGCTGAACCAGCGGGTGGGTTTGGCGGCGTTGTCGCGCCGCGACTGCAGGAGGGCGAGGATTTCGGCCTTGCCGGCGAGCGTGGCGAAATCGGCTGGCGTGGAGCCGCCTTGGTCTGCCACCGGGTCGGCTCCGGCGTCGAGGAGGAGGGTGGCGATCTCGACGTAGCCCTTGAAGGCCACGCCACCGAGGGGCGTCTGGCCCTTCGCATTGCGGAGGTCGACCGTGGCGCCCGACTTCAGCAGCAGCTTCACGGCCTCGATCCGGCCATGATAACCGGCCAGCATCAGGAGCGTGTTGCCCTTGGCGTCACGCGCGTCCACATCCAGGCCACCTTTGAGCATGGCGCCAAGGCCTTCGGCATCGCCTTTACGGGCAAGCTCGGCGGCGGCGTCGGGGAGAGGGCTCGGGGTCGTCATCGTGAGGTCACTTCGCGGAAGCGTTTTTCGTAGTCGGGGTGGTTGGTGCCCATCCAGCGGTCCCAGTAGTTGAAGTACAGGCCGAAGTTCCCTTTGAAGCTGTCGTGGTGCTGGATGTGGTTCGTGGGGGTGTTCAGGAACTTGCCGAGCCAGGAATCCATGAGCCAGCGGGCGTGGAACTCGTAGCCGATGTGGCCGGCGACGTTGAAGGTGATCTGCCACAGCATGAAGATCGCGAACGCACCGGGGTGGATGGGCATGGTCAGGGCGACGAGCGGGAAGATGCCGGCCTGGATGACGGCCTCGCCGGGGCTGAAGCAATACGCGGCCCACGGGCTGGGGTTATGGCTCTCGTGGTGCACGCCGTGGAAGAAGCGGAAGAGCCTGGGGTGATGGATCAGGCGGTGCGTCCAGTAGAAGTACGCGTCGTGCACGAAGATCACGACGACGATGCTGCCCCAGAACCAACCCCAGCCGTAGTCGTCGACCTGGGTGTAGATCTGCGTCCAGCCGAGCTTCTTGAGCGCCAGGGTGCTGCCGCCGACGAGCCCGTAGATGACGACGGTCAGGGCCGACCACATGGCCTCGCGCCGCATATCCGCGGCGCTGGGCATCTCCTGGATGATTTTGCGGCCATGCCACCAGCCGCGGAAGAGTAAGTAACCGAGCAGCCAAGCTACGCCGGCAAAGAGGGCGTATTGCGTCAGGTGGTTGAGCGAGATGAAGAGCGCGGTCTTCTCGAAGCTGGGGATCTCTTTCGGGAAGGAGAGGGCGATCATGAAATCAGGTTCCAAGCAGCGAGCGGAGGCCGGCTTCGTCGAGGACGGCCACGCCGAGTTCCTGGGCCTTGGTGAGCTTGGAGCCGGCTTCTTCGCCAGCCACGACGTAGTGGGTATTCTTGCTGACGCTGCCCGAAACTTTGCCGCCGGCCTTTTCGATGAGGTCGCGCGCTTCGTCGCGTCCAAGCGTGGGCAGGGTGCCGGTGAGGACGAAGGTCTTGCCGGATACGCCTTCGATGGAGCCCGCTGCGGCGGCTTCGACGAGGTTCAATCCGGCCGCGCGCATGGCCTTCACCCAGTCGCGGTGATTAGGATCGCTGAAGAAGGAGAGAATGGATTCGGAGACTTCGACGCCGACGCCGGAGATGACGGACTCATACGAGACGCCGCCCTTCTTGCCGACCTTGGTGATGAGGAGGTCGGAGGGCTGAGCGGCTTCCAGCGCGTCCATGGACTTGAAGTGACGAGAGAGGTCCTTGGCGGTCTGCATGCCGACGTTCGGGATGCCGAGGGCGTGGATCGCGCGCCAGAGCTCGCGCTGCTTGGCCTGCTCGAGGCCGGCCATCATGTTGTCGACGGACTTGTCCTTGAAGCCTTCGAGCATGCGCCATTGGGCCGGCGTGATGGCGAGGGCGTCGACCGGCACGTCGACCAGCTTACTGTCCACGAGCTGTTCGGCCACGGCGTCGCCGAGGCCGTCGATATCGAGGCACTGCTTGCTGGCGAAGTGGACGAGGCGGCGGATCTCATATCGCGCGACGGCGCGCGGAGTTTGTAGGCGGCTTCCTCTCCATCGCGGGTGGCGTCGAGGCCGAGCTCCTTCAGTCGCGCTTCGAAGTCGAACGGCTGGGCCTCGGCGGGTCGCTTCTTGAGGACGACCCCGAGGACCTGCGGGATGATCTCGCCGGCCTTCTGGATGCGGACGGTGTCGCCTTCGCGGATGTCCTTGCGGGCGATCTCGTCGGCATTGTGCAACGTCGCGCGCGCGACGGTCGAGCCCGCGAGCAGGACGGGGTCGAGCTCGGCGACGGGCGTGATGGCGCCGGTGCGGCCGACCTGCATACTGATCTTGCGGAGGATGGTCTCGGCCTGGTCGGGCGGGAACTTGAACGCCACGGCCCAGTGCGGGAACTTACTCGTCGTGCCGGCGCGACGCTGGTCTTCGAGGCGGTTGATCTTCACCACCGCGCCGTCCGTCGGGAAGGGTAGGTCGCGACGAAGGACGTCGAGCTGCTGGATGGCCTTCCACGCGGCGTCGACGCCTTGCTGGACGTCGATGTCGTCGCGGATGGGGAAGCCCCAGGCCTTGAGCTTCGTCTTGAACTCCTTGAGCGAAGGGAAGGCCGAAGCCGGCTCGCAGGCGCCGAGGCCGTAGCAGACAATGCTGAGGCGACGCTTGCGGGCTTCCTCGCCGTCGAGGAGTTTCACCGTGCCGGCGGCGAGGTTGCGGGGATTGGCGTAGAGCGGTTCGCCCTCGGCTTCGCGCAGCTGGTTGAGGCGCTGGAATTCGGCGAGCGCCATGTAGATCTCTCCGCGGACCTCGAGGAGGTCGGGCGCGCCCTTGAGCGTGCGCGGGATCTCTCGGATCAGGCTGACGTTGGCCGTCACGTCGTCGCCCCGGGCGCCGTTGCCGCGGGTGACCGCGCGCACGAAATGGCCTTTTTCGAAAGTGAGCGAGACCGCCACGCCATCGACCTTCGGCTCGACGATGAATTCGAGTCCGGAGCCGCCGAGGGCCTTGTAGAGACGGTCGCCGAAGGTGCGGAAGTCGGCTTCGTCGTAAGTGTTGTCGAGCGACAGCATCGGCGCCTTGTGGTCGGCCTGCTGGAAGCCTTCGGACTTGTCGTCGCCGATGCCGAGGTCGGGCCCGGCGAACATCGGGAACTCCCGTTCCAGGTCGGCGAGCTGGTCGACGAGCTTGTCGAACTCGAAGTCGGAGATCTCCGGCGCGTGCTTCTTCCGATACAGTTCCTCGTGACGCTGGATGGCGGCGCGGAGGCGGAGGATCTGATCGCGGGGAGATTCCGACATGGATGTCTGCAGAGGATAAAGGGGGGAGGGTGGGGAGGGGAAGGTTTAGATGCTGAGGGGTAGGGGTGGGTGTAGGGGTAGGGACAGCACCACGTACTGTCCTAGTGCAAAAGTGCAAATCGGCCTGTGGCCTGTGCAAAGGTGCAAAAGTGAGAGGCAGTCGTTTCAGGTGGCGGGTGGCAGCCACGGGTGGCAGGTGGCGGGAGATGCATTTCGGGTCTCAGGTTCGGGTGTTCGGGTTCGGGTGCAGGTCCCGGGATGAGTACCTGTAACCCGCCACCTGGGGCTGCCACCCGCCACCCGAGAATGGGAGGTGGTCTGTCCCTTTCTACACCTTTGCACTTTTGCACCTTTGCACCTACAACTTCCTCCATGCCCCTCCCCCTCTGCCGGCGAATCTCCGTGCCCGTCGTGATTTCCTCCGTCAGGTGGCCCTGGGGGCCGCGCTCTTCGCCGTGCCGGGCGCCTTCGCCGAGGCGCTGACCCGCACGCCGAAGCAGACGGAGGGGCCGTTCTACCCGGACAAGTTGCCGCTCGATACCGACAACGACCTGATCATCCTGAACAACGGCGTCACGCCAGCCGTTGGTGAGATCGCTTGGCTGTCCGGGCGCATCCTCGACGAGCACGGTGATCCCGTGCGCAACGCGTTGGTCGAGATCTGGCAGGCCGATAACAATGGTGCCTATCTCCACACCAAGACCGGTAACGCCGCCAAGCGGGATGGTAATTTCCAGGGCTTCGGTCGCTTCCTCACCGGCTCCAATGGCGAGTATGTCTTCCGTACCATCAAGCCCGTGCCGTATAAGCCGCGCACCCCGCACATCCATCTCGCCGTCCGGATCAAGGGCAAGAAGGAGCTCATCACCCAGTGTTACATTAAGGGCCACGAGATGAATGAGAAGGATGGGGTCTACAAAGGCATCAAGGACGCCAAGCAGCGCGAGAGCGTGTCGTTGGCGTTCGATCCGCTCAAGGGATCCAAGGCCGGCGAACTGTCCGCGCGCTGGGATGTGGTGCTCGGGTTTACGCCGGAAGGGTAAAAGAGGTAGGGACAGCACCACGTGCTGTCCTTGTTCGCCGCAGGGCGAACCAAGGTAGGGGCACGATTCATCGTGCACTCCCAGGTGGAGGGCGCGGCGGAGCCACGCCCCTACGTCTAGCTCACTTTTGCACTTTTGCACATTCGCACTTTTGCACACTGTGGCCCCATGTCCTCCGCTACCCCCCGCCGAGAATTCCTCAAGCACTCCGCCTGGCTCTCGCTCGCCGCGCTCGGCTTATCCGCCCGTGCCGCCGAGACCGCGCCTTCCGCCAAACTCTCGCGCCTGCGCACGTCGCTCAACGCGTACTCTTTCTACGTCGAGCTGAACCTCGGCCTCAAGGAGCCGAACAACCCGAAGGCCATGAACCTACACCAGTTGCTGACGTTCACGGCTGAGGCGGGCTTTGATGCGATCGACCTTACCGGCTACTTCTTCGCCAGCTATCCCAAGGCCCCGGCCGACGCCGAGATCTTCGCGATCAAGCACGAGGCCTTCCGCCTTGGTCTCGAGATCAGCGGCAGCGGCGTGAAGAACGAGGTTACCACCGCCGACAAGGCCCTCCGCGCCGAAGGCAAGCAGCGCATCAAGGATTGGGTCGAGGTCTGCGTGAAGCTGGGCGCCCCTGTGCTGCGCGTCTTTGCCGATACGAATATCCCGCCGCAGAAGTGGCAGGCCGTCTCCGGCGGGGCTTCGCGGGATGTCGTCGAAGGCTGGATCGCGGATGATTTCCGCGAGTGCGCCGAGTTTGCCGCTGCCCGTGGCATCTTCATCGGCGTGCAGAACCACGGCGATTTCCTGACTACCGGCGCCGAGCACGTCAGCCTGCTCAAGCGCATCAATCACCCGAACTGCCGCGCCATCGTGGACACGGGTAAATACCTGACCGAAGATCCGTATGTCGACATGGCCTTGGCTGCACCGTTCGCCGTGAACTGGCAGGTCAAGGAGACCCCGTTCGGTAAGCCGAATAAGCCCCTCACCGATATGCGCAAGATCGTGAAGATCGCCCGCGACGCCGGCTACAATGGCTACCTGCCGATCGAATCGCTGCCCATGGGCCGTAAGGATTACGATACTCCCGGCGAGCTGCGTCGCATGCTCAAGGAACTCAAGGCCGCGATCGTGGAGTGAGCGGGCGATTTCCCGTACGTGCAAAAGTGCAAATCGGCCTGCGGCCTGTGCAAAGGTGCAAAAGTGAGAGGCCGTCGTTTCGGGTGGCGGGGGATGTCTCGAGGTAGGGGCAGCACCGCGTGCTGCCCTAGCATGATTCTTGTCCCATCGGCCACTCCGCCGAGTACGGCCAATCCTCGGCTCTGCCGATCAATCCCGCCCTCGCCGGATTGGCTCGGATGTAGTCCCGAATCTCCAGGAAATGCGGATGACTCCTTATTCGATGATCGAAGGCATCCCTCTGCCAGGCTGTGGGAAAGGTGTAGCCGATGTCTCGCTTGAAGGAGCCGAGGGTTTGTTGGATCCGTTGCTTATTTGGAATTAGCACAATCCCATGGAGATGGTCCGGCATGGCCAGCATCATCAGGGGAGTCCACTTTCCGCGGGCAGTCAGGTGATGGGTGGCAGCGACGATCGCCTCCCATGCGGCGGGATTATCGAAGTGTCGGACTTTCCTTTCTTGATGGCATAAGGTTATGAACAGAGGGTCACGCTCGTGAACCCAAGGTGGTCTTTGATGGGGTAAGTATTCGCGAATCCTGAAATCCATCTGAATACGCTGGGCCCTCCGAACAGCAGTTCGATGCAGGAGAGACCCTAGGGCAGCACGCGGTGCTGCCCCTACCTCAAGGCAACACGCCCACAAAAAAGCCCCCGGAAAACCGGGGGCTTGATGCGCACGCGAGAAGCGCGGCTTACTTCGCGCGGGCTTTGACGAAATCGATATTATGCTTCACCTGGGGAACGCTGTCCTTCCAGTCGTTCTCGTGCTCGACGGAGATATGGCCGTCGAACTTCTGGCGGATGAGCTCCTTGAGGCAGCCATCGATATCGCAGACACCCTTGCCGGCGACGACGACGGTGGCCTTATGGCCGAAGTCGGACTTGTCCTTGAGGTGCACGCTGACAACGCGTCCTTCGAGGACCTTGAGGGCCCATACAGAGCTCAGTCCGGAAGTGGCCCAGTGGCCGAGATCGGCGCAGGCGCCGACGCGGGCGTCGCGGCTTTCGACGACGCCGAGGATGTAGAGAGGATCCCAGACCTTATACTTCGGGTCGATCTTGCCGTCCTTCGTGATGCGGGTGCCGTGCTCGTGGAAGGCAACCTTGATGTCGAACTCGATCGCGGCGGATTCCCAGTGGACGACCTGTTCGGTGGCTTCAGTGCAGACGGCGTAGAGGCCCATCTTCTTGGCGAAGGCCATGATGGCGTAGACCTCTTCCTTGGTCTTGGCGCCGACGACACCATAGTTGACGGCGTGCACGCCCTGGCGGGCGAGCTCGGCTTTGATCTCGGCCATGGTCTCAGCGGACATCGAGTGGTGGGTCTTCTCCTTCGAGCCTGGCTTCACGGACTGTCCGGGGAAGAGTTCGATGACGTTGCCGCCGGCTTCCTTGGTCTTGGCGATGGCTTCGAAGAAGGAGAACTCCTTGAAGGTGTAAGCTTGGGAGCCGACGAACCAACCGTTCTGGCGGAAGGACTCGGGGATCGGATCAGCGCTGACGCAGGCGGCAGCGGCGAGGGCGAGGAGGGTGAGGAAACGCATGGGTGTGGGGTGTAAGGACAGAGTAAAGCCCCCCAAGGTTCCCTAGGTCAAGACCCCCTCGTTCGCAGGGTGGCGGAAAAGCCCCCTTTTGGGTCCCATCGGCCATGTTTCTCTACGAACTGTGGACGGCTTTTCTGACTTGGTGCCGAGGACGTCCTGTGCCGACCGATCTCGGCGCCCGGGGCGAGCGTCTCGCCGAGGCGCACTATCTCCGGCAAGGGGGCCGATGTCTCGCGATGAACTGGCGACACGGCCGCGATGAACTCGATCTCGTCGTTCTCGAAGGCGAGGTGCTCGTCTTCGTCGAGGTTAAGACACGGACGGCAAAATTCGGCGGGGAAGGGTATTGGGCGGTGAATCGGCGGAAAAAGCGGGCTTTGCGGCGGGCGGCGGCCGGTTGGATGCGACAAATCAGGGGTGCGTGTCATACGCGCTTCGACGTCGTGGAAGTTCTGGTTTGCAAGAAAGGCACCGTCCGCCTCCTTCAACACCGTGGCGAAGTCCTCTTCGGACGGCGCCGCTTCTAGACTCCGATGTCCGACACCGACCGTCATCCGTTCCTCTCTGGCCTGAGCAAGCACCGCGGCGCCCAGCCCACCTGCGTGGTCATCTTCGGCGCCTCCGGCGACTTGGCTGCCCGCAAGCTCCTGCCTGCCCTTTATAACCTGGCCGTCGACAGCCTGCTCCCGGCCGACTTCCACCTGATCGGCTTCGGCCGCAAGCCCATCCCGGACGCTGAGTTCCGTACCCAGGCCGCCGCCGACCTGAAGAAGTTCTCCCGTCGCGAGTTTCGCCCCGACATCTGGAAGCGGATCGAAGATAATACCACCTACCAGTCCGGCGGCTATGACGACCCCGCCGCCTTCGCCGCCCTGAAGGAACAGATCGCCGCAGCCGAGAAGCGCGCCGGTCGCCCCCTGCAACTCGTCTTCTACGTCTCGACTCCTCCCTCGGTCTTCGAGCCGATCCTCGAGAATCTCGGTCAGTCTGGCCTCGCCGCTCGTGGCGTCGGCACTGACCTCGAGAGCAAGGTCATCATCGAGAAGCCGTTCGGCAAGGACCTCGCTTCAGCGGTCCACCTCAATGCCGTCGCCGCCCGCAATTTCCGCGAGTCGCAGATTTTCCGCATCGACCACTACCTCGGTAAGGAGACCGTCCAGGATCTCCTCGTCCTGCGTTTCGCCAACCCGATTCTCGAGCCGCTCTGGAATCGTCGCCACGTCGACCACGTCCAGATCACGGTCGCCGAAGAGCTCGGCGTCGGCACCCGCGGCGGTTATTACGACAGCAGCGGCGCCACGCGCGACATGCTGCAGAACCACACCATGCAGCTCCTCGCGCTGGTCGCGATGGAACAGCCCCGCTCGCTTTCCGCCGAACATATCCGCGACGAGAAGGTCAAGCTCCTCGAATCCATCCAGCCGCTGCGCCTAGGCGACAATGCGGACGCTGTCCGTGCCCAATACGCCGAAGGCCTCTCCGCCGGCGAGAAAGTGCCAAGTTACCTGACCGAGAAGGACATCCCGAAGGATTCCGCGACCGAGACTTTCTGCGCGCTGCGCTTCTCGATTGAAAACAGCCGCTGGTCCGGCGTGCCCTTCTACATGCGCTCCGGCAAGCGCCTCGCCCGCCGCGTCTCGGAGATCGCCATCCAGTTCAAGCAGCCGGAGTCCGGCCTCTTCGCCGGCGACGCCCGCTACGACCTCGCGCCGAACCGTCTCGTCATCCAGATCCAGCCCGACGAAGGTACGACGCTCGTCCTGAACTCCAAGGTGCCCGGCCTCGAGCCGCGCACGCAGCCGGTCCGCCTGAGCTTCCGTTACGCGACCACCTACGGTTCCAACACGCCCGAAGCGTATGAGCGCCTGATCCTCGACGGCATCGTCGGCGATCGCACGCTGTTCATCCGCGGCGACGAGACCGAGGCCTCCTGGCGCCTGTTCACGCCGCTCCTCCAGAGCTGGCAGCAGCAGGGCCGCGCCGGCATGGAAACCTACGCCGCCGGCTCCTGGGGTCCTGCAGGCGGCGACGCCCTCTTGGCCGCCCACGGCCACGCCTGGCGCAACGCCGGCCGCTGATCATGGCCCATCCGCTGATCGACGCGCTCCCGGGTTTCCCGGTCAAGATCTCCGCCGTCCTCCCGTCGCTCGACAAGGCGTGGGCCGACGAAGGCGAGGAAGCCGCACGCGCTTCGCAGATGAACCTCGTGCTGATGTTCGGCGCGGGCGTCTCGCCTGAAGATGCGCAAGCCCGCTTCGACGAGGCCATCCGCTTCGCCCAGCGTTATCCTTGCCGCCTCGTCATCCTCGCCGCCCGGCCGGCCGCCGAGGCCGCCGCCGCGCTCGAGGCCAAGGTCAACGTCCTCTGCTTCTTCGACCCGTCCCGCCGCGGCAAGCGCTGCTGCGAGGCCCTCATGCTCGCGCACGGCGCGCCGACGGCCGAACTCGAGTCGCTCGTCTCGACCTGGCTCGAAGGCGACCTCCCGGTCAACGTCTGGGCCCATGGTGTGACCGTCGACGAATTCAAGCCGTGGCTCGCGTGGACTTCGCGCTGCCGTCGCGTCGTCGCGGATCGTTCCCTCGTGGGCGACGAGTTCTTCCAGCTCTCGTTCCCTAATCCCAAGTCCGTCCGCGACCTCGCCGTCGCGCGCTGCCTGCCAGTGCGCCAGGCACTTGGCCAGTATCTCGCCGCGCACGCCCCGGCCGAACTCGTCCGTGGCCTGCGTTCGGTCACGGTCAACCACGGTACCGGTCTCCGCGGCGAGGCCGCTGGCGTGCTGGAATGGATGCGCGGCTGCCTGACGCATTGCGCCGGCCTCTCCCGCTCGCACCTTGCCGCCGAATTCGCGATCACCTCGCAGCCGCCGCTCGGTGACAACCTCGATGCCGAGTGGGTCTACGCCGATGGCGCCCGTTTCTCGTGGGAACATGCCGACAAGGGAACCCGCGCGATCATCACCTTCACGCGCAGCCGTCAGTCAGCGCCGGTCACCCAGCGCGTCGCACTCATGGGAGCCCCCGAAGCCTTGTCCGAAGCGGTGTTCTTTTAAGAGGTAGGGACAGCACCACGTGCTGTCCTAATCTTCGATCGCCTCCCTGACACCTTCCGGTCGTTGATATCCCTTCGTGTCCCACCATGCGGAGTAGGGCCAGTCTGACGTTTTCGACACAAGTCCGGCTCTGACTGGATTCATCAGGACGTAGTCACGCTTCTCCAGATAGTGTTCATACGATCTCATTCGATGGTCGAAGCTGCCCTTTTGCCACTCGGTGGGCAGGCGATGGGATATGTCGCGTTTCAGTTCACCGAGGGTGCGGGTGATGTCGGCATGGCGCGGGATCTTGGCGATAACATGAAGGTGGTCCGGCATCGCCAGGAATAGCATCGGCCGCCATCGTCCCGTGTACTTGGCGTGTTTCGCCGACGCCAGCAGGGCACACCATGCTTTGGGATTATCGAAGTGATGAAGACCTCTCCGCTTGTGGCAGAGAGTTATGAACAGTGGGTCGTTTTCATCGACCCAATCTGGCCGTCGGTTGCGAAGGGAGTCCCGGTCATAGAAGGGCATAGCCCAGTTTTACCTATGCGAGGGAGTCTCGCATAGAGGGGACATACCTTAGGACAGCACGTGGTGCTGTCCCTACCTCAATGCATCATTACCCTTACGCGATTCCATTCTCCCTCATCCACGCGGCCATGAGCTGGAAGGCCTTGGCGCGGTGGCTGATGGAATCCTTCTTGGCGGCGCTGAGTTCACCGAAGGTACGATCCTCGTTGGCGGGCACGAAGAGCGAATCATAGCCGAAACCTTCGGTGCCAACCTCGGCCTCGAGGATCTTGCCCAGCACTGTCCAACAACTTGCCGACTTCTTGATTAGGCCCGAGGAGTGCGAGGTGACATTCGAAACGTGCGCCACGCTTGTGGAGCGGAGCCTTCTTCATGGCCTCGAGAAGCTTCGCGCGATTCTGCGCATCGGTCGCGCCGACGCCGGCATAGATTGCCGAATCAACGCCCGGTCCGCCTTGTAGCGCATCGCAGCAAAGGCCGCTGTCATCGGCGAGCACCCAGGCTTTGCGCGGCGCGATTGCCCTTAGGGCTTCGCCCTTCAGGCGGCAGTTGCCGTTGAAGGTGCCGGTGATTTCTTCCACGTAAGGCATACCACCGAGTTCCTTCGCGGAGCGCACGCGGACGTCGAGGCGCGCCTTAGCGAACATGCGGCCGAATTCCTCGGCCTTGTGCGCATTACCCGTCGCCAGAAAGATATCCATGGCGGGAATGTGAGTGGGAGGGAGACAGAATGCAAGGGAGAGGGGTGGGTGCAGCACCGCGTGCGGCCCTAGGGGCAAACTCGAGAGTATTGAGTATGGAGTATCGAGTATAGGGTGAGGCAGTCGCTTCAGGTGGCGGGTGGCGGCCCCGGGTGGCAGGTGGCGGGGACACATCAATCAAAGGGAAACCGGAGACCGGATGTTTAGCTAGGGTAACGCATTTTCAGGTCTCAGGTCTCGGCCGTCGGATATCAGGTTCGGGCCTTCAGGTTCAGGTGCGGGTGCAGGGATTATTTCCTGCCACCCGTCACCCGAGGCCGCCACCTGCTACCCGAGAATGATTGTTCTCTCCGCCTTTCCTGCCCCTACCCCTATCCCTGCCCCTACCCCTTATGGATTGTTTCCGCCCCCTTCCTCCGCCAAGGTATCCCCAGCGCTTGGCCTAACCGCCAACCGCTAACCGCCGTCTCCCAACCGCTTTCGTCCCTTGTCCCTCCGCTGCCTCATCACCGCCGGTCCTACGCGCGAGTTCTTCGACCCGGTTCGCTTCATCAGCAACCCGTCGACGGGCAAGATGGGCTTCGCCTTGGCCACAGCGGCGAAGGAAGCCGGCTGGTCGGTCGATCTCGTCGCAGGTCCAGTCTCCTTGCCTGACCCCGCAGGCGTGATGGTCTACCCGGTCGTCACGGCCGCCGAGATGCAGCGTCAGACCGACGCCTTGTTCGGGCCGTGCGATGTGTTAATCATGACGGCCGCCGTCAGCGACTGGCGTCCGAAGTCGACTGCGCTGCAGAAGATGAAGAAGGACGGCCAAGGGCTGACCGTCGAACTCGAGCCCGTGCCCGACATCGTCACCGCCCTCGCCGAAGAGCGTCGCACCGACCAGTTTCTCGTAGGCTTCGCCGCCGAGACCGAGAACGTCGAAGCCAACGCCCTCGACAAACTTGAGCGCAAGGGGCTCGACCTCATTGCCGCCAATTCCGTCGCTGGTTCCGAGGGCGCATTCGGATCCGATCACAATAAGCTCATCCTCCTTGGTCGAAACGGCTTCCGTGAAGTCCTCGGTCCCGCCTCCAAGGCCGCCGTGGCCCGCCAGCTCATCGACGTCATCGCCCGCCTCGTCGCGGCGCGCGCTTCCTGATATGGCCCGTCGTCGCTTCAGTCCCTTGGACCGCGTGCTGGGCCGCATTGATGACCTCGACGCGCAGAATCTGGCAATCCTCGCCCGCCGCCTTGAGCGCGAGCGTGACCTCATGGAGACGGTCTTGGACACCCTCCGTGAAGGCGTTCTCGTCCTTTCGCATGACGGTGCCATCGAATACGCCAACGCCTCCGCTGTCCGCCTTCTCGGCGTGAGCCAGGAAGACGTCAATGGCGCCGAGTTGCGCCGCCTTTCGCCCGACATCGCCCTGGCCCTTGAACTCCCCGAGACTGTCGGCGCGCTCACCCGCGAGCTCGAGGTCCGTTACCCGGAGCCTCGCCTGCTGAATCTCCACCTCACGCGCGTCGGTGAGCAGCAGGGCGCCGAACGCGCCCGCCGCGTGGCGGTGCTCAGCGACGTCACCAAGGAACGCGTCCAGACCGAGGATCGCGTCGAGAGCGAGCGCATCGATTCCATCGTCTCCCTGGCCGCTGGCGTTGCCCATGAGGTCGGTAATCCCCTGAACGCGATCGGTATCCACCTTCAGCTCCTGCAGCGCGAGGCCGCCAAGCTGGGTGATTCGCCCGCCGCCATCAAGGTGCGCAAGGCTGCCGAGGTCTGTCAGAGCGAAATCAACCGCCTGGACGGCATTGTCCGCGACTTCCTTGGCGCCGTCCGCCAGACCCCGCCGAACCTCACCGACACTGACCTGGTCACCGTCGTGGCCGAAGCCACCGGCCTCCTCCGCGAGCAGATGGAGCAGCTTGGCGTGCGCGTCTCGCTCGACGTCCCGGGTGAGCTCCCGCTCATCTTCGGAGACCGTAACCAGATCAAACAGGCTCTCTTCAATGTGATGAAGAACGCGCTCGAGGCCATGGACCGTGGCGGCGATATCCTCGTCAAGCTGACCTCGGATGACGATTGGGTGGTGCTTTCCATCCGGGACACCGGGGTGGGCATTCCGACCGATAAGCTGACCCGCATCTTCGATGCCTATTACACCACCAAGGCCTCCGGCGGCGGTATCGGTATGCTGATTCTCCTCCGTATCCTCCGGGCCCATGGTGGTACGGTCGATATTCAGAGCACCCCGGACGTCGGAACGACCGTAATCCTGCGTTTCCCCCTCAAGCACCGCCGGGTCCGCACACTGGAAGCCCCGAAGGCTTGAAACCAGTCCGCGGTTCGGTTGTCTTAACTCCATCCCTTCCCATGAAGCACCTCGCTCTCTGTCTCCTCGTCCTCCCGCTCGGCCTCTTCGCCGAAGATAAGGAGTTGCCGCTGGTCCTGCCGAAGTCCGTCGCGCTCGGCACGCCGCGCCCGATGAAGATCAACAATCTCGAGCCGGTCTCCTCCGTGCCGCGCAAGCTGCCCAAGGTGCCTGCCGCCGCCGTCAATCTCGCCAAGGGCTGCAACGTCACCTCCAGCGCCCGCGAAGCCGCGGCTGGCGATTTCTCCTACCTCACCGATGGTGATAAGGGTGGCGAAGAAGGCTTCGAAGTCGAACTCCCCCGCGGCGCCCACTGGGTCCAGGTCGACCTGGCTAAGTCCGCCGAGATCAGCGCCATCGCCCTCTGGCACTTCCACCGCGAACGCCGCGTGTACTTCAATGTCATCGTCCAGATCTCTGATGACTCTGCCTTCAAGAAGGACGTCACCACCGTCTACAACAACGACGCCGAAGGCGAACTCGGCCTGGGTAAGGGCAAGGACTACTGCTACTACGAGTCCAACGAAGGTCGCGTGATCGCTGTCCCGGCCGTCAAGGGCCGCTACGTCCGCTTCTACTCCAAGGGCAACTCCGCCGGCCCCTCGAACGACTACATCGAGACCGAAGTCTGGGGCGTCCCGGCCAAGTAAGGCGGGACTTTGCTTGAATCGGGCGGGCTTGCCCGCACCTTGAAGCCGTGAAGGTCATCCGAGCCAAGTCCGCGGGTTTCTGTTGGGGCGTTGAACGCGCCATCGATATCGCTCGCGAATACGCCCAGAAGGGCCGCCACCCCGTCTACACGGACGGCCCGTTGATTCATAACCGCCAGATGATGGAAGTCCTCACCGGCGAGGGTATCCGTGAGGTCGGCGATTATCGTAGCGAGGCGAAGCTCGAAGTCTCCAAGTCCACCGACGCTGGCGCCGTCATGGTCGTCCGCGCACACGGCATCTCGCCTGAACGCCGCGAATACCTGAAATCGCTCGGCATGGAATTTCGTGACGCCACCTGCCCCGACGTCGGCATCATCGCCGGCAAGGTGCGCATGCACGCGCGCAAGGGCTATGCTACCGTCATCTTTGGCGACCCCAAGCACCCTGAGGTCATCGGCCTGCTCGGTTACGCCGAAGGGAAGGGACATGTGATCACTTCCGAGGCTGAAATCGACACATTGCCGGATCTCGGCGCGAAGGTCTGCATGGTCTCCCAGTCGACGATGTTCACTGATGAGTTCGAGAAACTTGCCGCGCGTCTGAAGGCCCGCTTTGCGCCGACGCTCGTCTTCGACACCATCTGCGGCGCCACCAAGGACCGACAGGCGGATATCCTCGAACTGAAGAAGCAGGGTTGCCAGGCCATCGTCGTCATCGGTGGCCGCCATTCGGCGAACACCGTCAAGCTCGCTAAGCTCGTCGAGATTCAGGGCCTACCTTGTTTCCACGTCGAGACCGCTGCCGAGCTCGACTTCGCTGCGCTGGCTCGCTTCGGCACCGTCGGCGTGACTGCCGGCGCTTCGACGCCCGCCTTCCTCATCGACGAAGTTTGCGCCCAGCTGGAAAAGGCCGCTTAAGCCCGCGGGGTGGGGGAAGGGCATTCCAATTGACGCGTAAAATTATCAAAACATCGCCCCCTGACGACTTGCAGGTTGGGGTGGGGCGGGTAACTTAGGGGCCAACATGAGCGCAATCGTCTCCGTCATCTTCGTCATCCTCGCCGTCATCGTCGGCGCCCTGATCATCGCCGCCATCTGGGGAGTCGGCATCTACAACAGCCTCGTCGCCCTGCGGAACGCCTGTAAGAACGCCTTCGCCCAGGTAGACGTGCAGCTCAAGCGCCGCCACGACCTGATCCCGAATCTCGTCGAGACCGCCAAAGGCTACATGGCTCACGAAAGCGGCACGCTCACCGCCGTCGTCGAAGCCCGCGCCAAGGCCACCCAGGCCAACGTCCGCTTCGCCGGCAACCCGAACGACCCGGCCGCCATGCGCGACCTCAGTCAAGCCGAAGCCGGCCTCAGCGGCGCCCTCGGCCGCCTCATGGTCGTCTCCGAGCAGTATCCTCAGCTCAAGGCCGACGCCACCATGCGCACCCTGATGGAAGAGCTCTCCTCGACCGAGAACCGCATCGCCTTCTCCCGCCAGGCCTTCAACGACGCCGTCTTGTTCTATAACAACGGCCGCGAAGTCTTCCCGCAGGTCTTCATCGCGAACGCTTTCGGCTTCACCGCCGCTGAGTTCTTTAAGATCGAAGATCCCGTCGAAAAGGTCGCCCCGAAGGTCGCGTTCTAAGCTGCTGACCACGGCCGATGGCCGCTACGATGAATTTCTTCCGGGCCCAGGATGAGGCCCGCGGACGCACGACCAAGCTGGTCGTGCTTCTGGTGTTGGCGATCCTCGTGCTGACCGGGACGCTCTACGTGTTGGCAGTGCTCGGCCAAGGTAAGCTCCTCGAGTCCGGTGAACTCGAGTGGTTCCAGCCCAAGCTCTTCTTTGCAACTTCCGGGGTCGCGCTCGCGGTCATCCTCGGCGGCAGCCTCATGCGCATCGCCGAGTTATCGAAGGGCGGCGGCGCCATCGCGGTCCGGCTGGGCGGTCGCCTGGTCAGCGGCGTCACCAAGGACCCCGCTGAGCGTCGCTACTTGAACGTCGTACAGGAGATGGCCCTCGCGGCCGGCCTGCCCGTGCCGCTGTGCTTCGTCCTCGACCACGATAATTCCATCAACGCCTTCGCTGCCGGCAATTCGCCGCAAGACGCTGCGGTCGGTATCACGCGCGGCGCCTTGCGCAATCTCACCCGCGACGAGCTCCAGGGCGTCATCGCCCACGAGTTCAGCCACATCGGCAACGGGGACATGAAGCTCAATCTGCGCATCATCGGGGCCATCGCTGGCCTGACCGCGCTGGCCCAGTTGGGCTACATCTTCTTCCGCTTGGCCGGTTCCGTGCGGGGCAAGAATTCCGCGCCCATCGCGTTGGGTATGATCCTGACCGGCGTCGTGGTGCTGCTCATCGGTTCCGGCGGCATTCTTTTCGCCAAGGTCATCCAGGCCGCGGTCTCGCGCGAACGCGAATACCTCGCCGACGCCTCCGCGGTGCAGTTCACCCGTAATCCTCTTGGGCTCGGTTCCGCGCTGAAGAAGATTGCAGGTTTCTCCGGCGCCCGTCGTGAGGCCTCCGAGGCCGAGCTCGAGGCCCAGCACCTCTTCTTCGCCTCCTCGGGTGGTTTCCTCGAATCTCTATTTTCCACGCACCCGCCGATTAACGAGCGCATCCGCCGGATTGACCCCGCCTTTGACGGCATCATTCCCGACGTCCAGCCAGCCGCGGTCTCGGCCGATGATGCCTCACCGGTCTCCCGCGCCGCGCCGGTCGCCTCCGCGGCGCCGCCCTTGCCGGTGGCCGCGTCCCGCACTGTGCCGACCGACCATCAGATTCAGGACTCGGTCGGATTCCGCGGACGGATTTCCGAGACGTTGCGGAACGCTTCCGACGACCCTGTCAGCGCGATGGGCCTCGTCCTCGGTCTCTTGCTGCGACGCGATCCAACTTTGCGTGCGGCCCAGTTGTCGAAGGCCCGCAATCTCGCCGGCGGCGAAGTGGCGCGCGAAGCCGAGAAGTTCGAGCCGCTCCTCCGGGCCCTGCCGGCGGGATCGCGCGTGCCCTTACTGGATCTTTCCATGCCGGCCTTACGTCAGCTCTCGGCGGAGCAGCAGGATCTTTTCCGTCAGGCCATCACGCAGGTCGGCTACGAAGCCGAGGATGGCCTCATCGTCCTGCTCATCCAGGCGTCGATGCGGCGTTATCTTTCCCGCGAGAAGAATCCGCCCAGCCGGCCCGGCGACTTGGCCGCGGCTTACGCACTCGTCCTCACGGCCGTAGCCCGCACTTCGGGCGAATCCGCTGAAGCGCAGGCGCGGGCCTATCGACTCGGTGCTGTCGTGCTGGGCCTCCCTGGACTTGACGCAAACTTGCTGCCTGCCGAGAAGGTCGATCTCCAGAAGGTCGACGAAGCCTTGGCGGTCATCGCCGGACAAAGCGTTTACGATCGTCGCAAATTCGTCCGCGCCTGTGGCGCCGCGATGCTCCACGACGACCGTGCCGAGCCCGCCGAGGTCGAGATCGTCCGCGCCGTGGGGGATTCGCTCGGAATCAGTTTCGCGACGGGGGTCAAATAGGTAGGGACAGCACCACGTGCTGTCCTGAGAAGTCGTTTCAGGTGGCGGGTGGCGGCCTCGGGTGGCCGGTGGCGGGGAGGTGCCAAAAGAAAACCCCCTAACTTGTGTCCGGAGGTTTTTAGCCTGCCACCCGTCACCCGGGGCTGCCACCTGCCACCCGAAGTGGGTTTGCGGTTACCCCGCAATCAGCGACTCACCGGTCATCTCCGCCGGCTTCGGCAGGCCCATGAGGGCGAGCAGGGTCGGGGCGACGTCGGCGAGGCGACCGGTGGGGCGGGTCTTGAGCGACTTGCAGCCGGCGCCGTAGAGGATGACCTCGACGGGGCTGAGCGTGTGGCGCGTGTGGGCGCAGTTCTCTTCCGGCTCCCACATCTGGTCGGCGTTACCGTGGTCGGCCGTGACGAGCGCTTTGCCCCCGACCTGGTCGATGGCGGCGAGGAGGACGCCGAGGCCGCTGTCGACCGCTTCGCAGGCCTTGCAGACCGCGGCGAGGTCGCCGGTGTGGCCGACCATGTCCGGGTTGGCGTAGTTGACGACGATGAGGCCGTACTTACCGGAGAGGATCGCAGTCTTGGCCATCTCGGTGACGTGCGCAGCCGACATCTCGGGCTTCTGGTTATAGGTGGAGACTTCCTTCGGGCTCTGGGCCATGCCGCGCTCTTCGCCGGGGAAGGCTTCTTCGCGGTAGTCGTTGAAGAAGAAGGTCACGTGCGGGAACTTCTCGGTCTCGGCCGTGCGGTACTGCGGGATGCCCTGCTTGGCGACCCACTCGCCGAGGATGTTCACCATCTTGGCGGGCTTGTCGAAGACGACGTTGGGGCAGAGGCCCTTCTCGTAGTTGGTCAGGGTGGCGTAGAAGATCTTGAGCAGCTTCGCGCGCGGGAAACCCTTGAACTCGGGGTCGATGAAGGCGCGGGTGATCTCGCGCGGGCGGTCGCCGCGGAAGTTGAAGAACAGCACGGAGTCGCCGTCTTGGATAAAGGACGTGCCCTTGATGCGCGTAGCCGGGACGAACTCGTCTCCGGTCGTATTGGAGTCGGTCGGCTTGTCGTAATAGGCCTGCACGGCTTCCGCGGCGGAGGCGGCTTCCGGGGCGGGCGAGCCCGTGAGGGCGTCGTAAGCGGTCTTCACGCGTTCCCAGCGGTTGTCGCGGTCCATGGCCCAGAAGCGGCCAGTGACGCTGGCGACCTTACCGAGGCCGATCTTCACGAGCTCGGCTTCGAGCTGCTTGAGGTAGCCGAGGCCCGAGGTGGGCGGGCTATCGCGACCGTCCATGAAGGCGTGGATGTAGACCTTGGAGAGGCCTTCCTCTTTCAGGAGGCGGAGCAGGGCGTAGAGGTGGGGCAGGGTGGAGTGGACGCCGGCTTCGGAGCAGAGGCCCATCAGGTGGACTGCGCCGCCGGTGGCCTTGACGTTTTCGACGAGGCCGCGGAAGGCCTTGATCTGGCGCATGGCGGCCGGATCAGTGAGGCCCTTATCGATGCGGACGATCTCCTGGTCGACGATGCGACCCGCGCCGATGTTCTGGTGGCCGACTTCGGAATTACCCATGATGCCGACCGGTAGGCCGACATCGAGGCCGTGGGCCATAATCTCGGTGCGGGGCCAATCCTTGGTCAGGCCTCGCGAGACCGGGATGTTCGCTAGCTTCACGGCGTTGAACTTGTCGTGCTTAGGATTGTGGTTTTCGCCCCAACCGTCGCGGATCACCAGAAGTACGGGTTTCATAAATGGATAGGAGGGAGAGATAGGGTGAGTTAGGGCAGGGAGGCAAGAAGCAGGTGCGCCAGAGGCGCGAGAGGCCCAGAGGCCCAGAAAGCAATGGGTAGGGTCGGGACCGCGTCACGACCTAGCCTGTCTTGGGTAGGGTTGAGCGCCCTCGCTCAACCGCGGATGCATCGGGTAGGGCGGGCTCTCCGAGCCCGCCGTTGAGCTGGATTAAGTTCGAATCATCTACGGCGAACGGACGGCTCGGAGAGCCGTCCCTACCTTGCCGCGGCTGACCAAGGGTGGTCAGCCCTACCATTTGCACCTTTGCACGTTTGCACCTTTGCACTTACGGATTGGCCATGCCCCGCATCCTCCTCGCTCTGCTCGGAATGACGTTTTGCGCCGTCGCCTCGGCCGCCACGGTCGAAAAACTCACCATCGACGGTAAGGCCGTCACGGTGAAGGTCCCGGAGAAAGCCGCGCCTGGTAAGCCTTGGCTTTGGGTTGGCGAGTTCGGTGGCCACTTGAAGACGCTCGAGGACGGCCTCGTCGCCCAGGGCTGGCACGTTGTCTATGTCGGCGTGAGCAATCAGTTCGGCTCGGCTCGCTCGATGGCGACCTGGGAAAAGGCCTACGAAGAATTCCACGGCAAGCGCGGCTTGTCCGCCAAGCCGGCGCTCCTCGGCATCTCGCGCGGTGGCCTTTACGTGAACGCCTGGGCGCGTCTACATCCGGATCGCGTCAGCGTGCTCTACCTCGACAACGGCGTCTGCGACATCCGCTCCTGGCCGGGCGGTTTCCAGCTCAACGCCAAGGGGAAGGGCAGCGCGAACGACTGGAAGCTGTACAAGACGGAGTTCGGTTTCGCGACGGATGACGAAGCCAAGGCGAAGTCGCTGCAGGCGGCCGAAGGCCTGCTCCCCGCCATCAAGGCCGGCGTGTTGCTGATCTCGTGCCATGGCACCGCCGACACCGTGGTACCCTATGTCGACAATGCCAAGACGGTGGTGGACCTTTGGGAAAAGAACGGCGGCCGCGTGAAACTCTTCCCGAAGGAAGGCGGCGACCATCATCCGCATGGATTGCCGAATCCCCAGCCGTTGATCGAGGTGCTGGTGAAGAGCGCAAACTGAGCTTGGGGGGGGCGAGGGTAGGGGCAGCACCGCGTGCTGCCCTAGTCGACTTTAGGTAGGGACCAGCGTCCCTGCTGGTCCGCGGCCGCAACGCGGGGTCTGGCTTCGCCTCGCGACGCGATGGCGTGCCTGACCTCGTGTTGAGGGCCGACCTGCCGCGAAACCGGCAACGGGGTCAGGCACCATCACGCTGCGCGTGCTGAAGCCAGACCCCATGCCGGCGGCCGACCGGGGACGGTCAGCCCTACCTGAAGCGCACGGACTGCGCCTAGGGGATGGCGGATGGCGGTTAGCGGTTGGGTAATGCTTATGGAAAGGGGGAGAGTACGGAGTGCTGAATCGGGTACAGGTTTCTTTCCCTGACCCTGCTCCTGACTCTGTCCTTTTTTCACGGGCCCCAGCCCTGGCCCTCGCCCCAGTCCCGGCAATATTCCGCGTTTTCCCAACCGCTAACCGCCAGCCGCTAACCGCTATCCCACCCTCACGCCTCCACCCACTTGCCCTTTTCCTTGATGAGGTCGACGAGGCGCTCGACGGCTTCTTCCTGGGGGACGTTGAACTTGATGGGGGTCTTGCCGACGTAGAGGTTGATCTTACCGGGGGCGCCGCCGACGTAACCGAAGTCGGCGTCAGCCATTTCGCCGGGGCCGTTCACGATGCAGCCCATGACGGCGATGGTGATGGACTTCAGGTGACCAGTGCGTTCCTTGATCTTCAGGGTCGTCGACTGGATATCGAAGAGGGTGCGGCCGCAACTCGGGCAAGCGACATACTCGGTCTTGGTCTGGCGCATGCGCGCGCCCTGCAGGATATCGTAAGCGAGCGTGAGCGACTTTGCTGAAGAAGTCGGGGTCTCGCACGAAAGGAAATCGCCGTAGCCGTCGACGAGCAGGCCGCCGGCAAAGATCGAGGCCTCGATGAGGCGAGACTGGAAGCCGGCGTCGAGGAGTACCGCATTGGCGACCGTGGCTCGGATCCACAGCGGGGCTTCGAGCTGGGCAATGTCAGCGCAGCGGACGAGTTCGCGGTAAGTGCCGGTGGCGTGCAGGCCATCCTGCGGCTGCGAAGAGGTGAGCATCAGGCGACCGGCAGGAATCGCCGAGAGTTCCTTCGTGAGCGCAGCGAGCGTCGGGCCATCGAGGTCGACGGCGAGGACCGCGTCATGCTTCGTCACGGCTTCGCCCCAGGCTTTGACCTCCGCGCCATCGGTGGCGGCGAAGGCCTTGACGACCACCAGACGGCTGCCGGAGCCGTCGAAGGGGAAGTCCGCAGCGGAGAGGCTCGTCTCGATGAACAAGGCCGGCACGGCCTGTCCGAGGGCTTTGCGCAGCGAACGCAGGGCGGCGGCGTGGGCGGGGTCGTCGAGACGCACCAGCAGGCCTTCGGCACGGACTTCGCGTTGGGCCGCATGCGCGTCGAGGATCTCCTTCGCCGCGGCCTGCCAATCGGCGAGGCCGGCGATGCTGCGGACGATCACGCGGGGGAGTTCACCCGAACCCGCGAGGCAATTCGAGGAAAGTGCGATGAGCTCGGTTTCGCGACGGACGAAAGAGAACGGGTCGGCCGGGTCGGCGGGAAGCTTGACCGACGAAGCGGCGCCGAGCGTGGCGAAGTCTTCGGCGCGGCGGACGATTTCCTTGCAGACCGGAATCTCGTGCCACGCGTCTTCGGTGAGCGAGACGCGAATCGTGTCGCCCAGGCCGTCGGCGAGGAGCGAACCGATGCCGATGGCGGACTTGATGCGGGCGTCTTCGCCTTCGCCGGCTTCGGTGACACCGAGGTGCAGTGGGTAGTCCATGCCTAGGTCCGTCATACGGGCGGCCGCGAGACGGTAGGCCTCGACCATCACCTTCGGGTTCGACGACTTCATCGACAGGATCATGTCCTTGAAGCCGTGGGATTGAGCGATGCGGATGAATTCGAGGGCGGACTCCACCATCCCGTTCGGCGAATCACCGAAGCGGTTCATAATGCGGTCCGAGAGCGAGCCGTGGTTGGTGCCGATGCGCAGGCAGCGGCCGAGGGCCTTAGCGCGGAGCACCAGCGGCGTGAAGGCCTCGTGCAAGCGCTCCAACTCCTCGGCGTAGGCTTTGTCGGTGTATTCCAGCACCGCGAACTTCTTCTTGTCGGCGTAGTTGCCTGGGTTCACGCGGACCTTCTCCACGTGTTCGACGGCTTCCATCGCCGCGACCGGCAGGAAGTGGATGTCGGCGACGAGCGGCTGATTGAAGCCCGCCGCGCGGAACTGCCGATGGATGTCCTTGAGCGCGATGGCCGCGGCCTTGTTCGGGGCCGTGATGCGGATGATCTCGCAGCCCGCTTCCGCCAGTCGGATGGCTTGGGCGAGCGTCGCCGCGACGTCTTCCGTGTCGGAGGTCGTCATCGACTGCAGGCGGATCGGATTCAGACCGCCCACGGCCACGCCGCCTACGTTCACGACGCGGGTGAGGCGGCGGACTGTGCGGTGGCGGGAGGGACAATAGTCCGAGGACATGGGGGTATCTCAACCCCTTTGCCCTCAGCCGTCAACGAGCGTCAGAAATCCCAGCGCCAAGTCGACGGAATCCACTGGTAACCCTTGCGGCCATTGGGGGCGACGATGCCGAGGCCCGGCCAGGGGAGGTGGAAGCCGTAGGCGCGTTCCTTGGTGACCGCGATCTCGGCGAAGACCTTCTTGCGGGTGGCGATGGCCACAGCTGGATCGTGGTCGAAGTCGATGAACCAATTCGGGTCTTCGAGCATCAGCACATGATTATGGGCAAGGTCCGAGACGTGAAGAAGGGATTCGTTCTCCGACTTGATGCGGAAGATCGCATGGCCGTCGGTGTGGCCCGGGGCGGCGATGATCGTGATCGCTCCGTCGAGGATCTGGTCGCCGTCCTTGTGGATGACCAGATTGGGCTGGAGTGTGTCGAACGAGCCGCGGACGTTCTTGATCATCCCCTTGATATCGTCGGTGCGGTGCGACTTCGAGAAGTCGGGCTCCTTGCCGCGCCAGAAGTCGACTTCCTCCTTGAGGACGTGGACGGCCGCATTGGGGAAGAGGATCTTGCCGCCGCTGGCGAGGCCGCCGATATGGTCGATATGCGAGTGGCTGAGCAGGGCGTGGGTCACATCCTTGAAGGCGATGCCGATGGTGTCCATCGCGTCGGCGAGCCAGCCCCAATTCTGGTTCTTGTGGGGGCCGAAGCCGGCGTCGACGAGGATGACTTCCTTGTCCTTACGCAGGAGCAGGATATTGACGTAGAGCGTCATGTCGTCCGGACGTTCGCCGAGGGCCACCAGGGCCTTGGTCATCTCGGCGCGTTCGGCTGGCGGCCACATCTTCTTCGTCACGCCTTGCTTGAAGGTGCCGTAGCCATCGCTGATGGACCAGGCCTCGAACTTCCCGATCGTAAATTTATAGACGTAAGGGTTGGTGATCGTCTTCTTGCTGATCGGGGCGCCGGAGGCATCGGTCGCGGCCTGGGCGGCCGCGAGAGAGGCCGGGATACTGAGAGCGGCGATCGCGGCGCCGAGGTTGCCGAGGAACTGACGGCGTGAGTTTTCGGGGAGGGGCTTTTCCATGGGGGTGGCTTCATTCAGTCTAATTGGGCGGAAGACGGAAGCGGATTTTCTAGGATGAAACCGACGGACCCTGTTCGCAAACCTACCAAATAATAAGGCCGCCGGGGTGGGCGGCCTTCGGAAGGGTGGGGGCAGGGGTGGGGCGAAAGGCATTTTCAAACCCTAACCCTTGTATTGGGTAGGGGCGACCATCCTTGGTCGCCCGCGGTCGAGCAGGGATGCTCGACCCTACCAGGCCTCGCTCACTTCTTCGCGCCGAAGTCCTGCGACTTGTAGACGTGGCGTTCCAGAAGCTGCTGCTTGAGCTGACGCTCGCTGTCGCCGGAACAACGGCGGACGTCGTGCAGGATGATATAGGCCATCAACGAGAGCAGGAGGCCCATGAAGGTGTACTGGAGGATGATGACCGCCTTGTTGCTGAGCACGCCCTTGGTGAAGCGCTGGATCGTGGCGATGAGCATGTGGCCGCCGTCGAGGACCGGGATGGGTAGGAGATTGAGGACCGCGAGGTTCAGGTTGATGAGCACCGTGAACCAGAGCACGCGGCGGATATCTTCGGAGATGTTGTAGTAGGTCTTCGTGATCGAGATCACCGAGGCCAGCTGCTTCACCTGGATATCGGAGCCGCGGTCGAAGAGGCGCCCCAGCGTGGTGAAGGTGGACTTCACGATGCCCGAGCAGGTCTCCCACGGATTGCGGTAGGCCATCTCCGGCTTGGTCACGAAGAGCACGCCGATTTGCGCGTGTTCGATCGGCTTGCCGCGGCGCACCTGGGCGTTGCGGAGCGTCAGGTTGCCGGCGTCGCCGTTGGCGCGCTTCCAGTAGACGGTGAGGTCGCGTGAGGTGCCAGCGCCAGCCTTCTCGAGGTCTTCGAGCGAGCTGACCGAAGTGATCTGCGTGCGACCATCGACCTTATCGATGATGGTACCAATCCTGAGCGTCTCAGCCAAGGCCGGGTCTTCGGGCGATATCCCGAACACCGTCAGCTGGTCGCGCTTGGCGGCAAGGTCGTTGGTGAGCAGGTCACGGGTGGCCGGGAGGACGATCAGCTGATGGCGGTTCTTCTCCTCGCCATAGGCGATGATGCTGACCGGGTTGACCGTTGTCTTCACCTGCGGAGTGATACTGACCTTGGTACTCACGCCCCCTTCGCGCTCGACGAGGAGAGTGCGTGGCTTGACGCCATCCTTGCGGAGCAGTTCGCGGAACTCGACGGTGTTGTTGAGCGGTTGTCCGTCGATGGAGAGGATTCGGTCACCGGCTTTCAGTCCAGCCTTCTCAGCCGGCGAACCAGGGAAGGGTTCGTCAACGATGACTTCGGTGCGCGGCTGCAGGCCGACCATGCGGACCTTGTCGCCGGATTTCGAGTTTAGCTCGATGTAGGCGGGCTGCACGACGAACACGAGTTCCTTGCCGCCGCGTTCGACCTTGAAGGTCGCGGTTGGTTTGCCCTGCGAGTCCTTACGATTACCCAGCATCACCGCCTCGGTGATCTGGTTGAAGTTCGTAACCGTGTTGTCGTCGATGGTCAGTACCTTGTCGCCGGAGCGCAGGCCGGCCTTGAAGGCTGGTCCGGGGACGGTGTTGCCGAGGCCGAGTTCGGCGAGGTGACCGGAGCTCGTCACGACTTGTTCGGGGACGTAGCCGATGATGGTGCTGGAGGTGCCTTCACCCACCGGCATGCCGATTGCCCAGAGAATGCAGGCGAGCACAAACGCGAAGATGACGTTGAAGACCGCACCCATGACCGAGACGATCATCTTGTCGGCGTAGGAAATCTTCGGGAGTTTTTCGGCTTCTTCGCTGCTCGCACCTTCGATGCCTTCCATGTCGGCGAGCTGGGGCAGCGCGACATAGCCGCCAAGCGGGATGATCGACACGCGGTAGTCGACGCCATCCTTGCCGGTCCAACCGAAGAGACGCGGGCCGAAGCCGATCGAGAAGCGCTCGATCTTCAGGCCGCGCTTGCGAGCGGCGAGGAAGTGGCCGAGTTCGTGGACGAAGATTGAGCCGCCGAAGAAGATGGCGACGAGGCTGATGCCCCAGAGAGAGCCGAGGAGGTCGCCGAAAGAAATGTTATCCATGGAAGAAAGGGGAGGGAGGGGTTATCTCAACGGGCTAGTCCCAGGGCGAGCCTGGACGTGACCGCCCTCGCTTCGGCATCGGCGGCGAGGACGTCGTCCAAGGACCCCCGGTTCGCGGGCGGAAACGGCGGCCAAGGCTCGGCCGACGAGCTCGGCGATCCCGGTGAAGGGGAGCTTGCTGGCCACGAATTCGGCTACGGCGACCTCGTTGGCCGCGTTGAAGATGGCCGGGGCGGTGCCGCCGGTCGTGGCCGCCGAGCGAGCCAGCCCTAGGCAAGGGTAGCGGGCGGGGTCGGGCGGGGTCATGCTCAGCGTGAGCGATTGGGCAAGGTCGAGGCGCGGGGCGGGGCAGGGTAGGCGTTCCGGGAAGAGGAGGCAGTCCTGGATCGGATAGGCCATCGAGGGCGGCGAGAGCAGCGCCTGGAGGCTGCCGTCGGTCAGCGTCACCAGCGAGTGGATGATGCTCTGGGGGTGTACCACGACGTCGATGCGGTCGGCGGGGATGTCGAAGAGCCAGCGCGCTTCGATGACTTCGAGTCCCTTGTTCGCCATCGTCGCCGAATCGATCGTGACCTTCGGGCCCATGCTCCAATTGGGATGCTTGAGTGCCTGGGCGAGCGTGACGTGCTTCAGGTCGGCGATCGGCGTGTCGCGGAAGGCACCGCCTGACGCCGTGAGCACGAGGCGGTCGATGTCACCCTTGGGCTTATCGCGCAGTAGCTGGTGGATCGCGTTGTGCTCGCTGTCGACCGGGAGCAGGCGCGCGCCGGAGAGGCGGGCGGCCTCGGTGACGAACTTGCCGGCGAGCACGAGGAGTTCCTTGTTGGCGAGGGCGACGTCCTTCTTCGCTTTCAGCGCGGCGAGCGTCGGCGCGAGTCCGGCGGTGCCGACGACGGCGGAGACGACCATCGAGATTTCAGGGAGGCAGGCGACCTCGGTGAGGCCGGCGAAACCTTCGATGATGCGGGTGCCGGCGGGGAAGGCTCCGGAAGCGCGGGCTTCGGCAGCGGCGGCCGGATCGGCCAGGGCGATGACACCGACGCCGAACTCCTTCGCTGGGCCGACGAGTTCACGCCAACGAGAATGGGCGGCCAAGCCAGCGACACGGAGGCGGGACGGATGGGCCCTGACGACATTAAGGGTAGTCGTGCCGATGGAGCCGGTGGCTCCGAGGATGGCGATGGCCCGGACGTGCATGCGACTTGGGTCTGTCTGAGGCAACCGCGGGAGCGGAATGTGGCAAGCAGTTTGGGGCAGATAGGGCCTTTCGCCGTTCAACGCTTGTCTCTTTCGTCAGGATGGGTTGCCTGTCCGCATGGCCACTCAGCCTCAGGACCTCACCGGACTCTCCCACCTCGGGAATACCCAGAACAAGCCCCAGCAGACGCTGGAGACCTTCCCGAACCGCAATGCGGGCCGGAACTACACCGTCGAGCTCTCGACCGAGGAGTTCACCTGCCTGTGCCCAGCGACCGGCCAGCCCGACTTCGCCAAGATCACGATTCGCTACGTGCCGGGTCCGCGCATCGTGGAATCGAAGTCCCTCAAGCTTTATTATTGGAGCTTCCGCCAGCAGGGGATGTTTCATGAGCACCTGACGAATAAAATCCTCGACGACCTCGTCGCGGCCATCGATCCGATCTGGTGCGAAGTCACCGGCGCCTTCGGCGTCCGTGGCGGGATCGGCATCACGGTGCGTGCCGTCCACGGCAAGCAGCCGCAGCCGTGAAGCGTCGCCCCGTCCAGCAAGAAGACGGGGAGCCGACGGATTGGCCGGGTTCGGCCTTGGTGTCCGATTTCCTGACACGTCAGCTGGCCGGTCGTCGACTGGCTGCGCTTTCGTGCCTGACCTATGGGCGTTCGCTCAAGGGCTTCGCCTTTTGGATGAAGTCCAACGGCGGCTGGGACGGCGATTGGTCCAAGCTGACCGCCCGTAACCTCCGCGACTTCGTGATCGAGCGGCAGGGTACGCACAACCGCCGTTCCGTGCATAACCAGGTCTCGGCCCTACGCGCTTTCCTCGCCGACCTGCGCGAGCGCGGCGGTATCACCACCACGCCCGCCGCGGGCCTCGTGCTGCCGAAGCTACCGAGGTCTTTGCCGAAGTTCCTCACCGAAGCGCAGACGGACACGCTGATGGACGCCGCGGAAGATTCCGAGAAAGACGACCCGCAGGAAGTTGCCCGCGACATGGCGATCCTGGAATTACTTTACGGTGGCGGCCTGCGTGTGTCCGAGCTCTGCGGTATCAACGGTGGCGATCTCGATCTCGGCAGCGGCCTCGTGAAGTTGATGGGTAAGGGCTCAAAGGAACGCGTCGTGCCCGTCGGCGATAGCGCCGTGAAGGCCGTGAAGGATTATCTTACCTTACGCGGAGCGCCCGCCCGCGGGGCGCCGATGTTGCTCGCTGCCCGCGGTGGCCGCCTGAATCCGCGTGCCGTGCAGCTCATGCTGAAGCGCAAACTCGCGCTGGCCGGCCTGCCTGCGGACCTTACCCCGCACAAGTTACGTCACGCGTGCGCGACGCATCTGCTTTCCAATGGAGCGGACCTCCGCCTCGTGCAGGAGCAGCTCGGCCACGCCTCGCTTTCGACGACGCAGATCTACACGCACCTGAGTGTGGCCAAGCTGCGCGAGGTGCATCGCAAGTCGCACCCGCGAGCTTGAGTTGCTGATTCGCCTCGCCTCGGCGGGTCTGCCGGAGCATCTTGTCGTGTGCTCGTTTCAGCCGCCCATGCGAAGCTCAACCTCTCGTTGGCCATCACTGGTCGGCGGGCGGACGGATTCCATGAGCTCATCAGCCTCGTGGTTCCGATTGGTCTCGCGGATACGCTTACGCTCGACGTCGGCCGGCCGCTCGGACTGACGTGCGATGACGCGTCCTTGCCGGTCGACGGTTCGAATCTCGTGCTCAAGGCCGCGGCCGCTTTCGTGAAGCGACGTCCGTCTGCGCCGACCGGACATTTTCATCTTACTAAGAAGGTGCTGCATGGTGCTGGCTTGGGCGGCGGGAGTTCCGATGCCGCGGCCGCGTTACGTTTGCTCGATCAAGCTTCTGGCGACCCGCTCGGCCTGGAAGTCCTCGAGACGCTGGCCGCTGAGGTGGGTTCGGACTGTCCGTTCTTCGTGCGCGGCCAAGCCGCGGTCATGCGGGGAAGGGGAGAGCGACTGGAAATTTTACCCCTCGCAGCTCGCGCCGCGTTAGCCGGAAGAAAGGTCGTCCTGGTGAAACCTCCGTTCGGGGTTCCGACACCGGAGGCCTATGCATTACTGGCTAAAGCCGGAAAGTACCGTCCCGCGGCCCAGGCCGAGGCCGAACTCGCCGCTTGGATCGCCCAGCCGGCTGAAGATCCGTCGGTCCTGGGCAACGATTTGGCTGCCCCGGTATTCGCCAAGTACCTTGCTTTGCCGGTCGGGCTCGAATCTTTCCGTCGTGCCACTGGGGTAAACTGGCAGATGACGGGCAGTGGGAGCGCCTGTTTCGCCTTCGTCTCGGACGGTTTCGACCACGCCCGCTTGCGGGCGGACGTCCGGAGGGCCTGGGGGCCCGGAGCCTGGGTGGAAGAGACCGTTATTTCGGCTTAGTTTCGGCTTTACTGTCGGCCGAGGGGTCGCCAAGTTGCGAGTCACTATCACCCATGGGAAGCCTCAAGAAGAAGCGTCGTCTGAAGATGAACAAGCACAAGCGCCGCAAGCGCTCGAAGGAAAATCGCCATAAGAAGCGTCTCTGGGGCTGATTAACCCAACCCACGGAACGAACCGGGCGGCCCAAAAGGCCGCCCGGCTCTTTTTCGGGCTTGCTCCGACCGAGGCCGTTCCCAAACCTCAACCTTCCAACCGACACAAACCATGGCTCGCGAAACCGTTATCATTGAATGCACCGAAGCCCGCAAGGAGGGCAAGCGCCCTTCCCGTTACATGACCACCCGTAACAAGAAGCTTTCCCAGGAGAAGGTGGAACTGAAGAAGTATAATCCTTCCCTGCGCCGTCACACGCTGCACAAGGAGATCAAGGGCTAAGCTCCTTTCTTCCCAACGCCAGAAGGGCCGGCCGCAGCGATGCGAGCCGGCCCTTCTGTTTGGCGGGGTGGCGCGTCCTTAGGCTGGCTTGACCGTGCGGCGCAGGAGGCGCCAGCGCGCGCGGTGGTGCCGGGTCCAGTCGATCAGGGCTCGCTCGAAGCCGATGTCGCGGCCGGCCTTCTCGGACTCGATCCACTTATGGCGGAGGATTTCTTCGCGCTCGGCGAGGAACTCCGCATACAGGGACGAACGGGCCGCCAGGTCGGCTTCGGTCTTCGGCTCCGGTTGCATTTCTCTCATCCTTGGGGGCAGATTGAGCGAAATATGACGAACTTGCAAGCCGTAGGCGACGGCTGGGTTACGCCTGTTTTTCGAGCCCTTGCAGCACGGTCAGGCCGACGGATCGGAAGACTCGGGCCGGATTGCTGTCCGGGTGGCTAATAACCACTGGGATGCCGTGGTCGCCGCCCACGCGGATGGTCTGGTCGAGGGGGACTTCTCCCAGAAGCACCGTGTTCAGGGCCGTCGCGACCTTGAGGCCGCCGCCTTGGCCGAAGAGGTATTGGCGGGAACCGTCGGCGCCCTCCAGGAAACTCATGTTTTCGGCCACGCCGAGGATCGGCACGCCGACTTTCTCGAACATCGCCGCGCCGCGGAGGGCGACCGCGACCGCCGCCGTCTGCGGGGTGGTCACGATGATGGCGCCGCTCAGGGCCATTGCTTGGGCGATGGAGAGTTGGGCGTCGCCGGTGCCCGGGGGCAGGTCGATCAGGAGGACGTCCAATTCGCCCCAGCGGACATTCGTCGCGAATTGCGAGATGGTCTTCATAATCATCGGGCCACGCCAGACCACGGGGGCGTCGGCATCGATGAGGAGGCCCATGGACATCACCTTCACGCCGAAATTCTCGAGGGGGATAAGGGTGTCGCCGTCCAGCATGGGGCGGCCGTTGACACCGATCATCAGCGGAACCGAAGGGCCGTAGATATCGCAGTCCATCAGGCCGACCTTGCCCGGGCGGCCTTGGTCGGAGAGGGCGCGGGCGAGGGCGCAGGCCAGATTGACCGCGAAAGTGGACTTGCCGACACCGCCTTTGCCGCTGGCGACGGCGATGATGTGCTTCACCTTGCCCACGCCCGCATCGGCCGGGAGCTTGGCGTTCGCGGCCGGGGCTCCGGCGGGGGGTGGGGTGCCCTTGGGGACCGTGACCGTGATGGCGATCTCCGGGTTCTTCGCCCCGATGGCCTGAAGGGCGGCTTCGATCTCGGCGTACAGTTTCTTGGGGACTTCGGGGTCGGCGCTCGTGACCGCCAGCCCGACGCTGACTTTGCCCTCGAGGGTGACCTCGATGCCCTTCACTAGGCCGAAGGAGACGATGTCGCGGCTGTAGCCGGGGTAGCGGACCTGACCGAGGGCCTTTTGGACGGATTCCTTATCGAGCGACATCAGCGGGATTGAACTCCCTGCCCAACTTAGGTCAAACTGCTAACCTCATAACACACTCGCTCGATGCGCTTCCTTTCCCTTCTCGCCGTCATTCTCGCCTCATCCCTCTTCGCCCAAGGTAACACCAAGATCGAAAAAGAGATCGATGGCTTAATCAGCCGCAAGATCATGCCGGTGGCGATCGTCTCGGACGACCCGGTCCTGGGCAGCCTCGTCCAGTCCGCTCTTTCCACGCATGGCGCGTTCGAAATCTCCCCCACTTCTTCCGTCAAGGTGCGCATTGGTCGCGGCGGGCTCGCCGCCGTCGTCTCCTGCGATAACGCGCTCTACGCCTTTACGTCGAACGTCGAAGGCAAGGACGAGGATCAGCTCGCACTCCGGATCGCCGACGCCGCGGTCGTGGGCATCGGTCGTCGCTGGCAGCTCAAGCCATTGTTTGCCGATACCAAGGTCGCCTTCGTCTCGCGTTCCACCGGCAGCGCCGAAATTTATGTCACTAATCTGGCCCGCTCCCGGACGTTGCGCCTGACGAGGTATGGCAACACCTCGATCGGCCCGCGCTGGTCGGCCGATGGCTCTCGCATCTTCTTCATCTCCTCTTTCCGTTCGAACTGGCCCGAGATTTTCTCGACCAATGGTTACGGCGAAGCCTCCAAGGTGATTGTCAACGTCCGGGGTGCGTTGGGCGCCGCCAGCAGCGGTCCCGATGGGCGGATCGCTTTCGCCTCCTCCAATAAGGGCACGATGGATATCTTCGTCGCCGGTCCGCAGGGCCAGACGCCGACGCGCGTGATCAAGGCTCCGAGCATGCAGTGGGTGAACACCGATCCTTCGTGGTCTCCGGACGGTTCCCGTTTCGCGCTCACCGCTGGCCCGACCGGTAGCCCGGGCATCTACCTCGCCAGCTCCGCCGGCGGCGCCTTGCAGCGGCTCTCCACGGGTCATGGTTACAGCACCGAGCCGCGCTGGAATCCCGTTTTCCCGGATCAGCTCGTCTTCACTTATCAGGAGGCTGGCGCACTGCGCCTCGGTGTGCTCGATCTCGCCGCTGACACCGTCACGCCGATCGTAACCAAGAGTCCGGTATCCATCGCTCATGCTTCGTGGTGCGCGGACGGTCGCCACTTGGTCGCCGCGCAAGGCAACTGGCTGGCGGTCATCGATAGTGTCACCGGTAAGGTGACGCGTCTCACGCCTTCGCAACTCGGCGATTGCTCTGAGCCGGACTGCTGGACGCCTCGCGCGCAGTGACCGGGGTCACTCGACGTACAGGCCGTCGGGGCGCACGGACTCTTCCGCCCGCAGGTAGAGATTGAACTTCGCGAGCTCGGCGGGCGTGATGGTGGCGCCCTTGCTGGCGGCGGCGTAGGTCTTGTCGTCGACGAGCGCGAAGACCTGGTCCTTGTCCGTGTCGCGGGCCAGCACAAGGTAGCGCCACTGCGGCGAAGTGCGCGTGTAGACGAAGCGGTGGGTCGCCGTCTGGAGGTTGGCGTAGAAGGTGCGGCCGCCGACGGTCACCTTGTCGCTGACTTTATAGCGTTCACGGTCGATCAGGAAGGCTTTGGCCATCGGCTCGCTGGTCCACTTGCTCGTGCCGAGATGCTTGGAGTTCCAGGGTAAGAAGACGGTGTCGCCGGCGATACGCGCGCTGACGATTACTAGGTTCAACGAATCGGAGTTGATACCCGAGATTTCGGAGAGGACGAACGTGCCGTCGGGATTGACCCGGACTTCTTTGGCGCCCGAGGTCAACATCCAGGCGGCGAGCTCGGCGCCTTGGCCCGAATTGAATTCGCTCCAGCGCTTCCGACGGGCCACCGGCGAGGTGAGGGCATAGACCTTAGCCTGGAGGGCCTTGAGGCGTTCGGAGAAGGCGAATAGTTGGCCACTCCACGCTTTCTGGGCGGACTGCGAGCTCGCGGCCTGTGCGTGGAAGTCGACGCGGTCGATGAAGATCTTCAGCGCACTCATCCGCAGGCCTTCGGCTTCCTTGCGGAGCCGGCCGGCCTCGGTGAAACTGGCCGGAGGGAAGGTGCTCATCACTTCGGCAAAGAGCTGAGCGAAGCCCGCTTCTTCAAGGGTCGGACTGAGGACTTCGTCGAGGACTGCGGCCTGGGCACCCAGTAGTTCGGCGGCCTTGGCGGAGGGTGCCTCGTGCAGGACGTAGACCCGGCGGTCGTCGTCGAGTTTGAGTCCCCAGCCAGCAATCTTCCGGGTCAGCGGGGCGGTGTCGACCTGACCGCGCAGCGAGAAGGAAGTGTGAGGGTTGATGTTCAGGCGACTGGCAATCACGTTGAAGCCGGGCGAGCCGCCGAGCGGCTTCTCGAAGACGGCGCGTTCGGCACGGGTCTTGATTTCGCCGAATTGGCTGAGCTCGCTCCGGAGTATCGCGAGGCTCGTCCGGGCGTTGAGTTCTTCCTTCACGAAGAGACTGCCGCAGAAAGCGAGGGCGTCGCCCCCGAAGCCTCGGGATAGGCCCAGTAATGCGCCGCCGCCGATCATAACGATCAACGCGGCATAACCGACTCCCCGGTGCAGGCGCTGGGTGGAGGTAATCTTCTTTTCGTGGTCAGCGAGGGCGAGCATCGCCTGGACCTGCGTGAAGGTGTCGACGTTGGCAGGTTCAGCCAGGCTGTAGAGCAGGAGGCGTCTCCGTGTGTCGGGGTCAAGCCGCGTGGCGGCAATCTCCTCTTCGACTTCCGTGGAGACGGCCTTCGTCCGCCTTAGTTTGAGGGTGACGCCGAATTTGAAATGGTCGGAGAGCGGTACCCAATCCGGCGACCCTTCGGGAGCACAGAGCATGTCCGCCGTTAGCGTCCCTTCCGCGATCATGGCCATAATCTCGGCTTCCGTGAGAGGGCCGCGGGTTTCGTTACCAATGAGGATTGAGAAGTGGCGCATGCGGGCAGAGTCCATCCCTCTTCGGGTATCTTTGAGCCTGTTTGCCACTGGTGGTTAGGCAAGACGAATGGGCTCAGCGATACCTTTTGCAAATCGTCCCGGAAACCGCTTTGCTCGGATTCGTTAGATGGCTAATCCAGGCATCAATCAATCGCAAAAGCAGTTTCAGGGCCTCGTCCTGACGCCGCAGCTTCGCCAGTCGCTCCGCATCCTCCAAGTGCCCGCGGCCGAGCTCCTGCGTGAGATCTCGGAAGAGATGGCCGCCAACCCTTTATTGGAGGAAGTTGAGCCGGTCGGTAGCGAGAGTCTGGATGCGCCGGTGCCCTCCGAAGAGGCGGAAGAGGAGGGCCCGCGCGAACTCTCCTTGGGCGACGACGATTTTGATGCGTTGAAGCGCATGAAGGAGGATTGGGACGAAAGCTACTACGAGGAGATCCGCTCACAGGGCTATACCCAGGAAGACGAGGAACGTCGCCGGCATATGCTGGAGTCGGCCACCGGCGAGGCTTCGCTTTCCGAACACCTCGCCGATCAGGCCCGTACGGCCTCCGACGATCCGGCCGTGCAGGAGGCGCTCAAGCTGCTGATTGCCTCGCTCGATGAGCGTGGCTTCGTCGAGGAAGACCTTTCGACCGTCGCCCTGCGTTCCGGCCAGCCTTACGAGGCCGTCACGACGGCCCATACCTTGCTGATGGCTTTTGATCCGCCGGGCATCGGCGCCCGCGATCTTCGGGAGTGTTTCCTCGCCCAGCTGCGTCAGCGCGGCCGCAGGCTTTCCACCGCCGCGCGTCTCATCACCGATTGCTGGGAGCCGATGATGGGTCGAAGGCTCGATGAATGTGCCCGGGTGCTCGACGTCGAGCTCGACGATATCCGCGAGGCCCTCGCCGAACTCGCCAAGCTCGAGACGGTGCCCGCCCGTCGATTCTCCCGCGACGATAACCGGGTGGTCACGCCCGACGCCTGCGTCGAACTGGGCGATGACGGCAAGTGGAAGGTCATCATGGACGACCGTCATGTCCCCAAGCTCCGCCTGGTGCCCGCCTACAAGGACATGCTCGCCGGCCAGGCCCTCGGCGACAAGGAACGGGCCTACATCCTCGAGCGCATGCGTCAGGGCAAGTTCCTCATCGGCGCGATTGAAGAGCGCCAGCGTACCATCGAGAAGCTCGCCCACATCATCGTCGAGCGTCAGGTCGATTTCTTCGAGCATGGCCCCGCCAAGCTCCGTCCGCTGACCATGACCGACGTCGCGAAGGAGATGGGCGTCCATGAGACCACCGTCGGTCGCGCCGCTGCTAGTAAGTGGATGCTGACGCCGCATGGTTTGCGCGAGTTCCGTTGGTTCTTCACTTCCGGGGTCGCGACGTCCGATGGCGGTACCGTCGCGCAGGAAGGCGTGCAGGAACTCATCGCCGACATCCTGGCCCGCGAGAACCCCGCCGAGCCGCTGGCCGACGAGGCCATCACGGCGGAGTTACGTAAGCGCGGCGTGCAGATCGCCCGCCGCACCGTGGCGAAGTATCGCGAAGCGTTGGGCCAGCCTTCGGCGCACATGCGCCGCAAGCGTCTCTGATTAGCCGAAACGGCCGAGGACGGAGTCCCAGCCGAAGTTGGCCATGTCGGGAAAGACGAACTGCACGCCGGCCGTGAGGCCGTTCGGGAGGCGCGCGGGCGCGACGACGAGGGGTAGCCCGGCGAGCGAAGCGGGTGCATTGAGTGCGAGCAGTCGGCGGCGATGCGTCGAGTTGGAGTCGGCCTTGCGAACGGCGCCTCCGAACGTCGCGGGCAGGGCGATGAAGTGATGGCGACGGAAGACGATGCGGAAGGCATCAATCACGCGGGTGCGCACGGCTTCGGCGGCCCGGATCTCCTCATGGGTGCGCCCGCGGCCGACATCGAGACGTTCCCACACGACAGGGTCGTAATCTGGGCGCCGGCGTTCGAGCCAAGCGGCGTGCACGCGCGCGGCGGCATGGCCACCGAGTGTCGGATACGCTTCCGCCGCTTCCTTGAAGGCGAGCTGCAGGAGCATCGCGGCGGCGGCGTCTTCCTGCGCTCCAGCCTGCAGGGCGACTGCGCGCATGGCGGCGAGATCGTCCTGCGGAATATCCAGGCCTAGGTCGCCAGCCCAGAGGCCCGCGCCGGCGGGCGGGGCTTCGCCGAGCACGGCGGCCGACACCTGGCGGAGATCCTTGGCGGTGCGCGTGATCCATCCTTGGGTGTCGTAGCCCGGCGAGAGCGGGAAGATGTCGCCAATAGGTGCGATATCAGGCGAGAGACGCAGTCCCCAGACTCCACAGTAACCGCAGGGCACGCGGATGGAGCCGGCGGAATCGGTCGCCAGGGCGAAAGGGACCAGACCCCGGGCGACGGCGAACGCCGAGCCGGAGCTCGAACCGCCAGAGAGTAGCTCCGGGTGTTCGGGGTGAGGGCAGTCACCGAAGTGCGGGTTCTCTCCGGTGAGACCGAAGGCGAACTCGTTCAGTTGCGTTCGTCCGCATTCAATCGCCCCGGCATCGACTTCGAAGGCGGCCGGCAGGGTGGAAGTTGTGCTGGCTGGGCCGATTTCCTCGGGCAGAAACGTCGAGCCCGCGTAGGTCGGGTCGCCTTTTCGAAAGTAGAGGTCCTTCGTGAGGAAGGGCACACCGCCCAGGGCGGCTTCGCGCAGAGGCCAAGCCGCTTCGAAGCGGCGGGTCAACGTGGCGACGTCGGGCAGGCCGCAGAGCGAGGCGCGTTGTTCCTCGGCGCCCAGCGCGCCCAGTTTGATCAGGAAAGCTTCCGCCGCCATACGAGGACCGCGCGTGAGGGTGAACTCACGCCAGTCTTCGACGGACTGCGGCAGCAGGCTCACAGCTCGAGGGGGACGCCCGGTTCGGGGTCGTGCACGCGGGTGCCGGGCATCGCGGCGGTGAGAGTTTCCTTCATCCAGGCGCGGGCGGGCGGGTCGCCGTGCGTCAGGACGATGTCCTTCGGCGCGAGGGCCTTGGCGAAATCGAGCAGCTCTTCGCGATCGGCGTGGCCGCTGAGGTGGAAGCGTTCGACCTTGGCGCGCAGCGTCGAGGTATGGTCGAGCGACTTGAATTTGAACTCACCGCCCGGATTCATGCCGATGAGTTCGCCACCCGGGGTCTCCGGATCGCAGTAGCCAACGAAGAACACCGCGTTCTCCTCGTGGTCGAGCATGTTGGCGGCGACGCGCCAGGCGGGCGTCTTCTCGACGAGCATGCCGCTCGAGAGGAGGTAGATGCCGCGTTCAGGCATGTTCTTGCCGGGCTGGGTGTACTTACGCGAGAGCGGCAAGATACCGAGGTCGCGGAGGACTTGGCGGCTAAACTTTACCTGCTTGGTCTTCTTGCTGGCGGCATCGAGATAGTCGCAGAGATCCATGCCAAGTCCCGAGCAGAAGATCGGCACGTCGGCGAGGTTGCCCGCGTCGGCGGCTTCCTGGAGGAGCAGCAGGATTTCCTGCATGCGACCGAAGGCGAAGGCAGGTAGGAGGACCGAGCCGCCTTCGTCGCAGATGGCGTTGACGGCCTTGATGAGGCGCTGCTCTTCCTTGCCGCGGTCGAAGCCCGGGACGGTGGCCGTGGCGCCGCGCGTGCACTCCATGACGAGCGTGTCGACCGGCGTGCGTGGGAAGTTGGCTGCCGCCACGGTGCGCTGGGCCTTGAAATGGACGTCCCCCGTGAAGAAATGCTTCTTCTTACGGTGTTCGATGAGGCAGCCCACGGCGCCGGCGACGTGGCCCGCGAGGTGGAAGGTGAGGGCGACTTCTTCGCCGCCGCGGCCGATCATACGCGGGTTGGCGATGGGCACCGCGGCGAGGGCGTGTTCGACGCGTTCGACATCGGTCTCGACGTAGAGAGGGTAGTCCTGATTGCCGGTCTCTTCGCGCTGGCGCTTCATGACCTGGATGGAGTTGCTCAGGAGTCGCCGGACGAAGAGCGTGGTGGCGGCGGAGGCGTAGACGCGCGACGTCGGGTGCTGCTTCAGGAGCAGTGGCAACGAGCCCAGGTGGTCGAGGTGGCAGTGGGTCAGAATCACGCCGTCGACGTTACCTTGGATCTTATCGATCTGCGGCAAGGCCTTGCGGCCATCGAGTTTGGGGTGGAGGCCGCAATCGATCACCAGCCGCAGGCCGCCGAATTCGGCGAGCATGCAGTTGGCGCCGATTTCACGGCCGGAGTTTAGGTCGGTAAGTCGCATCAGGAAGGGTCGGAAGGAGGGGTCAGGGCGAAGACCGGGATGCGCGTGTAGATGCGTTCGCCGGATTGGGTGGTGCCATGGAAGGAGCCCTCGGCCGTCAGCGGGCCGCCGGCGAGGTGATAGCTATTGTAAGAGAACTTCTCGCCCGGGGGGAGGGTGGGGGTCTCGCCGACGATACCGTCGCCCTCGACGATTTCGATCGTGCCGTCCGGGGAGCGGATGATCCATTTCCGGCCCAGCAGCTTCACCGTCTCCTGAGAGAGGTTGCTGATGGTCAGGAAGTAGACGAACGCGTGCGGGGTTTCGGGGGGGAAGTTCACATCCCTATGGTGCACCACCTTGTCGACGGTGACCCTGAGGCCTGGGAGTTCCTTTCCGGTGGGTTGCACGTTGGCCAAGACAAGAGGGGTTGGCCCCGCTACGGAAGCCATAAATCGGCCAATCGAGTGCTATTTACCCTTCCCGTCTTGCCCCGAGGGGCTGACGACCTTTGATGGGCTACGGATGTCTACCTCAGCTGAGCGTAAGCGCAACCTCGGGCGCGTTCCGGTCAAGTGGATCGTCTTGGTGTGCTATGTCCTACTGGTCCTCGTCTCCCGCTGGGTGACCTCGGGCGACCGTGAGCCGAAGCCTGAGCTGGCGCACCAGGTGGAATTCAAACCGCTCGGCAGCCCGCAGGGCCGCACGGCCTTGCCGGTCATCGTCATCCCCCATCTCCCGGACGGTGGCACCGACTGGGATCGGACCGCCGTCGACCTCGTCAAGACGCGGGGCGCCGAAGACGTGGGCTTGGTCTACGCCGTCCGCTGGCCGACCGCCTACCATCGTTCGCGCGCGTCGATGAGCGACGAGAGCATCGCCGACGACATGCTGCGTTCGCTGGAGCCGCGACTCGGTAAGGGTCGCTTCCATCTCGTTGGCGAAGGCATGGGCGGGATGGTCGCCCTCGCGGTTGCGACGAAATATCCGGACCGCGTGGCGTCGCTGACGCTCGTCTCGGCCCCGGGCGCCCAGGAATACACGCTCCTCGGCAACGCCGTCGCGAACAAGTTCGTCTACTTCTTCCACCATATTCCCTTCGTGCTGTTTGATGTCGCCACGCCGCATTTCGGGCTGGCCGACCGGGTTCCTTTTAATCGGGGCTACTCGGGCGTGTTCTTCGACAGCGATCTTTCCGACGCCAAGGCCGCCTTGCGCGCCTGGAACGGACCGGCGCTCCTCGTGCATGGCAAGGCCGACTGGATCACGCCGGTCGACGCCGCCCGTTATTCGTCCAAGCTCATGCCGCAGGCCCGGCTCATCGAGGTCGAGGGCGGCCACGGCGTCGAAGACTCCCTTGAGGTCATCCGCTTCATCGCGTCCGTCGAGTCGGGTCAGGCGGCGAAGCGCCCGGCGCCCGTGCCGGCGACCGAACCCTATCCGCATCTGGTGGCCTCGGACGGCGCGCGCTTCTGGATCCTCATCCTCATTATCATCCTCTGCACCTTCGTGGCGGAGGATCCGACCTGCCTGGCCGCGGGCCTCCTCGCGGCCGAAGGCATCATCGGTTTCTGGTGGGCCGCACTGGCCTGCACGGTGGGCATCTTCATCGGCGACATGGTTCTCTACGCGCTCGGCCGCTGGCTTGGCCGAGGGGCGCTTCGTCGCGCGCCGCTCAAGTGGATCGTGAAGGAGCACGAGATCGACCGCATGGCTGGCTGGTTTGGTTCGCCGCGCGGCATGCTCGTGATTGTCAGCTCCCGCTTCATCCCCGCCAGCCGCGTGCCAACCTTTGTCACCGCCGGCATTCTGCGCCTCGGCCTGCCGCGTCTCTCGCTGCTACTCTTCACGGCGGCGCTCGTCTGGACGCCGGTGCTCATGCTCCTCGGTAGCACGTTGGGGCCGCCCTTCATGGAGCAGTTCCCCCGCTACAAGCATTATGCAGCTTGGATCGTGCTGGGGCTCTTCGCTTTCATCTGGTTCTTCACGCACTGGGTCGTGCCGGCGATGACCTGGCGCGGTCGCCGGGAGATCGTCATGAAGGTCCGCGGCCTGATGCAGCCGTCGCTCTGGCCGGGCTGGCTCCTTTACCTGCCGGTGCGTCTGGGCATCGTGCTCCTGAGCCTGCGCCATCGCCGCCTCACCGCCTTCGCCTCCGCGAATCCGGCGCTCGGCCGCATCGGCGGCTTCATCGGCGATGCGAAGTCCCTCCTGCTGCGTCCGTTCCAGCGCGACTCACGCTGCTGCCCGACGCTCGCTCTTTCCCTCGAGGACCCCAGCGATGAGCGCGTGAAGGATTCCGCCGCTTTTGCGGCCTGTCATGGCTTCCCGGTCGTCTTCAAGCCCGAGGTCGCCGAGGACGGCGCCGGCCTACGTTTCGTCCATACGCAGGAGCAGCTCGAGCGGCTTGTCCGCGGGGCCACGGAGGATTTCCTCCTGCAGAAGTTTATCTCCGGCTTCGAGTTCGAGGTCGTCTGGCGCCGTAATCCGGGCAAGGACGACGGGAGTATCATGGCCATCGTCCAGAAGCGCGACGTCACCGTGCGCGGCGACGGCGAGCAGACGCTCGAAGAACTCATCTGGCTCGACGAGGTCACAGTCTCCCGCGCCAACCTCTTTCTGCGCTGCCATGCGCGCGACCTCAATCGCGTCATTCCCGCCGGCCAAAAGGTGACACTCAATCTCACCGGTAGCTACGGCCATGGCGCCCGCTGCCTCCATCGCCATGATCTTATCACCGTGGAACTCGACACCGCCGTGACCCAGTTCGCCAAGCGTTTCCCGGGCCTCCACTTCGCCCGGTTCGACCTGCGCGCGAACTCCATAGAAGATCTCAAAGCCGGCCGCTTCACTGTCACGGAAGTCGGCGGCTGCTGCCACGTCTCCAGCCTCCTGCGCGACGAGTCGCTTCGCTTCTCGCGCTCATACGAAGCGGTCTGGGGCCAGCTCAGGGCCTGCCTCGAAGCCGGCGCCTACAATCTTGCGCAGAACGTCCGCCCCGTGCCGCTCGATGAGCTCATGGCCCGCTGGAGCCAAGCCCGCGGTCGTCACGACGAGTTTGCCGTCAGCGAGGAGCTTTGATCAGCCGCGCGCGGTGAAGGCGTGGCAGAGCGCCGCCGCGGCAGCGTCGGATTCATCGAGCGCTAGCTCTTCGCCGAGGCGGAGCACCGTCCGAATCATCCGGCCGACCTGTTCCTTCTTGGCGGCGCCATGGCCCGCCACCGCGAGTTTGATGCGTGTGGGGGCGTATTCGCCCACCTTGACGCCGAGGCGGGCGAGCACACTGAGGGCGGCGCCGCGCGAGGCGCCCATCGCCTGGGCGGTGCGGAAGTTCTGGACGTAGATGGTCTCTTCGATGGAGGCGTGCGTGACCGTATGCTCGCGGACGAGTTTCTCCACCGCGTCGGCAATACGCCCGAGGCACTCATAGGCTTCGAGCTTCGGACCGAGCTTCAGCGTGACGCTGGCGAGCAGGCGCATCGGCTCCGAGCGCGCATCGATGACGGCCAGGCCGGTGCCGCGCAGCGAAGGGTCGATCCCGAGGATAATCGCGCGACAGCCGCGACCGGCAGGAGTGATCGCGGTCTTGCGGGTACGGGGCGACTTCGCCCCCGTCGGCGTCGACGCGACGCCGCGGAGCTTATCCGTCCAGAGCGTGCGCGAGGATTTGCGGGCCATGGCGCGAGGATGGTAAGGTTGACCCTAATTTCGACAGCAAAAGCGACGGCGACGGATTGCCAAGGGGCCTGGGCAGGGTAGCGTGACCGCATGCGGACTGCGCTACACCTCGCCTGCCTGACTTGGGCCGCTTTCGGCTTAGGCGCTGAGCCTGAGGTCATCCGTCGCGAGGTGCCGACCATGCCCTCGATTGAACTGAAGAGCGTGGGGAAGTTGAACCTCAAGCTCGTGCCGGAATGTTCCGCGCTCTGGGTCAGTCCCTCGCAGCCTGGGGTATTCTGGACGCTGGCCGATTCCGGCGCCAAGTCCGCCATCACCCCAATCCGGGCAGACGGCACCTTGGTGCCTGTCGCCAAGAGCTTCTGGGGAGCGGTCACACTCAAGGGCGCCACGAACATGGATTGGGAAGCGATCACGGGGGATGCCTCCGGCAACATGGTCGTCGGCGATGTCGGCAACAACGTCTCCCGCCGCAAGGAATTAGCCTTCTACCTTTTTAAGGAACCGAAGCCAGGCGTCACGGAGGTTACCGAGGTTCGCAAGGTGACCTTCGCTTGGCCTGATCAGACCGCCTTTCCTGACCCCGAACTCGCGCATGACTGCGAGGCGATGTTCCTGCTCCGCGGGAAACTCTATCTTCTGACTAAGCATCGCCGGGACACCCTGACGGACCTCTGGCGCGCGGACATCCCGCCGGTCGGAGACCGGGCGACGCTGACGAAGCTAGCCCGCTTCGATGTTGGTGGCATGGTCACCGACGCCGGCGTCTCCCCGGATCAAAAGCGTCTCGCCATCCTGACCTATCGTAATGTCTGGGTCTTCGACGTCCCGTTGGTCGGCGAAGATTTCTTCCGCGCGCCCGCCCTCCACGCGCCGATTTCGCCGCCGATGCTTTCCTTTCAGGTCGAGGGCTGCTCTTGGGTCGACAATGGTCACCTCCTCCTCGGTTCCGAGCAGGGTGATCTCTTCCGCATCGCGCTGACGGATCTCCGCGAGGCGAAGTAAAACAAGAAGACCGGCGGCGCAGGGCCACCGGTCTTCGGTGAGGCGATGTCAGGTCGCTTAGAGCGCCTTGGCTGCGGCGATCACCGCTTCCTTCGTGATGCCCAGTTCCTTCATCACCACGTCGCCCGGAGCGGAGAGGCCGAAGGTGTCAGTGCCAATGGCCTTACCGGCGGTGCCGACGTAGCGGCCCCACGAGATCGTCACGCCGGCTTCGATGCTGACGCGCTTGGTGCAGGCGGCGGGCAGGACTTCTTCCTGGTAGGCCTTCGGTTGACGCGCGAAGACTTCCATCGAAGGCATCGAGACGACGCGGACGCCCGCGCCGAGTTCTTCGCCGGCCGCGAGGGCGAGCGAAAGTTCGCTGCCCGTGCCGATGAGGATGTGGGTGAGGGCCGCGGTTTCCTTGCGGAGGACGTAGCCACCCTTGAGCGTGCCCTGGCGGCGCGTGGCGACCGGGACGGCATCGAGGGACGGGACGTTCTGACGGGAGAGGATGAGGGCGACCGGGCCGTCCTTGCGGGCGACCGCATGGGCGTAGGCGGCGGCGGTTTCTTCGGCGTCGCCCGGGCGGACCACGTCGAGGTTCGGGATGCAGCGCAGGGCGCTGACGGTTTCGACCGGCTGGTGGGTCGGTCCGTCTTCGCCGACGCCGACGGAGTCATGCGTAAAGATGTAGAAGACTTGGAGCTTCGCGAGGGCGGCGACGCGGATCGACGGGCGGAGGTAGTCGGAGAAGGTCAGGAACGTCGCGCCGGAGCCCTTGAAGATGCCGTGGTAGGCCATGCCGTTGAGGATGGCACCCATCCCGTGCTCACGGATGCCGAAGTAGAGGTTGCGGCCAGCCGGGGTCGCGATGTCGAAATCGCCGGCGTCCTTGATGTAGTTCTTGGTCGAGCCGTGAAGGTCGGCGGAACCGGAGAGCACGAGCGGCGAAGCCTTGGCGACGGCGTTGATGCACGCTTCGCCGGAGAGGCGGGTGGCGAGGGCGTTCTTGCCGAACTCCGGGATGGCGGCGAGGAGTGACTGGACGTCGCCGTGGTCGCCTTTCTGCGCCTTGGCGAGGAGGACGGCTTTCTCGGGGTTGGCCTTGGACCAAGCGGAGAAAGTCTTCTGCCATTCGGCGTGCGCGGTGGCCTGCTGGGCCTTACGGGCGTTGAAGTAAGCACGGGTCTCCGGTGAGACGTAGAACTTTTCTTCCGGCAGACCGAGGGCCTTGCGGGAGGCGTCGACGAATTTCACGCCGGCTTCGCCGTGACCCTTGGAGGTGCCTTGGACTTCGGCGATACCCTTACCGATGACGGTCTTGCAGATGATCAGCTTCGGCTTGCCGTTCTTGCTGGCGCGGGCCTGGTCGAGGGCCGCGGCGATCGGGGCGAGCTCGTTGCCCTGCTTGACGGTGAAGACTTCCCAGTTGGCGGCTTCGTAGCGCTTGGCGGTGTCCTCGTTCTGCGTCTTCGAGGCCATCGCGTCGAGGGTGACGTCGTTGGAGTCGTAGAGCATGATGAGGTTATCGAGGCCGAAGCGGCCGGCGAAGGAAGCGGCTTCCTGCGAGATGCCTTCCTGGAGGCAGCCGTCGCCGGCGAGGCCGACCACGATGTGGTCAAAGATCTGATGCTCGGCGGTGTTGAAGTGGGCGGCGGCCATCTTGGCGGCGACGGCCATGCCGACGATGTTGCCGGTGCCTTGACCGAGCGGGCCGGTGGTGGCTTCGACGCCGACCGTCTCGCCGAACTCGGGGTGACCCGGGGTCTTGGAGTGGAGTTTGCGGAAGTTCTTCACTTCCTGCAGGGGGAGGTCGAAACCAGCGAGGTGGATCCAGCTGTAGACGAACATCGAGCCGTGGCCGGCCGACAGGACGAAGCGGTCGCGGTTGATCCAGGCGGGGGCAGCGGGGTCGTGGCGGAGGAAGTTACCGTAGAGCACGGAGCCGATTTCGGCGGCGCCGAGAGGCAGGCCGAGGTGTCCCGAGTGGCAGGCGGCGACGGCATCCATGGCGAGGCCACGGGCTTCGGTGGCGGCGCGGGAAAGGTCGGCGGAATGGTTGAGCGACATAGGCTTAATCCGTAAGGCATAAACGGGTGGGGTTTCCAGCCTTGAATGAGCCTCCAAACCCCTTCAAAAAGGTCACATGTCCGACAAAGAACTCGAAGAAGGCCTGGCCCTACGACTCGACTTCGGAAAATTGCGAAAAATCGCTTCTGGGCAGGCCGATGTCATCCCGGCCGTGGCCCAGGACGCCCAGACCGGCGAAGTGCTCATCGTCGGCTACGTCAACGAGCTCGCCCTGCAGACGGCGCTCCGTGAAAAGAAGGCGACCTTCTGGAGCACGTCGCGCAATGAACTTTGGATCAAGGGTCTGACTTCCGGCGATTTCCTCGAGCTCCTTGAGGTGCGCGTCAACTGCGAGCAGAACTCGATCCTCTACAAGGTTCGCCCCGCGGGTCAGGGCGCGTGCCACACGAAGGAGAACGGTAAGGCTCGCTCGGGTTGCTACTATCGTCGACTCAAGGCCGACGGTTCGCTGGAGAAGGCCTGAGCCTCAGCGCCGGCCGAGCGCCTGCAGCACGAGGTCCGCCTCGATATCGAGCCGGATCACGAGTAGCTTCGTCTGACGCGTGATGCGGTCGGTCCCCGGGCGCGCGGCGAAACCGAGCGCGTCGTAGTCGCCTTGTTTTTCCGTCAGGCGGGCGAGCGCAGCTTCGGCCTCGTCGCCGGTCTTGTAGGCGAAGGCAATCGTCGCGACCAGGAAGGCGCCGCCGTCGCTTTCGCCGACCGCGATGGTCGCTGTTTCGGCCTGGGCGCCGGCCTCGATGAGCGCGCGACCGAGCCAGCGGCGGCGGGCGGCGGTCTCGAGTAAGGCATTCGCGGGTGCAGCGTGTACGAGCAGATAGCCATGCGGGACGCCGCTTAACTGCACGCGGGCGAGTCCGGGGATGACCTTGCCGCCGTCGCTGACCTCAGGCGGGTTCTCACTGAGCTCCGCGGGTTGTCCCGGGATGAAGCCCACGGTCGCCCGCTCGGCTTTGTCCAAGGTAGCTCGGGCGAGCCCGGCGCGTAAGGCTTCGCGCTGTTCCAGCGGGGCCAGTTCGGCGAGCGCCCGAAGAACGGCGGCGGAAGTCCGGAGCCCTTGGGCTTCGCGGGGCAGGATCAGCGCGACCTCGCGGCTACGCGGATCGATGCGCAGGCGCAGGTCGCCAGGATGCGTCCAGAGCCACGCTACGCTGCACGCTATGGCCAGGAACGCGAGCAGCAGGAGTGGGCGACGCATGCGCGCTTACTTGGCGCCCGGAGCGGCCGCGCTCTTTTGGGCTTTGTCGACCACCCGTCCGATCGCCTGCGCGAGCTTGTCCGCCGGGTAATCGAGGTCGAGGGTCGCCTGCTTGCCCTCGCCGCCGATGCGGATCTTCTGCACGAGTTCGACGAGCGTCCCCATTTCTTCCTTCTCCTCGGGCGATTTCCCGTCGTCGTTCGAGAGTCCCATCATTGAGAGCGCTTGGAAGCCTTGGAGCTGCTTGCGCATCGTCGAAGCCTTCTCGGCGCTCACGAAGTTGGCGGCGACCGCGAGCTGCAGGTCGGTGGCGTTTTCGCCGAGCACCAGGGAAAGATCTTCCACGCCGACTTCTTGCTTCGTGTTAGGCATCTTCGCGGCGTCGGCGTAGAGATAAAGCCAGCCCTGCGGGGCGGCGGCGAACTTCGCGGATACCGCGGTGGGCAGCTGCGCGGCCTTCTCGCCGCGATCGGCCGCGGCGACGGCGCGTTCGAGGAACTCCGCGCTGACGACGAGGACCAGGCTTTCCGAATGGGCGACGACGTAGGCGTCTTTAGCGTCATCCTTCGGCTTCTCGCCAGAAAGTTTCTCGATGAAGGCGCCGGCTTCCCAAGCCTGATGCTGGCCGACGGTCTTCGACGGGAGGGTGTTGCTCTGGCCGAACGCGTTGATGCGCGCCGGCACGAACTTACCACGGATGAGCACAACGCCGGAGGCACTCTTCTCGGCGACCTTGCCGTCGGGGCCCGGATAGATTGCGACGACGAGCTCATGCAGGTCGTTTTCAGAATCCACCCCGAGTTGTTCGCGCAGCCTGCGGGAAGCCTCGAGGTCCTTCGCCTTCAGGTCGGCGAGCTTCTCGAGGGCCTGTCCGACCTTGGTCCTACGGAAGGTCTTGAGGTCGAAGCCGACGATGGCAACGGACCCGGCGGGCAGGCTATCGGTGCTCAGTGCGGCCTGGGCCGGACCAAAGGACAGGAAGAGAATCAGGGCAAGCAGGGCACGCATGACGGTCGGGCATTAAGCCTGCCGACCAGCGGGGGACAAGGGGATAGGCCTTTTCCTTAGGATAAACAGGGATTCTGACCCATCCGGGCACAAAAAAGGGCGCCGAAAGGCGCCCTTGAGGAGGTTGTTAATCCGAGGATTAGTAGCCGCCGCGATCGCCGCCGCCGAAGCCGCCGGAGCGACGTTCGCCGCCGCCGAAGCCGCCGCGAGAGCCGCCGCCGAAGCCGCCACGAGAGCCGCCTCCGCCGCCGCCGAAGCCACCACGATCTCCACCGCCGAAGCCGCCGGAGCGGGGACGGTCGCCACCGAAGCCGCCGGAGCGGGGACGGTCACCACCGAAGGACGGGCGTTCTTCGCGAGGACGAGCGACATTGACCTTCAGGGGACGACCCATGAAATCGATGTTTTCAGTCTTAGCGATCGCATCCTGAGCGGCCTGAGCATTGGCCATGGTCACGAAGGCGAAGCCACGAGGGCGACCCGTGAACTTGTCCATCATGACTTCCACGGAGACCACTTCGCCGCCTTGGGAGAAGTGAGCGCGGATGTCGGATTCGGTTGCGGCCCAGGGCAAGTTGCCCACGAACAGTTTGTTTTCCATATTATCTTTTGTTTTGCTTGTTTTACCTACACCGCATTGCCCGTTTCCGACTTTCGGATTTCGATTTGCCGTCTTAACGACCGTCAACTCACCGGATTATTGCGGGGTTGTCTCTTACTTTGGTTATTTTCCGAGACAAACCTGACCGCCTTTAAGTCAGTTTAGCAGGGCTTCGGCAAGTTTATTCACAATAGGGGGGTTCCCTCAGCCCTGCGTTGACTCCGTTAGCGGGGTGAAAGAGGCTGTTTTTATGAGCGCAGCTTTGACCCTAAGCCAGATCCAGGAGGCCCTGAAGGGCCTGGACGGTTGGAGTGTCGAACACGCTAAGTTGTTGAAGGTCTATAAGTTAAAGGATTTCAAGGCTGCCTTGGCCTTGATTAACCTGATCGGAGCCGAGGCCGAGCGTCTCGATCACCACCCGGAAATCCATAATAGTTGGAATCGGGTGACCCTGCGGCTTTGCACCCATGACGCCGGCGGTCAGATTACGGAGAAAGATTTGACCCTCGCCCGCGCCATCCAATCCATCTCCCTCCCGTGATCGACGACCCCGCAGAGGCCCTGGACATCCTCCTGGAGGAGCTCAAACGCCAGAAGGCCGCTGGGCACCGTCGGGTAAGCATTTCGGACGAAGCCGTGGCGACCTTGAAGGCCCTCGCCGGGGCTCCGGTGGCCGCGCCTGCGCCTGCTGCGGCGGCCAAGCCTTCTGCCATCGCCGCACCCGCCGCCTCGGTCCGTTCGACGCCAATCCCAGTCACGCCGAAGCCTGCCGCGGTCGCGACGACCCCGGTCATCGCCGATGCGCCGATCTTCACGTTGCCCGCCGGCACCAAGGCCGAGCGCATGGCCGCCCTCCGCCAGCTCGTCGACGCGTGCGTCGAGACGAAGAAGCATCTGACCGGCTCGCATCGCGCTCTGCTCGGACATGGCTCACTCGAAGCCAAGGTCGTCTTCGTCGGCGAAGCCCCTTCGCTCGAAGAGATGGAAGCCGGGAAAGCCTTTGCGGGCGCCTCTGGCGAACTCCTCCAGAAGATCCTCGGTGCCGCCGCGATCAGCCCCGCCGACTATTATCTCGCGCCTGTGATGGTCTGGCGCCCCGAGCCCCCGACCCAGTATGGTAAGCGCCCGCCCACCGCGCGCGAAATCGCCTTCAATCTTCCGTACCTCCGCGCGCAGATCGACGTCGTCGCCCCGCGCATCGTGGTCGCGCTGGGCGCCCAGGCGTTCGAAGCCCTGCACGGTCGCACGCCGAGCATCACGCAGGCCCGTGGCCAGTGGTTCGATCTTTCCGGCGTGCCGTTGATGCCGACGTACCATCCGAATTACCTGCTCCATAATCCGAGTGCGTCCGCTAAGCGGGCCGTCTGGGAAGATTTCCTGCTGGCGATGGAGAAGCTCGGCCTCCCGATCAGCGAGAAGCAACGCGGCTTCTTCGCGACGAACTGAGGCTCAGCGCACCGAATCGCTCAGGCGGCTGAGCGAGAACGAGAGCACCTGCGAATTCCGGCCGCTTTCCTTGAGCGCTTTGCGACGCTCGGCGGGCAGGTCCGTCAGCGCACCCGGCACGAAGTTGCAGGCGGACTGGAAGAAGCCCTGCGTCTGCGTGGTGAGCGCGATGAGCTTCTTGGCGCCGAGCTGCTTGGCGCGACGTTTGGCGAATTCGACGAGTTTGCTGCCGACGCCGCGTCCATGGTAGAACGGTTGCACGTACACCGCACCGAGCTCCATCGACTTGCCGCCGGGATAGGGGCGCAAGGTGGCGCAGCCGATGATGCTGTCGTCGATCTCGTAGACGTAGAAGTCCGCGAAGGATTGCTCGATCTGCTGACGCGTGCGGGCGACGAGGGCGTCGGTCTTCGCACCGTGCTTGGCGAGGTTGTAGAGCGCCTGCGCGTCCTTCTTCTTGGCCTGGCGGATGCGGTCGTAGTCGTTGGCGTGCACCATCGTGCCGAGACCGACCTTGTCGAAGATTTCGGTGAGGAGGCAGCCGAAGACGCGGCCGTCGAGGATGTGCGCGCGCGGGACGTCGTTGTCGAGGGCCTTGGCGGCTTGGACGGCCTTGCTGCGGATGCGCGGGTCGAGCTTGGCGGACTTGTCCGCGAGGAGGCGCTTGAGGTCATCCTCCGGTAGGTTCAGCTGCACGACGCCATTGACCTGCAGTCCGCTGAAGGGCGTGAGGTAGATGAGCTTCGAGGCGCCGAGGGCGGTCGCGAGTTCCATCGCGAGGTGGTCGCTATTCACGCGGAGTGACTGGCCTTCGCGGTCGCACACGATGGGCGTGACGAGTGGCAGGATGTCCTGCGAGAGCATCGACTTGAGGATCGCGGCGTCGACCTTCTCGACCTTGCCGGTGTAGAGGTGGTCCACGCCCTTGATCCGGCCGATCTTGGTCGAGCGGACGGCGTTGGTGATGGCGCAGCGGAGGCCGGCCTGGGAAAGGTTCTCGAGCACCGATTGGGAGACGAGCGCCGAAGCTTCGCGAGCGAGCGACATGGTCGACACGTCGGTGGGGCCTTCGCCTTGGACGTCGGAGAGCACGATGTTATGCGCGCCGGCGAGCCCGACGAGCTGCTGGCCGATGCCGTGCACGAGGACGACCTTGATGGACAGGCTGCGGAGGACCGCGATGTCGGTGACGATGTTCGCGAAATTCTCGTGGGACACGATCGAGCCGTCGACCGCGATGACGAACACGTGGTCGCGGAACATCGGGACATACCGGAGGATTCCCCGGAGGTCGGTCGGCTTCATGGCGCGCTCACGCTGGCTGGACATGCTCAATCCTTATGGACTCCCCGGGGGGCGGGGCAATACTGATGACGCATGCCGAAGCCGCCCCGAGTCCGCCGAGAGACGGTGCCTCCTGACCTCCAGGAGTCGGTGGACGCCTTTCTGGCCCACCTCTCGCTCGAGCGTGGCGCCGCCAAGTTGACGACGGAGGCCTATGAGTCGGATCTGGTCCGCTTTGCCGCCCACTGTGGCCGGGCCGGCCGCTCGAACTGGATGGAAGTCTCGCTGGCGGACGTGGATTCTTGGACGCGCGCGCTCGACCGCAAGGGCCACGCTGCCGCCTCGATGGCTCGCCGACTCTCGGCCGTCCGTTCCTTTTCGGCCCATCTGGTCCGTAGTGGCCTACGTCGCGATGATTTCACCGAGCTCGCCCGCGGCCCGAAGCTCCGCCGCAAGCTGCCCGGGATGATCAGCGCCGAAGAAGCCGCCAAGGTCGTCTCCGCGCCCGACACCCGCACGCCGCAGGGCCTGCGCGATCGCGCGATGCTCGAGATGATGTACGGTTCCGGTCTGCGTATCTCCGAACTCTGCAGCCTGGAGATCCAAGCGGTGGACGCCGACTCGGCGCTCGTCCGTGTCACCGGCAAGGGATCCAAGGATCGCGTCGTGCCCGTCGGCGAGACCGCGCTCGTCGCCTTGCAGGCCTATCTCAAGGCTGGCCGACCCAAGCTCGTCCGCCCGAAGACCGGGAGTGCTCTCTTCCTGAGCGCCCGAGGCGTCGCGATCTCCCGCAAGACCTTCTGGCTCGGCGTGAAACAGGCGGCTGAGCGTGCCGGGGTCTCCGTGCCCGTGAAGCCGCACCTCCTGCGCCACGCCTTTGCGACGCACCTGCTCGAGGGCGGCGCGGACCTGCGTTCCATTCAGGAGATGCTCGGCCACGCTGACATCGCCACGACGCAGATCTACACGTCGGTCGACCGTACGGCCCTGTCGGATGCGCACCGTCGCCACCACCCTCGCGGGCGCGGCAAAGGGCGTTAACGTCCGAACAGGACGAAGAGTCCGCCGATGATCGAGGCTGCGGTGAGCACGCCAATCAGGAAGCGGGTGCCGAACGGAATCTCGAGCGGAGCGAGTTCCTCGTCGGCGTCGGTCGGTCGGACCACCGCTTCGCGCAGGATCGAGAAATAGTAGTGGATGCTGATCGCGACGCCGATGAGGGCGGCACCGAGAATCCACCAGAGCTTGGCGGAGACGAGGAGCGTCAGCACGAGCAGCTTGGCGATGAAGCCGAAGGAAGGCGGCACGCCGGCGAGGGAACCGATGCCGAAACCGAGCGAGCTGGCGAGGAGCGGCGAACGACGGAGCAGGCCGCGGAGCGCGAGCTGCGGACGGCGATGGTCTTCGACGGCCGGCAGCGTGACGAGCGCTTGGGCGGTGAGGAACGTACCGATGACGTAAGCGAGGAGGTAGATGACGATGACCTGTTCGACATCGTAACCAAACGCGTTGGCGCCCGGGAGGACGAGCGCGGCGGTGACGGCGGCGAGGATGAACCCAGCGTGCGCGACGCCGGAAAGCGAGAGCGTGCGCTTCACATCAGTCGTGGCGAGGGCGCCGAGATTGCCGAAGAGGAGGGTCAGGACGGCGGTGACGCCAAGGAGCGGCGCGAGCTTCACGGCAATCGGCGCGAACGGTCCGGTGGCGAGGAGTACGAGGGTGAACGCGCCGGCGGCCTTGGAGGCCGTGCCGAGGAAGGCGGTGGTGGGCGTCGGGGCGCCCTGGTAGACGTCCGGAATCCAGGTGTGGAACGGGAAAGCGCCGAGCTTGAAGGCGACGCCGCCGAGGATGAGGGCGATGCCGGCGAGCGTGAGGGGCGAGATCGTGTTCGCGACGGATTGGGCGGCGAGGGCGTTGCCAATCTGGGTGAAGTTGAGCGAGTCGGCGACGCCGGCCGAGCCGAGCGCACCGTAGACGAGCACGATACCCATCAGGAGCAACGCGGAGCTAAGTCCGCCCGCGACGAGGTATTTCACGCCGGCTTCGAGCGAGGCTTCGCTGCGGCGGAGGTAGCCGACGAGCACGTAGAGGCCGACGGCAGCCGTCTCGAGCGAGAGGAAGAATGTGACGAAGTGGTTCGACTGCGCGAGGAGCATGAACGCAGCGGTGACCACCAGCAGTACGTGATGGTAGTCGGCGACGGCGGCATCGCGCTCGCGCAGGAAGCCTTCGGCGACGAAACTCGTCAGCAAGGCCGACAACAGGAAGACCATGCGAACGCCGTCCGTGGGCAGGTTCTGGCGGAGCAGGCCGGCGAACGAAGCGACGTCGGTCGGCTGAACCCAGGGTCCGTTGGTCAGCGCCATGATCGCGACGAGGACGAGACCGACGCGAGCGGTGATCGGGATGAGCGAGCGGAGCGCTTTGGGAGGAACATCGCCTGCACGAGGCGACGAGCGAGAGCCCCGAGACGGCAATCTCGGTTAGGATGGATAGCCAGTCAGCCGGGCGCGGGGCCAGGACCTTGAAGACCGGATCGATATCGGCGAGGAGAAGGAATCATCGGACGGAAAGCTTAGCTTTGGGCGGGCTGGGCCGGGGCAGCCTTGACGGGTGCCTTGGCGTTATGTTGCGAGAAGGTGGTGATACCAGCGGCGACGGGATTGACGGACTTCGTGATGAGCGAAGGCACGAAGCCAATCGTCAGCGAAGCGCCGAGCAGGACGAAGGCGGCGAAGCGCTCGGCCCAACCGAGGTCGCCGAAGGGCGCGGAGGCGAAGCGCTTCTCGAGCGCCTCGGAGGCCGGACCGAAGAACGTCGAGCTACGGCGCGGAGGGCGTACACGGCGGAGATGACGACCGTCGAGGCGACGAGGGCCCTGCAGCCAGAGCGGCTGAGCACGAAGGGCGAGGAAGATGCCGACTTCGCCCCAGAAGTTGCCAAAGCCCGGGAGGCCAATGGAGGCCATGGTCGCGGCGATGAAGAGCGCTGCCAGAATCGGCGTGCGCGTGGCGAGTCCGCCGAGTTCGTCGAGGCGGTAGGTGCCGGCACGGGCGCGGACGGCGTTGGCGAGCAGGAAGAGCGCGGCGCAAGAGAGGCCGTGTGCGACCATCAGGAAAGCCGCGGCATCAAGGCCGTCAGCCTTGCCGGACACGCCGCAGACCCAGATGCCGAGGAAGATCGGACCCATATGGGCGACGGAGCTCCAAGAGAGCAGTTGCTTGAGGTCGCGCTGTGCGAGGCAAATCAGGCCGACGAGGACGACGTTCGCCACGGCGAACCAGAGGAACCAGGTGCCGAGGGAGCCGCAGTGATGTCGAGGCTGCTGAGGCCGAGGAGGATGATGCCGTAGAGGCCGAACTTCTTGAGGGCGCCGGCGTGCAGCATCGAGACTGGCGTCGGGGCGGCGGAGTAGCCGGGCGCGGCCAGGAGTGGAACGGGAAGAGCGAAGCCAGCGTGCCGAGGCCGAGAGCACGAGCGCGCCAGTGGCGGCAGGAATGGACTTCGCGTTCTGGAGGCCGTGCGCAACGCTTTCGAACGTACGCAGCGCCGTAGTCGACGCCGGAGGCGTCGATGGCGATGAGGATACCGCGAGGGAGGCCATGGCGCCAGCGGTGAGGTAGATGGCCATCTGCATGGCGGCCGGAC
>BGOI01000004.1 GCA_003569165.1 Opitutia bacterium
CGTCGAGCGCGAGGTGCGGACCGCGTTGCCTTGCTTGATGGCGACAGAGGGACGGACGTTCTCCGCGGAGTCGAGGGCTGGCGAGGGAGTAGTTCGAGGAACTGGCGAACGTAAGGGCTGAACGTCTCGACGTAGCGACGTTGGCCTTCGGCGTGCAACGTGTCGAAGACCAAGGACGACTTGCCGGCTCCGCTCAGACCCGTGACCACGACCAGCTTGCCGACGGGGATGTCCACATCGAACCCCTTCAGGTTGTTCTATGGCGGACGCCACGGAGGCGGATGGCGTCTGGTCGGGGGGCGGACATCGGACCCTCCATCGGACACGATTCCACTCGCTTGGCAAACCTGCTAACGTACTCGGCAGCGAATCACGCCCTGCGGGGTAGCGACCGCCTTAACTTTAATATCATGCGGCTCGTCCGGGAGGCGCGACACCAGTTGGAAGGCGTGGGCGTGGCCGAGCAGGAAGGTCTTGCGGGGCGGCTTGGCGAGGAGGCGGTCGTAGAAGCCACCGCGAACCCGAGACGTCGGCCAGCGCCGTCGAAGCCCAGGCCGGGCACGAGGACCAGCTCGGCGTCGGCCAGCGTCGCGACGGGCGCGGACGGCTTCGGTTCGCGGATTCAAGACGCGAGGGTTGGAGCGTGGTGAGGTCGGTGACCTCGTGGAGGACGAGCGTCGTTTTGTTCGTCACGCGAGGCAGGAGCAGTCGTTTGCCTTCGAGCAGCGCGAGTAACATCAGGGCGTCCGTCGGCAGTTCGCCCCCAAAGGAGGCGTAGAGGCAGACCGTCTTCGCCTGCTTCCATTCCGGGAGCTGCGTCACCAGACGGGCGGCCGCGTCGCCGGCGACCTGCAGTTCGCGGGGTGTGAGGGCCGTGCGGCGGGCCTTGAGTTCCGCGCGCAGGCGGTCCTTGTCGGCGCGCGCATCCATGGCCCTCAGAAAATCCGGTTCAGCGTCAGAGTCAACAGGCGACGGGCAGATAAAGGATCGAGGCGAGGAAAAGAGGCTTAGTCGACTTCCGCCCGGCGGCTCGGGACACCGAATCGAGGCAGAGCTTGAAGAACCAGGCGCCGGCAATGAAGGAAATCCAGACATAGGGACTGCTCCATCCGGAAAGAAGATTGTGGCGATAGCACCGGCGACAAAAAGCATCGGGATGATGAAGAGCAGTGCCCAGATGGCGGCGGCGTGGCCGGAGGGGTCATTCACCGTGGCGACCTTGAAGCCGCCGCGGGCGTAGTCTTCCCGGCACATCACCGCGAGGGCCATGAAGTGGGGGACTTGCCAGAAGAACAAGAGAGCGAAGAGCAGCCAGCCCATCGTATCGATGTGGCCGAGTTTGGCGGCGGTGCCGATGATCGGAGGAATCGCCCCGGGCAGTGAGCCGACAAGCGTGCACCATGACGTCATCGACTTCAGCGGGGTATAGAGTAAGAGATAGGAGATCGCGGTAGCGGCCGTCAGGGCGCCCGCGAGCGGCTGGTCGGTGCCGACCCAGACGAGGATCACGCCGAGCGTCAGTAGCAGCAGGCCGAAGAGGAGCACCGCGCCGGGCTTCAGGATGCCGGCCGGAATGGGGCGATTGCGCGTCCGATCCATCTTCGCGTCAGCATCACTCTCCCACCACATGTTGATGGCGCCGCAGCCGCCGGCGGCGAGGGCGGTGCCGATCGCCAGCGAGACCAGCACCTTCGGATTGGTGGCCTGGCTCGGTTCGCTGCAGAAGTAACCGGCGAGAGCCGTGAGGACGGAAAGGAACGACAGCCGGGGCTTGGTCAGCTCCCAGTAGGCGGCAGGCACGGATCCGGCGCGTTCGCTCATCGGTCTTGTCGTGGCGGTTTTGCGCGACGGGTTAAAGGTAAATCAGTCGCCGCGGCTTAGGCGGTCGACTCCTTCGTCGAGCGTCTGGCCAGCATCACCGCTGCGCAGAGGGAGGAAAAGAGGGCGGCGCCGACGACGAGGTGGACGGTCCGGACGTTTGGGTTGAGTGGGAGCTGGATGCTCAGGATGCCGAGGAGGACCTGCAGGAAGACGAGCACGACCAAGGTTGCCCAGCGGAGGAGCGGGAAGCCTTGGCGGGCCAGCTGGACGGCGAAGAAGAGCACCGCTGTCCCGGCGAGGAGGGCGCCCCCGCGATGGAGTAGGTTGACCCACCAGGCGACGCCCGTGCCGATGGAGGGGATGAATAGACCGTCGGAAGGGGAGGAGACCCAGAGCGTGAAGTGCCCTTGACGCATCACCGCACCGATCACGATGACCGAGAGCGTCAGCGCGGCGGCGGCGGCTCCGACCCGGAAAAGGGAGCGCGGTGCGGTGCGGCCAGCCTGATGCCAGGCAGGTGTATGGGCGAGGGCGATGATGGCGAGGAGCGCGAGCGTGAGCTGAGCGTTGACCGCGTGCCCGACCGCGAAGGCCACCGCCTTGAAGTTGCCATCGCCGCCAATGTTAAGCTGATCAAGGAGCACGCGGAGCCCGCCGAGTAAGCCTTGGAGGACCACCAAGCCGACGAGCGTGTAGGCCGCCAGGCGGATCGGCCGGCGATTTTCGCGAAAGCCATGGGCGACGGCGATCGCGATGCAGAGCAAGCCGAGGACCGTGGCCGCGAGGCGGTGGGAGTGCTCGGCGAATTTGTCGATCTCCGTGAGCCAGCCCGGAGGGTTAATTGAGCCGTTGGACAGAGGCCAGTCGAGGAAGGCCATGCCGGCGCGGATGCTCGTGGTGAAGCCGCCGGCCTGGAGTACCAGGACGGACCAGCCAAGCGTGAGCAGGCACAGCCAAAGAAGGCGGCGGTCGGGTGCGGAGGCTTCCGGCTGGCTCATGCCGTCATCTCATCCGCCTTCTTTCCCGGCGCAAATCCCAACCAGCCATATCTCCAGTCTTTAGCCGCGCCAATGGGCCTTATCAGGACGCGGAGGCGGCCCGGCCGAAGGCGCGGATTTTGCCGACGAGGTTCGTCAGGCCATTGCGTCGGTTGGGCGAAAGGTGCTGCGTGATGCCGACCGCAGAAAGGAAGTCCGCGTCGGTGGCGGCGACTTCTTGGGGTGGGGCGGCGTCGTAGAATTCACAGACCAGGCTCGCGATACCCTTGGTGATAAGTGAATCGGCGTCGCAACGGAAGCGACAGACGCCGGCTTCGAGAGATGGCACCAGCCAGAGATTGGAGGTGCAGCCTTCGATGAGGAACGCGTCGAGCTTCAGGTCGGACGGCAGGGCCGGGGCGGCCTTGGCGCGGTCGATCACGTATTGGAAGCGCTCGTGGTGGTCCGCGAAAGGTTCAAGCTCCGCGATGAGCTCGTCGCGTCGGCGTAGCAGCGTCATCGGACGATCAGCGGCCGGCGAGCGCCTCGGGGTCGAGGTTGCTGCGGATCAGCGGGGCCATCGCCGCCTCGAGCTTGCGCTGGCGATCGGCGGGCAACTTGGACTCCGAGCGTAGCCAGGCGACGGCCTCCTGCCAGATGGCGGGCGACGGACGGCGCAGGGTCAGCAGCAGCTCGAGTTCATCGGCGACGGACTTACGCGTGCCGTAGGTTTCCGTCTGGCCGGCAAGGATGCGGGCGGAGATATAATCGGCGCGCAGCTGCGAGTAGCGGGGAAAGAGCGTGATGCCGGCTTCGAGTACGCGCACGGCGGCGTCGCCCGCACGAATCGAGCGCAGGTGGCGGCCGACGGAGCGGTAGGCTTCGGGGCCGAGGTCCTTGGACTTGAGGAATTCCGTGAGGTAGCGGTCGCCGATATCGCGGTCGCGTTTGGCGATCACCGCGTCGGGTTTCTGGCGGGCGTGGTAGGCGATCGCGATGAGCGCTTGCACGATGGCTTCGTTGGATTTGAAGAAAGCTTTATCGGCGGCGACGATCTGCTGATACTGCACGATGAGTTGGCCCGGCTCGGGGCCATTGAGAATCGCCTCGAGGTGGAGTGCGGCGAAGGTTGCGCGTTCGAGGCCGTGCTGGGCGGCGGAGTTGGCGAGCGCCCCCGTGAGTTCGGCGTAGCCCTTCTCGGCGGCGAAGTTGGCGAGCGCGATCATCGGCGCCGAGTTGCCGGCGTAGTTCGCGAAGATCAGGCGGAGCTCTTTGTCGAACTCGTCCTTGAGGCTGAGACGGTCGAGCAGCTGGAGTTTCTGGATGTGAGGGAAGGGGGCCTTCTCGTCGGCCGAGATGCGTTCCTGCGTCACCTCTAGGGCCATCTTATGCTGGCCGAGAAGGATGTGAAAGCGGGCGAGCTGCGAAAGGACCGCATCGCGACCGGCCCCTTTGAACGCCGACGTCTTCGCCTCGAGCAGGTTGAGGGATTCCTGGGTCTTGCCGCCTTCGAAGAGCGCGCGGGCCTTGAGGAGGAGGCCGCTCGGCTGGGTATCTAGGCTGCTGGCGTTGATGATATTGACTGCGTCGGGGTATTTACCCGTCCAGTAGAGCGAGGTGGCGGCCGACATCGAGAGCGAGTCCCGCATGTAGGTGGGCATGTTTTTCGTGACCTGAATCAACTTCAGGCTCCCGTCGATGACTTCTTGGTCCCGTTCCCGGGCTTGGAGTAGCTGGAAGTAGCGCTCCAAGTAGTCCTTGGTAAGGGGGTCGTCCACCGGGAGGAATTCTAGGCCATGCTTAAGGGTCTGAATCCCGTCATCAGTTCGGCCAGCGATATTATGTAAAAAGTTGGCGTAGAACAACTTAGACTTTGCATTACCCGGATTACAACGGATGGCTACCTGGGCGAGGCGCTGGGCGTCAGCCATCTGACCAGCGTCCTGGGCGGCCATCGCCTGCTTGGTGAAGTATTCCGCGAGTTGGATGAGGTGCTCTTGGCGAATTTTGGCCGCATTTTCGGGCTGATCTTCGAGTTTAGCCAGGGATAGGCGGATAATTTGCAGCAGGGGCTTATCCTTAATCAAATCCGCTTTAATGTAGGTTTGGCGGGCATAACTCAGAATGGCTTCCTTTTCCTTGAGGTGGGGGAGACCGGCCAAAACGATAATTTCAGCATCTTCTTCGGCCTCTTTGCTGACGGGGGCTGGGCTCTTCTGGGCGGCTGGGGGTGGCGGCGGGCTCTGAGCCAGACCCGAAAGGGTAGACATCCCGAGAAGGAGGGCGAAGGTCAGGCGGGGGGACGGCATGGGAGGGGTTTCTAGTAATGGCGTGGGCGTCGGAATTGTCCCGCCAAAAAAGACGAAAGGGGGGCGGGGTAGGGAGAGGAGTAAAGAAACCTTAAAATCCCCGCACTTTCCTCTTGCATGAGGGGCCTCGACCCCTATGCCCAAACACTCTTTTCCCAATTTACCGAGGTCCATGCCTACCATCAACCAACTCGTCCGTAAACCGCGTGTCCAACCCAAGGCCAAGTCGAAGTCGCCTGCCTTGAATAACTCGCCCTTCCGCCGCGGCGTCTGCGTGCAGGTCATGATCCGTACGCCCAAGAAGCCGAACTCGGCTCAGCGTAAGGTCGCCAAGGTGCGCCTGACCAATGGCCAGGAAGTCATCTCCTACATTCCCGACGAAGGCCATAAGCTCCAGGAGCACTCCGTGGTCCTCGTTCGTGGCGGCCGCGTGAAGGATCTCCCGGGCGTGCGCTACCACATCGTCCGCGGCCCCCTCGACTGCTCCGGCGTCGAGAAGCGTCGTCGCTCTCGTTCCAAGTACGGCGTCAAGCGTCCGAAGGAAAAGAAGGCCTAATCCGTTTCCGAACCCAACTCCCTTAGAATATGTCTCGTCGTCGCAAAGCAGCCAAGCGCGCCCATCTCCCGGACGCCCGTTACGGCTCCCCCCTCATTAGCCAGCTCATCAACGTCGTGATGAAGTCCGGCAAGAAGTCTATCGCCCAGGGTATCGTCTACGGTGCGATCGAGAAGGTCAGCGAAAAGCTGATGAAGGGTAATCCCGTCGAGCTGCTGCTCGGTGGCCTCGAGAACTGCCGTCCGAAGCTCGAAGTGAAGAGCCGTCGCGTCGGTGGTGCTACCTACCAGGTGCCGGTCGAAGTCTCTCCTGAGCGCCAGAACAGCATCGCGCTGCGCTGGGTCGCCGCTGCTGCCGCCGGCCGCAAGGGAACCACGATGTCCGAAGCCCTCGCGGCTGAGCTCGTCGACGCTTACAACAACACCGGCAACGTGGTGAAGAAGCGCGAAGAGACCCACAAGATGGCCCAGGCCAATCGTGCCTTCGCCCACCTTAAGTGGTAATCCGCAGGTAACTTCAGCAGCCCTTCAACGGTTCCGATCATGGCCAAACTTTCTGAATTAAATTCTCCGTCCCGCGCGTTCCCTCTCGAGCACACGCGCAACATCGGTATCGCCGCGCACATTGACGCCGGCAAGACGACCACGACGGAGCGTATTCTCTTTTACACCGGAGTGGTGCACAAGATGGGCGAAGTGCACGACGGTACCGCTACCACCGACTGGATGGAGCAGGAGCGCGAGCGTGGCATCACGATCACCGCGGCCGCCATCTCCGCTGGCTGGAAGACCAAAGAAGGCCATTTCGCGAACATCGACCATCGCATCAACATCATCGACACCCCCGGACACGTGGACTTCACGGCCGAGGTGGAACGCTCGCTCCGCGTGCTCGATGGCGCTGTCGCCGTTTTCTGCGCCGTTGCCGGCGTGCAGCCCCAGTCTGAGACCGTCTGGCGCCAGATGAATAAGTACGGCGTCCCGCGCGTCGCCTTCGTGAACAAGATGGACCGTACCGGTGCTGATTACTTCGGCGCCGTCGACGACATCCGCGAAAAGCTCAAGGGCAACGCCCACCCGCTCTTCATTCCGATCGGCCAAGGTGAAGAATTCAAGGGCATGATCGACCTGATCAAGAACGTCGCCTACCTTTACGACGAAACCGACCCGAAGGGAATGAAGTTCGACGTGATCGAAATTCCCGAGAAGCAGAAGGAAGAAGCCAAACAGTGGCGCACCAAGCTCATCGAAGGTCTCGCTGACTTTGACGACGTCCTCGCTGCCAAGTATCTCGACGGTCACGAAGTGACGATCGAAGAAATGCGCACGGGTATCCGTAAGGCCACCCTGTCCCTTAACTTCATCGGCGTCATCCCTGGCTCTGCCTTCAAAAATAAGGGCGTCCAGATGCTCCTCGACTGCGTTGTCGACTTCCTCCCTTCCCCGATCGACATGCGTCCCCAGAAGGCGTTCATCGACGACGGCGACACGGAGATCACCATTGGTCCGGACGACAAGGCCAAGGTCACCGGCCTCTGCTTCAAGCTCTGGTCTGACCCGCACGTCGGTCAGCTCGTCTTCTACCGCGTGTACCGCGGACAGCTCAAGAAGGGCGAAGCCCTCTACAATCCTCGCACCCGTAAGAACGAGCGCATTTCGCGTATCGTGCTCCTGCGTGCGATGGACCGTGAAGAAATCGACGTCGCCTACTCTGGTGACATCTGCGCGATCATCGGACCTAAGGAAATCATCACGGGCGATACCCTGACTGCCGAGGACGACCTGATCCTCGAGAAGACCACCTTCGCTGAGCCCGTTATCTCGATGTCCATCGAGCCTAATTCCAAGGGTGACCAAGAGCGTCTTTCCATCGGCCTGCAGCGTCTCGCCCAAGAAGATCCTACCTTCCGCGTCACTTCGAATCCTGAGACGGGCCAGACCCTCATCTCCGGCATGGGCGAGCTCCACCTCGAAATCATCGTCGACCGCCTCAAGCGCGAATTCCGCGTCGAAGCCAAGTCCGGCAAGCCCCAGATTTCCTACCGCGAAACCATCAACCTGGCTTCCGAAGGCGTGGGTAAGTTCATCCGCCAGTCGGGTGGCCGCGGCCAGTACGGTCACGTTGAAATCAAACTCGAACCCAACCCAGTCGCCACGCGCGTTGCTGGCGAAAAGCCCGAGGAAGTCATCAGCGAGATCGTCGGTGGCGTCATCCCTAAGGAATTCATCAAGCCCGCGATCGAAGGTATCCGCGAAGCCGCCAATAACGGCACGGTCGCTGGTTACCCCGTCATCAATTTCAAGGCCCGCATCGTCTTTGGTTCCTTCCACGAAGTGGACTCGAACGAAATGGCGTTCAAGATGGCCGGCATCTTCGCTTTCAAGGAAGCCATGAAGGAAGCCAAGCCGATCCTCCTCGAGCCCATCATGAAGGTCGAAGTCGTCACCCCGGAAGAATACCAGGGAGACATCATGGGCGACCTTAACCGCCGCCGTGGTCAAATCCAGGGCATGGAAACCAAGATGGGCCTTTGCAACATCGATGCCCGCGTCCCGCTGGCGGAGATGTTCGGATACGCTACGGATGTCCGTTCCCTCTCCAAGGGTCGTGCTTCGTTCTCCATGGAGCCCGCTAACTACGAGCAGGTTCCTGCGCAGATCCTCAAGCAGGTCGTCGAGACCTCCTCCCGCGCCCCGGCCCGCACCTAATCTCACCCCCAACACTCCCTTCCCGATGGCCCGCACCAAAATCCGCATCAAGCTCAAGGGCTTCGACTACCGCATGGTCGACCAGTCCGCCAATGAGATCGTCGACACCGCCAAGCGCACCGGCGCCCGCGTCACTGGCCCTGTGCCGCTGCCGACCGACATCTCTCGCCTTACCGTCAACCGTTCCCCCCACGTGGACAAGAAGTCCATGGACCAGTTCGAGATCCGCACGCACAAGCGCCTGATCGAGATCATGGAGCCCAACGCCCAGACCGTGGACGAACTGAAGAAGCTCAACCTGCCTTCTGGGGTTGACATCAACATCGTAGTCTAACTCTTCAACCCTCCACCTTAACCTCCAACCCAACGCAGGACGTCCAAGCCCCTCTATCAGGACCAAGATTCCGCAAGGAATCCTAAGCCTAATGCAGGTCAGCAATGACCAAACGGCGGAAACGCCACCTGCCTCTTAGAAAAATGAAACACCAGCTACTCGGTAAGAAAATCGGAATGACCCAGGTCTATGACGCGGACAACAACCTCGTCCCTGTCACGGTCGTCCAAGCGGGCCCCTGTCCCGTCACCCAGGTAAAGACCGTCGACAAGGATGGCTACGATGCCGTCCAGATCGCCTTCGGTCCCCAGAAGGAAAGCCGCATGACCGCTGGCGAGGTAGGCCACCTCCGCAAGGCAGGCGTCGCTCCTCACACCCATCTTCACGAAATCCGCCAGCCGGGTGCCACCCAGGCTAAGGTCGGCGACGTCATTACCGTCGAGAAGTTCACCGCCGGCGAGATGGTCGACGTTGTCGGCACCGTCAAGGGCCGTGGTTTCCAGGGCGTCGTCAAGCGCTACAACATGGATGGCCAGCCTGACTCCCACGGTCACATGATGCACCGCCGAATCGGCTCGATCGGCATGCGTCAGACTCCTGGTCACGTCTTTAAGGGTAAGAAAATGCCGGGCCACATGGGCCAGGTGCAGCGCACCGTCCAGAACCTCCGCGTCGTCCAAGTCCTCGCGGAAAAGAACCTCCTCCTCATCAAGGGCAGCTTCCCCGGCGCCAACGGTGAGGTCGTCCTCGTGCGTCCGGCCAAGAAAGCCATCGCCGCCAAGTAACCCACCAAGCATCTCAGCGATATGAAGCTCAAAGTTTATAAGTCCGACGGCTCCGCCTTCACCGAAAAGGAATTCGATATTCCTTCCTTCGAAGGCTCCAAGGGCGTCGCCCTGCTCAAGCAGGTCATCGTCTCCTACCAGGCCAACAAGCGCCAGGGTACCTCCAAGACCAAGGATTACGGCGAAGTCGCTGGTTCTGGTAAGAAGGTCCTGCCGCAGAAGGGTTCCGGCGGTTCCCGCCACGGCGACAAGCGCGCCCCCCAGATGTTCAAGGGTGGTATCGTCTTCGGCCCTCGCCCTCGCGATTGGTCCAAGACTATCACCGCTCAGGCCAAGAAGATTGCCCTCCAGCGCGCGCTCTTCGAGCTCGCCGCCGACGGTGGCATCTCGGTCATCGAGAAGTTCGAAGTCGCCCAGCCCAAGACCAAGCTCTTCGCCAAGGTGCTCACCAATGTGAGCCCTGCCGGCAAGCGCCTCCTCGTCGTTGACACCACTTGGTCCGACAGCGTCGTCCGCGCCAGCCGCAACCTGAGCCGCGCCATCTTCTCCAACTCTTCCAATCTCAACGCTCTCGATCTCGTGCGCACCCCGCGCATCCTGATCTCGGAAGACGGCCTCAACAAGGTCCTCGAGCGCGCCAAAAACTAAGCCTGTCATCCCATGAAGCCCGCTTCTGAAATCATCAGCCGCCCGATCCTCACGGAAAAGGCCTCCGGCCTCGCCGAAGCCAACAAGTACGTCTTTGAGGTCTTCCCTGGCGCCGATCGCGCTCAGATCAAGAAGGCCGTCGAGGCCTCCTTCAAGGTGACCGTCGAGAAAATCAATATCCTCATCCGCAAGGGCAAGCTGCGCCGCAGCCGTCTCTCCGGTGGTTCGATCTACACCGAGACGAATTCTCGTCGCGCCATCGTCACCCTGAAGAAGGGCGACGTCATCTCCCTCGCCTAATCTCGGAGCAGCAAAGCCATGCCCATCATCACTCATCGTCCTATCACCCCCGGTACGCGCTTCCTTGTGCGCGTTAAGACCGAGGGTCTGCACGCCGGTCGCCCCGAGCGCTCCCTCACCGAGTTCAAGCACCGCGCGATGGGCCGTAATTGTTACGGCCGCATCACCTCCCGTCGTCGTGGCGGAGGTCATAAGAAGCTCTATCGCGCCATCGACTTCCGTCGTGATCGCCTGGACTCCCCGGCCACCGTGCTCCGTATCGAGTACGATCCGAACCGTACCTCCCACCTGGCCCTCATCGAGTACGCCGACAAGACCCTGAACTACATCCTCGCACCGGATGGCCTCAAGGTCGGCGACACGGTCGTCAGCACCAACACCGCGCAGGAACAGCTCACCCCCGGCCTTTCCCTGCCGCTGAGCCTGATCCCTCCGGCCACCTTCATCCATTGCATCGAGATCGAACCCGGCAAGGGTGGTCAACTCGCCCGCTCCGCCGGCGGCTTCGCCCAGCTCCTCGGTCTCGAGGAAGGTCGTGCCATCCTGCGCATGCCTTCTGGCGAACAGCGCTACCTGAACGCCGATTGCCGCGCCACCGTGGGCATCGTCGGCAACGTCGACCACCACAACGCCAGCCTCGGTAAGGCCGGCCGCAGCCGCTGGAAGGGCATCCGTCCTCGTCAGCGTGGTATGTCGATGAATCCTGTCGACCACCCGAACGGCGGTGGCGGTGGTAAGAAGAAGGGTGGCGGCGGCCGTCAGCACCTCAAGTCTCCGTGGGGCCAGCTCGCCAAGGGCTTCCCGACCCGCACCAAGGCGAAGGCCTCCAACAACCAAATCATCCTGCGCCGCAACGGCCGCAAGGTGAAGCAGGTCTAACCCTTCCTAATCCTCTCATAACATGGCACGCTCCCGCAAAAAGGGTTTCTATGTCGACGCCCACCTGGTCGACAAAGTTACCGTCGCCCAGAAGGCCAACAGCCGTAAGCCGATCAAGACTTGGTCGCGCCGCTCGACGGTCACCCCGGACTTCATCGGTCTCAATCTTGAGGTCCACAATGGTAAGGCCTTCGTTCCCGTCTATGTGACGGAAAACATGGTCGGCCATAAGCTCGGAGAGTTCGCCCCTACGCGTACCTTCCGCCAGCACACCCAGCCCTCCCGCAAGGAAGCTCAGTAATCCACACCGTGCGCAACGTCCTCACCATGTCCGCTCTTCTCGTCACCGCCACCGCGGTCGGCGCGGAAGTCCGTGCGCTTGGTGCGGCCGAAGCGGATGGCAAGGCTCCGGTCGTCGCGGTCATCACCGCCCGCGCGACGGATCTGGTTGTCCTGGATGGCGGACACGACCGCGGCTTCCGCCCCGGTACGGTCTGTAACGTGAGCCGTGACGGACGCGCCTTCGGCGCCCTCGTCATTGCCGAAGCCGGTCTGCACCGCTCGGTCGCCCTCATCCTCTCCCTCGACAACTCCGCTGGCATCAACGCCGGCGACCTCGTCACCCCCCGCGCCAACCCCCGCATCTAACCCAACCTTTACCCACGTCATGGAAGTCCACGCCACCACCCGTTTTGCACGTATGTCGCCCCAGAAGGTCCGCGAAGTCGCGCGCCAGATTCAGGGCCTCCCCGCCGAAGAAGCCGTCCAGCTCCTCCGCTTCATCCCGCGCAAGTCCGCCCGCCTCCTGAGCAAGACGCTCGCCAGTGCGATCGCCAACGCCGAGAACAACCACAACCTCTCCAGCAGCGATCTCGTGATCGTCTCCGCTACGGTCAACCAGGGTCCGGTCATCAAGCGTTCGATGCCGGCCGCCCGCGGTTCCGCTCACCCTATCCACAAATCCATGAGCCACATCCGCGTGTCTCTGGGTTCCGCCACCAAGTAATTTTCGAAACATGGGCCAGAAAGTAAATCCGATCGGCTTCCGTCTAGCCGTCCGCCGCAACTGGGAATCCCGCTGGTACGCCACCAAGCGCGACTTCCCGGCTAACATCCTCGAGGACTATCGCATCCGCGTGTTCCTCAAGGAGAAGCTTCGCCAGGCCGCCGTGCCCCGCATCTTCATCGAACGCGCCGGCCAGAAGGTCCGCGTCCGTATCTGGACTGCCCGTCCGGGCGTCGTCATCGGCCGCAAGGGCGATGAACTCAAGAACCTCCGTGCCGAGATCCAGAAGGTCGCCGGCAAGGCCCGTATCGACGACATCATTCTCGAAGTGAACGAAGTGAAGCGCCCCGATCTCGTGGCCCAGCTCGTCGCCGAGAACATCGCCCTGCAGCTCGAACGCCGCATCTCCTTCCGTCGCGCCATGAAGAAGGCCGTCCAGACCACCATGACCAACGGTGCCGATGGCATCCGTATCCGCCTCGGCGGTCGTCTCGGTGGCGCTGAAATCGCCCGCGTCGAGTCCGCTCGCGTCGGTCGCGTGCCTCTCCACACCCTTCGCGAGAACATCGACTACGGTTTCACCGAAGCCCGCACCCTGGCCGGCAAGGTCGGCATCAAGTGCTGGATCTGCTCCAAGGACTCTGAGTTCTAAGCCTTCCCTCCAACCCTTCACCTTCTAGACCAACATGGCCAATCTCCAACCCGCTCGCACCAAGTGGCGCAAGCACCGTAAGGGCAAAATCCGTGGTAACGCTACGGCCTGCAATACGCTGTCCTTCGGCGACTTCGGCATCCAGTCCCTCTCTCGCGGCCGCGTCCCGGCCAATCAGATTGAAGCTGCCCGTATCGCCATCTCCCGTTCGCTTAAGCGTAAGGGCAAGATGTGGATGCGCATCTTCCCCCACACTCCGGTCACCCGGAAGCCGGCCGAAGTCCGAATGGGCTCTGGTAAGGGTAGCGTTGAGTACTACGTGGCCTGCATTAAGCCGGGCACCATGCTCTTCGAGGTTGGCGGCGTGCCGATCACGGTCGCTCGCGAAGCCATGCGCCTCGCTGACACCAAACTCCAGCTCCGCTGCCGCTTTGTGGCCCGCGAAGAGCTCGAAAAGTATTGATGCATCAGGCATCGCCCACCCATAACTGACCCTTTTCACCGATGTCCACCTACCGGAAAGATAAGCCCACCGCCGCTACGGCCCTGCGCCCCCTGGCTCCTGCCGAACTGCAGAAGCGTATCCGCGAAGCCCGCGAAGAACTCCTCAGCCTCCGCCTCAAGAAGGCTACCGGCGCCGTCGAGAACTCCTCCCGTTTCCGCGCCCTGCGCCGCGACGTCGCCCGTTGCATGACCATTCTTTCCGGTAAGTCCGCCCCGGCGAAGAAGAAGTAATCCATCCTTAAACTCCATTTCCCGATGTCCGAAGACCGCTCCAACCGTAAGACCCTCCTGGGTCTCGTCGCCTCCCGCTCGGGCGACAAATCCATCAAGGTGAACTTCCAGTACACCGTTCCTCACCCCGTCTACGGGAAGGAAGTCAAGCGCCGCACCGTCCTGCACGCCCATGACGAAAAGAACGAGTGCAAGCCTGGCGACAAGGTCGAGATCATGGAGACTCGCCCCCTTTCGAAGCTCAAGCGCTGGCGCGTCGTTCGCATCGTCGAAGCCGCTAAGGTTGCCGCCGAGTCCATCGACGACTAATCGGCCCCTCTAACTCCAGACCTTTCTTACAATGATTCAGATGCTTTCCCGGCTCGAAGTAGCCGACAACACCGGAGCCCGCAGGGTCCGCATGATCCGCCGTCTCGGCCAGCTCAAAGACACCGCCGGCGTGGGTGATATCATCATCTGCTCCGTCAAGGATTCCACCCCTGACGCCCAGGTGAAGAAGGGCTCCGTCTGCCGCGCTGTCATCGTCCGCACCGTCGCCCCCATCCGCCGCGCGGATGGTAGCTACCTGCGCTTCGACACCAACGCCGTCGTCATCCTTGACGAAAACGGTAACCCCAAGGGCACCCGTATCTTCGGGCCCGTTGCTCGCGAACTCCGCAGCAAGAACTTCATGAAGATCATCTCCCTCGCTCCCGAGGTACTCTGAACAACCATGTCCAAGACCGACATCAAGAAGGGTGACGAAGTCGTCGTCATCTCCGGCGCCGAAAAAGGCAAGCGTGGCAAGATCGTCAGCTACAACCGTGCTGACGAACGCGTCACCATCGAGGGCCTCAACCTCGTCAAGCGCCACCTGAAGCGCACCCAGGACGGACAGGGCGGCATCACCGAGCGTGAAGCCCCTATCCATCGCTCCAACGTGATGCTTGGCTCCCTCTGGGATGCCCGTCGCGCCAAGAAGCCGGCTAAGGCCGCTAAGAAGTAATCCTGACGAAACCACCCGAGAATTAACACGAAAATGGCATCCGTTCCTTATCTGAAGAAGTACTACCTCGAGAAGGTCGTCCCCGAGCTCATCAAGAGCCGTGGCTACAAGAACATCCATCAGGTCCCGAACCTGAAGAAGATCGTCCTCAATTCCGCCTTCAAGGCCGAAGCCGACAAAGGTCACATTGCCGAAGTCGTGAAGGACCTCACCAAGCTCTCCGGCCAGAAGCCGGTCATCACCAAGGCCTCTAAGTCCGTCGCCGCCTTCAAGGTGCGCGAAGGTATGACCCTCGGCTGCATGGTCACCCTCCGTGGTGCCCGCATGTGGGAGTTTTACCTCCGCCTCACCGCGGTGGCCCTCCCGATGATCCGCGACTTCCGCGGAACCTCGAACCGCCTCGATGGTCGCGGCAACTACTCGCTCGGCATCGCCGACCACACCATCTTCCCTGAGACCCAGGCTGACGGTTCCCAGCGTGCCAATATCGGCATGGACGTCATCATCGTGACTTCCGCCAACAACGACGACGAAGGCCGCGAACTGCTCCGCCTCCTCGGCATGCCGTTCCGTCGCTCCAGCGCCGCCGATGCGGCTGCTGCTACCGCCACCGCCGCCAAGGCCTAACCCTCCCACCCCTTACTAGCATGGCCAAGAAGTCCGTCATTCAGCGCGCCCTCAAGCGCGAACGTCTCGTCAAGAAGTACGCCGTCAAGCGTGCCGAACTCAAGAAGACCCTCTCCGACCCCAAGGTCACCGAGGAAGCTTTCTACGAAGCCCAGCGTGCCCTCGCCAAGCTGCCCCGCAGCTCGTCGAAAGTCCGTCAGAAGAACCGCTGTTCCATCTCCGGCCGTCCACGTGCGTTCATCCGCAAGTTCGGCCTTTCCCGTATCACCTTCCGCGAGCTCGCGCTCAACGGCCAGATTCCCGGCGTCACCAAGGCCTCCTGGTAATCCAACAGAAAAAACAAAACCATGTCCGCTTCTACTGACACCGTCGGGGATTTCCTGACCTCCATCCGCAACGCTTCGCAGGCCAACAAGGCCGTGATTACCGTCCAGTGGTCTCGCCTTCGTGAAGGCGTCGCCAAGATCCTCGTTGACGCTGGTTACGTCGCCTCCGCCCGCAAGGCCGAGCGCGAAGGCCTTCCCGTCCTCGAACTCTCCCTCAAGTACGTTGCCGGCGTTCCTGCCATCACCAGCATCGAGCGCGTCTCGACCCCTGGCCGTCGCGTCTACGCTGGATACTCTTCCGTTCCGAAAGTCATCGGCGGCATGGGTGTCTCCATTCTCACCACCTCCCGTGGCGTCATGACTGACGCCGAAGCCCGCCGCCAGAAGGTCGGTGGCGAGCTCCTCGCGAAGGTCTGGTAATCCGTCCAACCCTTAAAACAAGCAACTCAATGAGCCGAATTGGTAAGCAGCCCGTCAACATTCCTGATAAGGTGACCGTGTCCGTGAAGGACAATGTCGTCGTCGTCAAGGGACCTAAGGGCGAACTCTCGAAACCCTTCCCGAAGGAGATCGGCGTCGTCGTCGACGCCAAGATCGTCAACGTCACTGACCTCACCGAGGTCAAGGACGCTGCCGGCAAGGTCCAGAAGCCCGGCACCGCTGGCGCTCTCCATGGAACCGTCCGCGCCATCATCCGCAATATGTGCGAAGGCGTGGCCACTGGTTACTCCAAGACCCTCCTGATCGAAGGCGTCGGTTTCAAGGCTGCCCTCAAGGGTAACGTCCTCGACCTCGCCCTCGGTTATTCCCACCCGATCCGCTACACCATCCCGACTGGCGTCAACGTCGTCGTCACCGATGGCACGAAGCTGCTGATCACCGGCGCCGACCGCCATATGGTTGGCCAGGTCGCTTCCTCGATCAAGCTCTACAAGCCTGTCGAGCCTTACAAGGGTAAGGGCGTCCGCGTCGAAGGTGAATTCGTCCGCCGTAAGGAAGGCAAGAAGACGGCCTAATCCGCCCGAACCGAACACATTCCATGAAACTGCAGAAGAAGAATCTCCTGGCGCAGAAGCGCCGCTGGCGCATCCGCAAGACGGTGCGCGGCACCGCCGCCCGTCCCCGTCTGGCCCTCAAGATGACCCACATGCATCTCTACGCCCAGGCCATCGACGACGACAAGGGCGTGACCCTCGTCTCGCTCGCCTCCACCTCCAAGGATCTCCGCGGACAGAAGCTGAAAGCCAACGTCGGTGGCGCCGCCACCTTCGGAACTGTCTTCGGTGCCAAGGCCAAGGCCGCCGGTCTCACGACCGTCGTCTTCGACCGCGCCGGTCGCCGTTACCACGGCACCGTCAAGTCCTTCGCCGAAGCCGCCCGCCAGGCGGGCCTGACCTTCTAATTTCATGAGCGCAGAAAACACCCCCGCCGCGGCTCCCGCAGCCTCCGCCCCCGCTGCCCCCGCCTCCTCTGGCGCCCCCGGCGCCCCTGGCCGTTCCGGTCCCGGTGGCGATCGTCGTGGCCCTGGTGGCCCTGGTGGTCCCGGCGGCCGTCGCAACGGTCCTGGCGGCCCTGGCCGTGGTACTCGTCGCGACAATCGTAACGACGCCCCAGCTTCCGAATTCAACGACAAGGTCGTCCACATCAACCGCTGCTCGAAGGTCGTCAAAGGCGGCCGTCGCTTCAACTTCGCTGCGCTCATCGTGGCCGGTGACGGCAAGGGCCGCGTCGGAGTGGGTTACGGCAAGGCCAAGGAAGTTCCTGATGCGATCCGCAAGGGAACTGACCGCGCCCACCGCGCCCTCGTCCGCGTCAATCTCCGTGGCAACACCATCCCGCACGAAGTCATCGGCCACGCCGACGGCGGCGTCGTGATGCTGCGTCCGGCTGCACCCGGTACCGGCCTCATCGCCGGCGGCGGCGTCCGTGCCGTGCTTGAAGTCGCTGGCTACAAGGATGTCCTTTCGAAATCCATGGGATCCAACAATCCCCAGGCTGTCGTCAAGGCTACCTTGGACGGTCTCTCCAAGCTCCGAACTCTCGAACAAATCAAGGCTCTCCGCGCCTAAGCGGAACACACAGACATGAAACTCGACTCTCTGCCCAAAATCAAGGGCTCCACTCATCGCCATAAGATCCTCGGCCGCGGTCGCGGTACCGGTCACGGCAAGACTTCTGGCCGTGGTCACAAAGGCATGAAGGCCCGCTCCGGCGGCGGCCATCGCCCCGGCTTCGAAGGTGGTCAGATGCCCCTCTACCGTCGTCTGCCCAAGCGCGGCTTCAACAACGTCAACCGCATCGAGTACGCCGTGCTTAACGTGCGCGATTTCGAAGAGCTCGAAGGTAAGACCTTCGGCCTCGAAGAACTCGTCGCTGCCGGCGTCCTGCGCAAATCCGCCCCTCTCCTCAAGGTTCTCGGTACTGGCGAGCTCACGCGCGCCGTCACCGTCAAGGCCCACCGTTTCTCCAAGGACGCGAAAGCGAAGATCGAGAAAGCTGGCGGCAAGGCGGTCCTCATCGAAATCAAGAAGTCGGCCACCGCCGCTGAGTGAGCCTCGGCTCGCCCCTGTCCTCGATGTTCTCGGCCTTCGCCAACTGCTGGAGGATCCCTGAGCTCAGGGCCCGGCTGATTGCTACCGTGGCCTTGGTGTTCGTCGCCCGTATCGGCGCGAGTATCCCCCTGCCTGGTATCGATCCGAAGGACATCATGGATTACTATCACTCCATGGCCGACAAGTCGTCGGGCGGAGTGGTGGCGATGTACAACATGTTCACGGGCGGCGCGCTCCTCAAGGGTGCGGTCTTCTCGCTGGGCATCATGCCCTACATCAGTGCTTCCATCATCATGCAGCTGATGTCGGCGGTCGTTCCGTCGATTGCGCGTCTGCAGCAGGAAGGTGAGATTGGTCGCCAGAAGGTCGCTCAGTATTCTCGCTACCTGACCATCCTTATCGCGCTCGTCCAGTCCGCGCTGCTTCTTGGCGCCTTCTGTAATCCGCAGCAGGTCGGTCAGGCTCTCGGTCTGGGCAACTTCACCGGCACCATTGTCGTCATGGAGAGCAAGACGCTCTTCGTCTGCCTCGGCGTTTGTCTTCTTACTTCCGGATCGATCGTCATGCTCTGGCTTGGCGAGCAGATCACCCAGCGCGGCATCGGCAACGGCACCTCCATCCTGATTACCATCGGTATCCTCGCCGACCTCCCTGGGGCACTCACCTCCTTCGTCGACATGACTTTCGGCGGTAAGATCGGCGCCTCTGCTGTCAACTCCCATGGTTGGGAGAAGGCCGCCGGCATGATTCTCCTCTTCGTCGTCGTCACCGCCGCGATGGTCGCCATCAATCAAGCCGTCCGCAAGATTCCGATCCAGTACGCCCAGCGCATGGTTGGTCGCAAGATGTACGGCGCGCAGACCAACTACCTGCCACTCAAGGTGAACTACGCAGGCGTGATGCCGGTCATCTTCGCTGGAGCCATCATGAGCTTCCCGCCCATGCTGCTCAATCCGTTGGCAACCTATTTCCCGACGCTCACCTTCCTGCATGACTGGGCCGCGTTCTTCTCCCGCAATAACGGTTTTTACTACACAGTCTACTCGGTCCTGATCTTCGGCTTCAGCTACTTCTGGATCTCGATCATGTTCCGTCCGGTGCAAATCGCCGACGACCTCAAGAAAAACAACGGCTACATCCTCGGCGTCCGCCCTGGCGAGCACACCGCCCAGTTCCTAGACTTCGTGATGACGCGCCTCACGCTGGCTGGCTCAATCTTCCTGCTCACCATCGCGTTGATGCCGGATCTTTTCATCAACCAGTTTAGCTTCCCGATGCGTCTCGCGACGTTCCTCGGCGGTACGGGTGGCTTGATCACGGTCGGCGTGATGCTCGACACGATGCGCCAAGTGGAGACCTATCTCCTGCAGCGAAACTACGAAGGCTTCCTGAAGAAGGGTCGCATTGGTGGTATTCCGGTGCCCGCCTCTGGCCTTCGCACCGATGCCGAAGCTTCTGCCCTCGGTTCTCTCGAGAAGGTCTGCCTGTTCCTGTTCGTCCTCGGCGTTGTCGCTTGGGGGCTGAATCATTGGGGTGCGTTCGCTCGCTAAGCTTTTCCCGGGATGATTGATTTGAAGTCGGCCGAGGACTTGAGTCGCATGCGTGCCGCCTGTGCCGCGGCCGCGCGCGTGCTACACGATCTGTCGACTCTCGTCGTCCCAGGTATCTCGACCGCTGGACTGGATTCCGCCGCTCGCGGGCTGATGGCTCGACATGGCTGCGAGAGCGCCTGCCACGGTTACGTGGTCGGCCGCCTGAGCTATCCGGGTTACGTCTGCATCTCCCTTAACGATGAGATCGTCCATGGCATCGGCGCCGCTGATCGTATCATCCGCGACGGTGACCTGGTCTCATTGGATGTGGTCGTCCGCCGCGATGGGTTCATCGGGGATAACGCCCGTACGGTCATGGTCGGAGCCGTCGACCCTCAGGCCCGTCAACTTTGCTTAGATACCGAAAAGTCCCTCCTGGCCGGCATCGCTGCCGTGAAGCCCGGCAACAGGGTAGGGGACATCTCTGCGGCCATCCAGGAGGCGCTTGCCCCCGGAGGGTATGGTATCGTGAGGGACTTCGTCGGGCATGGTGTCGGTCGAAAGATGCACGAAGAACCCCAGATTCCTAACTATGGCAAGGCTGGAACTGGACCTAAGTTACTGCCTGGCATGGCTTTAGCCATTGAACCCATGGTAAACCTAGGCTCCCACAAGATCGTCATGGCTTCGGACGGCTGGACCGCCCGGACCGCCGACGGCAAGGTCTCCGCGCACTTCGAACACACCGTTTTAGTGACCGAAAATGGGGCGGAAATCCTGACCCTCGTTTAAACCGCATTTTTTGCTTTCAAATCCCACCAGAACCTCCAAGTTCCGACCTCTTTCCCACCTTCCAAACAGCACGGACACCATGCCACGAATCCTCGGCGTAGACATTCCCAACAACAAGAAAGTAGAGATCTCTCTCCGCTATATCTATGGTATCGGCCCCTGCCGTGCCACAGAGATCTGCGATGCTCTCGGCTTTGATCCTGCCATGCGCGCTCAGAATCTTTCTGAAGAGCAGCTGAACAAGATCGTCGAGTACATCGTACGCATGGGGTACAAGTGCGAAGGTGACCTTCGCCGCGACATCGCGCAGAACTTGAAGCGCCTCCAGGCGATCAAGTGCTACCGTGGTCTCCGCCACTTCCGCGGCCTCCCGGTCCGTGGTCAGCGCACGCGCACCAACGCCCGTACCCGTAAGGGCAAGCGTAAGACCGTCGGCGTCGCCGCGGCTCCTTCCAAGTAAGCCAACCTTTCTCCTAACACTATTTTACGATGAGCGAAGAAGTCCCCAAGACCCCCAAGGCAAAGAAGCCGAAGGTCCCTGCCGCCGACGCTGCCGCCGCCCCCGAAGTCGTCGCTGCCGCGGCTGCTCCGGCCGAAGCCGCCGCCCCCGAGCGCAAGGAGATCACCGCCAAAGAACTCCTCGGCGAAGAGCTCGGTGAGGTGAAGGTTCGTCGCGCCAAGGGCTCGAAGAACATCACCACTGGCATCTGCCACATCCTGGCCACCTTTAATAACACCAAGGTCACGATCACCGACCCCAGCGGCAACGTGATCTCCTGGGGTAGCGCCGGCCGCCACCAGTTCCGCGGTTCCCGCAAGTCCACCGCTTACGCCGCTCAGGTCGTCTGCTCCGAAGCTGCCAAGCTCGCCATGGCTCACGGCCTCAAGGACGTCTCCGTCCGCGTCAAGGGCCCGGGTATGGGTCGCGACAGTGCCATCCGCGCCCTCCAGGTGCTCGGCCTGAACGTCACCTCGATTCTCGATACCACTCCGATTCCTCACAACGGCTGCCGTCCTCCGAAGCGCCGTCGCGTCTAATCGTCTCTGCTTTCCGCATCACCGTCCGGCTATGGCAAACCGGGCGGGTCCTCCAATCCGCCACCTCTACCAAATCCTAATACACCATGTCTCGTTACACCGGTCCCACCACGAAGCTCAACCGTCGCTTCGGTCAGAATATTTTCCCCACCTCCAAGGGTGAGGAGCGTCGTCCGTACCCTCCGGGTATCCACGGCAAGACGACCCGCCGCAAGGTCTCCGAATACGGCGTCGGCCTCAATGAGAAGCAGAAGCTTCGCATGATGTACGGCCTGACCGAGAAGCAGTTCCGCCTCTCCTTCGAGCGCGCCAAGCGCATGGGCGGCGTCGCCGGTGACAATTTCCTCCGTATTCTCGAGACCCGTCTCGATAACGTGGTGTTCCGCCTTGGTTTCGCCAACTCCCGCGCCGCTGCTCGTCAGCTCGTGGCTCACGGACATATCCGCATCAACGGCCATAAGGTCGACGTAGCCAGCTACGCCACCTCGCCGGGTGAGAAGATCGAAGTCCGCGACCGCACCTCTTCCAAGCAGCTCGCCACCCGCGCCGTCGAAGAAGGCCAGGGCCGTTCCGCCCCCGCCTGGCTCGTCGTCCTCCCCGAGCAGCTCAACGGACAGATCGTCCGCGAGCCCGCCAAGGAAGAACTGCCTTCTGACGTTAACGTCCAGATCATCGTCGAATTCTACAGCCGCTGATCCCAGCACAGAACCAACACCAACCGGACCCACAGACATGACCAAGCGACTCGGACAATTCCAACGCCCCAAGACCCTCAAGAAGGAGGAGTCTTCCGCCACCCTTACCTACGCGAAGTATTTCGCCGAGCCCTTCGAGACTGGCTTCGGCCACACCGTCGGCAACTCGCTCCGCCGCATCCTGCTGAGCTCCATCGAAGGCGCCGCGATCTCCGCGGTGACGATCGAAGGCGTGCAGCACGAGTTCCAGCCGATCGAAGGCGTCGTCGAAGACGTCACCGAAATCGTCCTTAACCTCAAGAAGGTGCGCATCCGCACCGAGGCCAATAAGCGCGAAGCTTTCAAGGGCACCATCGACGTCAACAAGTCCGGCCCCGTGAAGGCTTCGGACATCAAGTTCGAGACCAAGGGCGCCACGGTGACCCTCGTCAACCCTGACCAAGTCATCTGCACCCTCGACCGCAAGCGTCGCTTCTACGCTGACCTCGAAGTCACCGTCGGACGTAGCTGGGCTTCCGCCGAGGAGAACAAGAAGGCCGAGCAGGCCATCGGTTCCATCCCTGTCGACTCCCTCTTCTCCCCGGTCACCCTGGTGAAGTACTCCGTCGAATCCACCCGCTCCGGCGACAAGACCGACTACGATAAGCTCGTCCTCGAAATCTCGACCGACGGCCGCATCACCCCGGACGAAGCCCTCAAGGAAGCGTCCGCCATCCTGCGCCATCACCTCGAAGTGTTCGATACCGTCTCCGCCGACTCCGTCGAGTTCGAGACCGGTCACAAGGAGATCAGCGAAGAGACCAACCGTCTCCGCAAGCTGCTCAACATGTCCGTTAACGAAATCGAGCTTTCCGTCCGCGCTGCCAACTGTCTCAACAACGCCAACATCAACACCGTCGGTGAACTGGCGATGAAGACCGAGCAAGAGATGCTCAAGTACCGCAACTTCGGCAAGAAGTCCCTCAACGAGATCAAGGCCAAGCTCGAACAGCTGGGTCTGTCCCTCGGCCAGAAAATCAACGAGGGTCTCCTCGACAAGGGCGTTAACGCCTAACCCAGACCGGAACCCACACTCATGCGTCACCGCAAACACAGTCACGTCCTTGGCGTCAAGACGGCTCACCGCCGCTCGCTCGTCGCGAATCTCGCCTCCGCGCTATTCACGAATGCGCGCATCACCACGACGCTCTCCCGTGCTAAGGCCATCCGTCCTTTCGCCGAGCAGATCATCACCTACGCGAAGAAGGCTGAGCAGTCCGCCGACAAGTCGGTGAAGCTGCACTACTACCGCCTGGCCATCGCCAAGCTGCGTAACGAAGACGCCGCCCAGCTCCTGTTCAAGGAGCGTGTGCAGCAGTTCCTCGGTCGCACCGGCGGCTACACCCGCATCTACAAGCTCGGCGCCCGTAAGGGTGACGCGGCTGAGACGGCCCTCATTGAGCTCGTGGCTAAGGACGATAAGTCCCCGGCCATGACCCCGAAGGCCAAGGTGGCTCGCAAGCCCAAGGCCAAGAAGGAAGCGGCGGCTGCTTCTGCTCAGGCCTAAGCTTATCGCCCAGGCCTGAACCCGAGACGCGTCCGCCCCCCGGCTGGCGCGTCTCGCCTTTTAACCACCCCACGCCCACCATGCTGCAGTCCGTCGATCTCGCCGTCTTCTTGGCTTTCCTGGCCGGGCTGGGTGCGGTCGTCCTGTTTGGCTTGCAGGCATGGTACGATCGCCGCGACGTGCTTCTGTCGGACCACCGCCGCATCAACTCCGCATTTTCCTGTGTCCGTTGCAATGTGACCTACGTCCGTCCCCGCCTTCGCGAGGAGGCCGTTTGCCCCCACTGCGGCTGGAACAATGTTCGCCTCAAGTTCTGAATCCTGCACACTTTCCCACCATGGCCACCCAGTCCATTGCCATTCTCGATTTCGGCTCGCAGCTGACCAAGGTCATCGCACGCCGCATCCGTGAGTGCAACGTCCACTCCCGTATCTATCCCTTTGGCGTCACCGCCGAGACCCTCCGCGCCGACGGCGTCGTGGGCGTTATCCTCTCCGGCGGCCCTGACAGCGTGAAGGCCAAGGGTTCGCCGCACCCGCATCCGGGCGTCTTCGAGATGGGGCTGCCCGTGCTCGGCATCTGCTATGGCGTCCAGCTCATGGGTCAGATGCTCGGCGGCAACGTGGCCAGCAGCTCCCATCGCGAATACGGGCATGGCGTCCTTTCCTTCGGTAAGGGCTCGCAACTGCTGCAGGGCTTGAAGTCCCCGCTACGCATCTGGAATTCGCACGGCGATAAAATCACCCGCCTTCCGCGTGGCTTCAAGGCCGTCGCCTCGACGGAGAACTCCGAGTGCGCGGTCATCGAAGATCCGAAGCGCCGCTTCTACGGCATCCAGTTCCACCCCGAGGTCGCCCACTCCGAGCGCGGCATCGACATCCTCCGCAACTTCCTCTTCCGCATCTGCCGCTGCAAGCCGACCTGGAAGATGGACGACTACGTCGAGACGGCCGTCCGCGAGATCCGCGAGAAGGTCGGCAAGTCCCAGGTCATCCTCGGTCTCTCCGGCGGCGTCGATTCCTCCGTCGCAGCCGCCCTCATCCAGCGCGCTATCGGCAAGCAACTGACCTGCGTCTTCGTCGATAACGGCCTACTCCGTCTCAACGAACGCGCTCAGGTTGAGAAGATGTTCCGCGGCAAGTTCAAGGTGGACCTCCGTGTCGTCGACGCCTCCGCGGCTTTCCTGCGCAAACTCAAGGGCGTCACCGACCCCGAGCGTAAGCGCAAGATCATCGGCCACGAATTCATCAAGGTCTTCGAACGCTCCATCGCCGAAGTCCAGCGCACGAAGAAGGGTAAGGTCGACTTCCTCGCCCAAGGCACGCTCTACCCCGACGTCATCGAGTCCCTTTCGCCCAACGGCGGCCCGGCCGCCACGATCAAGAGCCACCACAACGTGGGCGGCCTGCCCAAGCACATGAAGCTGAAGCTGCTCGAACCCCTGCGCGAACTCTTCAAGGACGAGGTCCGCGCCCTCGGCGAAGCCCTCGGGCTGCCGCATGACATGGTCTGGCGCCACCCGTTCCCGGGCCCCGGCCTCGCGGTCCGCGTCTGCGGTGAAATCACCAAGGAGCGCCTCGAGATTCTCCGTAAGGCCGACGATATCTTCATCAACGAACTCCGCACCTCCGGTCAGTATGCCAAGGTCTGGCAGGCCTTCGCGGTCTTCCTGCCGGTGCGCAGCGTCGGTGTGATGGGCGACGGTCGAACCTATGACAACGTCTGCGCCCTTCGTGCCGTGACTTCTTCTGACGCGATGACGGCCGACTGGGCCCGCCTGCCGTACGACGTGCTGCAGCGTGCCTCGACCCGCATCATCAACGAAGTGAAGGGCATCAACCGCGTGGTCTACGACGTCTCGTCCAAGCCGCCGGCGACTATCGAATGGGAATAAACCGGGGTTTGCCCCGTTGACACCCCCTTTGGCCCGTCCTTACCTAGTTGCCAGTGTCTGAACCCGGCTTCCAGGTCATCGCGCGCCGCTGGCGTCCCCGTTGCTTCGACGAACTCGTCGGGCAGGAACACATCGTCAGGACCCTCCGCAATGCGCTCGAGACGAAGCGCATGGCCCATGCCTATCTGTTCATCGGTCCGCGTGGCACCGGCAAGACGACGACCGCCCGCATCCTGGCCAAGGCCCTGAACTGCGCCGGCGGCCCCAAGCCGGATTTCTCCCTCGAGGATCCTGTCTGCCTGGCGATCGAGAAGGGTAACTGCCTCGACGTGGTCGAAATCGACGCCGCTTCCAATCGCGGTATCGAAGACGCCAAGCGCATCCGCGACGAATGCCAGTACGCCCCGAGCAACTGCCCGTTCAAGGTCTTCATCATCGACGAAGTCCACCAGCTTTCGAAGGACGCCTTCAACGCGCTCCTCAAGACGCTCGAGGAACCGCCACCCTGGGTTAAGTTCATCCTGGCGACGACCGAGGCGGACAAAATCCTACCGACTATCACCTCCCGCTGTCAGCGCCTGGAGTTCCACCCCATTTCGGAAGAGGTCATCGCCGCCCAGCTCGCCCGTATCGTCAAGGCCGACGGCGTCACGGCCGACCAGCACGCCCTCACGGCCATCGCCCGCCTCGCCTCTGGCGGTATGCGCGACTCCCAGTCGATCCTCGATCAGGTGATTTCGTTCTCCGGCAAGAAAATCACCGAGGCTGACGTGCTTTCCATCTACGGACTCGCCTCCGTCCAGCAGGTCACCGACCTCTGCCACGGCATCGCCACGTGCGACGGTAAGAAGGTCCTTGCTCTCTGCGATGCCTTCCATGCCGAAGGAAGAGACCTACTCCGCGTACTCGCCGATCTCCAGGTCCGCGTCCGCGCCGCCACCCTTGATTCGGTCCGCTCTGGCGGAAACTCCGCCCAGCTCGGCGCCCCGCTCGCCACGGAGCAGCTCGTCCGTCTCCTGGAATGCCTGCAAGAAGGGGAGAACGGTATCCGCCAAGGCCTCTCGCCTCGGGCCAACTTCGAGGTGACGCTGCTCAAGGCAATCGAGCAAAGTAGGTCGCGATCGATAGACCTCCTCATCAAAGACATCGCCGCCGCCGCAGCTGGTCTCCCTCGGGAGCCCGGCCAAAAAAAAATAAGGACCACGGCGGCCGTACTGACGGCGCCTGAGCCTGATGCGGTCGCGCCCGTCGCCACTGCTCCCGCCGTCGCGCCGACGCCTTCGCGCGTCGTTGACGTGCCGATCGAGGACTCGGGCATGCTGGAGGATTCTCTGCCGCCTTTGGATGTCGAAGCCGCCGAGACCGAAGCCAGCCACTCTGACCGCCGCGCCGACTTCGTCTTCCCTGAAGCCGCCCTCGCCAGCCTGCCGGTTGCTGAAGTCGGCAAGACCGCTTTCCCAGGCGAAAAAGAATTCGTCGAGGCAGTGAACGCACTGCCGCCCGGACTTAAGGACAAACTGAAGGACACCATCGGGGCGGACTTCACGGCCCTACGTCCGATCCCGGCGGGTAAGCTGCGTCGCCCGCTCTGACCGTGGCGCCGTCGACCGAAATCGGCGTCATCTCCGATACGCACGGCCGGCTTCGGGCCGAAGCCATCATCGCCTTAGAAGGATGCGACGTGATTTTCCACGCTGGCGATGTCTGCGGTCCACTCATCGTGCCGCAGCTCGCTGAGATTGCACCCTGCCATGTGGTCGCAGGTAATTGCGATGACGACGAGACGCTCCCGCTGACCTCGCTGCAAATTGTAGCCGGGCTGCGTATCCTCTTGCATCACGGACATCTGCCAGTGGACGAGGCTACGTTTCGGCCTGACATCGTGATTACGGGTCATACCCATCTACCGAAGATCGAGCAGGATGGTGGCGTACTGCGACTCAACCCGGGCAGCGCCGGCCCTCGTCGCTTTAACCTTCCCGTGACGGTCGCTCGGATTACGGTGCGAGAGGGCAGGGCGAGGGCCCGCCTCATCACCCTCGACGTGACATGAAGCAACCCCTGCCCATCGATACTCTTCAGGACGGACTGGTCGCCGCCTGCGGTCGCGTGCGCCGGATAGTCCTGCGCGCTCCTACGGGGTCGGGCAAGTCGACCCGCATCCCCCAGATGCTCCTCGACCTGAATCTCGTGCAGGGCCAGATCGTCGTCCTACAGCCTCGGCGCATCGCCGCCCGCCTCCTCGCCGCGCGCATCGCGCAGGAACGCGAGGTCCGGCTTGGGGGCGAAGTGGGTTACCAGATTCGGTTCGAACGTGTCGAGTCCGCTCAGACGCGCATCAAGTTCGTGACCGAGGCCCTCTTACTCCGGCAGATGGCATCGGATCCCGAACTCAAGGGCGTGGGCGCGGTGGTGTTTGATGAATTTCACGAACGCAACTTGCACTCCGATGTGGCGTTGGCCCTCGCCCGCCGCCTCCAGGAGACCCATCGCCCGGATCTGTTGATCATGGCGATGTCCGCGACGCTCGATACCGATGCTGTTGCGAAGTGGCTTGGCTCGGCTGAGACCTTAGCTGCCGACGGTCGCGCTTATCCGGTCCAGATTGAGTATACCCACATGCCGCGTAATTCGACCCGGCCGATCTGGGATGCCGCGGCAGAACAGGTGCGTCGCGTTCTGCAGGAAGAGGACGAAGGCGACATCCTGGTCTTCATGCCGGGGTCATATGAAATCATGCGCACCATCGGCGCGGTGCGGAATCTTCCCCAATCCGGTGGCGTCGATATCCTTCCACTCTACGGCGAACTGCCTCCCGAAGAGCAGGATCGCGCCGTCAAGCCGAGCCCAGGCCGCAAGGTCATCGTGGCGACTAATGTCGCCGAGACCTCGCTGACGATTCCCGGCGTCCGCGCCGTGGTCGACGCTGGCCTCGCCCGTATCGCCCGCTTCGACCCGCATCGCGGTATCGACACCTTACTCGTTGAGCCAGTCTCGCAGGCCTCTGCTGAGCAGCGCGCTGGTCGCGCCGGCCGAACCGGCCCCGGCCGTTGCATCCGACTTTGGTCGCAGACCGACCACGAAGCCCGCCCGCTCCGCGAAGTCCCGGAAATCAAGCGAGTCGACCTCTCCGAGACCATCCTGTTGCTGCTTTCTTCCGGCTGGGGTGACGCCGCTACTTTCCCTTGGTATGAGAAGCCCGACGACAAGGCCCTGCAGCGCGCGTTGACCGTTCTCGCGGATCTTGGCGCCGTCGATACGCAGGGCAAGTTGACGCCGATTGGACGCCGTATGTCGGTCTTCCCGGCGCACCCGCGTTATGCGCGCATGCTGCTCGCTGCGGGCGAGCTGGATTGCGTCTTCGAAGTCTGCCGCATCGCCGGCCTCGCCCAAGGCCGCGACATCTTATTCCGTAAGGTCGACGACCGCACCGAGAACGCCCGAGACTCCGTCGAACAGGAAGATGGCTCCGACTTCTTCCCGCGCCTCGCGTTACTGCAGCAGGCAATCGACCTCAAGTTCGACGCCGACGCCTGCGATCGTTTTGGCGTGCACGGCCAAGCCGCGCGCCAGGCCGACCAGGCCGCCCGTCAGTTCCTGCGCCTCGCGGAAGGGCAGGGGCTTCCCGTCAGCGACCGCATCGTCGACCCCGCCGCGATTCGCCGCTGCCTCCTGCTCGGCTTCTCTGACCGCCTCGCCGTTAGGCTCGATGCGGGCACCCTCCGCTGCGCCTTGGTGCACGGTCGTACCGGCGAGCTCCGCCGCGAATCCTCCATCCGTAATGCCAAGCTGTTAGTTGCGGCGGAAGTCGATGAGATCCAAGCGCGCGGAGGCGTGACCACCTATCTCTCTCTGGCTACCGCCATCGAGGAGTCCTGGTTGCAGGAGTTATTCCCCTCCGAATTCTCCACGGTCAACCATGTCCGTTATGACGCCACCCAGCGTCGCGTCGTCACGCGCGTCGAACGGCGCTTCCGCGACCTGGTACTCGAAGCCAAGGAGCGCGATGACGCCCCGTCCGACGCCGCCAGCCGTATCCTCGCCGAGGAAGTCGCCGCCGGCCGGCTGGAACTGGAGAAGTGGGACGCGCCAGTGGATGCGTGGATTCGCCGGGTGAACTTCCTCTCGAAGCATTGTCCCGAACTAGGCATCCCTGTCTTCGATGAAGCCGCTCGTCGCATGGTGATTGAAGAAGTCTGCACCGGGGCCGTCGCCTATCGCGATATCCGCGATCGCCCCGTCTTCGGCGTCGTCCGCGGTTGGCTGACACATGAGCAGGCCATGGCGCTCGAGACCTATTGCCCGGAGAAGCTCATTCTCCCGCGAAAGAAACATCCTGCTCGTATCGAGTACACCGCCGACGGCCAGGCGGAGATCGAGGCGACCGTACAGGAGCTCTATGATTTCCCGGGCAGCAAGCTGCGGGTGTGCCTCGGCAAGGTGCCGATGGTTATTTGCATTCAGTCGCCTGCCCGCCGCACGCAGCAGCGCACCACCGATCTCGACGCCTTCTGGAAAGGTTCCTACGAAGGCGTGAAGAAGGAGCTACGCGGTCGTTATCCTAGGCACGAATGGCGCTGACCCCATGAGCACTTCTTCCGCGCCTTGGTCATCGGTCCCCATCCATGTCATCGACTTCGAGGGAAGTGCGCGCACCGGTGTCGTCGAGTTCGGGGTGGCCACGATTCTGGGCGGAGAAATCGTCTCCGCGTCGACGAGCCTACACGCTTCGCGCGTTCCCGTGCCCGCAATCGACACCCAGTGCCATGGCTTGGGCGCCAAAGACCTGAAGGGGTTGCCTCCGTTCGAGTCCGAGTGGGATCAGTGGGTTTCTCTCCGTCGCACCGGTCTGCTTGCGGCGCATAACGCCACCGTCGAGTCAGGGCTCTTACGTGGCACCTGGTTGCGCCCCTCCGCTGTGCCGTCGTTCGTTGGCGAGGAAGCCTCCGTCGCCGAATGGGGTCCGTGGATTGATACTTGCCGGCTCGCCCGGGCCTGGGCCCCCTCCTTGGGCGACTTCCGCCTCTCGTCGCTCGTGTCGGTCCTGCGTCTGGCCCCACGCCTTGATGTGCTGGCCGCGGAGCATTGTCCCCCCAACCGCCGTCGGTATCACTGTGCATTATACGATGCCTTGGCTGCGGCCTTGGTATTGCGGGCTCTCTGTGGGTTGGAAGGGCGTTCGTCCGCCCCCCTCTCCCAGTTGGTCCGGGATAGCATCTCGGCTCCGGCCGCCGATGACCTGATGCAAGGCGAGCTCGGGCTATAGTTTCCGCTTCACTCCGAGGGGAGAGCCTAACTAGATAGGCGTCCCTCTATGGCTACCAAGTCCCCCATTCGCGTCGCGGTCACCGGCGCCGCCGGCAATATCGGTTACGCCGCCATCTTTCGCCTGGCTTCCGGTGCCGTGTTTGGTGCCGACCAGCCGGTCGCCCTGAACCTGATCGAAGTCGGGCCCGGCCTCAACGCCCTCGCGGGCGTCGTGATGGAACTTCAGGACTGCGCCTTCCCGCTGCTCACCGACGTCGTCGCCACCGGCGATCTCAACGAAGGCTTCAAGGACGCTGATTGGTGTCTGCTGATCGGCGCCGTGCCCCGCAAAGAAGGCATGGAGCGTAAGGATCTCCTCGGCATCAACGGCAAGATCTTCATCGGCCAGGGCGAAGCCATCGCGCGCAATGCCAAGAAGTCCGTCAAGGTCCTCGTCGTCGGCAATCCCTGCAATACCAACGCCCTCATCGCTCTGCGTTCCGCTGGCAGCGTACCGACCGAAAACTTCTTCGCGATGACCCGCCTCGATGAGAACCGCGCCAAGTCGCAGCTCGCAGGTAAGGCCGGCGCGCACAACTCCGTCGTCAAGAACGTCGCCATCTGGGGTAACCACTCTTCGACGCAGTATCCTGACTTTACCAACGCCACCATCGGCGGCCAACCCGCCATGCAGGTCATCACCGACCACGCTTGGCTCAAGGAGACCTTCGTCCCCGACGTCCAGAAGCGCGGCGCAGCCGTGATCAAGGCCCGTGGCGCCTCTTCGGCCGCTTCCGCCGCCAACGCCGCCCTCGATACCCTGCGCAGCCTCCACGTCCCGACTCCGGCTGGCGAATGGCACTCCGTCGCTGTCCTGTCCAAGGGCGACTACGGTATCACGCCGGGCATCATGTTCGGCTACCCGCTCCGCACCAAGGCCGATGGCTCCTGGGAAATCGTTCAGGGTCTCCCGCTCGACGCCTTCTCCAAGGAGAAGATCGCCATCACCGAGAAGGAATTGCTCGAAGAGCGCGCTACCGCCTCGGAAGCCCTTGGCTTGAAGCTCTGAAGAATTCCTTATGAAGCATCAGGCGGCAAGGGACCTCCCTTGACCGCCTTTTTTGCGTCCTTAGGCTATCGTTATGGAGCGACTCGCCGCCGTCGATTGGTTCACGATTATCGCGGCGATATGCTTCTGGATGGCGCTGGTCTGGACGCAGCATCTGGATCGCGGTTTCCCGCGCTGGCTCAGCTGGTCGGCCTGGCCTTGCTTGGCGCTCTGGATCGCCGCGCAGAATTTTACCGAAGGTCCGGGGCTCGTTCTTGCCTTGGGTGCCGCCCCGGCGTTCCTCTTCGCGCTCTGGCTCTGGGCGTACGGATTTCGCCGCTTCCTTGCCACCGACCTCATACCGGCTCCGCTTCGCTACTTGGAGATGCTTTCCGCCACTGGTCCGTTGGTGGCCGCGACGGCTTGGATCTGGTCGCGCTATGATCGCACGTTCGCGGGGTTCCCCGATCCCCTCGCGACGCTGACCACCGTGCACTTCGCCATCACCTTCGGCGTCCTGCCTCTGGCGATGGCGGCGAGCGAACGCCCGCTCGCCCGCTGCCGTTGGCGCGATCTCGGACTATGGCTGTATGTGGCCGGCGCTCCGGCCACCGCGTTGTGCTTTGCCTTACGCACGGACCCGCTTCGTCCGGGAGCCGTCGAAGTCGCGGCCGCCGTGGTCTTCGCCGCGGGCTTCTTGCTCTGGGCCGCGTTCATGCCCGTCAGGCGCGGTCCGTGGCCTTACGTCTGCCTTGTCCCTGGCTTCCTCCTCGGCGTCGGCTACACCGCCGCGCACGCCTTCGGCTGGGACTATCTCACCATCCCGCAGATGGCGGCGGTGCACGGCTCACTCAACCTGCTCGGTGCGCTGCTGCTCGCGGCTCAAGCGCCGGCGTTCGATGACGTCGCCGCGCCGACGCCTGATCTCGATACGCCCGTCGAGGGCGGCGATCGCGCGACGGCGACCTTCGCCGATACGCACCGCGTCGTGGTGGGTGCTTGGTCGCCGGAAGCCTTTGCGCGGGTGAAGGAAGCTCTGCTCGGTTATCGCTTCTATCCGGAGCAGGTCATGGTTCGTCGGACTCAGTTCGAAGACGAAGGACGTCCGGTACGTGTCGGCGATAGGCTCGGGCTAGGATTATTCGTGCCTAATCTGCCGGGTCTGCCGCCGCTGATGCTGCCAGCCATCGTCGAGGTCGACGTCGTCGAAGCCGGCGCGGAAAGCGTTACCTTGGGTTATGTCACGACGCGCCGTCATTACGGAAGGGGCGTCTGGCGGGCCGAAGTGAAGCGCGAAGGCGAGGAGCTCGTCCTCGCCGTCTCTTACCATGTCCGTCCGAGCCGTTGGTTCGTCTGGTGCGGCCTGCCTGTCTATCGGTGCTTCCAGCTGGCCGCGTTCCGCGCCGGCGCGGACAACTTGCGGCGGCTGGCCGCCTAAGGGGCCGGCAGGCGGACGAGGGTGATGTCGGCGGGGCGGCAGGTGCCGAGGCGAATCTCGCCGGCGTTAGCGCCAGTGAAGATTGGCGGTTCGGGGTGGATGATTTCGATGCCGCTGGCGGCGCGTCCTGCATTGATCTTCTGGAGTCCGATGAAGTCGATGATGACTGGATTGGCGCTGCTCAGGAGCGTCTTCTCCGAACGACTCCAACTCGCATCAAAGTTAGGTCCGCCGAGTACCTGGTAGCGTTCGAGCGAAAGGATGGTGAGCACGTTACGCTTAGCGAGCTTCGGGATGGCACAGACTTCGATGGCTGCCTTGTAGGCGTTGAAGGGATTGTCGAGGAAGCGCTCGGAGTTGGCTATGTTGCCCAGGGAGGCTGATGCCATCGCTCCGTGCACGCCGAGAGACTTGCTATCGGTAAGCACGGGCAGGTTGATCCAGAAATCGACCCCGTCGATCAGCGTCTTTGGCAGCACGCTCACCCGCGCATCGCCCCACGCCACATCTTGGGTGCCCGGACGAGGGAGGACCTGGTTCACATAGCGCAGCTGGCTTTCCTTGGCCCAATCCGGCGCAAAGGTATCCCAGGCGGCGACCGGAAACCCTTCGAAGGTCTGGCTCTGCGTGGAAAGGCCCGGCAGGAAGCCTGCCTGACGGAGGCTATCCGCCTTGGCGTCGCAGATCGTGATGGCGTTCTGGGCGAAGCCGCGCCGCATGAGGGCGGCGGTGATTGCGCGGACCAGGGGCTTGGGCGTGGCTAGGCCGGCACCGCTCTCGGATGAGAGCTTGAGGCCGCAACGGCGGAGGTCGGCCGGACGGAGACCGACGCCGGTGCGGTTCTCGAATTCGCCGAGGGTACGTTCAACCGCGGCGGCGTAATCCTTATCACTGAAGCCGCCGAGCGTCTGCTCGATGAGAAGCAGCTTGGGGTCGGTGGCCGCCCAGGCGCTGGCGATGCCGAACGTCAGGGCGATGATGGCGAGCATCCGCATAAGTCTATCTTCCCCCCGTGGGCCAGCCTTCGCAAGCCGCTGTTTTGTTTGCGCAGGTCGGCAAGTGCCCCATCTTGGGGCACATGTCCGCCCCAGTCGCCTCCACCCAGCGTCGCACCCTCGGGCTCATCTTCCTGACAGTGTTCATGGATATCGTGGGCTTCAGCATCATCATCCCGCTGTTCCCCCATTTGCTCGACCACTATATCCGGACTGAAGGCTCCGCTGGCACGCTGATTGGCTCGCTTAATTCCGCTGCGGAGTGGATGGGTGGAGACACGGTCTTCAAGAAGACGGTCCTCTTCGGAGGCTTGCTGAGCACCCTGTACTCTTTGCTGCAGTTTGTCTTCTCGCCGATCTGGGGCGCGTTATCCGACCGGTTGGGACGCCGTCGCATCCTGACCATCACCTTGGCCGGCAACGCCCTTTCCTATCTTCTCTGGATCTTCGCCGCCCAATTCTGGGTCGTGGTCTTGACGCGTCTCGTCTCGGGTATGATGGCTGGCAACATCGCCGTCGCCAGCGCTGCGGCCGCGGATATCACTGATGAGAAGGACCGCACGAAGGGGATGGCCGTGGTCGGCATCGCCATCGGCCTGGGCTTCGTCTTCGGTCCCGTCATCGGCGGCTTGGCGTCGTCTGTCCAGTTCGCCCACGCGCCGACTACCGGTTCCTTCGGGCTTAATCCCTTCTCCGTTCCAGCCGCTATCGCTGCGTCACTTTGCGTGCTAAATTTCCTGCTGGTTGCGAAGTTCTTCCCGGAGACCTTGGCGCCGGAGCGTCGGGCCAGTGCCGACGCTAAGCGACCTTCGATCTTCGACCTCGCCACAGTTCGTTCTTCCGCCGTCCGCCGTACTTCATTCGCCAACCTCGTTTACCAGGTCGCTTTCACCGGCATGGAGAACACGATCGTGTTCCTGACCTTCGCGCTGTTCGTCTACAATCCGCGCGATAATGCGTGGCTCTTCCTTTTCAACGGAGCCTGCATGATCTTCGCCCAAGGCCTCGCCCGTCAGCTCGTCAAACGACTGGGGCAGCGCAAGGTCATCATGCTGGGGATGCTGATCGCCTCCGTCGCCTTTTTCGTGGTCGCTTGGATTCCGCCGACGCTCGCCGCCGCTGGCGATGGTGCCGAGACGACCTTCTATCTTGGACTGGGCCTGATCTCCTTTGCGACGGGCCTGATCCTACCGAGCGTGTCGGCACTCGTCTCGCTCTACTCCGATGCTTCCGAGCAGGGTCGCAATCTTGGCATCCTCCGCTCGGCTGGCTCACTGGCGCGCGTCATCGGCCCCGTCACCGCGGCGCTTTTATATTTCCACTTCGGTTCTCACTTCTGGGTCTACATTGGCGGTGCATTGCTGATGTTGCCTGCAATCTGGGTCGTCCGTGGTCTGCCTGACCCGGAATCCGAACGGTTGAAGGCTTAACCTTTAGCCAGGGCTAGACCGAGGGCGTCGCCGGTCCGGATGACGTGCATCAGAGCGATGCCGTCACGGAACGCTCCGTGGAAATGGAGACCGGGGTGCGCGGCTTCGGCTTGGGTGAGCGCTTCTTCGCGGCGCCGTTGACCGGCATCGTATTGCGGGATGGCCCGTTCCCAGCGCTGAATCCACTCCTTGTGCGGTGCCGCCTTGATGCCGAGCGTCCCGGCGAGTTCTTCGTCGACGACCTTGCTTAAGGCTTCATCGGACAAAGCGGCCAGATCAGGTCGGCGGGCGCCGCCGATGAAACAGCAGAGCAGGGCGTGGCCTGCGGGTGCGCGGGCCGGCAGGACCGACGTCGGGAAGAGGCAGCCGAGGACGTCGCGTTTCTCGGCACCTGGTGTGAGGTAGCCAAAGCCGTCTAGTGGATGCGGGACATCGGCGAGGGCATAGCCACGGGCGACGACAGTTACGGCTGGCACGGACGCGTTTTCCCAGTCGCGCAACATGCGGGTGACGGACTCGTCGAAGGGGAGGGAAGCCCAATGCCAATGGGGTGCGGTGACGATCAGGTGTTTAGCGCAGGCGCCTTCCTCGATGCCGTCGGCATTCCGCCAGGCGACGTTCCATCCTTTGGCGTCGCGGCGGATCTGCGTGGCGACGCTGCGGAGGTGCACATTTTCTTCGCCGATTGTCGCCGCCATCGCGTCGGCCAGCTGCTGCATTCCGTGAGGAAATCCGACGACTTTACGCGTCACCTTGGGTGCGCGCCGCAGGCCACGGAGTACGGAGCCGTATTCTTGTTCGAGGGCGTGGATACGAGGGAAGCATTCCGCCATCACCAGTTTCGATGGGTCTCCCGCATGGACGCCATTGACTACCGGATCCATGAGCATTGCAGCCGCCTCGGGGCCGAAGCGCCGGGAAGCAAATCCCTCGACGGTCTCGCCCACTGTTCCGCCCTTCGTTCGGAAGGGTTCGGAAAGTAGGCGGATTTTTCCGGACCAGCTCAGGAGGCTGGATGTGAGGATTGCGAGTGGGTTGCCGCCGAAGCCATGGAGTTTTCCGTGGGCGTAGATGAAGCGCTTGGCGGCCCGCATATCGGCGGTTTGCGTGGCCTCAGCCAAGCCATACGCAGCGAGCAAGGCCTCGTCGCCTTCACCTTCGAGCTGGAGCGTATTGGGGCCAGTCTCCACCAGCCAGCCGCCTTCGCGGATCGTCCGGATGGATCCGCCGACTCGGGCGGCGGGCTCGATCACCTTCACCTTCGCACCGGCACGGGTCATGGCGTTGGCGACGGCCAATCCGGCTGGTCCGGCTCCGAGTATGACTGCGTCGAGCACCATGGCTCCATTATCAAGGGCGAACGATAGGGTTGGCAACCCTGCGTCCTTGCGACTGTCTATTCACCCATGAGGGCCTTGCTGCTTCTGCTTCTAACCGCCTCGTGCCTGGCGGACACCGTCACGATGAAGGACGGCACTTTCTTAAAAGGACGCATCGAGCGCATCGCCTCCGGCGTGCTCGAGATGCGCGTGCCATCACTAGGCGAGGCCAATGTGCAGCGCCTGCAGTTGGCACTGGTCGAATCATTTGTCACTGATGATGCCGTGCTGGTTAGCTCCGGCGGCGTGGTGTCACGCGGCCCAGCTAACGCCGCCGGCGGCCGCGTGGCTTCACAAGGCGGGGTGGAGACCAGTCCGCTGGACGTCGCCTTGGAGCTATGGCGCGATCCGTCTCTGCGCCCCGCGGACATCGCCGGGGCCCGCCAATGGACCACGCAAGCCGACGTGGATATCTCAGGTCGGAATGGAGTCGTGATGGGGTCAGGCTTCAGCGCCGGCTTTTCGGCCAAGGGCGTGACCAAGGCTAACACCGTGATCGCCGGCGTGCGGCTTTTGCGCGCCGAGTCGGGCAATTTGGCTTCCGCCGATGACCTTCATGCCACGGTTTCCTATGAGACCAATCCTACGGACGTCGTCTTCTGGTACGCGCGCAGTGATACCGGTTATGATAATGCCCGCCTGATCGACTTCTTCTCCGTGAACGCGGCCGGTTGGGGCTTCCGCTTACATACCGATGGCAAGGGCAAGCTCGACGCACGGCTCGGTCTGGCGCACCGCTTCGAACGGTACGCTTCGCCAAGCCAATCTTCCTTGGCGGCGCCTTCGGCGGATATCGGACTAGTCTTCTCGCGAGAGCTCGGATGGGCGGTCTGGGACACTTCGCTCAATTTCGTGCCCTCGTTCCTGACGACCGGTGACTTCTACGTCCGTCACGAGACGAGTCTCAATGTGCTGCGGAACGCCGGGCCGCTTTCTTTGAGAGTGGGGGTGTCTAACGACTACAGGTCCAAACCCCTCCCAACCCAAGTGAAGACGGATACTTCCTATTTCCTACGGACGACCTATGTCTGGAAGTGAGCAGGGCGGGTTTGTCTAAAAACAGGCACAATTGCTTAAAAAAGCACAAAACCCCCTGTGAATGGTTACCTATTGAACCGTGGCACAGTGGGTGCTTTGAAATTGTTGGTAATTAAACACCTTTCCAATCCCCCAATCAATGAGCACCAACCCAGCCCGCCGCAACGCCATCGAGGCGATTGCTTCTCAGCCTCGCCTCCAGGGCAGCTTCGACTTCCGCAATGAGAAGATCGATCTGATCTACGGCCAGAATGTCTTCTCCCTCGATAAGATGGAGAAGCGCCTCCCGAAGGAAGTCTTCAAGTCCCTCAAGGCCAGCATCGAAGCCGGTATCAAGCTTGATGCCGCTGCCGCCGACGTCGTCGCCGCCGCCATCAAGGATTGGGCGCTCGAGTGCGGTGCAACGCACTACGCTCACGTCTTCTATCCGCTCACCGGCTTCACCGCCGAGAAGCATGACACCTTCTTCGAGCCTAACGGCAACGGCACCCTCGCCCAGTTCTCCGGTAAGGCGCTGATCCAGGCCGAACCCGACGCCTCCTCCTTCCCGAACGGCGGTCTCCGCTCCACCTTCGAAGCTCGTGGTTACACCGCTTGGGACGTCACCTCCCCGGCCTATATCTTCGACACCGAGAACGGTTCGACGCTCTGCATCCCGACCGCCTTCGTGTCGTGGAAGGGTGAAGCCCTCGATAAGAAGACCCCGCTCCTCCGCTCGATGGCTGCCGTCAACAAGGCCGCCACCCGCGTGCTCGCGCTCTTCGGTAAGAAGCACGGTTACATCTCCGCGTCATGCGGCCCGGAGCAGGAGTACTTCCTGATTGACTCGCGCCTCTTCCATCTCCGTCCCGACCTCTACACCTGTGGTCGCTCCCTCTTCGGCGCCAAGCCGGCCAAGGGTCAGGAATTCGAAGACCAGTACTTCGGCACCATCCCTGATCGCGTGCTCGCCTGCATGATGGAAACCGAACGCGAGTGCTTCAAACTCGGTATCCCGATCAAGACCCGCCACAATGAAGTCGCTCCGGCCCAGTACGAAGTGGCTCCGATCTACGAATCCGCCAACGTCGCGCACGATCACCAGATGCTCACGATGACGCTGCTCCGCCGCGTCGCTACCAAGCACGGTTTCGTCTGCCTCCTCGCCGAGAAGCCTTTCGCGGGCGTCAACGGCTCCGGCAAGCACGTCAACTGGTCCATCGGTGGTGCCGGTGTCGGCAACCTCCTCGAGCCCGGCCATAACCCGCACGAGAACGCCCAGTTCCTCACCTTCTGCGCCGCAGTGGTCCGCGCTGTCGACCTTCACCAAGGCCTGCTCCGCGCTTCCGTCGCTTCGGCCGGCAACGACCATCGCCTCGGCGCCAACGAAGCTCCTCCTGCCATCATCTCGATCTACCTGGGCGACATGCTCAACGAAGTCATCGAACAGGTGAAGAAGAGCGGCTCTGCTTCGTCCTCACGCAAGGGTGGTCACATGACCCTCGGCGTCGACACGCTGCCCGTTCTCCCGAAGGACGCCGGTGACCGTAATCGCACGAGCCCGTTCGCCTTCACCGGTAACAAGTTCGAGTTCCGTGCCGTGGGCTCCGCCTTCTCGGTCGCCGGCCCCCTGACCGTGCTCAACACGATTATGGCCGACTCGCTCGATAAGCTCGCTGACGAACTCGCCGCCGCGCTCAAGAAGAACTCCGACTTCAACTCCGCGCTCCAGAGCGTTCTCAAGGATATCCTCACCAAGCACGGCCGAATCATCTTCAACGGTAACGGCTACTCGGAAGAGTGGCACAAGGAAGCCGCCAAGCGCGGTCTCAAGAACCTCCGTACGACCCCCGATGCGCTCCCCGAGATCATCTCCAAGTCGTCAATCGAGGTGTTTGAGCGCCAGGGCGTCCTCTCCAAGTCGGAACTCGAATCCCGCGAAGAGATCTACACGCACTCCTACGTGCTTGCGATCAACACTGAGTCGAAGCTCGTGTCCGAAATCGCCAAGACCCTGCTCCTCCCAGCCGCCCTCAAGTTCGCCGCTGACCTGACCCCGGTCGCGTTGACCAAGTCTGGCGGTAAGCTCCGCAGGGAAGTCATCGTCCAAGCCGACGCGCTCGCCGCCGCCATCGATGCCCTCGATGCCGCCCGCGACGTCAGCAAGTCCGACACGCACGCCCAAGCCAAGCACTCCTGCGACAAGGTCCTCCCGGCCATGCTCAAGGTTCGTACCGCCGCCGACTCCCTCGAAGAGATTGTCGCCGACGAATACTGGCCGTTACCGTCCTACCAGGAGCTGCTGTTCCTCCGCTAAGCCTCACCGGCTTTGCCGAGACCAAGGGCCGAACCTCCGGGTTTGGCCCTTTTTGTTGTCCGGTCCGGGCGGGGACCCCACCAAAGCAGAAGGCCCGTCGCGATAACGGGCCTTCGGGTGCTTGGTTCAGGACGTGCGCTTAGACGTTGTCCCACTTCTTGCGCAGGTAGGCGCCGAATTTCTTGACCTTCTTCTTGCGACGGCGGCGTTCGGCCGGCTTCTCGAAGCCTCGCTTGGCACGGGCGTCCTTGATGATGCCTTCGCGGTCGATCTTCTTCTTGAGGCGGCGGAGAGCCTTGTCGACGGTCTCGCCTTTGCGGATCTTGATTTCTACGGACATGTGAGCGTTTGGAGGGTCGAAAGAACAAGGGGGGAGGCCTTTCGTCAACCCCGAAACCAAGGGTATTTAAAGCCGTGAATAAGTGGGCCTCCTGGAGGGCACTAGACGCTTGCGGCGGGGGTAGGGCAGGGCAATCGTGCGGTTCACCCCTCGATGTACCTCAAGGAAATCGTCGCCAACGGATTCAAAAGCTTCGCCGACCGGACCCGCATCGAGCTCCGTCCCGGGGTCACGGCCGTGGTCGGACCCAATGGTTGCGGCAAGTCCAACATCGTCGACGCCATCCGCTGGGTCCTGGGCGAACAGTCCGCCAAGTCCCTCCGCGCCCCGGCGATGCAGGACGTCATCTTCGCAGGCACCGACCGTCGCAAGCCTCTCCCGCAGTGCGAGGTCGAGCTGATCTTCGCTGATTGCGAAAAGGAACTGGGTACGGCCTTCGCCGAAGTCTCGGTCATGCGTCGCCTTCACCGCGAAGGCGCGAGCGACTATTTCATCAACGGTAAGCCGTCCCGCCTGAAGGACATTCAGCGACTTTTCATGGATACCGGTATCGGCCGCATGTCCTACTCGTTCATGGTGCAGGGCCAGATCGACCAGATCCTTTCCGCTAATCCCTCCGAGCGCCGCTACCTCTTCGAAGAAGCCGCCGGCATCACGCGCTACAAGGCCCAACGGCGCGAAGCCCTCAATAAGCTTGGCGGCGTCGACACCAATCTTGCGCGCATCACCGACGTCGTCAGCGAAGTAGGACGTCAGATTGCCACGCTCCGCCGTCAGGCTGCCAAGGCTCTCCGCTTCCGTCGCCTGCGTCACCGCTTCACGCACCTCGACCTCGCCTGGCACGCCAAGCAGTTCGGTGACCGTCGCACCCAGGTTGCCGCGCTCGAGACCAGCGCCACCGCCTGTCGCGGCCAGGTCGTCGCACTGACCGACGGCCTGCGCGACCGTGAGGCCGCACTGCTGCAGATGCGTGCCCGCCGCACTGAACTGGCTGAGCAGGTCCAGCTCGCGCAGCAGGCTCTGTTCGAACTCCGCACCGCGCGCGAGAACGCCGAGAACGAGGCCCGCACTTCTGATCTACGCTCGGACGACCTTTCATCCCGTCTCCGTGAAGTCCGCCGCGAAGCCCAGGAAACGGAGCTCTCGCTCGCCGAATACGAGATGCGTCTCCGCGGTAGCTCCGACGCCAAGTCGACTGCCGCCGGTTCCGTTTCCGCCACCGACGCCGCCTACCGCGAGAAGACCGCGCAAGTCGAAGAAGTCGCCCGCCAGGTCGTCGAGGCGGAGAACCTTCTTCGTCGCGCCCGCCAGGACATCCTAATCGCCGAAGGCGAGATGACCCGTGCCCGTGGCGACGTCACCAATCTTGAAGTCGATCTGCGTGGTTACCAGTCTCGGCATGTCGACCTCTCCGCTTCCCTCAGCCAGGCGAAGCAGGAGCGCGAAGCGCTCGAACGCCGCGTCACCGAGTGCGGCGCCGTCGTCACGACCCGCCATGGCGAACTCCTGGCGGCCCGTACGGCCGAACAGGAAGCCACCGAGAAGGGTCGCGACTTGCTGAACGATTTCCGCGCGCTCCAGCAGACGATCTCCGAGCAGGATCGTAAGGTTGCCAAACTTTCCGCCCAGCTCGGCCTGCTCGAGCAGATGCAGTCGCGCCTCGAAGGCTTCTCCGAGGCGGCTAAAGCCGTCCTCCGCGGTGAATTCTCCGAAGAGCTCCGCTCGGGCAAGGCTTCCGCCCTCGCTGACCTTGTCACGGTCGTCGACATCTCCGCCGCGGCCGCGCTCGAGAACATTCTGGGCGCCGCTTCTGAAGCCGTCGCCCTCGACTCCGCCGAATTCCTGCCGGGCATCGTGGCCAAGATGGGCGAACGCCAGCTGGGCCGGGCGGTCTTCCAAGTCGAAGCTCCGCCGGCTTCCCGCTCCGGTTCCGCCGCTCCCGGCTGGCTCCGTCCCGCCACCTCCGCCGTACAGGCGAAGTCTCCGGACCACGCCCGACTCGTCGCCAATCTTTTTGACGGATGCTACGTCTGCCCGTCCCTCGGCGATTTCATCAGCTGGTGGCGCGCTAACCCGGGATTCGAGTTTTTCCTCGTTGCGACGACCGAAGGAGACCTCGTCGACCGCCGCGGCCTCGTCTACGCCGGCAAGCCTCGTAAGGCCGCCGCTAACGCCGGTTCAGGCGTCTTTTCCCGCGAAAGCGAAATTCGTTCCGTCCGCGCCAGCCTTGAGTCTGAGAACGACCAGCTGACGACGCTCAACGAGAAGGCTCTCGGCATCCAGTCTGCGATGGACGCCAACGAGCTCGACGTCTCGGCCGCCCGCGACGCCACGCAGTTCGCCGCGCAGGAACTTTCCGTCGCCCAGGCCGATGAGCGCTCCGCTCGCCAGGTCCTTACCACTGCTGATGACCGTATCGGCCGCGAAGAGCGCCAGCTGGCCGAGATCGATAACTCGAAGTCGGAAGCCCTGCAGCGTCGCGACCGCGCTCAGGTCACCCTCACCGCCAAGGACGCCCAGGTCGCCGAGCTCCGTGCGACGATTACTTCTGGCGAAGTCCAGCTTGAGTCTTCGCGCGCCGAATCTGACCTCCGCCGCAACGCCTTGGGTGAAGCTCGCCTCGCTCACGCCGAACAGCGTCAGCGCCTCGAACTCGTCGGCCGCGAACTGGCCGACCTCGAATCGCGCCGTGCCGAAGCCGTCGCGCGTTTGAATTCACGTCGGATCGAGGCCCAGCAGAACGAAAAACTCATCGGCGAGCTTAAGGCCCAGGCCGCCACCGCCCGCGAGACTTCCGCCCGTCTCGCCGGCGAAATCGAGACCGCCAACTCCGGACTCAACGAAGTACGAGGCTCCCTCAGCGAGACTGATGCGGCCGTCGAATCGGAAGACCGTGTACTTTCGGTCGACCGCGACCGCCTGCGTGTTGCCGACACCCGCCTCAAGGGCCTTGAAGTCTCTCTTGCTGAACAGTCTTCACAGTGCGGCTTCATCGTCGAGAAGGTGCAGTCCGACCATCAGCTCGATGTCGTCGAAGTGGACTGGCGCTTGCAACTCTGGCTCTCCGACGGCGAACCTGAAGGTATTTCCAGCTTCGACGACCTCGAGGAGACCGATGAAGAAGGCTCCCGCCCGGCCCCGAAGGCCGTTGTCCGCCGAGGCGAACCGACCGCCGAAGACCTCACTTCGATGGAGTCCGCCGATTGGCCGCCCCTCGTCCGCGAGATCGCTGAACTGCGCGACCGCATGGCCGGCATGGGCTCCGTGAACCTTGTCGCCGTCGAGGAGTATTCCTCCCTGCGTGACCGCCACGACTTCCTCACCAAGCAGAGCGATGACCTTTGGAAGGCTAAGGAAGAACTCACCAAGGCAATCGAGGAGCTCAACCAGACCTCGCTCAAGCTCTTCACTGACACCTTCGAACAGGTACGTAAGAACTTCAAGTTCACCTTCGAGCGCCTCTTCGTCGGCGGCACGGCTGACCTCACGATGGTCCAGGCCGAGGATCCGCTCGAGAGCGGCATTGAAATCATCGCCCAGCCCCCGGGCACCAAGCTGCGCGGCATCTCGCTGCTTTCTGGCGGCCAGCGGACCATGACCGCCGTCGCGTTGCTCTTCGCCATCTACATGGTGAAGCCTTCGCCGCTGTGCGTGCTCGATGAGCTCGACGCGCCGCTCGATGACGCCAACGTGAACCGCTTCACGGACATCATCCGCGAGTTCACCCGTTTCTCCCAGTTCCTGGTGATCACCCATAATAAGCGCACCGTCTCCGCGGCCGACGCTATCTTCGGGGCGACCATGCAGGAGAAGGGTGTTACGCGCCTGTTCTCGATGCGCTTCAATAAGGAACGCGATGAGGCCGAGCCGAACCAGCCGGGTGGCGGGTTCACGATGGCCCGCTGAGGTCGCTTGCTTTGGGCGGCCTGAGGGGTAGGATGACGGAGTCATGATTCGTCATCTCACCGCGCTTGTCCTGTTGCCGGCCATGGCCCTCGCCGGCGTTTCCTTTGATACGGATGTCCGCCCGATTAACCGCACCGCGCCTGGCGCGAGCTACGCTGATATGCTGGCCCGCATCATGCCGGCGGTCGTCAGTATTCGGACCGCCGAAGTCATCCCTCAGTCCGTCTTGGATCGTTATCGGGGCCGGATCGATAAAGACAGTGTCTTGAAGGATGAGAAGACCGGTGAGACGTTCATGCCGACCGGGCTGGGCTCCGGCACGATCATCCATCCCGAGGGCTATGTCATCACCAACCGGCACGTCGTGCTGAAGGCCGACCGCGCCACCGTTTCCGAGACCGTCATCGTCCAGCTGCAGGATCGCCGTGAATTCCGGGCCAAGGTCCTCGGCGTCGACGCCGGTAGCGATATCGCCGTGTTGAAGATCGAGGGTCGCAACCTGCCTTTCGCCAAGTTCGCCGATAGCGAGAAAGCCCGCGTCGGCGATGTCGTCTTCGCCATCGGCAATCCTCTCGATGCCGGCATCACCGTCACCTCCGGCATCGTGTCCGCGCTCGGACGCTCCGGTAAGCAGGGGATGGGCATGGCTTTCGAGGATTTCATCCAGACCGATGCGGCAATCAATCCAGGCAATAGCGGCGGGCCTCTCGTTGATTTCGAAGGCCGCCTGCTGGGCATGAATACCGCGATCAAATCTCGCACTGGCGGCAGTATCGGCCTCGGCTATTCCATCCCGGCCAATCTTATCGTTTCCGTCGCGACGGATCTGGCGAACGGCGGCAAGGTCGTGCGTGGCCTTATTGGAGTCCAAGGCGAAGACATCTCCCTCGCGGAAGCCACCAAGCTCAATCTTGGGAAGAACGGTGCCGTGCGCGTCTCGCTCATCAGTGACGGCCTGCCCGCGGCTAAGGCTGGCCTGAGGGTCGGTGATATCATCGTGGCCTTGGACGGAAAGCCTTTCGAGAATTGGAACGAGCTGCGTCTGGCGATTTCCCGCCGCAAGCCGGGCGAAGTCCTGATGGTCAACTTTATCCGGGAAGGCCGCGGCTCACTCGCACGCGTGACGGTCGCCGAGCGCGCGCTCGACCGTTGAGCATGCGGACGCTCTCCACATTCCGTAATCTGACCGGCGGTCGCGTCCCCCCGCTGACCCGTACCGCGCTCCTTTGCGGGCTCGGGCTCTTCCTGCTTGCCCTCCTGATCTTCAAACCAGGTGCCGGGGGTAATGATCCAGCCGAGCCTTTGACCAATGGCGTGCGCCTAGTGGTGCCGGGCGATGCTCGGACGGAGAGCGTCGTGCTGCTGGATACCTCGGCCGTGTACTTTCCCGCCAAGTCGGTTTTGGGCGGAGTCGGGAGCGTTGAGATTGGCCAGCCAGAGGATGCCCCCTTTGCCAAATTCAACCCCGCCCTCCAGTTCGACCCTTCTCGGCCCCTCGGGAAGGAGTCCACTCTCCAGGTTCCGCGCGGGGAAACTCCTGTGCCGGCCAAAGCAGTCCCGTTGGCGGAGGCCGCCCCTTTTACCACTTTGGGAACCCATCGTTACGCCGGCGAAGGGCTCCCTGCGCGAGCCGCTTTTTTCGAGGTTTATCCGATGAGTGGGAGAAGTAAGCCTATTATTAGTGGGAAAATCACCCATTTTAATGACAAAAAAGGAGTTAAAGACGATTTAATTCTAAAAAATAACCCATTTAATTCAATATTTGAGGTAATTTTGAGCGTGGACTCCCTTGGTAAAGCCCCGCTCGGGAGTGGCGTGAGACATTCAGGCTCACCGCCGCTGGATGAGGCGATCCGTCGCTGGGCGGCTGAGGTCGATTGGGCCAAGCAACTTCCCCCGGGGGCGTACCGTCTGATCGTGGGTCCGTAAGGGGGCTAGAAGGGGTGTAAAACCCTTGCAAAAATCCGCTTGACGGTGGGGTTTTCGATGGTCATTCAAACCCTTCCCTTCGCGTCTTCTGTACGTCGACGGTTCGCCCCTGTAGCTCAGTTGGCAGAGCGCGTCCTTGGTAAGGACGAGGTCGCTGGTTCAATTCCAGTCGGGGGCTCCATCACTTTCCACACACCAAACCTAACCACCTCCTCACCACCAAAAACATGGCCAAAGAGAAGTTCAATCGCACCAAGCCTCACGTCAATGTCGGCACCATCGGCCACATTGACCATGGCAAATCGACCACCACCGCCGCTATCGTGGCCGTGCAGGCCCGTCGCGGCCTCGCCGAGAGCAAGTCGTACGCGGAAATCACCAAGGGTGGTACCGTCCGTGACGCCACCAAGACCGTGACCATCGCTGCCTCGCACGTTGAGTACGAGTCCATCAATCGTCACTACGCCCACGTCGACTGTCCGGGCCACGCCGACTTCGTTAAGAACATGATCACCGGTGCCGCCCAGATGGACGGTGCGATCCTGGTCGTCTCCGCTGCTGACGGCGTCATGCCCCAGACCAAGGAGCACATCCTCCTCGCCCGCCAGGTCGGCGTGCCGAAGATCGTCGTCTGGCTCAATAAGGTCGACCTTTCCGAGCCTGACCTGATCGACCTCGTCGAGATGGAAGTCCGCGACCTCCTCAACAAGTACAACTACGAAGGCGACACCGCCAAGATCGTCCGTGGCTCCGCCACCGCCGCTCTCGAGGGTACCCCGGAAGGCGAACAGTCCATCCAGGACCTCCTTGCCGCTCTCGACACCGAGATCGCCGAGCCCAAGCGCGAAACCGACAAGCCCTTCATGATGTCCGTTGAAGACGTGTTCTCCATCACTGGCCGCGGCACCGTCGCCACCGGTCGTATCGAGCGCGGCGTCATCAAGGTCGGCGAAGAAATCGAAATCGTCGGTCTCCGTGACACCCTCAAGACCACCGTCACCGGCGTCGAAATGTTCCGTAAGGAGCTCGACCAGGGCCAGGCTGGCGACAACGTCGGCCTCCTCGTCCGCGGTATCGAAAAGAGCCAGATTGAGCGCGGCCAGGTCCTCGCCAAGCCGGGTTCCATCAAGCCTCACACCGTGGCCAAGGCCCAGATCTACGTCCTCAAGCAGGATGAAGGTGGTCGCCACACTTCGTTCGCCAATAACTACCGTCCGCAGTTCTTCTTCGGTACTTGCGATGCCACTGGCACCGTGATCCTCCCGGAAGGCGTGGAAATGGTGATGCCTGGTGACAACGTCACAATCACGATCGAGCTGCAGAAGCCCGTCGCGATGGAAAAGGGCCAGCGTTTCGCTCTTCGCGAAGGCGGCAAGACCATCGGCGCCGGCCAGATCCTCGAAATCGTCAAGTGATTTCCTGACGCCAAACGACCTACCAAGGTGCCGAGGCCCCCTAAAAAGGGCCCCGGCATTCGTCTCTTTAATCACCATTACAGGACGGTAGCTCAATTGGCAGAGAAGCGGTCTCAAAACCGTTGGTTGTGGGTTCTCCTCCCTCCCGCCCTGCCACTCTCACCTCATCACCACCAGCACCATGATCAGCTTCCTCGGACGCCTTCGCGCTTTCTGGAACGAGACCATCACCGAGGTCTTCGTCAAAGCTTCGTGGCCCACCGCCAAGGAGCTTGTCGACTCTACGCTGGTTGTCATCGCCGCCGTCGCGCTCCTGGGTGCCGTCGTCTTCTTCTGCGACTTCTCCCTTTCCAATCTCGTCCAGTTCGCGACCAAGCTCGTTCGCTAACCCCCATGTCCTCTCCCTCTGATTTCCGCTGGTATACCCTCCAGACCCTCTCGAACAACGAGAGCAAGGTGAAGCGCCTGCTCGACAAGGCTATCAAGGACGAGGAGATGGGTGACTTCGTTGCCGAGATCCTGATGCCGGTCAAGACCGTCAAGGACTTCCGCAACGGCAAGAAGCGCGAGAGCGAGATGAAGCTCTATCCTTCGTACCTCTTCGTCCGCGCCCGCCTCTACGACGACGAAGGCTCGCTGCTCGAAGCCCCCTGGAGCTTCCTCCGCAAGACCGACGGCGTGATCGGCCTCATCGGCGGACAGAATCCCATCGCCCTCAAGACCGAGGAGATCAACACGATCCTCCAGCAGGTCGCCGACGCTGCGGACAAGGTCGTCCCGAAGATCACCTTCAACATCGGCGAACGCGTCAAGATCACCGACGGCCCCTTCGCCAATCTCGCCGGCAATATCGACAAGATCGATGCCGACCGCGGCAAGCTTGAGGTCTCCGTCGACATCTTCGGCCGCTCCACTCCAGTCGAGCTCGAGTTCTGGCAGGTCGAACGCGATGACCGCGACTGATCCTTTTTTCAACCCAACCATCTAATCAACCACCATGGCTAAGAAAGTAATCGGCGAAATCAGGCTCCAGCTCCCCGCAGGCGCCGCTAACCCTGCTCCTCCTGTCGGCCCCGCGCTCGGCGCGAAGGGCGTCAACATCATGGCGTTCTGTAAGGAATTCAACGCCAAGACCAAGGACCAGGCCGGCATGATCCTCCCGGTCATCATCTCCGTCTACCAGGATAAGTCTTTCACGTTCATCCTGAAGTCCCCGCCCGCTTCCGTCCTCCTCAAGAAGGCCGCGAAGATCGAGTCCGGCTCCAAGGTCCCGAACCGCGACAAGGTCGGCAAGGTCACCAAGAAGCAGCTCCTCGAAATCGTCGAGCTGAAGAAGAAGGACCTCAATGCCGTCAATCCTGACAACGCCGCCCGCATGATCGCCGGTACCGCGCGTTCGATGGGTATCGAAGTCATCGGTTAATTTAACCCAACCCAAACCCAACACCCACCACTGCATCCCGCAGGAGACCAAAAGTCGCTATGAGCAAAAAAACCAGCAAGCGCTACCGCGCCGCCCTCCAGGTCGCCGACCTGAAGGCCAAGTATGACGTCAACCAGGCCACCGAGATCATCAAGAAGATGCCCGGTACCAAGTTTGACGAAACCGTGGAGATCTCCGCCTTCCTCGGCGTCGACCCCAAGCAGTCGGACCAGATGGTCCGCGGCACCGTCTCCCTCCCGAATGGTTCGGGTAAGAAGATCAAGGTCCTCGCCTTTACCGAGAATCCGGCTGAAGCCCTCGCCGCTGGTGCTGATTACGCCGGCCTCGCCGACCTGATCGCCAAGGTCAACGGTGGCTTCCTCGACTTCGACGTCGCCATCTCCACCGTCTCCGCGATGAAGGACGTCCGTCAGGTCGCCCGCGTCCTCGGTCCGAAAGGCCTCATGCCCAACCCGAAGTCGGGTACGGTCTCGGATGACATTCCGAAGACCATCAAGGAAGTGAAGGCTGGCCGCGTCGAATTCAAGATGGATAAGACCGGCAACATCGTGATCGTCATCGGTAAGAAGTCTTTCACCTCCGCTCAGCTCACCGAGAACGCTCAGGCCGCTCTGTCCGCTCTCGTGAAGGCCCAGCCCGCCGGTTTCGCCGGTGGCCGCTTCATCAAGTCGATCACCATCAGCGCCAGCATGAGCCCCGGCGTCGCCGTCGACCTCAAGCCCTACTCGGCCGCCGTCGCGTCCGCCTAACCTAACCACGCAAAAGAGAATCCACGAACATGCGCGCTGAAAAACAATTCCTCGTCGACGAAGTCGCCGCCCAGCTGGCCAGCTCCAACTACCTGCTGCTCGCCAACTTCACCGGCGTCACCGTCGAGAACGCTACCTCCGTCCGTAATCAGCTCCGTGCCCACGGTGCCGAGTATCACGTCGTCAAGAACAGCATCCTCAACATCGCCGCGAAGAAGGCGAATCTCCCCGACATCTCGGGTCACCTGAGCGGTCACACGGCCCTCGTCACTGGCGGCAATAACCCGACCGGCGTCGCCAAGATCCTGGTCACCTTCTTCAAGGACTTCTCCAAGCTCGAAGTGAAGGGCGGCGTCCTCGACGCCAAGCTGCTCACCAAGGCCGAAGTGGAATACCTGTCGAAGCTGCCGTCCCTCGACGGTATCCGCGCCCAGCTCCTCTCGCTGCTCTCCACCCCTGCCTCGCAGTTCGTCCGCCTCCTGGACGCCAAGCGCCAGAAGGACGAGACGGCCGCCTAACCCCTTTCCTCGCGGAGGTGTCGCCATGTGGCGGCGTCCGAGCGGGGGGAATCCAAACCAAAAAACAACACACATCCAAAGAACCCCGGTTAGGGGCCTCGCGCCCTCAAATGTCCTTCATCGGACGCTAACCATTCAAGGAACCAAGATACCATGAGCAACATCACCAAAGACCAAGTCATCGAGTGGCTCAGCGCCCAGTCCGTTCTGGACGTCGCTAACCTCGTGAAGGACCTCGAGACCAAGTGGGGCGTTTCCGCCGCCGCTCCTGTCGCCGTCGCCGCCGCTGGTGGCGCCGCCGCCGCCGCTCCTGCCGAAGAGAAGACGACGTTTGACGTCATCCTCAAGGCCAAGGGCGCTACCCCGATCAATGTCATTAAGGAAGTCCGCGCCATCACTGGCCTGGGCCTCAAGGAAGCCAAGGACCTCGTCGACACCGCCCCCAAGCCCGTCAAAGAAGGCGTGTCCAAGGACGAAGCCAAGGATATCGAGACCAAGCTCAAGGCCGCCGGCGCCGAGGTCGAGGTCAAGTAATCCGTCTTCCGACGCATCTCTGCAAAGCGGGGAGGGTAGCACCCTCCCGGGTCCGGCGACCCCTCCCCGCTTTTTCTTCCCAACGGCCGCCCAGTCCGACCCAACCAGGCAAACCAGTCAGCACCACCGAATCAACCCGACACTCCGAGCCCACCTTCACCAGCCATGCCTCAAGAGCGCAAAAACTTCGGTAAACTACGCGAAGTCATCCCTCCGCCCAACCTGATCGAGAACCAGATTTTCTCGTTCAACGATTTTCTGCAGTTGGACCAGACCGCGTCCGCCCGCAAGAACGTCGGCCTCGATGCCGTCTTCCGCGAAGCTTTCCCGGTGGAGAGCAACAACGGCAACTTCCGTCTCGAGTACCTCGAGTACGGCCTGGTGCTGCCTAAGCAGACCGAACTCGAGTGCATCCGCGAAGGTACGACCTACGCGATCTCGGTGATGCTCAAGCTCCGCCTCCGTGAGAAGGGCGCCTTCAAGGACGAAGAAATCCTGATGGGCGAAATCCCGATGATCACCGATCGTGGTTCCTTTATCGTCAACGGCGCCGAGCGCGTCGTCGTTTCCCAGCTTCACCGCTCCCCGGGCATCTGTTTCGAGGAGTCCGCTCACACGAGCGGCAAGATGCTCCACGCCTTCCGGATCATCCCTGACCGCGGCACCTGGATCGAAGTCCAGTTCGACCAGAACGACCTCCTCTGGGTCTACCTCGACCGTCGCCGTCGCCGCCGCAAGTTCCTCGTCACGACCCTTCTCCGCGCCTTCGGTTACAAGGACGACAAGGACATCCTGGCTCTTTTCTACCAGCACCGCGAACTGACCGCCAAGGCCGCGCTCGAGCTCGATCCGGAAGAACTTTCTCAGCTCGTCTACGCCGACCCGATCGTCGACGTCGAGACCGGTAAGGTCGTCGCCAAGCAGTACGACAAGCTCTCCCGTGAGACGCTCAAGGAGATCCACAAGCAGCTCCCGAAGCAGAAGTTCGGCGTCTTCGACACCGCCTTCGATAACGGCTCCATCATCCTCTCGCTCCGTAAGGACATCGGCGCCGTCCGTAACGAGGAAGAAGCCCTCAAGGAAATCTTCCGCAAGCTCCGCCCCGGCGAGCCAGTCAACGTCAAGGGTGCCCGCGCCCACATGCAGCGTCTCTTCCAGGACCCGCTGCGTTACGACCTTGGTCGCGTCGGCCGCTACAAGCTCAACCAGAAGCTGAGCCTCAACGTCTCACTCGATACCCGCACGATCACCCCTGAGGACATCGTCGAAGCCACCAAGCTGCTCTGCAAGCTGAGCGCCGGCGACGGCGCGATCGACGACATCGATCACCTTGGTTCGCGCCGCGTGCGCAATGTCGGCGAGCTTCTCGCCAACCAGTGCCGCGCCGGTCTCAAGAACGTCGTCAAGACGGTCAAGGCCCGCATCAACGAGTACGACCAGAGCGTCGACTCGATCACCCCGCAGAAGCTCGTCAACCCGAAGCCCTTCGGCAACGCGATCCGCGAGTTCTTCGCCCGCAGCCAGCTGTCTCAGCTGATGGACCAGATCAACCCGCTCGCCGAGCTGACGCACAAGCGTCGTCTCTCCGCCCTCGGGCCCGGAGGCCTCAACCGCGACCGCGCTGGCTTCGAAGTCCGCGACGTTCATCCGTCCCACTACGGTCGTATCTGCCCGATCGAGACCCCGGAAGGTCCGAACATCGGCCTCATCAACTCGCTCTCCACCTACGCGCGTATCAACGAGTTCGGCTTCATCGAAGCTCCGTACCGTAAGGTCGTGCGTGGCAAGGTCTCCAGCCAGGTCGAATTCATGACCGCGGACCAAGAAGAAAAATTCAAGGTCGCTCAGGCCAACTCCGAACTCGACGACGCCTCCCGCCTGAAGGGCAAGGTGACCGTCCGTTTCCGCGACGACATCCTCGAAGTGGATCCCGAAGACGTCGACTACATGGACGTCTCGCCGCAGCAGGTTGTCTCCGTCGCCGCCGCCCTCATTCCGTTCCTGGAGCATGACGACGCTAACCGCGCGCTCATGGGTTCCAACATGCAGCGCCAAGGCGTGCCCCTCGTCGTGACCGAAGCCCCGTTCGTGGGCACCGGCCTCGAACGTCGCGTCGCCATCGACTCGAAGACCGTCATCGTCTCCGAAGGCCCCGGCATCGTCGCCGCCGCCGACTCTCGTCGTATCATCGTCACGAAGGACGGCGAAGTCGCCCCCGCCCAGCTTGAGAACAAGAAGTTCAAGAGCGAGCCGGCCAAGGGTATCTACGTCTACGACCTCCGCAAGTTCCTCAAGACCAACTCTTCCACGTGCTTCAACCAGCGTCCGCTGGTCCGCCGCGGCGACAAGGTCAAGCTGGGCGAAATCATCGCCGACGGCGCCGCCACCGACAAGGGTGAGCTCGCCCTCGGACGCAATGTCCTCGTCGGCTTCATGCCCTGGAATGGTTATAACTTCGAAGACGCGATCCTGCTCTCCGAACGTATGCTCACGGACGACGTCTTCACGTCCGTCCACATTGAAGAATTCGAAGTCACCGCCCGCGATACGAAGCTCGGGCCAGAACAGATCACCCGCGACATCCCGAACCTCGGTGAGGAAGCCCTGCGCAACCTCAACCGTGACGGTGTCATCCGCATCGGCGCCGAAGTGAAGCCTGACGATATCCTCGTCGGCAAAATTACTCCGAAGTCCGAAGGTGACCTCGCCCCTGAAGAGAAGCTGCTCCGCGCCATCTTCGGTGAGAAGGCCCGTGACGTGAAGGACACCTCCCTCCGCGTGCCCTCCGGCATCTCGGGTATCATCATGGACGTCAAGGTCTCCTCCCGTACCGATAAGGACGACGGACGCCTCTCGCCCAACGACCAGCGCCGCGCCCTTAAGAAGGTCAACGAAGAGTACCGCACGGCCGACTCTCGCCTCCGCGAAGAGATGACCGAGTCCCTCTCGAACATCCTCCTCGGCGAAAAGATCCCGCTCGACGTCAAGAACTCCGAGACCGGTGAAGCCATCATCCCGGCCAACCGCAAGATCACCAAGACCCTCCTGCGCCGCCTGGCCTCCGTCTCTCGTTCCATCGAGATGAACGACTCGCCGGTGAAGCAGAAGATCCGCCAGATCGTCGACGGCTACCACCGTCGCTTCGACGAGCTTGAGCAAGAGCGCGCCCGCAAGGTCGAAGCCATCGAGCAGGGCATCGACGAAGGCGGCGCCATCAAGAACGTCAAGGTGTACATCGCCACTAAGCGCAAGATCCAGGTCGGCGATAAGATGGCCGGTCGTCACGGTAACAAGGGCGTCGTCGCCCGCATCGTGCCGGTCGAAGACATGCCTTACCTCGCCGACGGAACCTCCGTCGACATCTGCCTCAATCCTCTCGGCGTTCCTTCCCGAATGAACGTCGGCCAGGTCCTCGAGACGCACCTCGGTTGGGCTTGCTCCAAGCTCGGCCTGAAGATGGCCACCCCCATCTTCGACGGCATCCCCGAGAAGCAGATTCGCGAATACCTCAAGCAGGCTGAACTGCCTGAGACCGGCAAGGCGATGCTCATCAACGGTCACACCGGCGAAGCGTTCGACCAGGACGTCGTCGTCGGCTACATCTACATGATGAAGCTGAACCACCTTGTCGCGGATAAGATCCACGCCCGCGCCACCGGTCCTTACAGCCTCATCACGCAGCAGCCGCTCGGCGGTAAGGCCCAGTACGGCGGCCAGCGCTTCGGCGAAATGGAAGTCTGGGCTCTCGAAGCCTACGGCGCTGCCTACACGCTGCAGGAACTCCTCACGGTCAAGTCCGACGACGTCGCCGGCCGAACCAAGATCTACGAGCAGCTCGTCAAGGGTGACAATACCCTCGTCAGCGGCACCCCTCAGTCCTTCAACGTGCTGATGAAGGAGATGCAGGCCTTGTGCCTGGATGTCCGCCTCGGCTCCACCACCGCCCCCACCCCGGATCGTAACTGAACGTCCGACGTCACCACACCTAGACCTTAACAGACATGATTCACCCGGAGCACACCCCCGAGTTCACCGCCAACGAGACGAAGGAACAGTCCTTCGATTTCGTCTCCATCTCGATCGCCTCTCCCGAGGAGATCGTCCAGTGGACGGGCGAACAGTTCCTCGACGAACTCGACGAACACGGCAACCGCAAGGTCAAGGGCCTCAAGGAAGTAAAGAGCCCTGAGACCATCAACTACCGCTCGTTCAAGCCCGAGCCGAACGGCCTCTTCTGCCAGCGCATCTTCGGACCGGTCCGCGACTACGAGTGCTACTGCGGTAAGTACAAGAAGGTTAAGTATAAGGACGTCGTCTGTGATAAGTGCGGCGTCGAAGTCACTGTCTCTCGCGTCCGCCGCGAGCGCATGGGCTACATCCGCCTCGCCATCCCAGTCTCCCACATCTGGTTCCTGAAGAGCATGCCCAGCCGTCTGTCGCTGATGCTCGACATGACCACCCGCCAGCTCGAGCAGGTCATCTACTATCAGAAGTACCTGGTCGTCGACCCGGGCGCCACCGGCATGGAAGAAAAGGAACTCCTCGACGAGGAATCCTACCGCCGCGCCGTCGAACAGCACGGCCCTGACGCTTTCAAGGCCCGCATGGGTGCTGAAGCCCTCCAGCAGCTGCTCAAGAAGATGGATCTCGCCTCCACGGTCGAGAACCTCCGCGACCAACTCCGCTCCACGCGCTCCAAGCAGATCAAGAAGAAGATCGCTCGTCGCATGAAGATTATCCAGGGCTTCCTGGCTTCGGGCAAGCGCCCCGAGCACATGATCCTGACGGTGCTCCCGGTCATCCCTCCGGACCTCCGTCCGCTCGTTCCTCTCGAAGGCGGCCGTTTCGCCACCTCCGACTTGAACGACCTCTATCGTCGCGTCATCAACCGCAACAACCGCCTGAAGCAGCTCATCCAGATGAAGACGCCCGACGTCATCATCCATAATGAAATGCGCATGCTCCAGGAAGCCGTCGACGCTCTCCTCGACAACGGCCGCCACGGCAAGCCGGTCAAGGATCGCGATCGTCAGCTGAAATCCATCTCGGACATGCTGAAGGGTAAGCACGGCCGTTTCCGCCAGAACCTTCTCGGTAAGCGCGTCGACTACTCCGGCCGTTCCGTCATCGTCATCGGTCCTGAGCTTAAGCTCAACCAGTGCGGTCTCCCGAAGAAGATGGCCCTCGTCCTCTTCGAGCCCTTCATCATTCGCCGCCTCAAGGAACTGGGCTTCGCCCACACCGTTCGCGGCGCCCGCAAGCACATCGAGCAGAAGAAGCCCGAAGTCTGGGATATTCTGGAAGAAGTGACCAAGGGTCACCCGGTGTTCCTCAATCGCGCGCCGACGCTCCACCGTCTTTCCATCCAGGCCTTTGAGCCCATCCTCATCGAGGGTGACGCAATCCGCCTGCACCCGCTCGTCTGTACCGCTTACAACGCGGACTTCGACGGTGACCAGATGGCCGTCCACGTCCCGCTGTCCCTGGAAGCCATCATGGAGTGCAAGCTCCTGATGATGTCCACGAACAACATCTTCTCGCCGTCCAGCGGTAAGCCGATTCTCACGCCGTCCCAGGACATCGTGCTCGGTGCCTACTACCTGACGCTCGAACCCGCCGATAAGCCGGCGGCCAACACCCACCTCCCGGTGCTGGGCTCCGTGTCCGAGGCGACGTTCGCCGAAGCCGAAGGTTCCCTCCACCTGCATGACTGGGTACGTTTCGCCAACCCCGACTTCAATCGCAAGACGGTCCACGGCGAAGCCACGGGTAGCACAATCGTCACCACGGTCGGCCGCATCATCTTCAACACCATCTGGCCTGCCGAACTCGGTTTCTTCAACGAGACCGTGAAGAAGGGCCAGCTCGGCGACCTGATCCTGAAGACCTATAAGCATTGCGGCCGCGAGGCTTCGATCCCGGTCCTCGACGCGCTCAAGGAGACCGGCTTCCGCATCGCGACCAAGGCCGGTATTTCCATCGGCGTGAACGACATGATCTACCCGAAGGAAAAGGAAGGCCTCGTCCGCGAAGCCACCGCGAAGGTCCGCGAATTCCAGCGCCAGAACGAATCCGGTACGATCACCAACGACGAACGTCGTAATAAGGTCGTCGATACCTGGTCCGGCGCTACCGATGCCATCGCGCAGTCGGTGTACACGACGCTCTCCCAGTCCGCGAAGGTGGCCGGCGTGAAGAAGGGCGATCCTCGCCATTCCCACCGCATGCTCATCAACCCGGTTTACGTCCTCATGGACTCCGGCGCTCGTGGTAATAAGGCCCAGGTGAAGCAGCTTTGCGGCGCCCGTGGCCTGATGGCCAAGCCGTCTGGCGAAATCATCGAACGCCCGATTCTCTCGTCCTTCCGCGAAGGTCTCTCGGTTCTTGAGTACTTCATCTCGACGCACGGCGCCCGTAAGGGTCTGTCCGACACCGCGCTGAAGACCGCCGACGCGGGTTACATGACCCGTAAGCTTTGCGACGTGGCCATGGATGTGATCGTCACGGACTCCCGCGACGTCGCCCCCGGCTCCGAAGTCATCACGCTTGGAGACGCCTCCCTCGGCCGTCACCTGGCCGCCGATGTCCCGAATCCTTCTGGCGCCGTCAAGGCTCTCGCTAAGTCCGAAGCTCCTCTCACCGAAGAGCTCATCGCGAAGCTGCGCGACGCCGGCGTTGACCGCGTCCATGTTCACATTCCTAACGGCGTGTGGAAGACCCCGATCTACGACGGTGACGAACTCTTGGTGTCGCTCTCTGAGCGCATCGTGGGCCGCTGCCCGTCCGAAGACGTCACGAACCCGCTCAATCCTTCCGAAGTCATCGTGAAGGCCGCCGTGCTCATCGACGAAATCGCTGCCAAGCGCATCGAGACCGTCGGTCTCGACCGCGTGAAGGTCCTCTCTCCGCTCACGCACATGAACGTGAACGCGATTCCGCCCACCTCCTACGGCCTCGATCCTTCGACCGGCCGCATGGTCGAACGCGGTACCGCGGTCGGTATCATCGCCGCCCAGTCCATCGGCGAGCCGGGCACCCAGCTCACCATGCGTACGTTCCACATCGGTGGCGTCGCTCAGCTGAAGACCCCGGAAATCAAGTCCAAGGGCAAGGGCCTCGTCCAGTACGTCGACCTCACCACGGTCTCCGTCGGCGACAAGTTCATCGCCGTCAACGGCAACGGCTCAATTCGCCTTCTCAACGAGGCTGGTTCGCCGACCGAGGAATACCGTATCGTCGCTGGCTCCGTCGTCGGTGTCGAAGACGGCAAGCCGGTCGACAGGGGCATCCTCATCGCCGCCTGGGATCCTAACTCCACCCCGATCATCGCCAATGGTGACGGCAAGATCCGTCTCGTCGACATGATCTCCGGCGTGACGTTCACCGAAGAGCGCGACCCGTCGAACAACACGTTCTACAAGTCCGTCATCGAACACTCCGACGAACAGAATCCCCAGATTCAAATCATCGGCGCCAACGGCAAGGAAGTCGGTTCCTTCTCGATCCCCGCCGGCGCCCGCGTCGAAGTGGACGAAGGCGACAAGGTCAGCCGCGGCTCTATCGTCGCCAAGATCCCCCGCCAGGCCGCCAAGACGCAGGACATCACCGCCGGCCTGCCGCGCATCTCCGAGCTCTTCGAGGCCCGTCCCCCGAAGGACGCCGCCGAGATCGCCAAGATTGACGGCGCGGTTCGCTTCGAGCCTTCCATTCGTGGCAAGAAGCGCCTCGTGATCTCCGACTCCATCGGCCGCGAAGAGGAGCACCTCATTCCGCACGGCAAGCACATCATTGTCGCCGCCGGCGACAAGGTGAAGCAGGGCCAGGTCCTCACGGACGGTGCCGTCGACCCGCACGACATTCTCGACATCCTGGGCCAGTCCAAGGTGCAGGATTACCTCATCACCGAGATTCAGAAGGTCTACCGTACTCAGGGCGTCGTCATTAACGACAAGCACATCGAAATCATCGTCTCGCGCATGCTCCGCAAGGTCCGCATCACCGAGCCGGGCGACTCCGATTACCTCTGGGGCGAACATGTCGACCGCACTCTCCTCGCGGAGAACAACCGCTCCATCAACGAGCGCGGCGGTCAGATTGCCGAATCCGAGCCGATCCTCCTTGGCATCACCAAGGCTTCCCTCGAGACCGAGTCCTTCATCTCGGCCGCCTCCTTCCAGGAGACGACCCGAGTCCTGACTGACGCCGCCACGATGGCCAAGCGCGACAACCTGACCGGCTTCAAGGAGAACGTGATCATGGGTCACCTCGTCCCTGCTGGCACAGGTTTGCCTGCTTATCGTCGCATTCGCGTCTTCCAGACCCCGACTCCCGCTTAAGCGGAGCGTCGAGGATGGGAATCAGCCCCCGCCCGCAAGGGTGGGGGCTTTGTTTTGGGCAACTTCCTGACGGTTTGGGGGTTGATACCCCCTCCCGATTTGCCTATCTCTCATTCAACCCCAAGCCCAAGCCACCCCCATGTCTCGCTTCCTCATCGCTGCCTCGGCACTCACCGCTTCCGCTCTGGTCCAGGGCGCCAACTGGATTCCTTCCTCGCCGCTCGTCCAGATCGGCAACGACTGCGACATCTACTTCGACGCTGCTGCCAGCCTCGAAGTGACTGACAACCTTTACTCCAGCTCGACCAAGACGTCCGCCACAAGCTGGATGGTGACTCCGGGCTTCCTGCTCGAGTACGGTAAGGACTCGGCGCTTTCCGCCACCATTTCGGCCAAGCGTACCTTCGTGAACTTCACGGACAAGACCTTGTCCGACCTCGAGGATGCCCGCGACGCCCTGGCTGTCGGTATCCGCTTCGCCGACGGTGGCCCGCTTTCCTTGTCCGTCGATTCTTCCTATCGCGTGACCGCTCGTAACGATGACCTCCAGATGCAGGGCCTCGGCGGCCTCCTGGGCGCGACCCTCGTCCGCCAGGCCAGCTACGCCCATTCGTTCCGTGCCGACTACAAGCTAACGGAGAAGCTCAGCGTCGGTCTGGGTTACTCGAATTCGTATAATCAATACCTCGACCCGGTGAAGACCGGTACGGCCGGCAGCTATGTCTTCAATACCAACACGCTGACCGAGCTGAACACGAAGTCCATGCCGCTCAGCTTTGATTACCAGGCCTTTGAGAAGCTCAGCTTCGGCTTGGCCCTGCAGCATGACGTGACGGATTACTCCGCCGCCCCCTACTACAGCCAGCAAAATATTGCTCGCCCGGCGCTTGCCCACCAGCAGCTCGTGAAGAACTTTGCCGGCCTCACCCTGAAGGGACAGCTCACCGAATCCGGTAAACTCAACGGTAACGTCCGCGTAGGCTACTCGCAGTATCACTACGATAGTGCCGCCAACGACTCCGACCTCTCCTACTCGGTCAACCTGAGCCACCAGCTCACCGAACGCTTCAGCCAATCGCTGACGCTCTCCCGCGACGTCACTGCTTCCTCGACCAATAGCCAGATGGCCTCGAAAAACTACACCTACGGCATCGGCTATAACGCCTCCGAGGATCTCAACCTCAACCTCTCGGCCACCAAGAGCGACGTCTTCGCCAGCACCAGCCAGGTGGACACCTACGCCTATACCCTCGGCGCAGATTACAAGTATTCCAAGCACCTGACCTTCCAGGCCAGCTACAGCCTCAACGACTCCACGGCCACCGCCGCGGCTTCGACCTACACTTCTAATGCCTTTACGCTCTCGGCGGCTTTCCGCTACTGAGGCTCTCGTCTCGGCGAACGGTTGAGCAGGACCGGTTGACCGGCACGCCTGGTCTCCCTATTTTACTTCCATGTCCTCCGTCTTGAAAAGCCTGCTCGGTGCTTTCTGTGCCGTTGTCCTGCTGGCCGCTTGCTCTTCTTCGGGGTCCAGCCCGGTCACCTCCGCCTCCTTCGAGCCAGAGAATGTCCTCACTCTTGGGCGGGGGCTTCCGATCCCTCGGCGGTGCCTGCTCCCGTGGCGACCGCTCCGGTTGCGGCTGACGTCACTGGCAGCGTACCCGTCGCCGCTGCTACCCCGGTCGCGGCTCCGGCTGAGTATGTCGTGGCCACTCCGACAATCCAGGTTGAGCCAACCAGCAGCCAGAATAGCTACCGTCTCCGTGCCCGCGACTTCATCCGTATCTTGGTCATCAACGAACCCGACACGCAGATCGAACGTCGCATCAACTCCGACGGCACGGTGGATATTCCTTTCCTCAAGAAGCTCGTGCCCGTCGCCGGCCTCACGCTCACGCAAGCCCAGGTCGAGCTGTCGAACCAGTTCCGGGTCTATTTCAAGAAGCCCCAGGTCACGATCTCGATCGTCACCTATGCCGAGCGCCGCGTCTACGTCTCGGGTTATGTCGGCAAGCCCGGCCCAGTGTCCATTCCCCCTGAAGAGACGCTCACCCTCGGTCGGGCCCTCTCCATGGCCGGCGGAGTCCTGCCGCGCGGTAATCGTTCCGACGTGGCGATCAAGCGCAGTCGCGACGGCTCCACGTTCGTGATCTCCAAGGATGTCCGTCGTATCGACGACGGCGACGAGCCGGACTTCATCCTAGAGGATGAAGACCAGATCTACGTCCGCGACAGCCGTATCTGATCCCTTTCCATGGCCACCCCGGAACCCTCGTCGGACAATCGCCCGCCCGAACCTGCACGCGGCGGCAATCGCGGCTACGGTTCGTACGGCAGCTATGGCAACTACGGCGCCGGTAACGGCGGCTACGGTTACGGCAACTCCGGCGCCTACAACCGCGGCGGGGCAGGGGAGGGCAATCCGATCCACAACTATCTGCTGATGCTCCGCGAGCGTTACTGGTGGGTCCTGCTGTCCACGCTGGTCTTCCTTACGCTGTCCCTCCTCAACACCTATAACACCGTCCCGGAGTACCGTGCCACCGGTCGCCTGCGCGTCTTCCGCCTCGCTCCCACGATCAACGGCGGCTCTTCGGCGGCCGACGATAACTTCAAGATCGTCTCGAACGACGACTTCTTCACGGCCGTTGAGGCGATGCGCAGCGCCAATATCATCGAAGGCGTCTCGAAGCGCCTCACCGCCGACGAGCGAAAGCTCGTCCTGGCGCCTTATCAGGCCGGCAACATTTTCTCTGGCCCGCTGACCGACCAGGAGGTTTTCGTCAAGCAGCGCGGTATCAATCCGCAGAGACAGACCTTGGTCATCAACGTCGACTTCACCCATCCTAACCGGGATCTCGCCCGGCAGGTCGCTCGGCACTTCTGTGATGCTATCAAGAAGTACAGCGAGGACGACCGCCTGATGGTGACCAATCCGCTTATCGAGAAAGCCCGGATCGAGATCGAGACCCTCGAGGATAAGGTCCGCCGACTTTACGAGCAGAAGAACGACCTGATCAAGAACCAGAAGCTCCTCTCCATCGCGAAGGATACCAACACCCTCACGACGGAACGCTCCGTGCTCGTGAAGGACCGTGAAGAGACCCGTAAGCAGATCGACGAGAACGAGATCCTGGTCTCGGTCATCGCCAGCTACGAGAAGGAGGGCCGTCCGCTCGGCGACATCCCGCAGATTCGCGCCGACAGCGACGTCGCCGCCACCCAGACGGCCATCAGCGCCTCCAAGATCCGCGTCAGCCAGATGATTGAGACCTATACGGATCAGCACCCGAAGCTCCTGGCCGAACGCGAGGCTCTGAAGCAGCTCGACAACCAGCTCAAGGAAGCGGTCAGTCAGGCGATCAAGTCCCGCCGCAGCTCGCTAGAGAACGCCAAGGCCCGCCTTGAAGCGATTCTGCGCAACCTCCTCGCGAAGGAGGAGGAGTTTTCCAAACTGCAGGCCGCCAACGTCGAGCTCGAGCGCGTCGACAAGGATATCAAGGCGAGTGAGGAATTCCTCGGCCGGATGAAGCTCAGCTACGAGGAGGCCAAGCTTCGCTCCTCCACCTCCGGTACGAGTACCTCAATCAGTATCCTCGACCAGCCTTCCGTTTCAGACAAGCCGATCAACAAGAACTACTATTTTAACGCGCTGGTTGGCGTGGGTTCGGGGCTGCTCTTCGGGGTCGTCCTCATTGTCGTCATTGGTACCTTGGACTCCCGCATCAAGTCCGCTAAGGACGTTGAAGACTCCCTCGGCCTGCCGCTCATCGGCACCGTGCCCCGCGTCGCCAACGTTTCTGGTCCGGACCGCGCGTTACTGGCTCGCCAGGACAAGGACCGCATCGCCACCGAAGCGGTCCGTTCCATCTACTCCGCCCTCAAGGTCAATCCGGCCGTCTCGAAGGCGCGCGTCTTCCTGGTTACTTCCACTCGTCCCAGCGAAGGTAAGACCTTCGTCGCGACGAATCTGGCGCTGATCTTTGCCCAACATTCGGAGCGCGTGCTCATCATCGACGCCGACCTCCGACTCCCTAACGTCGGACCGTCGCTAGGCTTCACGGGTGATGGCGGCCTGAGCAAATGGTTCAACGGCGAGATGTCCATTGAGGAAGCGATTGTCCACGACGTCTCTCCCGGCCTGGACGTCCTGCCGGTCGGTCTGAGCTGTAAGAATCCGACCCAAGTCATCAACAACCCTAAGTTCCTCGCCATGATCGACGAACTCCGTGGGCGCTACGACCGCATCTTCATCGACTCCCCGCCCATCGGCGCGGTCTCCGATGCGCTCCATCTCCTTCCGAAGATCGACGGCGTTCTCTACGTCGTCCGTTACAACACCGTCAACCTGCGTAACGCAACCTCCTGTCTGGCTCGTCTGCGCGAAGCCCAAGCTCCATTGCTCGGAGTCGTGCTCAATGCGATGTCCCTCCGGATGGCCTCCGCCTACACGGACACTTACGATTCCTCCTATCGTAAGTATTACGTCGACGAACCGCGCGGCCAGTCCGACGCGGGTTCGGCGAAATCCTGATTTCCCCATGCGCCTGCTCCTCTTACTTTTGACCGCTCTCGCCGTCGTCGGTTGTCAGAACGTGCCCATCACGGGCCGCTCCCAGTTCATCCTCGTCGAAGAATCGGAAGTGGCGTCGATGTCCGCGTCGGAGTTCTCCAAGATGAAGAAACTGCCTAGCGACCAGCGCCTGGCCAAGATCAGGGAGATCGGCCTGAAGATTGTCGCCGCTGCCCGCCGTGACGACAAGGCCGGCGTCCTGCCGCCCACCTCGAAGTGGGAGTTCGCGATCATCGACGATAAGACGCCCAACGCCTTCGCCATGCCAGGCGGTAAGATCGGCTTTAACTCGGGTATGTTCCAGTATGCGCCGACTGACGACGACATCGCGGTGATCCTCGGCCACGAGGTCGCCCACGTCATCTGTCGTCATGGCTCCGAGCGCGTCTCGCAGGTGGTAGGGGTCGCCATCGCGGCCGCCGTGGCCGACGAGGCCACCAAGAATTCTTCGGCCAAGACCCGTTCCTCCTGGATGGCTGCCGTGGGCATTGGTGCCCAGTATGGCATCCTGCTTCCGTTCAGCCGCAGCCACGAATCGGAAGCTGATTACCTCGGCCTACTGTTCATGGCCCGCTCCGGCTACAACCCGGAGGCCGCTCCGGCTTTCTGGAGTCGTTTCGGTAAGGCTGGAAGCAAGACGCCGGAATTCCTCTCGACGCACCCGTCCGACAGCACCCGTGTGAAGCAGCTCCAGGGCTGGCTCGCGGAGGCCAAGGCTCAGATGCCGAAGAAGCCGTAAGGCTCTTTACCGGCGCTCAGGAATGAGCGGGCAGGTGAGGTATACGCCCTTCGGGTCGTTCAAGGCGCGAATCGATCGCAGCCACTTGGCGTTCGCCTTGAGGAATTCCTTGGCGGGATCCGCCGATGCCTTGGAGAAGAGGGGCGAGTCGTTGTCGCCGTCCGAGAGGAGTTGTTGAAGTAGGTTCTCGCGGCCAGAATTCAGCGCCGGGATTTGGATCAGCTCGGCCTCCTCGGTCTTGGCCAGCAGCTTGGCTTCCTTGATGGCATCGCGTAGGCCGCCGAGTTTATCCACAAGGCGCAGGCCGCGGGCGTCTTCGCCGAGCCAGACGCGTCCCTGGGCAATCTCGTGGACGCCGTCACGCTTCAGGTCGCGTCCCTCGGCGACGATGCGCAGGAAGTCCTCGTAGACCCCATCCACGGAGGTCTGCACGATCGCCAGTTCCTCGGGGGTTGCGGCGCGATGCTCGGCCAGCAGGTCCGCGTAACGGGCGGTCTTCACGCCGTCGGTGCCGAGCTGCACCTTCTTTGCTAGCTCGCCGTAATTGAAGTGGAGGCCGAAGACGCCAATTGAACCGGTGATCGTCGAGGGGTCGGCTATGATGAGGTTGGCTTTGGCGGCGATATAGTAGCCGCCGCTGGCCGCGACATCGCCCATGGAGACGACCACGGGAGTGCCCTGGCTCTTGAGGAGTCCGACCTCGCGCGCGACGACGTCGCTGGCGAAGGCTGAGCCGCCCGGACTATTCACGCGGAGCACGACCGCCTTGATACGATTATCGCCGCGCAGTAGGCGTAGGTCACGGGCTAGGCGGTCGCCGCCGATATCGCCCGGCGCACCCCAGCCGTCGACAATCTCGCCTTCAGCGTAGACGATCGCGATCCGTGGGCCGTTGTGCGGCAAGGTCACCTTATTGGCATAGCGGTGCAGGTTTACCTGTTGGAACGAAGTCCCCGAGTCGTCGGCGGCCGCACCCGCTACGCGGACCTGCTTGACGAGCTCGTCACGATGCATGGCCTTGTCGGCCAGCTTGAGCTCCACGGCTTTCTGGGCGTTGAAAACGCCGGCCGAGTTGACTGCCTTGGAGAGAGCACTGGGGGAAAGGCTACGCGACCTCGCGATGTCAGCGAGGATGCGCTTCCAGATTCCTCCCATCAGGGCTTCAGACTGCTCGCGGGCGGAGTCGCTCATGACCCCTCCGAGGTAAGGCTCTACGGCCGACTTATACTTGCCGACCTTGGTCACCTGGACGCCGATGCCCAGCAGCTTCAGTGAGTCCCCGTAGTAGGTGTGATACGAGGCGAGTCCCTTCAGTTCGAGTTCGCCCGCGGTATGCACATAGACCTTGTCCGCGACGCTGGAGAGGTAGTATTCGCCTTGGCTGCCGTTCTCGATCCAAGCGATGACGGGCTTACCACTGGTCTTAAAGGCGGCGATGGCCTTGCGGAGCTCGGCCTTCTGGGTGACGCCAGCGGCGAGCGGGCCGTTCAGCAGGATGCCGACGATATTCCGGTCTTTGGCGGCGAGATCGATTGCTTCCAGCGCCCGGAGCAGGTCGAGTTCAGGTCCGCTCCCGCCGAGCAGTAAAAGGTCGAGGCCAGGGGTACCGTGGGCGGGCGTGTCGTTGATCGTGAGATCTCCGCCGATGACGAGCATCGACTTGGGCTTCACGGAGACCGCGGCGGACTCATGGTTGCTGCCGGCTGAGCTCGCGAGCGAGACGATGAGGGCGATCAACGCAAAGCCGCCGATGGCCACGGCGAGGAAAGTACCGAGCACGGAGGCGAAGACAGACTTGAAGAAATCTTTCATGGGAGGGGGAAGGGGGTGGGTGTCATTAAAATGATGCTTTCGTGTCTCCTTTTCGCCAACCAAAAGCTCATTATTGATACCCCTTTCCTCTCGATGCCGCCCGTCTCGGTGGCTAGTTTCTCGCTATGTCAGAGAACACGTCATCGGCTGGCGCCGGCACTTCCCGCAAGGCGTTGGCCATCAATCTTGATCGGTCGGCCTACGGGGCCTTCGCCGAGATCGGGGCTGGGCAGGAAGTGGTCCGGCACTTCTTCAAGTCGGGCGGAGCCTCAGGTACGGTGGCAAAGAGTATTTCCGCCTATGATATGCGTGTCAGCGACGCGATCTACGGCCACCCTCAACGCTATGTTTCCCGTCAACGGCTGGAGCAGATGCTCGACCATGAGTACGGACTCCTGGTCGATCGACTGAAGGATGAACGTGGCCCGGTGACCCGCTTCTTCGCCTTCGCCGACACGGTGGCGACGACCCCTCATGACGGTAAAGGGCAGGGGCACTCTTGGATCGGCATCCGCTTTCAAGACCATCCCCAGGCCGAGCCAAGCGAGGTCATCCTCCATCTTCGTCTCTGGGATAAGGACGCGGGTCGCCAGCAGGACGCCCTCGGCGCCGTTGGCGTGAACCTCATCCACGCCGCCCTCAATACGCGCGATAGCGTCGATAACTTCCTCACCGCCTTGGTTGACGAAGTGGGCGCCGGGCGCGTCGAGGTCGAGTTTGTCCATTTCAGCGGGCCAGCTTTTGGCGCCTTCGACAATCGCGCGGCCGCCCTGCGGCTCGTCCGCCTCGGCCTCACAGACGCCGTGCTCTTCGGTCCGGAAGGCGATCCGCAGGTCCCGAGCGAATACTTCCATAAGCGCTCGGTCTTGGTCGCCCGCGGTACCTTCCGCCCGGTCTCGATCGTCAATGTGGACATGCTGGCCTGCGCTTTGCGCGCCCTGCCCGAGGGCGGCAAGGACGTGGTCCCGCTGTTCGAGATGTGCATCGGCTCCGACCCGCACCCTGAATCCGAACTCATCGACCGTATTCGTCTCGTGGGCGCGATGCAGCACCCCCTCCTGGTCACCCGTCATCGCGGCTGGTATCGTCTCCCGGCCTATTTCCGCCTGCATACCACGGGTAGCATCACGCTGGTGGCGGGCATGAACAACCTCGTCGACCTCTTTAATCCCGAGCACTACACCCACCTCGAAGGCGGCGTCCTAGAATCTTGCGGCCGTCTCTTTAAGGATGGCGTCCGCGTCATGGTCTATCCGATGCGCGGGGATCAACTTCGCCGACTGATTCTCGATCCGGTCGCGTGCAAGGTCTGCTTCCCGGAGAGCTATAGCGTCGCCGAAGATTCGGTCGTGACCGCTTCCGCTATCCAGATGCGCCCCTCGGTGGCCGGCCTGTTCCAGCACCTACTCAATAATGGCTTCTTGGTACCCATCAAGGGGGCGGACCCCTTGGCGATGGCCTGCCAGCCGCGTACCTTGGCTGAACGTATCCGCAAGAACGAGGGCGGCTGGGAAAAAGAAGTGCCTCCTCCGGTTGCGGTTGCGATCCGCAGTCTCAAGTTATGGGCGAGGTAGCCCATGCCCGTCACTTCTCTTCCCCCCGCCCAGGACACGGAGCTTTCGCTCTCCGTCGAACGTGCCTATCGTGAGTCGCTGGTGACCGATCGGCTCGGCGCCATCTGGTCGCTGATCCTCGCGAAATGCTTCCTGGCGCAGTGGGCGATTCTCCGCTTCGAGATCCCGATCAGTGGTCCGCGCTATATCTGGACGCTCACGTTAATCATGGGGATCGTCGCCTCGGCTTATTACCTGCACGCCCACCGGGTGCGGCTGTACCTGCTCCCCACGCATTTCCGCGTGAACGCTGCGGTGCTTGCCGGGCTCGTCGTGGCGTTAGGTTTCGTCGCATATGCGTATTTTGCCCGAGGCCTCCTGTCCGCTCCGGTGGCGACGGCGCTTGCGGCGGTGTTGTTAGGTTCGTGGTCCCTCGCGCGCGCGGCGTTGCGCCGCGCCTGGCCGCCGCTTTTCGGCGCCTTCCTCTGGTGGGGTCTCGCCGCTACGGCCCTGCGTTCGCCGCCCGACCAAGCGTTGCTCTGGCTGGGACTAGGCTTGCTGTGCGCGCAGGCGTTGCCGGGCTTCGCAGTCGCGGCCCAGGCATCCCGCCGTCGCGTCTGATCAGACCGCTGGCTTGCTGCCGGCGCTGTTCATGAGGTGCGTCATGAAGCGCTTCATGGCCGGCGTCAGGACGCGGCCTTTACGATGTAGAATGGCTAACGGGCGCGCCACGCGGCGGTCCCGCAGGCGCAGCATGACGAGCGTGCCTTGCTCGACTTCCTGGCGGATGGTGCCTTCGGGCACAAGCGCCACGCCGGCGTCGACTTCCACCGCACGCTTGAGCGTTTCGATATTGTCGAACTCCATGGAGGGCTCGAGCTCGATGCGCTGTTCGCGGAAGAATTGGTCGAGCGCCTTGCGCGTCGGGATATCTTGGTCGAAGCCGATGAACTTACCGCCTTGCAGGTCGGCGAGGTCGATTTCCTTCTTGCCCGCAAGCTTGTGCTTGGGCGAGCAGATGGCGACGAGCTGGTCTTCCATCAGGGGGATAATCTCGACCTGGCGAGTTTTCTGCGGGAAGGCGACGAGACCGAAGTCCACCGCGTTCGAGATGACGTCCTCGTAGACGAGGTTCGAGCGACGGTATTCGACGCGCACGTTGACGTGCGGGAATTCCTGCATGAACGATTTCACGTGCGGCGGGAGCTCATGCAGGCCGATCGAGACGATGGTCGAGATGTGGACGGTGCCGCTGACGACCTTGCGCATCTCCTGCATCTCGCTGCCGACCTGTTCGTAGCGGTTGAGGATATCCTTGGCGGCCTCATAGAGGCTACGGCCTTCGCGCGTGAGCCGGAACTGCTTCTGGCTGCGGTCGACGATCAGAACGTTGAAATGCTTTTCCATCGAGCGCAGCTGCTGGCTGACGGCCGACTGGGTGATGGCGTTGAGCTTGGCGGCCTTGGAGAAACTTTCGTTGTCCACTAGGTCGCGGAAGATCTTCAGGTTCTCGATATGCATGGGAATGAAAGAGCCCATGATTAATGAATCTAATGGGTTAGGGCTTCAAGTGTAGATATGCTAATCCTAGGCCTTGGCCCTCCAGGTGCCCTGGGGAGCCCGACTGGTTGACTCCCCGCCCGTTCTCCCTCCCTCTGGTGCAAATGGTCACCTCCGACCAGTTTAAGGCCCATTGCGAGGGGGTGCTGGCCCGCATCCAAGCCGCCTGCGCCCGCGTCGGCCGCGACCCCGCCTCCGTCCGCCTCCTGCCCGTCACCAAGACCCACCCCATTGAGGCCGCTTTGCTCGCCTATGGCTTTGGATTACGGGCGGTGGGCGAGAACCGCGTCCAGGAAGCCGCCCAGAAGCGCCCCCTGGCCCCGGCCGACCTCCGCTGGGAACTCATCGGCCACCTCCAGTCCAATAAGGCCAAGCATGCCCTGCAGGCTTTCGATGTCATTCAAAGCGTGGATTCCGCCGAACTGGCCACCCGCCTCGGCCGGCTGGCCGGCGAGATGGGGCTGCGCCGTGAGGTGCTGATCCAAGTCAATTCCGGCGACGATCCCGCCAAGTTCGGGTGCGACCTGGCTGATGCGCCCCGCCTGCTCGAGGCCGCTCTGGCCCAGCCGGCCTTGGTCGTGAAGGGGCTGATGGCCATCGCACCACTCTCCGATGATCCCGCGGTCGCCGACCGCACCTTCGCCGAGCTACGTCTCTGTCGCGACTCTCTCGCCGCCCGCTTCGGCGTGGCGCTCCCAGAATTATCGATGGGGATGAGCGGAGACCTTGAATCCGCCGTCGCCGCAGGTTCTACTTGCGTCCGTGTCGGCTCCGCTTTGTTCGGCAGTCGTCCCTCCGCATGATCCGCCGCCTTCAAATTCGCGACCTCGCCCTGATGGATCGCACCGAGCTCGAACTGGGTTCGGGCTTCACGGTGGTCACGGGTGAGACCGGCGCGGGCAAGTCCGTCTTGCTCGGTGCGCTTTCGCTCCTCGCGGGTAATCGTGCCGCGAAGACAATCGTCCGTAAGGGCGCCGAGGAATGCTCAGTCGAAGCCGAGCTCGAGACCGACGGCGACAAGCGCTTCGACGAAGTGCTGAAGTCCCTCGACCTACCGGTTTGCGATGATGGCCTGCTCATCCTGAAGCGTTCGGTCCATGCGACCAAGGCGGGACGAATCTCAATCAACGGCGGTTCGGCCACGCTCACACAACTTCAGCAACTCGGTGAACTGTGGATCGATTTCCACGGCCCAGGCGAACCACAGAAGCTGATGCGCGCCGAGACCCAGCTGGAGATGCTCGATTTGCATGCCGGCCTCGCCTCCGCTCTCGCTACTTATCGTACCGGCTGGCGCCTGCGCAACGACCTGCTCCGCGAAGCCGCCGAAGCCGCCACGGCCGAACGGCTTTCCGAGGACGAAGCAGCCTTCCTGCGCTCCCAGCTCGATAAGCTCGATTCGCTCGACCTTTCTGAAGAGGCCATCACGAAGCTCGAACGCGACCACGCCCGCTCTTCCCGGGCCCAGGAACTCGCGGCCTTGCTCGGCCAGCTGGAGTCTGGCCTCGGTTCCGATGGCCTCGGAGAGGTGATGCCTAAACTTCTCAAGGCAGGCGACGACATCGCCCGCATTGACGCCGATGCCGAAGCGCTTCGCGACCGTCTTAATTCCCTCGCCGCCGAAGCCGAAGACATCCGCGCCGACTTCGCTCGTCTGGGCCGCGGGCTCTCCTCGGACGATGAGTCCGCCGCCGAACTCGAAGGGAAGATGAACCTCTGGCTGGAATTCCGTCGTAAGTATGGACCGGGCGCCGAAGCGGTCCGCGAGAAGCGCGAGGCGCTCCGCCGTCGCTTGGCTTCGCAGGGTGACGTCGAAGCCCGCGTGTCGAAGCTCAAGGCCGAGGCAGCCAAGGTGGAGAAGGATCTCCGCAAGCAAGCCGAAGCCCTGCGCGCCGCCCGCACGAAGGCCGCCGATAAACTCGCCACCGCCGCCCGCAAGATGCTGGGCTCGCTCGGCTTCAAGAAGGCCGACCTGCGCATCGAGGTCGCGGTCGCCGAACTCGGCCCGCAAGGCGCCGATGCGGTCCGCTTCCTTTTCTGCCCGAATGCTGGTCAGGATCTCCTGCCGCTCGACCAAATCGCTTCTAGTGGCGAAGCCGCTCGCGTGATGCTGGCCCTGAAGACCGTGCTCGCCGCCGTCGACCGCACCCCGGTCCTGGTCTTCGACGAGGTCGACGCCAATGTCGGTGGCGAGATCGGCGCGCAGGTCGGCCGTGAACTCGCCGCCCTCGGCAAGGGCCACCAGGTCTTCTGCGTGACGCACCTCCCGCAGGTCGCCGCGCTCGGCCATGCCCATCTCGTCGTGACGAAAACGCAGGATGACAAGTCGACGACGGTCGAAATCGCCCCTGTCCATGGTAAGCGCAAGGACCGCGAGTCTGAGCTCGCCCGTATGCTCGGCGACCGTGCCAGCAAGGTCGCGCTCTCCCACGCCCGCGAACTGCTCGACGGCGCGAAGTAAGCCTAGGCCTTCTTGACGAAGCGATCGAGGCGGAGGCGTTGGATCATGCGCAGGCCGATGGCGGCCGCCCAAGGCTTAGGTAAGCGGGCCGAGAAGACGGCCAGGATCTTATGCTTCCAGCCTGTGACGACCACTGGGCGATATGCGGCCATGCCGCGCACGGCTTCGTCCGCACATTCTTCTGAGGTTTGACCGCCGAGGCCGGTCGAACTCGCGAAGCCGGCGGCCTTGGAAAAGTTCGTCGAGACCGGGCCGGGGCAGATCGCCACGCAGCGGATGCCGTGTCGCTTCGCTTCGGCATCGAGCGCGACACTCCAATCGAGCATGAAGGATTTCGTCGCGGCATAGGTGGTCATCAGTGGTGTCGGCTGGAAACCCGCGAGCGATGCAACGGTTGCCACCATGCCGCCGCGCGATTTCAGTTCGTCCCACAGCCGGCCCGTGAGTTCGACTGGCGCGCGCACATTGACGTCAATCATCTTCAAGGTGTGGTCAACGCCGGGCGCCGGAAACTCTCCGTAGGCACCGAAGCCGCTGTTATTAATCAGTAGCATCCTGCCTTCTCGGGGCATTAGTTTCCGTAATTCGCAGACAACCGACGCGATGTCAGCGGGTTGCGAGAGATCACAGGTAAGGTGAGTGAAGTTCAGGGAATTCGGGACCCCCTCGGGTATCGTCCTGGAAAGATTGAACACCGCGGCTTTGGTCTCAGAATGACTGATACGCGAGAGTATCGCGCGTCCGATCCCGGAAGAAGCCCCTGATATGATGACCACGGAAAAACTCCTGAAGAATTCATCGACGGTCTTGTTCTTTGACATGGGCGCAGAGTCTCACGTCACCCCAAAAAACACAACACACATGACAAGTGCTCCGATCGTCGTGACGGGGGTCCATATGGACCTTACCGCCGCCCTGAAGGAAACGGTGTGCGCCAAGGTCGAAAGACTGCTGCGCCACAACCCGCGGATCATCCGCGTGCTCGTCGAACTCGTCTACACCCGCTGCAGCGACCATAGTCGCGAATTCGGGGCCCAGATCCGGCTCGAACTGCCGGGGCCGGACATCGTCGTCCGGGAGGAGTCGGACGACCTCTACAAATCCATCGATATTTTGGTCGATAAAGTCGACCGCCAGCTTCGCCGCCGCCATCGTCTAGATAAGGAAAAAAGGAATCATCCGCATCCGACAGACCTGGGCGACCTGGGACGCGCGGCGTAAGGACGGTGCGGTGCCGGCCGGTTGTCAGTGAGGACGGCCCAGTCAGTGAAAGTCGAAGTCGGTATGGCCGGAAGTCGGTGAAAACAGACGGAAAGCCAGTCAGACAACGAAGGTAACGACAGTCAGTCAGGTCACAGACAACGAAAGCTAAGCTAGCACAGACAAAGTCAGGTACAGGACCCCGGCCGCCGTAAGGTGACCGGGGTCCTCCTGTTTAGGCGGCTCGCCCCGCCTAAGTTTCTCGCCCTTGGCCTCCCGAGGGCTTTTATCTGCCCCATGCGCATTTATTTCATGGGCATCTGCGGTACGGCGATGGGTAACGCCGCTTTGCTGATGCGCGCCTTAGGTCATGAGGTCATGGGGTCCGACACGGGGATCTACCCGCCGATGTCCGACCACCTCCGTGGCGCGGGCGTCGATATCCTCGAAGGCTGGTCCGCCGAGCGCCTAGCGCAGCTGAAACCGGATCTAGTCGTCGTCGGCAACGTTGCCTCCCGCGGCCATCCTGAAGTGGAATGGCTCCTGGAAGCGCGCACCCAGCCCTATGTTTCCCTACCCGAATTGCTCCGCACCCGCTTGCTGAACGAACGCCGCAACGTCGTCGTCGCCGGTACCCACGGCAAGACCACGACGACTTGCATGGCCGCGGTCTTGCTCAAAGCCAACGAAACTGAGCCGGGCTGGCTCGTCGGCGGCGTCCCGCGCGACTTGCCGGATTCTTCGCACCCAGGGAAGAAAGGCGGCCCGTTCGTCATCGAGGGCGATGAATACGACACAGCCTTCTTCGACAAGCGCAGCAAGTTCATCCAGTACCTGCCGCACGTGCTTACGATCAATAACTGCGAGTTCGACCACGCCGATATCTTCCGCGACCTCGACGACGTGCTCCGCACGTTCGCGCATGTCATTCGCATCGTCCCACGCGATGGCGTAATCGTCGCGAATGGCGACGATGCCAATGTTCTCGGTCTGGTGAAGAACGTCGCCTGGGCTCCGGTCGTCCGCGTGGGCACGGGCGCTGGTAATGATGCCGTTATCGCTGACTTCCAGGAATCCTCGACGGGCTCGTCCTTCACGTTGCTCTGGAAGGGCAAGGAGTGGGGCAGGGTGAAGTGGGCCCTGCCGGGCCTCTTCAACGCCCGTAATGCGGCGATGGCCGCGGTCTCCGCCGGCTTGTTGATCGATGCTAAGGATCCGACCAAGCTGAAGCTCGAGGCGCTTAACTCCTTCCAAGGCGTGCAGCGTCGCCAGCAGGTACTCGTCGACCGCGCTGACCTAACGGTCATCGAAGATTTCGGCCACCATCCGACGGCCCTCGACCTGACGCTCGAATCCCTGCGCGCCCGTTATCCGAAGCACCGCTTGGTTGCCTGCTTCGAGCCACGGAGCAATACCGCCGCCCGCAAGGTGATGCAGGACGCTTTCCGTGAGGCGCTCAAGAAGGCCGATGTCGCCTTCTTGGCTCCGCCTCACCGCGCCGACAAGCTCGGCGAGGAACGCTTCGACAGCGAAGGCGTGGCTGCGGCAATCACCGCTGCCGGCAAGAAAGGCTTCGCTCCTGCTTCCAATGACGCCTTGCTCGCTGAACTCATCTTGCTCGTGAAGTCGGACAAGTCCCCACGTTGCGTGATTTTCTTCTCGAACGGCGCCTTCGGCGGCATCATCCAGAAGTTCGCTCAGACTGTCGCCTGAGCTAACCGAGCAAGCCGAGTGCCTGCTTGGCCTGCGCTGAGTCCTTCGCGATCTGTGCCTGAAGGGCCGCGAAGTCCGCGAACTTCTGTTCGGTACGGAGTCGACGCACCCAGCGGACGCGCACGGCATCGCCAGTAGTCGGCGCCGTGCCACGGAGCACGTGGGCTTCGAGCAGGGGAGCGACGGGACCGCTTTCGACGGTGGGGCGCTGGCCGTAGTTGGCAACGGCGGGCATCGCCTCTCCGTTGAAGATGACTTCAACGGCGTAGACGCCGTAGGCGGGCTTTAACTCAGGCTCCCAGGCGATGTTGACCGTGGGGAAGCCGATGGTGCGGCCGAGTCGTCGTCCGCCGATGATCGTGCCCTCGGCTTCATATGGCCGTAAGAGCATCGCGTTCGCGAGGTCGAGTTCGCCGGCGGCGAGGCACTGGCGGATGCGCGAGCTGCTGACCGTCTCGTCGCCTAGATGCACGGCTGCGACGAGCTTCACGCCGAGGCCTTCGGCGGTGCCATGCGCGATGAGCGTCTCGCCGTTGCCGGCACGTCCGCGGCCGTACTGGAAATTGGAACCGACGTGGAGCGACTTGAGGTGGGGGAAGGTCGTCTTCAGCCACTTCGGGAAATCCGCCGCCTCGATGCCAGCGTGCGCGCGATCGAACTTCTCGTGATGGATGAGCTGGGTGCCGGCTTCCGTCAGGCGCTCATCCTTCTGGGCGCGGGTGAAGATCAGCGGGACCGATGACTCGGGGCGCAGCACCTTGCTCGGGTGCGGGTCGTAGGTGAGCACGCCGACGATACCTCCGTCCGCCCGGGCGGCTTCGCGGGCGGAGTGCAGGACGGCGCGATGGCCGAGGTGCACGCCGTCAAAGGCGCCAATGGCAAGATGGAGGGGAAGGCTCATGCGGTGGGCGCCGCTTCGCTCACGGGCACCAAGGCCGCGACGAGTTGGTCGTCATTCATGGCGCCAAGCTGCGGAAGCGTGTGGCCGCGGGAAAGGTCGAGCTGGCCGGAGCGGGTGCGACGGAGCATCGAGAGGTGGGCGCCAGGTCCAAGCTTGCGGCCGAGGTCCAAGGCCAGCGTGCGGACGTAGGTGCCCTTGGTGCAACGGACGCGGAAGTTGATCTTAGGGCTCTGCCACGAGATTAGTTCGAACTCAGAAAGGGTGATGGCGCGGGGTTCGCGGACGACTTCAATGCCCTTGCGTGCGAGGTCGTAAAGCTTCTGGCCGCCGATCTTCTTCGCCGAATGCATCGGGGGAATCTGGAACTGGTCGCCCAGCATGGAGGCGAGGGCGGCGCGCACCTGGGCTTCGGTGATTTCTGGCACCGGATTCGTCTCTAGTGTCTCGCCTTCGGCGTCCTGGGTGTCGGTGACGATTCCGAGCGTGGCTTCGCCGAGGTATTCCTTGTCCTGGGCCATCAGCTGGTCCGAGGCCTTGGTCGCTCGTCCGACAAGCACGATGAGCAGGCCAGTGGCCATGGGGTCGAGCGTGCCGGCGTGGCCGACGCGGCGCGTACGATAGAGTCGGCGCACGCTATCCACGACGTCGTGCGAGGTGATGCCTTGTGGCTTATCGACGAGCAGCACGCCCGCGGGTTCAGCGGCAGGCTCGCTCATTTCGCCGAGTATTCGCGATAGTGGGCGATGACGATCCCGAGGATCTTCTCGCGGTCCTGCGGCAAGCGGCAGCCCTGCATGTTGAAGCCGGCCGCGAGCATGTGGCCGCCTCCGTTAAGTTTGCCGGCACAGAGGTCGAGGCGGAGTTTCGGATCACGGCCGCGCAGGCTGCCGCGGATGCCGTCGGCGCCTTCTTCCATCAGCACGGCGATCTCGACGCCCTCGACGGAGCGGGGGAATTCGACAAGGCCTTCCTTGTCTTCTTTCGAAGTGCCGGTGGCGGCGTAGTCCGCTTGGGTGAGCTCGCCGGAGCAGATCTTGCCGTCTTCGTGGAAGAGGATGGTATTGAGGAAGCGCTTGGTGAGCTCGAGCTTGCCGCGGCTCTCTTGTTCGAAGACGCGGTAGTTAGCCTCGGCCGGGTCTGCGCCGCGGCGCACGAGCTCAGCGATGATCGCGAAGACATCGGCGGTGGTGCTGCGGTAGCAAAAGCGGCCGGTGTCGGTCAGGATGCCGAGGTGCAGGGCCTTGGCGGTAATGGTATCGACGGCGAGGCCTTGGGCGAGGGCACCGGCGGCAAGGATGTGGCAGGTCGCGGCGGCTTCGCGGACGACGATGTTGGTCTGCGCGTAATCCGGATTCGAGGCGTGGTGGTCGATGTTGGCCAGGACGCCGGCCGGGAACTTGGCGAGCAGTTCCGTCCCAACGCGGGACGCATCGGCACAGTCGACCGTGACAGCGACGCGGTCCTTCGCGTCATAGTCGGCGGCTTTGACGAACGTCACGCCCTCGGCGTAAGGGACGAGATTCGGGGGGATGCGGTCGCGGTTCACGCAGATCGCGTCGACACCTTCGGCCAGGAGCATCCGGCAGAGAGCGGTCTGCGAGCCGATGCAGTCCCCGTCAGGTCGCATATGGCCTAATACGGCCACTTTCTGCCCTTTGAGACCCTTGACGAGGTCTCGGAGGGCCTCGCCCGCCGCTTGCATGCTGATACCCATGGTTTTGCGAATTAAGAAACAGGCGGGGCCGCTGACTGGCAAAGGCAAAAGGCAGGGTTATTACCAACATGGGGGGAACGCTTGAACCTACCCACGGTTCGGGCATAGTCCCTGCTAACAACCCCATACGGGCGTTTCACCCCAAACCCAATTTCCATGGATAAGGACAAAAACAACAATTTCACTCCCCGCGCCCGCAAGGTCGTGGAACTGGCTCGGGCGGAAGCTCGCCGGTTTAACCACAACTATGTCGGCACGGAGCACATCCTGCTCGGGCTCATCAAACTCGGAGAGGGCGTCGCGGTTAACGTTCTCGGCCGCATGGGCCTCGACCTCAAGACAGTGCGTGGCGCCGTTGAGAAGCAGGTCGGACCCGGCCCGGAAGAAGCGAAGGCTCCCGACACGATTCCGCTCACGCCCCGCGTGCAGAAGGTCATGGCGCACGCCGTCACCGAAGCCCGCGCCCTCGGCCACGCTTACGTCGGCACCGAACACATTCTCCTCGGACTCCTAAAGGAAGGGGAGGGCGTCGCCGCCCGCGTCCTGCAGCAGCTCGACGTCGACCTGGAACGCTGCCGCAAGGAGATCCTCGCTGACATTGATCCTTCCGCCGCCGACGAATCCGAAAAGAAGGACGGCGACACGCCTCCTCCTTCCGAAGATTCCTCCGACGACACTCCTCCGCCTTCGCGCCGCGCTTCTGGCGAAGAAAGCGCCCGTCCTGGCCGTGGCGAACGTCTCTCGCTGCTGAAGACTTTCGGCCGCGATCTCACCGAGCTTGCCAAGGCCGGCGAACTCGATCCGGTCATCGGCCGCAAGGAAGAGATTCGTCGCGTGGTGCAGATCCTTTGCCGCCGCACGAAGAATAACCCTGTCCTCATCGGCGAAGCCGGCGTGGGCAAGACCGCCATCGTCGAAGGCCTCGCCCAAGAGATCGCTTCGGGCATCGTCCCGGAAATCCTCCTCGACCGTAAGGTGATCACCCTCGACCTCGCCCTGATGGTCGCCGGCACGAAGTACCGCGGCCAGTTCGAAGAGCGCATCAAGGGCATCATGGACGAAATCAAACGGGCCAAGAACATCATCCTGTTCATCGATGAGATGCACACCATTGTCGGCGCCGGCGCCGCCGAAGGCGCGATGGACGCTTCCAACATCCTCAAGCCAGCCCTTTCCCGAGGGGAAATCCAGTGCGTCGGCGCCACCACGCTCTCCGAGTTCCGCAAGCACATCGAGAAGGACGCCGCCCTCGAACGCCGCTTCCAGTCCGTCAAGATCGACGACCCGACCCCGGAGGATGCCGTGCTCATCCTGCGCGGTATCCGTTCGAAGTACGAAGAGCACCACAAGTGCGAATATACCGACGCCGCCATCGAGGCCGCCGTCCGCCTCTCGCACCGCTACATCACCGCCCGCCACTTGCCGGACAAAGCCATCGACGTCATGGATGAGGCCGGCGCCCGCGCTCGTATCCGTTCCCTGAACGTCCCGGCCGATATCGACACGGTGCAGACCGAGATCGACAAGGTCGTGCAGCAGAAGGAAGACGCCTCCCGCCACCAGAAGTTCGAAGAAGCCGCCAATCTCCGCGACACGGAGAAGAAACTCCGCGCCAAGCGCGAGAAGATGCTCGAAGATTGGCGTAAGAAGCGCGACGAGAAGCGCATCATTGTCGGCGAAGATGAGATGCTCCACATCGTCGCCGACTGGACTGGCGTGCCTCTCAATCGCCTTGAGAAGAAGGAGACCAAGAAGCTCCTCGAGCTCGAGACGGACCTGCAGACGGCCGTCATCGGACAAGAGCGCGCCTGCGAGGTCGTCTCCCGTGCCCTCCGTCGCTCCCGTGCCGACCTCAAGGATCCGCGTCGCCCGATCGGCTCTTTCCTCTTCCTTGGCCCCACCGGCGTCGGCAAGACGCTCCTGGCCCGCTCTCTAGCCGAACGTATGTTCGGTGAGAAGGAAGCGGTCATCCAGATCGACATGTCCGAATACATGGAGAAGTTCACGGTCTCCCGTCTCATCGGTTCGCCTCCTGGCTATGTCGGTCACGACGAAGGTGGCCAGCTCACCGAAGCGGTCCGTCGTAAGCCTTACTCCGTCGTGCTCTTCGACGAAATCGAGAAGGCCCACCCGGATGTGATCCAGCTCCTCCTGCAGGCCCTCGAAGACGGCCGCCTGACCGACTCGCTTGGTCGCGTCGTCGACTTCCGTAACACGATCATCATCCTGACCTCCAATGTCGGGGCCGACGTGCTGCAGCGCAATAACTCGGTCGGCTTCGATGTCGGCGTGGATTCCACCCGTGACTACGAGAAGCTCAAGGAGCGCATCATGGACGAGACCAAGCGCGCTTTTAAGCCGGAGTTCCTCAATCGCCTCACCGATATCGTCATCTTCCAGCAGCTCGCGAAGGTGCACATGACCAAGATCGTCGACATCGAGGTCGATAAGGTCGCCAAGCGCCTCCTCGACCTCGGCGTGAAGCTCGTGGTCAACGAAGCTGCCCGCGGCTACCTGGTCGACAACGGATGGGACGAGAAATACGGCGCCCGCCCGCTTCGTCGCGCGGTCGAACGTCTCCTCGAAGACCCGCTTGCCGAATCCATCCTTCGTGACGACTACAACAAGGATGAACCGGTGATTGTCTCGGTCGGCGAGAAGGGTCTCGTCTTCACGCAGAAGAAGAGCGGCGCCGACACCGGCGCGTAAGCGATGAATCGTCTGGTCACCGCAGGGCTCCTCGGCGCGATCGCCATCGCGCTAGGGGCCTTTGGCGCCCACGGCCTAAAGGATCGCCTCGCCTTGATTCCGGAAGCCGCCGGGTGGTGGCAGACGGCGACCTTCTATCTGCTGACCCATGTGGTCGCTATCGGTGCTATTTCCGCCCGGTCGGTCTGGCCCGCGTGGCTTTGGGCTGTCGGCTCCGTGATTTTCGCGGGAACACTTTATGCCATGGCCTTGGGCGCTCCGCGTTGGTTTGGCGCCATCACGCCGATCGGTGGCTCCTTCCTCATCGCAGGCTGGGTCGTGCTGGCTTGGACTTCTCGCAAGGAATCCTGACTTGCCGAATTCGCTTCGGCCTCCGACCGTGAGGCATGGCGGAGCCTTTCACCTATCACGACGACGGCGGCGACGATCTCGAACCAGCCGAGCGCGAGGTGGCCTGCCGTTACTTCCTCGATGCGGGTCCCCAGCATACGGAGTTCGTGACGCAGTTCCTCGGACCCAGCGAGTGCGGCAAGTTCGACGTCCTCTGGGAAGAGTCCGACTGGACGGAAGATGTCACGGTCGCCGTCGCCTGGATGCCGCGCGGCAAGCTGCAGGGCTTCGAACTCTGGCAGGCGCTTGCGCTGGCTTTTTGGAACGTGAAGAAGGAGGGCGAGTATTGGGAAAACGCCGGCTGCATCGAAATCATCGACCGGCCTGACACCTTGGTGGATGCCGACGCCTTTCGGGCTGTTTTAGCGGCCGTTTGGGCCAATGATTCAGAGGACGAATAGGCGGCGTCCGCTTGCCACCGGGTCGGCCATGGCTACGATTTGCTTATGCGACTCCTCGCCCTAGCTTTGACGATTATCATGACTTCTTTGCACGCTGACGACAAGGCCCCCGGACTTCTCGGCGTCTCGGTGAAGGACATCGACGACAAGGTGACCACGCTCGGAGCCGTCAAGGGCGGCAAGGCTTGGCTCGTCGTCAACGTCGCCAGCCAGTGCGGCTACACCCGTCAGTATAATGGACTCCAGTCGCTGTATGATAACTTCAAAGCCAAGGGCCTCGTCGTCGCTGGCTTCCCTTGCAATGACTTTGGTGGCCAGGAGCCGGCCTCAGACAAGGACATCAAGAAGTTCTGCAAGACGAACTTTAAGGTCACCTTCCCGATGTACGCCAAGGTCTCGATCAAGGGAAACGACGCCCACCCGCTCTTCGACAAGCTTACCGGTAAGGACGCCGGCCATCCCGGACCCGTCGGCTGGAACTTCAATAAGTTCCTGATCGGCGCCGACGGTAAGCTGATCGCCCGCTTTGGTTCCGACGTCGAGCCCGACTCCGCAGAACTCGAGAAGGCCATCGAGAAGGCGCTGAAGTAAGCCGCGCTTTGACTTCCGGTCAGGGTGGCTTAGCAAAAGACCACCCCTATGTCGCGCTCCCTCGCCGTCCTCCTCTTCGGTCTGTCGACGCTTGCCGCGGCCGATTCCTATGACGTCTGTGTCTATGGCGGCAATGCGAGCGGCGTGATGGCGGCCTGCGCCGCCGCGAAGGAAGGAGCCAAGGTTATCGTCGTCGAGCCCAGCCGCTGGCTGGGAGGCATGACTGGTGGAGGCCTGATGCACATCGACTGGGGTCGCGAAGAAGCCGTCAGCGGCTCGACCAGGCCGATCCTGAAGAAGGACTATAACGATGTGCAGTATCGCGCGGTTTTCACTGAGATGCTTAAGGCCGCCGGCGTCACCGTTCTCTTTGAGCATCGCGTGAGCGCGGTCGAAAAGTCTGCGGGCGCTATCCGTGCGATCACGTTGGACCTGGCTCCGTTTGACGCAACCGGCTGTCCGCCCGCGGCGCCCACGAAAGCTGGCGCCCGCGTTATCGCGGCGAAGGTCTTTATCGATTGCTCTTACGAGGGCGACCTGATGGCCCGCTCGGGCGTCGCCTACACGTTTGGCCGCGAGGCTAAGTCGACCTACGGTGAGAGTTTGGCCGGCGCGCAGCCACCGATGTCGGTCTACGCGATCGACCCTTACGTCAAAGTCGGCGACCCGCAGAGCGGCCTCCTGCCGGGCCTGCAGTCGACGCCCGTGGCTCCGGTCGGCGAGGCGGATAAGCTCACGATGGGCTACGGGTTCCGCTGGCGCTTCGTCTTCAAGGGCGAGAGCTTGCCGATTGAGCCGCCGGCGAATTACGACCCGAAGCAGTTCGAACTCTATCGTCGGGCTTTCCAGCAGGGTGTGGATATCCTCTCTGGTCGCGTGATGCGCGGTAAGGTCGACGGCTGGGAGGTGAGCGGCGGCCGCGTCTATTCCGGAGGTGCCGGCAATCTCGCCCGAGCGTTGTTCGCGCCGACCAACTACGGCCACAATGCCAGCTACCCAGACGGTGATTACGCGGCCCGCGCCCGGATCTGGAAGGAGCAGCAGGATTTCGTTCGCGGCATGACGCATTTCTTGCGCACCGACCCGTCAGTGCCAGCGAAGCAGAAAGAAATCGCCCTTAGCGCCGGCTTGGAGAAAGGCGCATTCGACGACACCAAGGGCTATCCGCATCAGCTCTACGTCCGCGAGGCCCGTCGCATGGTCTCAGATTATGTCGTCACCCAGGAGGACATGGAAGGCAAGGCGGCGCCCGCGGACTCCGTCGGCCTCGCCTCCTACGGCGTCGACGAATGGCCTTACGCCACCGTGCCGCTCGACGGCAAAGTCGCGCTCATGGGAGGCTACTACTCGATGCTCTACCTCGAGGACGAGCACCGTGGCATCTACCGAATTCCTTACCGCTCGATCGTCCCCAAGAAGGACCAGTGCACGAATCTCCTCGTGCCGGTCTGCGTGTCCGCCAGCCATATCGCTATGACGTCTATCCGTATGGAGCCCGTCTGGATGATTCTCGGAGAGTCCGCCGGCGTGGCGGCGTCGATGGCCGTGAAAGCGGGCACGCCGGTGCAGGACGTGCCTTACGCTGAACTTTACCCCAAACTCCGGGCGCTGACCCAGAAGGTCGACATCCCGAAGAAAAAAGAGACTAAGCCGAAGTAGGTCCGGCGATGCGGAGTTCCGCGACGATCTTTCCGCCGACAAGGTGCTCGGTGATAATGCGATCGAGGTTCTCCGGGGTGCATTGGCCGTACCAGACGCCTTCCGGGTAGACCACGGCGACGGGCCCGGCGACGCAGACGCGCAGGCAGTCCGCCTTCGTGCGCTGGATACCGCCTTTCTCCGATAGGCCCAGCTGCTTCAGCCGGATTTTCAGGTGTTCCCAGGACTTCGCCGCAAGTTCACCGCCGCAGCAGGCCTGCTCGGTCGACTTTACGCAAAGAAAGATATGCCGGCGGGTGGCGGCCAATCCCAACGCCTCGGCTGCGCGGGTGGCTTCCGGGTTCATTCGAACCGCGGGATCAGGCCGTCCTGCTCGAGCTTTAGGAACAGCTCGCGGCTGAACCATGCATCGTTGGCGGCGTATTGGATCTGACGTTCATCGAGCGGCTTAGCCCAGTTGGAAGTCTGTACCTTCTTCGACTTCTTCATCTGTAGCTGCAGGAAGTGGGCGGCGAGGGCCTGAAGTCCCGTGTTCACCAGCCCGGTCTTCTTCGTGTGATCGGCGATGTCGATAAAGCCGCGGTCATCAAAGGGCGCCCGCGCGCGGAGATTCTTGACGTCGTCGCGGACGGCGACGCCGACCTTGGCCTGGCGTTCGTTGCAGAGGACCGGGAAGGCGAGGGGGATGCCGCCGCAGTGGTCGAGGCGGAAGACGAAGATATGGTGCTCGCCAGCCAGCTGCAGAATCGAGGGCAGGTTGTATTCGCCGCGGGTGTGGGATGGCTTGGTCTCGGTGTCGAAACCCAGGACGCGGTCTCGGGCGAGCGAGGCGATGGCCTTGGCGGCGTCCTTTTCGGATTCAATCAATTCGATGGGGCCGGTCCACTCGCCGACGGGCAGGGACTCGATAAAATCTTTTCGATGCGGATACCGCCCTGGCCACGCCCGCCTTGGCTGTTGGCTTGGGCTTCGGCGCCCTGTTCGGCTGGTTCTGGCTGGTTTTCGGACTCTTCCACGAGGGGAAGGCAAAGCAGCCACCGCCCATTGGCAACCAGAGACTAGGAAGGGTGGGAAAAAAGCGTTGACCGTGCCCGTGCCAACACGTTTGTTTAACTTCCCATTTAACGGGGCCTTAGCTCAGCTGGTAGAGCGCTTGCATGGCATGCAAGAGGTCGTCGGTTCAAGCCCGATAGGCTCCACCATTCAAAACCGGCCGTCTTCCCTCGGGGAGGCGGCCGGACTCTTTGACGGCGATCTGGCCAGGGTTCAGCGCAGCACTAGGGTCAGCAGGGCGCGGCAGTCCGTCTGCAGGCGAGCCTCGACGACGTTGCTCTCGCGGGTGACTTTGCCAACCGAATCGGCGCAGTTTTCAAGGGCCTTCTTGAGGACGGCCAGCTCTCCCTTGGAGGCCTTGAGCTCGGGTTTTTCGGCGAGGTCGCCGGCCATCTTGGCGTACTTATCGAAGATAGCCTTCATCACCTCGCGGTCAGCGGTCGAACGACGGAGCATCATCCAAATCGGCTTTCCCTTCGTGCCGCCTTCGGCGAGGGTGCGCAGATAGCCGAGGGTGTTGTAAGGGCGGTTGCCTTCTGCGAAGTCCTTCCGAGCCATGGCTTCGGCGGCCGCCGCTTCGGGGCTCTTGCGGACCTTGGCCACAGCGACTGACTTGCCTTTGACCTTGGTCTTGGGGCCCGCGTCCATGTTGTCTTCGACTACGGCTTGGGGTCGGGCGGTGGCTTCAAGCTTGCCGGACAGCTGGCTGGCACGTTTCAGGTCTTCGAAGCCGAGCCACAAAAGGTTTTCGTCGAGCTGGAACTCATTACAGACCGCCTCGGTCCGGTTCGCTTCGAGCGACATGCCTTTGAATCCGTCCTGAAGCGAGATGAGCAGGTTCTTCACGAGTGACTTCGTGTCGGTCGCGGTGGCCTCTTGGGCGAACGGATCGACTTCGGCCTCCTTCTTTGCCATCTTTTTCTCAGCCTTAGCGTCAGACAGCAGTAGCTCACGTTCGGCCCAGATCTTCGGGTTGTTCTTCTTGATCCAGTCGAGGTCGAGGTCATCCCACTTATAGTTCAACACGGCATCGGAATCTAGCCGCTTCACCATGATGGCGGTCTCGTCCAGCGTGATGTACTCGAAGGTGATGGTGGTGGCGTTGCCTGGGCGGCGTAGATGGACGGTCTCGGCGAAGGCCGGGAGGGTAGCCAAGGCGAGGGATGCGACGAGGAGGAGGCGGACGAGTTGCACGGTTGGGAGCGTGGGCGAGGGGTGGAGGGTCGGCAAATCAAGAACACCGCCGGGGGGCGGAGGGTTGCGGACGACTCCAAGCAAAAGACCGCCTTGGGGGCGGCCTTTTGCTTGGGGATGAGGCTTAACCCTTACTTGCCCTTGGCCTGGAACTTCGGGAGCAGGTAGTTGGCGCAGGAGTCAAGGGAGGCCAGCTGGACGTAGTCGGCTTCCGGGACTTCGATGCCGTGTTTCTTGCGGAGTTCCATGACGATATCCAAGAAGTCCATGGAATCCAGGGAGAGCTGGTCGCGAAGGCGGACCTCCGGTTTCACGGTGGCTAGGCTCTCGTCCGGCGCGATGTCGGCAATGATATCGAGAACCACCTGCTTGATGTCGTCCTTAGTCATGTTTTCAGGGTTTGTTTTCAAACGTCCAAACCCTGTCAGGCAACCCCATATTTCTTAACAATGAGGGCGGAATTGATGCCGAGCATGCCGAAAGAGTTGTTCAGGATGGTATCCACCCGGGCGACCTTGATCGGCTGGTTGACCACTAGGCCCGGCATGGCGCACTCGGGGTCCAATTCATCGATATTGATGGTCGGGTGGACCCAATTATCCTCAAAAGAGGGCAGATTACCCGCTAATTCAAGGGCGCCGGCCGCTCCCATGCAGTGGCCGATGAAACTCTTAGTGTTGTTGATTTTGGTGTCCGGGCAGTCAGTGAAGACGTTCCGGAGGGCGGTGCATTCCTGGATATCCCCCAGGGGCCGTCGCGGTGGCATGGGTGGAGACGATGTGGATGTCCTGTGGCTTCATGCCGGCGCGCTTGAGGGCCATGTGGACGCACTCGGTCTGGCGCTCAGGGTTAGGCAGGACGGCGTCCGTGGCGTCGGAGTTGATGCACCAGCCGGCGATCTCAGCGATGATGCGGGCACCGCGGGCAAGGGCGTCGTCGAGACGCTCGAGGACGTAGATGGCGCCGCCTTCGGAGATGACGATCCCGTTGCGGTTCTTGTCGAAGGGGCGGGAGGCCTTGGTGGGGTCCTCGTGGGCCCCGAGCGCTCCCTGGTTCTTGAAGCCGGCGAAGATACCGAAAGTATGAATGGACTCCGAGACGCCGCCGGCGAAGGCGATGTCGACCTCGCCGAGTTGCAACATCTGGGCGGCCTGGATGAGCCCAGCGTTACCCGCGGCGCAGGCGGCGCCGATGGTGTAATGCGGGCCGGTGATGCCCATGTTCATCGTGACCTCGCCGGCAGGGTTGTTCGCCACGGTGCGGGGGTTGTGATGGTGGGTCCAGTATTTGGTGTCGTTGCCGAACTGGGAGATATTGTGAATCTCGTTCTCGGTCTCGACGTTACCGTGCTCGGTGATGCCGAGGTAGACGCCGACGCGGGACTTATCGACTTTGTCCCAATCGAGGCCGGAGTCGCCGAGTGCTTCACGGGAACAGAAGATGGAGATCGACCCTACGCGGGTACCAATGCGGAGTTCCTTTCGCTTCTGCCACTTGGTGGTGTCGAAGTCGCACACACCGGCGGGGTGCTTGCCCATATGGCGCACGTCGATCACGGCGATGCGGGCCTTGCCCGCGAGCAGGTTGGCCCGGAACTCGCTCAGCGAGTTGCCGTTGGGGGCGGTGAGACCCAGGCCGGTGATGACGATGCGGGGCTTGGAAGACATCTGACGTCCTCCCATCAAGTGTCCGCTGGCCATGAAGTCAAACCCCGCCCCCCGCTTGCCCTTGCCAATTGGCCCCCTTACCGTTCTCTGAAGGCAGATGTCCCAGCCGATTAAGTGTTCGCTCTGTGAGGAGGCCGCCACGGTCCACCTTTCCCAGGTCGTCCACGGTAAGGTTACGAAGGTACATCTCTGCGAAGCCTGCGCCCAGAAGGGTGGGGCAACCGATCCGGCCGTATTCCAGCTGGCCGACGCCCTGACAACGGCTTCACCTGCCCCGACGCTTACCTGCCCGAAGTGTGGCTTCACGGACATCGATTTCCGCAAGCGCGGCCGGCTCGGCTGCCCGGATTGCTGGGAGACGTTCGGCGACGCCCTCGGCGGCCTGCTCCTCAAGGTGCAGCACGAAGCTTCCCACGTCGGCCGCGCTCCCGCGGGCACCTTGCCCGCCGGCCAGCTTCGCCGCCGCCTCGACGACGCCCGCCGTGAGATGGAGAAAGCCATCACCGGTGAAGACTATGAAGCCGCCGCGCGCTTGCGCGACGAAATCGCCGGCCTCGAGCAACAGCTCGCGCATTCCTGATCATGTCCTCCGTCGAAGACATTCTGGCCGCCGAAACGAACTGACGCACCTCCTGGGCGCGCAGCAGGCGGTTGTACTCAGCACACGTATCCGCCTCGCTCGTAATCTCGAGGGCATGCCTTTCCCGGGCTGGGCCAAGGTGCCGCAGCGCAAGGAAATCGCCGACCGCTGCGTCGAGGCGCTCGACGCCCTGCCGAAGTTCCGTCGTGGCCACGTGCTACGCATGGGTGAACTCGGTGACCGCGACCGCGCCGTGCTCGTCGAGCGCCATCTCGTCTCCAAAGAGCTCGCCGCTGGTAAGAGCGGTGCGGCCGTCATCAGTCGCGACCAGACCTGCTCCGTGATGGTCAACGAAGAGGATCATTTGCGCATTCAAGTCGTGAAGGCGGGCTGGCACCTCCGTGGCACTTGGCATATCGCCGAACAGCTCGACGACGCCCTTGGCGGCTCGCTGAAATTAGCCTTCTCGGACCGTCTCGGTTATCTCACCGCCTGTCCTACGAACGTCGGCACGGGCCTGCGCGCTTCCGCGATGGTGCACCTGCCTGGCCTTTGCCTCGCCGGTCACATGGACAAGGTCTCGCGCGCCCTCAATCAGGACGGGCTCGCCGTCCGCGGCTGGCTGGGTGAAGGCACCGAGGCCGCTGGCAACGTCTTCCAGATTTCCAACCAGCAGACCCTCGGCCTGTCCGAGGAGGCGATCCTCAAGCATCTCGGCGGCTGGATTAAGAACGTGGTCGAACAGGAGTGGAACGCCCGCCGCAAGCTCGCGCAGGAAGAAGGCGAGAAGTTCGTCGACCGCCTCGCCCGCTCGCTCGGCGTGCTGCGCTCCGCGCGCCTGCTCACGAGCTCCGAGGCGATGAACATGCTTTCGCATCTCCGGCTGGCTTGCGACATGGGTTGCTTGCCGGAAGAACGCCGCCACCTCGTCGACCGCCTGATGATCGAAGGCCAGCCCGCCCACGTGCAGGCGCGTGCCGGTCAGGAACTCGACAGCGACGGACGTGATCGCCGACGCGCGTCGGTGGTCCGCGAAGCGCTGAAAGATTTTCCCGAAGTCGTCCCGCCGACTGCTTAGTCGGCCTTGGGAGGATTGGTGGTGCGATCCTTACGGGTCATCTCATCCAGGAGGGCCTGGACGCGCGCCACGCCGCCAGTGATGTCGTCTTCGGTGAAGAGGATGTCCGGCGCATGCTTCATCTGGAGGATGCCGCCGACGGTCGAGCGGAGCTCGGTGCGCACTCGCTTCAAGAACGCGCGGGCCTTCTTGCGTACGGCGTCGTCACCCGAGACGGCGTAACCCACGCGGCACTGGCGGAGGTCTGGGGAGACGCTTGCGACGGTGATGGTGATCAGCGCGGCTTCCGTGGGCCAGTTCTGACGCAGCGCGGTGGAGACCTCGCGCTGGACCAGTTCGGCGACCCGGAGCTGACGTTGGGACATAAGGCTTAGAGCGACGGACGCGTCTGCAGCATCTCGATGGCTTCGATGATGTCACCGGGCTGGTACTCGTCGTAGCCGCCGAGCTTGATGCCGCATTCGAAGCCGGCTTTGACCTCGGAGGCATCGTCCTTGAAGCGACGGAGGGTATCGACGGGGCCGTTGTGGATGATTTTGCCACCGCGCACCACGCGCGCTTTGGAGGCGCGGCGGATGAGGCCTTCGGTGACCATGCAACCGGCGACCTTGTGCTCCTTGCCGAGAGCGAAGACGGCGCGCACTTCGGCGGCACCGAGTTTGTTCTCGCGAACTTCGGGGTCCAGGAGCTCGGTCATGGCTTCCTTCACAAGCGTGATTAGCTCGTAGATGATGTCATGGGTGATGAGACGGACGCCGGTACGCTTGAGCTGCGGCTGAACGCCATTCTCGAGCTTGGTGTCAAACGCGACGATAAGTGCCTTAGCCGCCTCGGCGAGCGAGACGTCGCCCTGGGAGACGGGGCCGACGGAGCCGCCGACAATCTCGAGGCGTACCTTGCTCGATTTGATTTCGACGAGACAGCCTTCGAGGGCTTCGAGGGTGCCTTTGACGTCGGCCTTGAGTAGAACGCGGAGGACCTTCTCCTTGTCCTGGACGAGGGCGGCCATGAGGCGCTCGAGGTCGGTCATGCCAGGGCGGGCGCCGGTGTTCGGGGCCTGCTGTACCGCTTCGGCGGCCTTGCGGGCGGCGAGGGCGGCTTCTTCGGCGATCTCGCGGGCTTCGCGGTCGTTCTTGACGGTCTTAAACTTGGTGCCGGGGGCTGGGACGGCATCCCAGCCGAGGATGAGCGCCGGAGCGCCGGGCGTGGCGGAAGGCATGCGGTTACCGCGTTCATCCATGAGCGCACGCACCTTGCACCAAGTCTCACCACAGACGAACGAGTCGCCGGGCTTGAGCGTGCCCTTCTGGACGATGACCGTGGCGGTAGGGCCGCGGCCGGTCTCCATCTGGGATTCGATGACGACACCCTGTGCAGGGCACTTCGCGTTAGCCTTAAGGTCGAGGACTTCGGCCTGGAGGAGGATCGACTCGAGGAGCTCGGTCATGCCGGTTCCCTTGAGCGCCGACACGGGGCTGGTGATGGTTTCGCCACCCCAATCTTCCGGGGTGATGTTGCGCTGCTGCATCTGCTGCTTCACGCGGTCGATGTTGGCGCCCTTAGCGTCGACCTTATTGATCGCGGCCACGATGGCGCTGGCATGCTTCTGGGCGAACTTGAGGGCTTCTTCGGTCTGCGGCATGAAGCCGTCGTCGGCCGCCACGACGAGCACGGCGACGTCCGTGACAGAGGCTCCGCGCTCGCGCATCTTGGCGAAGGCGGCGTGGCCAGGAGTGTCGAGGAACGTGACAGTCTTGCCCTTATACTCAGGCTTCTCGCCCTGATAAGAAACGGAGTAGGCGCCGATGTGCTGGGTGATGCCACCCGCTTCGCCTGAGACGACGTTGGTCTTGCGGAAGAAGTCGAGGAGGGTGGTCTTGCCGTGGTCGACGTGGCCGAGCACGCAGACAACGGGCGGGCGCGAGGTCATGAGCGCCGGATCATCTTCGGAAGGCTTTTCGACCTTCTTGACGGGCTGGGCGCCTTCGCCGCGGTGGCGGATTTCCAGGGTGTAGCCGTGGCGTTCGGCGACCTTGCGGGCGTCGGCTTCCTCGATGACGGAGGAAACGCTGACGACCTTGTTCAGTTCCATCAGGTTACCGATGACCTGGAAGGGCTTCAGGTTGAGGGCGATTGCGAAGTCTCGCACGACAATCGGAGGACGGACGGTAATGGCACCCTTGCTGCCGGGCGCGGCTTGGCTGCCGGTGGCGGCCGGCCGGTTGACGACGGGCGCGATGGGCGGGCGGACGACCGGAGGGACATTGGCCGGGCGCGAGGGGATGGGCGGAGGGGTACTGACGACGACGGGCGGCAGGTCGGCCTTGGCCGGAGTCGGGGCAATCGACGGACGAGGGACGATCGGCGCGACGGGGGGGCGGGCAGCCGGAAGCGGCGTCGGAGCGATGGTCGGGCGCGGAGGCATGCTCACCGGAGGCGGCGTACCAGACTTGGCGACAGGCGCGACGGGCTTGGCCGGCTCCGGAGCCTTGGGGGCTTCGACAATCGGTTCAGGCACAGGTTCGGCCTTCTTCGGGAGCATGTCGGCAGCGAAGGTCAGGAAGTCTTCGCGGTAGATCTTCCCGAAGTTGCTCGAAGCTGCGGGCTTCTTGCCGTCGGTGTAGACGTAGTCCTTGTAGTCGGGACGAGCCACCACGAACTGGTCGACCAGGGCGAGCAGCGCCTTGACCTCGACGCCGAGCTCCTTGGCCACGTCGCTGAAACGCTGCGTGGTCGCGGGCTTTTTGGCTTCGGTTTTCTTCTTCTCGGTCATGTGCGCTGGCGAAGGGTGGCGATAGGGTGGGGTGTGGAAGAATTACGAACGACGGCCCTTGGCGTAGGCGGCGAGGACGGCTTCGACCTCTTCGGCCGGGATGCCGCTTTCCTTGAAGTCTTCCACCGTCGCGCCTTCGAGGGCTTCGACGCTGGAGATGCCGAGGCCGACGAACTTCGCGATGAGCTCGGCGGGGAGGCCGAGCTGCTCAGCGATGCGGACGGCGGCGTCGCCGGCCTTGGCTTCAAAGCTTTCGGCAGCGTACGTGGCCTTCTGGATGTTGAGGCCCCAGCCCATGAGCTTAGAGGTCAGGCGTGCGTTGCGGCCCTTGCTGCCGATGGCGATGCGCATGTCGTCTTCGTCCACTTCAAAATGGATGGAGCGGGTACGCTCGTCGATGCGGACGTTGCGCGGCTTGGCCGGGCGGATGGCTTCTTCGAGCAACTTGAGCGGCTCGGCATGGTAGCGAATGATATCGATCTTCTCGCCGCCGAGTTCCTTGACGATATTGCGCACGCGGGCGCCACGGGCGCCAACGCAGGCGCCGACGGGGTCGACCTTGGGGTCGCGGGAGTCGACGGCAATCTTGGTGCGATAGCCCGGATCGCGGGCCATAGCGGCGATGGTGACGGTCTTATCGGCGATTTCGGCGACCTCGAGCTCGAGGAGGCGGCGAACGAACGCCGGGTTGGCGCGGGAGAGCACGAACTCGCGTCCGCGCTGCGGGTCTTCGCGGATTTCGAGGAGGAGGCAGCGGATGCGGTCACCGGTGCGGAATTCGTCGCCGTGGCAGCGTTCCTTGTGGGTGAGGACGGCTTCGGCGGTGCCGAGTTCGATCACGACGTTGCCGCGCTCGGTACGACGGACAGTGCCGGTGACGATATCGCCGACCTTGTCCTTATACTCCTGGAAGACCTGGTCCTTCTCGATTTTGCGGAAGCGCTGGTTGAGCAGCTGCTGGGTGGTCTTGGCGGCGATACGGCCGAGATCCGCCACGTTGATGGGCTTGCGGACCTCCTGGCCCACCTTGACGTCGGCCTCGATAAGCGAGGCGGCGACCGGGTTGATCTCCTGGAGGGGGTCCGACACGGAGTCGGTCACGCGGAGGACGACGAAGGCGTCGAGCTTGCCGGACACGGGGTCGGCGTTGATCTCCACGTTCTGTCCAGCCATGACCGATTTCTCGACGGAGGACTTGATGGCCTCCACGATTAGGGCGCAGGCCTCTTCTTTTTTGATGTTCTTCTCCTTTTCGAGATATTGGAGGAAGGGTTTGATATCGACGCTCATGGTGGTGGGTACGGGTTTTCGGTGAAATGATTTGGGGACAAAAAAAGCGGGTCCGGCAGGACCCACCTCGGTAAAGGTGAACTGATGCCTACCTTGGGCCCCCCGAGAGAGATGTCAAGTGCGGTAAGCCCGCCCGCCCGGAGGGTTCCGCTTGCCCCCCGGGGGTCTTCACAGAACCTTTCCCCATGGCCGACGAAAAAGTAATCTTCACGATGACGGGGGTCACGAAGTACTTCGAAAAGAAACCCGTTTTCCGCGATATTTCCCTCTCTTACTATTATGGAGCCAAAATCGGAGTCCTTGGCCTCAACGGCTCCGGCAAATCTACGCTGCTCAAGATCATGGCGGGAGAGGATAAGGAATTCGACGGCGCGATCAGCCAGGTGCCTGGCTACACGCTGGGCTACCTCGCCCAAGAGCCCCGGCTCGACGAACACCTCACGGTCCATGAATGCGTGATGCAGGCGGCCGGACCGATGAAGGCGCTCCTCGAGGAATATGACGAGACGTTCGTGAAGGTCTCGGAGACCGACGACGCCAAGGAGCAGGAGAAGATCCTGGCCCGCCAAGGCGAGATCCAGACGATCCTCGACACGCGCGGCGGCTGGGACCTCGACGCCCGCATCGAGATGGCGATGGAAGCCCTGCGCTGCCCGCCTGGCGAGGCGGTGGTCTCCGCGCTGTCCGGCGGCGAAAAACGCCGCGTGGCGCTCTGCCGCCTGCTGCTCATGGAGCCGGACATCCTCCTGCTCGACGAACCGACCAACCACCTCGACGCCGACACGGTCGCCTGGCTCGAGCGCCACCTTCAGACTTATAAAGGCACGGTCATCGCGATTACGCACGACCGCTACTTTCTCGATAACGTCGCAGGCTGGATCCTCGAGCTCGACCGCGGCCGCGGCATCCCGTGGAAGGGTAACTACTCCTCTTGGCTCCAGCAGAAGCAGCAGCGTCTCGAGATGGAAGAGAAGCAGTCCGCCGCTCGTTCGCGCTCGATGGAACGCGAACGCGAGTGGGCTGGCGCTTCGCCCAAGGCGCGCGTGGCCAAGAACAAGGCCCGTCTCCGCGCCTACGAACAGATGCTCACGCAGGATCAGAACCTTCAGGAGAAGACGGCCGAGATCTGGATTCCGCCCGGCCCCCGTCTCGGCGGCGCGGTCATCGAGGCCCGCGGCCTCTCCAAGGGCTACGGAGACCGTATCCTGATGGACGACGTCAATTTCACGCTGCCCGCCGGCGGTATCGTCGGCGTGGTCGGCCCCAACGGTGCGGGCAAGACGACCTTGTTCCGCATGATCACCGGGGCGGAGAAGCCCGACAAGGGTACGCTCACCGTCGGCGACTCGGTCAAGCTCGCCTACGTCGACCAGTCTCGTGATTCGCTCCCCGCGGATGCGCCGCTCTGGTCCGCTATTTCCGACGGACAGGACATGGTTCACCTCGGTAAGATCATGGTGCCGGCCCGAGCCTACGCGGCTCGCTTCGGCTTCACGGGCGACGTCCAGCAACGCAAGGTCGGCGTGATGTCCGGCGGCGAACGAAATCGCATCCACCTCGCGCGCCTCATCAAGGCCGGCGCAAATGTGCTCCTGCTCGACGAGCCGACCAACGACCTGGACGTGAATACAATCCGTGCGCTGGAGGACGCCCTCGAGGGTTTTGCAGGCTGCGCGGTAATCGTGACGCACGACCGCTGGTTCCTTGATCGCGTCGCTACGCACATTCTCGCCTTCGAAGACAACAGCACGGTGGTGTGGCACGAAGGTAACTACGGTGACTACCTTGAAGACCGGCGGAAGCGCCTCGGCCTTGAGTCGGATACACCGCGTCGTCCGAAGTACCGCCGGCTTACGCGCTGAGTCGCTGCGCGGCCTTCAGGCGCTGCTTCCACGTGCCGGCCGTCGCGGCGAGCGTGGTCAGTTGCAGGTCGGTCATACGCCAGCCCCAATTGCCCTGAGGATTACCGGGCGTATTGAAGCGGGCCTCGGCTCCCAGTCCAAGGAGGTCCTGGACGGGGATGAACGCGGCGATGCCCGCCGAAGCCAGCGCGGCCTCGGCGAGCACGATATGCGGGGCTTCCATTGCGCCGAAGACCGCTTCGACCCGCGTGCGTTCCTCGGCGGAGGCCTGTGCGTACCAGCCGACGACGGTATCGTTATCGTGCGTACCAGTATAGACGATGCGGTCGGCGGTGATGTTTGTCGGGAAGTGGGGATTGCCTTCGGGCGGCCCGCCGAAGCCGAACTGTAGCACCGACATGCCGGGTAGGCCCGAGGCCTGGCGGAGTACGTCGACGCCGGGCGAGAGTAGGCCAAGGTCTTCGGCGACGAGCGGGAGCCCGGCCAGCGCACCGGTGAAGGCGAGCCCTGGGCCGTCGAACCACTGGCCCTCGCGGGCGTTGGGCGCACCGGCGGGTACGCTCCAGAAATCATGGATGCCGCGGAAGTGGTCGATGCGAATCGCATCGAAGAGTTCGAGGTCGTGATGTACGCGCGCCTTCCACCAAGCAAAGCCATCGGTGGCATGACGGTCCCAGGCATAAAGCGGATTGCCCCACAGTTGGCCGTCCGCGGCGAAGTAGTCGGGCGGCACGCCCGCGACGGCGAGCGGCCGGCCAGCTTGGTCGAGCTGGAAAAGCTCGGGACGCGTCTTGGCATCGCAACCGTCGGCTGAGACGTAGATGGGTTCGTCGCCGAAGAGTCGGACGCCTTTACGATGAGCGTACGCGCGAAGTGACTGCCACTGTTCGGCGAAGAGGAATTGCAGTACCTCGGCCTCGGCGACGAGATCAGCCGGGGCTTCATCGATCGTCCATCGGTCGGGCGCGGTGAAGCCATTCGCTTCGCGCAAGGCGGAGAATCGACACCAGGCATCCAGCCAGCCAGCGTGCTTTACTCGGAAGCGGCCGAAGGCGGCGTTCTGCTTCAGGATTGCGGCGCCGCGGCGGGCGGCGAGCTGCAGCGTCGGGCGCAGGTGGTTCCAGAGACGACCGTAGTCGGTCCGCCCATCGCTGCCGCGCCGGAGTGAAGCGATTTCCTCGGCCGAGAGCAGTTTGCGCTCACCGAGGTCTGTAAGGTCGAGGAGGTAGGGGTTGCCGGCGAAGACGGAGAGCGCTTGGTAGGGCGAGTCGCCATAGCCGGTGGGGCCGAGTGGACAGACCTGCCACCACGAGAAACCGGCGGTGGCGATGATGTCGACGAAGCGACGGGCTTCAGCACCGAGCGAGCCAACGGGACCGTCTCCAGGTAAGGCCGTTGGATGAAGCAGCACGCCGGCGCACCGGTGTGGGAACGCGTGGCAGGAAAAAACTTTAGCTATTTTTGTTTCGGCCGCTGGGGCGCCTTGAGAGGCGCTCATCTCATTGGGGCTGGGCTTGGACGTGGTGCTTCGCGCGGAGGTCCTCGAGCCAGCGCTTGACGGCGATGTTCATGTTAATCTGCCGGACCTTATTTTCGATCGCCACCATCACTTCCGGGTCATTCACGTCGCTGAAGCCCTTGGGGCGGGTCGCTTCCTGGCTGACGATGACGTAGATGGGAGTGGATCCGACGTCGAACTTCAAGGGATCGGAAACCTCGCCGACCTTCATTGCCCTGAGCTTGGCCGTGACAACCTCGTTGAGGTCTTCGAGGTCACGCCAGCCGGCGTCGCCGCCTTTGCTGGCGTAATCGTCGGTGCTCACGCGCATGGCGACGTCGGCGAATGTGGGCGTGCCGGTGATGGGCTTGCCGGTGACCTTAAAGCGTTCGAGTGTGGCGGTAATCTTCTCGGGGTGGCGGAGCGCGTCAGCGAAAGCGGCGGCCCGCGCGGCGGCCTCCTCAGGTTTCTCCGCGGCCCCTTGGGTGATCGTGATCTGTCTTAGCTTGGCCTGTTCCTTCCGGACGAAGTCAGCCTTGTTCTTCTCGTAGTACTCCAGGATTTTTCCGGGGTTCACGTCCCAGGCGGCACGGCGGATCTGGCTGACCATGTAATCGAAGATGATACTGTCTTCGATGCGCTTGCGGTGGGCGAGCGGCGTCGTGCCGGCGGCACGGAGCGAGGCCACGAATCGATTGCGGTCGCCATTAAAGTCGCGACGGATGGTGTCCTCGATGTTTGCGTCGATGTAGGAGGCGGGCAGACCCGAAGTGCTGGCTCGGAATTCAGCGATGACGAGCAGGCGGTCGGCGATGGAGTTGAGCACCTCCTCCTCGGCGTTGAGGATGGCTTTTTGAGCTCGGCGTCATTCTTAGCGCCGGCGCGCAGCTGGCTCATGTTTGGGTCTATTTGGCGGCGGATATCGGAAAGGGTGATGCCGGTGCCGTCGGCGGTCGCGACGATACGGTCGTTTTGCAACTCCGGCCCTCGTTGGGCGGATGTGGCGGCCGTGGTCAGGACGAACAGGCTGGAGAACAGGATGGATTTCATCGATCGGTAGGAGCGGGCAGTCTTGTGAGGAAGCCTCGGATTTCCTTCAGTTTCCGCAGGGGGTCTCGCACGGTCAAGCGGGGAAACCGGTTGCCGACGAGAATAGGCTCGGGCGCGCGGCCGGCGGCGACAAACAAGCAGCGGATGACGGCCCCGTCGGTCGTCACCGAAATGACACTTTTCTCCTCCGCCAGGCAACGGATCTCCGCAAGGCTGAGCAGGGCCTCCGCTTCGGGCGGGAGTTTACCGTAGCGGTCCTTGAGCGAGGCCCTGAGCTCCGTGATTTCGGCTGCATCCAGCGCGAGGGCGATGCGACGGAAGGCCTCGATGCGCAGGCGGGTCTCCGGAATCCAGTCCGAGGGCAGGGTGGCGGTCAGTAAGGGGACTTCGCCATCGCTGCTGTTCGTCTGTTCGGTGCCCAGCGCGGCCTGGGTGTGATCGATGAAGTCCAGTTGCACTTCGCACGGTCGATGACGGCGCCTTTGTCGCCGCGGAGCTTGGCTACGCTGCGGCGCAGGAGTTGGCAGTAGAGGTCGAAGCCGACGGTGGCGACGTGGCCGCTCTGCGCCGCGCCAAGGATGTTGCCGGCGCCCCGAAGCTCGAGGTCGCGCATGGCGATCCGGAAACCGGCGCCGAGCTGGTTATGTTGCCGGATGGCGGACAGGCGGCGATGCGCCGTGCCGACGAGCGCGGCGTGGCGATGCAGGAAGAGGTAGGCGTAGGCCTGACGATTGAAGCGGCCGACGCGACCACGCAGCTGGTAGAGCTGCGCGAGGCCGAAGCGATCGGCACCCTCGATGATCAGGTGTTGCAGTTCGGGATGTCGAGGACGGTCTCGATGATGGTCGTGCAGACGAGCACGTCGTACTCGCCGGCGACGAACGCCGACATAACTTCCTCGAGCTGCCCAGCGGGCATCTGGCCATGGCCGACGATGATGCGTGCCTTGGGAGCAACGCGGCGAGGCGTTCGGCTGACGGCCTGGATGGTCTCGACGCGGTTGTGGAGGTAGAAGAGCTGGCCACCGCGGGCGAGGCTCGGCCTTCACGGCGTCGCGCACGAGCTTCTCGTCGTAACTGCGCACGATGGTGCGGATGGGCAGGCGCTCGCGTGGCGGAGTCTCGATGACGCTGAGGTCGCGCGCACCGACGAGCGCGAGGTAGAGTCGCGCGGGATGGGCGTGGCGCTCATGGCGAGAGACGTCGACCTCGGTGCGCATCTGCTTGAGTCGCTCCTTGTGACGCACGCCGAAGCGGTGTTCTTCGTCAATGATGACGAGGCCAAGTTTGCCGAAGCTCGTGCCGTCGGAGAGCAGGGCGTGTGTGCCGACGACGATGTCGACCGTGCCGGCCGCAGCCCGCGCCCGGACATCGGCCTTCTGCTTGGCGGTGCGGTAGATGCTGAGGAGTTCAACGGAGACGGGCCAGCGGGAGAGGCGGTCCTTGAAGCTTCGAAGTGCTGCTGCGCAAGGACGGTCGTCGGCGCGAGGATTGCGACCTGGCGTCCGCCGAGCACGCATTTGAAGGCCGCACGCAGGGCGACCTCGGTCTTGCCGAAGCCGACGTCGCCGCTGATGAGTCGGTCCATCGGCGCGGGCCGTTCCATGTCGGCTTTCACGTCGATGATCGCGCGCGTTTGGTCGGGAGTCTCGCGGTGCGGAAGGAGCGCTCGAACTCGCCCATCAGGCGTTGTCCAGGTCCTTGGGGTGCGTGATGCCAGGCTGGTCGAGCGGGCGGGCCCTGCATGGCCAGCAGCTGCGCCGCGAGGTCGGCGGTCGCTTTCTCCGCGGCCTTGCGTGATTTCTCCCAGCCGCCCCCGCCGAGTTTGGAGAGCTTCGGGTGCGCGCGACCGATGCCGATGTAGCGCGTAAGGAGATGCGACTCCCGCACGGGGAGGTGGAGCATCGACTTCTCTGCGAATTCGAGTCCGACGAAATCCTCGGTACGTCCGTTATGCTCGTGGGCTTTGATGCCGCGAAAGAGACAGACGCCTTGCGTCACGTGCACGAGCGCGTCGCCATCGACGAGTTCACCGAAGTCGAGAGCGCGCCCGACGGCGGCGCGGATGGCGGTGCGACGGCGCGCAGGACGGCGAGCGGACGTTTGCGGTCGGCCGAAGAGCTCGCGCTCGGGTAAGTAGAAGTAGGCCGTCTTGAGGAGTCCAGGCAGCTTACCGGGCGCAATGACTATGCCGCCGCCGAAACGGCCGTGGGTGACGCGTGGTGCGAAGCCACGGATTTTGGCCGCCAGCAACGTCGGCGTTAAGGCGGTCGACGGAGCCGTCGG
>BGOI01000005.1 GCA_003569165.1 Opitutia bacterium
CTCCGGGCGACGTCATCGTGCTCGTCGGCGGCCGCACGGGCCCGCGACGGCGTGGGTGGCGCGACGGGTTCCTCGAAGGAACACACCGAGACCGCTCTCCAGAATTCCGCCGAGGTCCAGAAGGGCGACGCCCCGACCGAGCGTAAGCTGCAGCGTCTCTTCCGCGACTCCGGCCGTCAGCCGCCTGATCAAGCGCTGCATGACTTCGCGCCGGCGGCGTCTCCGTCGCCATCGGCGAACTCGCCCCTTCGCTCCACGTCCACCTCGACCGCGTGCCGCTTAAGTATGACGGCCTCGATGGTTCCGAGATCGCCCTTTCGAATCGCAGGAACGCATGGCCGTCGTCCTCGAGCCCAAGGACGTCCCCGCCTTCCTCGCCGCCGCCCGCCGCGAGAACCTCGAAGCGGTGCAGGTCGCCGACGTCACCGACTCCGGCCGCCTGATCATGGAATGGCGCGGCCAGCGCGTCGTCGATATCGCCCGCGACTTCCTCGACACCAACGGCGTGACGCAGTCCGCGTCCGCAAAGGTTGCTCGCGCCCGACGCTGCGAAGAACCCCTTCCAGTCCGGCTCCGCGCCGACGGCTGACGACCTCCTGAAGGCGGTCTCTTCTCTCCCGAACGCCGCCCAGCGCGGCCTGGTCGAGCGCTTCGACGCCTCGATCGGCGCCAACACGGTGCTGCATCCTTTCGGTGGCGCGACGCAGTCGACCCCGCAGGAAGCGATGGCCGCCAAGCTGCCTGTCCTCGGCGGCGAGACGGACGTCTGCACGATCATGGCCTACGGTTTCAATCCCGTGGCGCCCAGTGGTCTCCGGGCCACGGCGCGGGTCTGCGCGGTGGTGGAATCGCTCGCCCGCCTCACCGCCGCCGGCGGCGATCCCGCCCGCGCGCGCCTGACGCTCCAGGAGTATTTCGAAAAGCTCGGCCAGGATTCCTCCCGCTGGGGCAAGCCGCTCGTGGCGCTCCTCGGCGCGCTCGAAGCGCAGCTCGAGTTCGGTACGGCCGCCATCGGCGGCAAGGACAGCATGTCGGGTTCCTTCAAGGACCTCGACGTCCCGCCCACCCTCGTCTCCTTCGCCATCGTACCCGGCAAGGCCAGCCACGTCGTCTCTCTCCGCCGAATTCAAGCAGGCCGGCTCCACGGTCGTGGTCGTCGACGTGCCCCGCACATCCGCGCTCCTGCCTGACCTCAAGCTCGCCCGCGAGCGCCTCGCCGCCATCCACGCCCTCGTCAAGGCCGGCAAGGTCCGCGCCGCCGCCGCGGTGCGCCAGGGCGGCATCGGCCACGCGCTGACCCGGATGTCCTTTCGGCAACCGCCTCGGCGTCACGCTCGCCGCCGCGCCTGCGGCCCGACTTCCTGATTCCGCCTACGGTTCCGTCGTGCTCGAAGTCGCTTCGGCCGCCGACCTCGGAGGGCTCCCGCACCGCGTGCTCGGCCAGACCAACGCCGACGCCAAGATCGCCTGGCCCGGCGCGTCCGTCGCCGCGCCGACCTCCCTCGCCGCGCACGAAGGCGTGCTCGAGTCCGTCTTCCCGACCAAGGCGAGCGAGCCGCAGGGCACGCCCGCCCGGATCAGCTTCTTCACCGTCCGCTCCGGCCTGAAGCCCAAGTCCGCGTCGCCAAGCCGCGCGTGATCATCCCGGTCTTCCCCGGCAGCAATTTGCGAATACGACAACCGCCCGCTCGTTCCGTCTCGCCGGCGCCGAGCCCGAGATCCTCGTGCTGCGTAACCTCGACGCCGCCGGCCTGGGTGAATCCCTGAAAGCTCTCGCCGACGCCATCTCCCGTTCGCAGATCCTCATGATCCCCGGCGGCTTCTCCGCCGGCGACGAACCGGATGGCTCCGGCAGTTCATCGCCGCCGTCATCAAGGCCCCCATCGTGCGTGACGCCGTCATGGAGCTGCTGAAGAACCGCGACGGCCTCGCGCTCGCATCTGCAACGGCTTCCAGGCGCTCATCAAGACTGGACTTGTCCCGTATGGTGAGATCCGCGACGTCGATGCATCCGCCCCGACGCTGTTCCACAACCGCATCGCCGCCACATCTCGCGTTACGGCCCATACCCCGCGTCGCCTCGGTCAAGTCGCCGTGGCTTGCGCGCATGGAGGTCGGCCAGGTGCACACCATCCGCTCTCGCACGGCGAAGGCCGCTCACCGCGGCCCGCGTCCGTCATCGCCGACCTCGTCAAGAACGGCCAGGTCGCCTTCCAGTATTGCGACGCCGCCGGTGCGCCCTCGAACCGCATCGAGTATCAATCCCAACGGATCGCTCGAGGCCGTCGAAGGCATCACCAGCCCGTGCGGACGTGTCCTCGGCAAGATGGGCCACACCGAACGTGCCGGTGCCCACGTCGCCAAGAACATCCCCGGCAACAAGCACCAGCCCCTCTTCCAGGGAGGCGTCGATTACTTCGCGTAAGGGTAGGGATGCGATGACATCGCATCCGCTGCATCTCAGGTAGGGACAGCAACCACGTGCTGTCCTTTTGTCCTCTGGTAGGGCGGGCTCTCCGAGCCCGCCGCTCTGTCTCCGTCCGGTAGGGTCGGCACTTTCTGCCGACCTGGCAGCGTCTGCTCTAGTCAGTTCTTCTCAGCCAACGGGGTCAGGGCGCTCCTCGTTTAGCGTGTGACTAAATTCGGCAAGAACACGCGATTTAAGTCACACTACCAAGGAGGGAGCGGCCTGACCCCGTATTCGGTCCGCCCATGCTCTCGCGCGGGTCCCAGTGGTAAGGCCGCACCTCCAGCTTGTCACCCCACCGTCACCTGGCCGTTCATGAGCATCGGCAGGAGCCAGTCGCGGAGGGCGGTGAGTTCTTGGGTTTGGGTTTGATTCATGAGGATGGGGGACGAACACGGGGTCAGGCCGTACCCTAACTGTGCCTGACCGAAAACTAAACATTTAATGCGTCTTTTGGTTCAGCTCCTCAAAGGTACGGCCTGACCCCTTAGGATTACCACTTCAACGCTTGCACGAAGTCCTGCGGGACGCCTTCGCCATCGGCGTAGCATTTCCCTAAATTATTCTGGGCCTCGGCATCCCCCTGCTCGGCGGCCTTGCGCAAACCGCTTCAACGCTTCGGCATAAGACGAATCGAGACTCTTCGCAGCCTCGGCATGCCCTTGGTCAGCGGCCTTGCGATACCACTTCGCAGCCTCGACTGCATCCTTCGCCACGCCTTCACCGTTGGCGTAGCTGTTCCCAAGGTTGTATTGGGCTGGCGCGTCGTCTTGTTCGGCAGCTTTGCGAGTCCACTTCACCGCCTCGACCTGATCCTTCGGCACGCCGCGGCCAAGATGGTAGGAGTTCCCGAGGTTGTATTGGGCTATCGGATCACCTTGGTCAGCGGCCTTGCGCATCCACTTCGCGGCCTCGGCCTGACTCTCATCGCTACGCCTTTACCGTTGGCGTAGTAAGACGCTAAGGTATTTTGGGCGTTAGCAAACCCTTGGTCAGCAGCCTTGCGCATCCATTTCGCGGCCTCGACCGCATTCTTCGTCACGCCGTGCCGTTGTCGTAGCAATTACCTAAGCTGAATTGGGCCATCGGATAGCCTTTGTCAGCGGCCTTGCGTATCCACTTCACCGCCTCGGCCTGATCCTGCGCCACGCCCCAGCCTCTGGCATAGCAAGCCGCCAGGTTGAAGTGGGCTTCCAAGTCACCCTTCTCGGCCTTCGCCTTCGTTTCCGTAAACATCTTCACCTCCTCCGGGGTCATCCCGGCGAAGGCCTGCATCGGCAGCAGCGTCAGCAGGCCGACGGTTGCGACGATCAACCAAAAGCCCGGGGTGCGCGTTTTCATAAGAGACAACTATAACACGATTCCCGTGGCAGCGAGCATCGTTAATCCTGATGCGGGGTATCGGGGGCGGGGCGGCAGGCTGCGGTCGGGCAAAATGAGAGGCCCGGAGGCTCAGAGGCTCGGTGGATCAGAAGAGGCAGGATGTTGACCGGTTGATCGGTTGGCCAGTTGGCCAGGGATGCAACGGGTAGGGTCGGGACCGCGTCACGACATAGGGGTGGATCTCAGGTAGGGCCGAGCATCCCTGCTCGGCCGCGGACGACCAAGGATGGTCGTCCCTACCCAAGGCAACTAGGGCAGCACGTGGTGCTGTCCCTACCTAAGTAGTCTTAGTCTTCTCAAGCCTTGCCTTAACCCTCCAATTCTACCTCAATACATATGAGTCCGAGAGCGCGCCAGTCGCGTGAGTAGCACTCCCTAGGGGCCGCAGCAATGCGGCCCCTCCCTATTTATCGAGCCACCGGGCGGGTGACGAAACTCTGTCCAGCTCGGAGAATAGTTCTTCGGGCTGTGTGGACCTGAATAGGGCATTGGGGTGGTGGCGTTGGCGTTGCAGGTAGGCAACCAGGTCGGCAGCCTGCAGGAAGTACGAATGCCGGGAATCCCGATGGAATGGGTCCTCGATGATCAAGGCCTGACTTGGATGGGTCGAGCGAACGCCATGATGGCCTCCTTGATGGTTTCCGCCTCGCCCATGTCTGCGATCAAAAGCATCGGTCCTGTTGAGGACGAGGTCAGGTCGGCCGCCAGATGTCGCCAGCATGCTTTCATGGGTTCGGGCTGGGCTTGCTTAAGGCACGCCACCGAATGGCAGCTGAGGCCTGGTACTTCTCCGAGTTCTCTCAGGAGCCAGAGTGCTACGCGAAGGCGTTGACGTGGTTCGAGTCCGAGGAAGGTCTTGGCGCCTCCTAAAAATTCGGCTGCATGGATTTCCGCCGAGAGCTTTAGTCCGAGATGGTCGCGCATCCGGTGACGGAACGACAGCAGCCTTGCCTGTGCATCGTGCCAATGTTCGGCCGGAATTTTTAGCCCGCTAAGGATGTACGAAGCTGTCGGCGAATTATTGATTCCCGGATCTCCACTCTCATCCACATAGACCAGATGCATCCCTTACCCATCGCCCGCAGCCCATCTTCCCGCAATGTAGGGAATACCTCAGGCGAAGGCGGAGTCGAAGTCTGGTAGGGCCGAGCATCCCTGCTAGGCCGCGGACGACCAAGGATGGTCGTCCCTACCCAAGGCAGCTCCTGCCACCCGCCACCTGAAACGAATGCACTAGGACAGCACGTGGTGCTGTCCCTGCCTGCGAAAGTTATCGGCGATTAGCCGCGCTTACTTTCGGTCCGGCTTTTCGGCGATCTTGGCGGCGAGCTCTTTCTGGAGCGCATTTTCGTAAATCTTATCTTCGAGCTCTCGCTTGAGTTCCTTGGTGCGCTTCTTCCCGGCGGCGATCTGTTCGGGGGTCATCTGCTTTTCGAGGGCGGCAAGGTTCCTGCGGGAATATTCGACCGTTCCTTGGTTCCAATAAGCATACGCCTCGATCTGATCCTTCGCCACGCCTTCGGCCGTTGGCGTAGCAACCCCCTGAGGTTGTATCCGGCTAGGACAAACCCCTGCTCCGAGGCAAGGCGCCACCACTTCACCGCTTGCACGAGTCCTTCGCGACGCCTATGCCGTTGGCGTAGCAACCCCCGAGGTTGTATTGGGCCTCGGCCAGTCCCTGTTCTGCGGCCTTGCGATACCACGAGATGGCCAGCGCTTGGTCCTGCTGCACGCCTTCGCCGTTAAAGTAGGCATGACCCAGTAAGGTTTGGGCCGGGGGCCAAACCCCTGATCCGCGGCCTTGCGAAACCACGCCGCTGCTTGCACGAAGTTCTTCGCCACGCCTTCGCCCTTGAAGTAGCAAATCCCTAAATTTGATTGGCCCTCGGCCTCCCCCTTTTCGGCCCACGCCTTGGCGTCCTTAAACCAAGTCACTTCCTGGGGGGTCATCCCAGCGTGCGCCGGCGACAGGGCCAGTAAGCTAAGCAGGGCGACAACGATCCAATGAGCGGGCGAGGAGATTCATGAAGGATAAGTGTAACACGGCTCCCGCGCTCGCGACTATCGTTAATTGGCGGCGGGCTATCGTTAATTTCGATGCGGGCTATTGAGGGGAGGGATCAGCGGGGCAGAATCGTCGTGAGCGTGAGTGGCTTCTTTCCGAAGGCTCCGTCTTGAACATTAACGACGGACTCTCGGACGAAGGCGCCTTTATACATCGTACTGTCGGATGGCGCCCTCGTGGAGCATGCCGGTCGCGTCGCTTTCATCGTCACAACGGAAGCTCAGGAACAGGCGACCCTCGCCACCGGACTTGGCGTCCAGCTTGCCGAGCAAGGGGGTGAGATCGATGCCGATTTCGAGCGGGCTTTCATCCCCCGGTCCAGCGAGCGGGACTTCGCCGACATTATTCTTGGGCTTACCGAAGAGCGGCCAGCCGTTAAGGGGCTGCGGAGCGAGTTCATGTTCGGCTTTCGTGGCGTCCTTATCGCCGGCGATACCGATGGTCATCCGCAGATCGGAGCGCTTATTGCAGGCGAGCTTGAGTTTCAAGGTGCAGCGGGGGACATGCCGGGAAACCTCGATTCGTCCTAGGTAGTTCCCGCGTTTCCAGGTGGAGTCGACCATGGCGCTGTAGAGTAGGTAGATCTTCCCGTCTTTCGACCAGGTTTGTCCCCATGAGTTGACCACGATGAAGGCCCCGCGCTCGTGGTCAGCGAGGGTGACTTGGCCGTCGCCGTTGATGTCGATGTCGTTGGTGATTTTCCCATCACCATTCACATCGAACCCGACCTGGTCATCATATCCCACGCAGGTGATGCCGTGCCCGAAGCCGCTCGGCCCCCAATGGATCCAGACGTCTTCACCCGCGAGATAGTCTCCTTCGGGAATCGTCATCGTGACCTTTTTGAGTTCACCCATGCGTCCGTCCAGCGCCAGCAAGCCGCCGACGGATGCTTGGCCGGCTTTGGGTTGGTTGCGGTCAAAGAGCCAGCCGCGGGCTTCGTCGATCTGGGCAACGGTAGCGGTCGGGGTGTAGCGATACCCCGCGACGCGATACTCCATGGCCTCGCGCCAGATGGGGTAACCATTCGCCCACTTGCCGATGAGGGTCTTTGTCCGCTTCCACGCGGCCGTAGGTTTTGACGGTGGGAATGCCGACATGCTTGGCCGTTTCCCAGCCATGAAACGCTTCCGAGCCTTGGGCGCTGTTGGCCGCATTGCACATGTTCCAGGAGAAATCCGCGGGGAAGCGCGTGGCCTCCGTGCTGGCTACGGTGCCGTTCAGGAGGTTCATCTCGTAGGTGAAGATCGAGGCGACCGCCGTGAACTGACCGCAGGCTCCGCCTTTCTGTTTGTAGATAGGCGGGAACTGTGGGCGGGTGGAATTATCGACGCGCGACGGCAAGCGTCGGACGTCCACCGTCGTCACGCCGACATCCGGGCCTTTCGCATCACGCCAGGTATCGTAGTTATCTCCCATCGAATTCGGCCGAGAAAACGGCTTGGGATAGGCGGCGTGCGGGGCCGGATTTGCCTTTTCTGCCACGGTCGTGGTGTCGGCGGCTGCAATGAACCCGCAAGAAGCCAGCAGGCCCACCAGCAAGACAGCGATTAACCTGGGGCGGGCGGTGAGGGGCATTGGGTTTTATACGCTTGGGCTCTCATTCTCGTCAATTGACAAGGGGGCACGTTGGCACGGGGAAGGGCTCAAAGGGAGACCGGAAACCGGATAGGGTGCTGCTGTTCATAGGTAGGGGCGCCACTGCGTGGCGTCCGTGGGCGGACGGACATCGGAAGGTCCAAGAATTCTGCCCTGCTTACTTGTCTTGCGCTGCGAACGGACGCGACGCAGTCGCGCCCCTACCCAATGCAGCCTTTCTATTCTGGGCCTCCGGGCCTCTTTGCTCCCCTTGTCACCATGTCAACTTGCCCACTTGTCCCCTCTCAAGGCCGTAAGGCCTTAAGCGCCTTCAGCGCCCGATCGCGGCCCTCGGTGAGGCCGATGAGTGGAACGGGATAATCTTTACCGAGTTTGATCCCGGCTTCGGCGAGGACGTGCATAGGTGCTTCCCAGGGCTGGTGAATCCACTCGGCGGGGAGTTTGGCGAGCTCGGGCACCCAGCGGCGCACATACTCGCCATCGGGGTCGAACTTCTCGCCTTGGAGCACGGGATTGAAGACGCGGAAATACGGAGCGGCGTCGGCACCGCAACCGCCGGCCCACTGCCAGCCCATGGTGTTCGCGCCGAGGTCGGCGTCGACGAGGGTGTCCCAATACCACTTGGCGCCAGCGTTCCACGGCTGGAGGAGATGCTTCACGAGCACGGAGGCCGCGATCATGCGCACGCGGTTGTGCTGCCAGCCGGTCTGCCAGAGCTGCCGCATCCCGGCGTCGACGATCGGGTAGCCGGTGCGACCGACCTGCCAGGCGCGCAGGAGCTTCTTGTCCGGCGCCCACGGGAATTTCTCGAACTCCTTGCGCAGAGGACGGTCCGGGGTTCGGGGAAGTGGTGGATGAGGTGCTGGGAGAATTCGCGCCAGCCGACCTCCGCCACGTATTTATCGCCACCGATGACGCCGAGCAGTCCGGCGGTGCGCACAGCATCCACGATCTCGAGCGGCGAGATCTGGCCGAAGTGCAGGTAGGGCGAAAGGCGCGAGGTGCCGTCGAGCTTGGGGATGTCGCGGTTGGTCGGGTAATGCTTCACCGGGGCGGCCACGAAATCCTTCAGGCGCTTCTCGGCGCCGGCGCGGGTGGGTTCCCAATGGGCCGGGAACTCGGTGTCCCACTTGATCTTCGGAAGCAGGCCGAGCTTGGCGACGGCGACGGACTTGAGCGGCTGGTCGAAAGGGGTGAGCTTCTTCGGGGCCTTGAGGGGGATGCCGAACTTGAGGTTCGCGAGGCAGTTCTTCCAGAAGGGCGTGAAGACCTGGAAGGGATTGCCGGCGAGGGTCTTCACGAGGTGCGGCTCGTGCAGGAGGTTGCCGTTGAACGATTCGGCTTTCACGCCGGCGTTGCGCAGCGAGGTTTTCACCTGGGTGTCGCGCTCGATGATCAAGGGCTCATGGCGTCGATTCCACGTGACGAGTTCCGCGCCGGTCTCCTTCACGAGCTGCTTGAGTTCGGCGAGCGAGTCCCCGCTCCGGATGACCAGCGGAGCGCCGGCTTTCTCGAACTGCTCGGCGAGATCTTCGAGGGCGTGGTGCAGCCACCAGTTCGAAGCGCCGCCGGGCTGCCAATGTCCTTCGGCCTGCGGGTCATGGATGAACACCGGGATGACCGGGCCGCCATGCTTCACGGCCGCCTCAAGCGACGGATTGTCGGCGAGACGAAGGTCCAGGCGGAGCCAGACGATGGCAGGGGAAGGCATGGCGTGAGTAAGGGGGGAATGAGGGTGAGGTCAAATGGGGGATGAGGTAGGGACAGCACCACGTGCTGTCCTAAGTATGGTGTAAACAAAAAGGCCGCCTTTTGGCGGCCTCTAGGACAGCACGTGGTGCTGTCCCTACCTCTTTACGCGCTTACCAAGCGTAGCTCTGCTTCTTCTTCACGCGGCGGGCGAACTCGACGAGGAGCTGGACCGATTGCTCCACGACGGCGAGGTCGACGACTTCGCCGGGGGTGTGCATGTAGCGGAGAGGGATGGAGAGCAGGCCGCAGGCGACGCCGCCGTTGGCCATCTGGATGGCGCGGGCGTCGGTGCCGGTCGGACGCGATTCCGCGCCGATCTGGTAAGGGATGCCGATGGACTCGGCGGCTTCGACCATCTGGTCGTAGACGATGGGGTTGATGTTCGGACCGCGGGCGATGATGGGTCCACCGGAAAGGGTGAAGCGACCGAACTTGCGGTTGTCGGCATCCGGGTGGTCGGTGGCGTGACCGACGTCGACGGCGATGGCGACCTGCGGGCTGATGCCCTGGGCGGAGACCTGCGCGCCACGCGTGCCAATCTCTTCTTGGGTGGTGGCGACGGAGACCACGCGGGCGGCGAGTTTCTTCTCCTTCGAGAGGCGGCGGAATGCTTCCATGCACACGTAGGCGCCGGCCTTATCGTCGAACGCGCGGGCCACGCCGATGCTGCCGCGGAGGATCTCCGGGCCGTCGGTGTAGATGGCGGGATCGCCGATGCGGACGATCGTGAGGGCATCGGCGCGGTTGTTCACGCCGATGTCGATCCACATGTCATGACGCTCCGGGACGCGCTTGCGGTCCTCGGGCGAGAGCAGGTGCACGGCGCGCTTGCCGGTGATGCCGAGCACGGGGCCGTTGCGGGTGAGGATGTGGAGGCGACGGCCGGAGGGGATGATCTGGTCGTGGCCGCCGAGGAATTCGAAGTAGAGGTAGCCCTTGTCGTCGACGTGCGAGATGATCAGGCCGATCTCGTCGATGTGGCCGGCGAACATCAGGGTGGGGCCGCCGTCGCCCTTGAGCACGGCGATGCGGTTGCCGAGCGCGTCCTTGGAATACTTATCGGCCGACTTCTCGACGTGGTCGTCGATGACCTTCTGGGCCGCGAACTCGTGGCCCGTCGGGGATTTGGCTTCGAGCAGTTCCTTCAGGAATTCAGGGTAACCGACGGGCTTGGCAGGCTTTTTGGACATGCAGGAAATCTACCTGTCCGGGGCGGAAAGTCGAGCGAAGGCGGGGCCTTCGCAGGGGGCATGCTGGCACGGTGACATTTGGGCATGGGGCCGAACACATCTCAACGGGAGACCGGGAACCGGATAGGATGCTGCGGTGTATCTTAGGTAGGGCCGAGCATCCTTGCTCGGCCGCGGACGACCAAGGATGGTCGTCCCTACCCATTGCATCCCTTGTCAACTGGCCAACTGGCCAACCGGTCAACTTGGCTCTCCCCTTGTCACCGTGTCACCTTGCCCACGTGTCCCCTGACCAATCACTTATTCCACGGCGCCCGGGCAATCAACAATCCCATGCCGCACCAATCGGTGACGCCGGCGAAGATCAGGCCGAAGCCGATGAAGCCGCTGAGGGCGTAGAAGCCGGGGTGGACATTGGCGCCGAGGAGCACGCCGCCGAAAACCAGCGTGCCGGCGGCGATGCGGACCTGGCGTTCAATCGAAATGACGCCGTTCGAAATCTTATCCAAAGGTAGGCCAGCCTGAGCGCAGGCGGCGGTGCCACCGGTGACCACCAGAAGATGCAGGCCTTTGCCGGAGAGGCGTTCGGCTGCGACGGTGGCGCGCTTGCCAGCCGCGCAGAGGAGCACGACGTGTCGGGTGACATCGACGCCGCGGAGTTCGCCAACTTTGGCGGCGGTGACCAGTTCGAGCGGAAGATTGATGGCGCCACGGACATGTCCGCCGCGGAATTCGGCAGGCGAACGAACGTCGAGCAGCAGTGAATTCCGCGCGCGTTCGGCTTCGATGTCGGACGCGGCAATGGTCTCGATGGTCATCGTTCGAGGCGATTCGCCGCGCTGACGAGGGCCTTGAGGCCGGCGAGTTCGATGTTCGCATCGACGCCGCAGCCCCAGACGGTGCGGCCGTCCTTGGACTGGAGCGAAACGTAGGCGGCGGCGGAAGATTCCGAGCCGGCGGTCAAAGCATGCGAGCGGTAATCCTTGAGGGAGAAGTTCGCCCAGCCCCTGGAATCGAGGGCGTGCACGAGGGCGCTGATCGGTCCGTTGCCTTCCCCGGTGAGGATGAGGTTTTTGCCGTCGTGACGGACCTCGGCTTCACAGCGCACGGTCTGCTTGTTGACGGGCGCGGAGCTGAACGAAACGAGTTCGAGCGGCGCGAAGACGTTGACGAAATTCTTCCGGAAGCAGTCATGGATCTCGGCGGGCGTGAGCTCCTTGCTGAGCTTGTCGGCGTGCTTGCCGATGAGGTTGCCGACTTCCGGGTGCATGAGCTTCGGGAGGTCGAAGCCGAACTCGCGGTCGAGCACGTAGGCGACGCCGCCCTTGCCGCTCTGCGAGTTGATGCGGATGATGGCCTCGTAGGAACGGCCGATGTCCATCGGGTCGATGGTGAGGTACGGGACGTCCCAGAGGGCGTCGTGGCCGATCTTGCCGCGGCGGTCCATGCCCTTCTTGATGGCGTCCTGGTGGGAGCCCGAGAAGGCCGTGAAGACGAGGTCGCCGCCGTAAGGATGGCGGTCGTGCACGCTCATGCGGGTCACGCGCTCGTAGACCTCGCGGATGGCGCCGAGGTTGCGGAAGTCGAGGTGTGGGTCGATGCCGTGCGAGAACATGTTCAGCGCGACCGTGACGATATCGAGGTTGCCCGTGCGCTCGCCGTTGCCGAAGAGCGTACCTTCCACGCGGTCCGCGCCAGCCATCAGGCCGAGCTCGGTGGCGGCGACGCCGGTACCGCGGTCGTTGTGCGTGTGCAGGGAGACGATGGCCATCTCGCGGTTGCTGAGGTGACGGCAGAACCACTCGATCTGGTCGGCGTGCGTGTTCGGCGTGCCGGCTTCGACGGTGAGCGGGAGATTGAGGATGATCTTACGCTTGGCCGAAGCACCCCAGGCCTTCGCGACCGCTTCGCAGACCTCGAGGGAGTAGTCGGGCTCGGTGAGCACGAACGTCCTCCGGACTGAACTCCAGCTGCCACTGCGTGTCGGGCAGGCGTCGGTGAGCTCGCGGATGAGCTTCGTGCCGGTGACGGCCATCTCGAGGACTTGCGCCTTCGAGAGATTAAAGACGATTTTCACGCTGGGCCGGATTGGTCGGCGTGTAGAGGTGGACGATCGCGCGACGGGCGCCCTTGAGGGAATCGATCGTGCGGCGGATGAGGTGTTCGCGGGCTTGGACGAGCACCTGCACCGAGACGTCCTCGGGGATGAGGTCCTTTTCGATGAGCTCGCGCGCGAAGGCGAACTCCGTGTCCGAGGCGGAGGGGAAGCCGATCTCGATCTCCTTGAAGCCGATGCGGCAGAGGGTCTGGAAGAGCTCGTGCTTCTCCGGCACGTTCATCGGGATGGCCAGGGCCTGGTTGCCGTCGCGGAGGTCGACCGAGCACCAGCGGGGGGCCTGCTCGATGCGCGCGTCTGGCCAGCGGCGATCCGGGAGGCGGACGGTCTCGAAAGGGCGGTATTTCTGCCGGGGGATTCCATGGCGGGCGAAGTGCGGATGGTGGGAAAGGAGGGGAGGGCTGGCGAGCGTGGGTTTGGGCTCCTAAAAGCAAAAAACCCACCCGGTAGTCCGGGTGGGTTTTTTCGCAAAGGTGCGAGACCCGGACTTAGGCGTCAGGCTTGGTCTTCGGAAGCTTGGTCACGCGCTTCAGGTCCTTGACGGTACCGCGCTTCTTGAGCAGTTCCACGCGTTCGAAGCGCTTGAGGACGTTACGCTTCACTCCGGAGGAGGAGGCGCTGGACTTGAAACTGTTGTGCTGGGTCATGGCCGTAAGGTGGGTGGAAGTTTTGAGAAAAGGGGTGGAAGGGGCGGGAGCAAGGGGAAAAGCGGGCGAAATGCCGACTTTGCCCCTTTCCCTGCCTCTTTCCTTGTTCAGGCGTGTTTCAGGATACCCTTCACCACGTGGCCTTCGACGTCGGTCAGGCGGAATTGGCGGCCCTGGTAGCGGAAGAGCAGGCCTTCGTGGTTGATCCCGAAGAGGTGCATCAGGGTGGCCTGCATGTCGTGGATATGGACCCGGTCCTTGGTGATGTTCCAGCCGAAGTCGTCGGTCGCTCCATGGACGTAGCCCGGCTTCACGCCGCCGCCGGCGAGCCACCAAGAGTAGGCGCGGCCGAAGTGGTCGCGTCCCTTGAAGCCAGTGCCTTGTTGGTTCTGGCCGAAGGGTGTGCGGCCGAATTCGCCACCCCAGACGACGAGCGTATCGTCGAGGAGGCCGCGCTGCTTGAGATCCTTGACGAGCGCCGCGCTAGCCTGGTCGGTATCGAGACACTGCTGCGCGAGCTGGCCGGTGGTAAGGTTGTTATGCTGGTCCCAGCCGGAATGCATCAGCTGCGTGAACCGGACGCCACGCTCGGCGAGGCGGCGGGCGATGAGGCAGTTATTGGCGAAGGTGCCGGGCTTGAGGACTTCCGGGCCGTACATCTCGAGGACGGACTTCGGCTCGTTCTTGAAGTCGAGTAGGCCAGGGACCGACGTCTGCATGCGGAAGGCCATCTCGTATTGCGAGATGCGCGTGTCGATCTCGGGGTCGCCGACCTGACCGAAGTGCTCGCGGTTGAGCGCCTGCATGTCATCGAGCATCGTGCGACGCGCCTCGCGGCTGACGCCAGCCGGATTGCCGACGTACGGGACCGGATCGCCGACGCCGCGGAAGCGGACGCCCTGATGCTTGCCGGGCAGGAATCCGTTGGACCAGTAGTGCTCGAAGAAGAGCTGGCCACAGGTCTTGGCAGCGTCGGAGGAGGTCATCACGACATACGAAGGCAGATCCTCGTTCATCGTGCCGAGACCGTAGGAGAGCCAGGCGCCCATCGAAGGACGGCCCGGAATCTGCGAGCCGGTCATGAAGAACGTCACGCCGGGGGCGTGGTTCACCGCCTCGGTGTTCATCGAGCGGACGACGCAGAGTTCGTCAGCGATGGCGCCGGTGAAGGGCAGCATCTCGCTCATCTCGATACCGCTGGAGCCCCATTTCTTGAAGGGCTTGATGGCGCCGACGCAGTTGTACTTCGCGTAGCCGCTCGACATCGAGGAGAGACGGGTATCGCCGCGCACGCTGGCGGGGATTTCCTGACCGGCCATCTTTTCGAGCAGCGGTTTGTGGTCGAAGAGGTCGACGTGCGAAGGGCCTCCGCCCTGCCAGAGGCAGATCATGCGCTTAGCCTTGGGGGCGAAGTGCGGCAGGCCAGGCAGACCGCCAATGGGCTTATTCGCGCCCTTGGCATCGCGGGCGAGGAGGGAGCCGAGGGCAACGGCGCCGATGCCTTGGACGCCGGCACTCAGGAAGCTGCGGCGAGTCAGGCGCTCGCGCCATTCGGAGGGAGAGAGTTCGAAGTCCATGGGATCAGTCGCGGGTGATGGCGGCGTCGAGGTTGTAGAGGGCGAGGCAGGTTGCGGTGAGCGCGGCGTGTTCGGCGGCGGGGAGTGTCGCGTCGCGCTTGCTTTCGCCGATCACGAGTAGCGCCTCGGCGCCCTTGGCGTCGGCCGCGTAGACCGCGCGTTGATTGGCGAGCATCTTGGCGATCAGGGCGGGTTCCTTGCCGGAGGGTTCACGGCCCAGCACGAGGGCGAAGGCGCGGGCGAGGCGGGCTTCGTCAGTCGTCTGCTCCTTCGTCACGCGCTGGGCGAGCATACGCGCGGCTTCGACCCAGGTCGGGTCGTTGAGCATCGTGAGCGCGTGCAGAGGCGAGGACGTCACTGCGGTGCGGACGCGGCAGGTCTGGCGCGCCGAGATGTCGAACATGTTCACCGGCGCGATGGTGCGGCGCCAGAACGTGTAGAGCGAACGACGGTAGAGGTCGGCCCCTTTCGACTGGGGGTAGGTGAAGTCTCGCTCCTTGGTGATGGCGAGGCTCTCCCATGGGCTGTCGGGGAGATAAGGGTAGACCGGCACGCCGCCGACCTGGGTGTTGAGCAGGCCGCTGGAACGCAGGGCGACGTCGCGGAGCACCATCGAGGGGAGACGCAGGCGCGGCGCGTGCGAGAGGAGTTTGTTTTCCGGATCCTTCTGCAACTGCTCCTTGGTGACGTGGCTGGACTGGCGGTAGGTCTTGCTGGTCAGGATAACTTTCTGGAGGGCCTTGATCTTCCAGCCGGACTCGCGGAATTCGACCGAGAGCCAATCGAGCAGATCTTGGTGGGTGGGGCGGTCGCTTTGGACGCCGAGGTCTTCGGAGGTGCGCACGATGCCCTTGCCGAAGAGCTCCTGCCACTGGCGGTTGACCTGCACGCGGGCGGTCAACGGGTGTTCGGGACGGAAGAGCCATTGGGCAAGGCCGAGACGGTTCTTCGGGGCGTCCTTCGGCAGCGGCGGCAGGAAGCCAGGCGCGTCGAAGGTGACCTTCTCCTTCTTCGCGAGGTAGGCGCCGCGGTCGAGGATGTTGGTTTCACGCGGCTGGTCGTCGGCCATCACCATCACGCGTGGCAGGACGTCGCCGCGGTAGCCGTCGAGCAGCTGCTTGGCGCGGTCGAGCTTCTTCATCGCGGGGATCGTCTTCCGGTCCTCGGCGAAGACGTTCTTGTTGTAATGGTCGCGGAGCTTCTTCGTCTCGGCCGCGACGCGCTTCTTGTCGGGCGCGAGCAGGGCTTCGAGTTCCTTGGGCAGCATGCCCTTGTCCTTGGTCGGCTTGGCGAGCCAGGCTTCGAAGGCCTTGGTCTGAAGCATGGCGAAGTCTTTGTTCAGCGCGTCGAAGTCGCCCTGAAGTTTGGCGAGTTCCGCCGCTTGTTCGGGCGACGGGGCTTCGACGACGGTAGTGTCGAGGCGGAAGCGGCTACGGCCGCCGGTCTGCGTCTGGCCTCCACTCGGGGTGCCGCGCTCCTTCACGTGGTTGAAGGCATCCATCCACTGGTAATAGTCTTTCTGCGAGATCGGGTCATACTTATGGTCGTGGCACTGGGCACAGGCGACCGTGAGGCCGAGCCAGGTGGTCGTCGTGCTCTCGACGCGGTCGAAGAGGCTGACGTAACGCTGTTCCTCGGCGATGTTACCGCCTTCGCCGTTGAGGATGTGGTTACGGTTGAAGGCCGTGGCGATCTTCTGGTCGAGCGTCGCGTTCGGGAGCAGGTCGCCCGCGAGCATCTCGGTACTGAGCTGGTCGAAAGGCTTGTCTGCATTGAGGTTCTTCACCAACCAATCGCGCCAGATCCACTGGAAGGTGTCGCCGTCCTGCTGGAAGCCATTGCTGTCCGCATAACGCGAGGCGTCGAGCCACGGCAATACCATGCGTTCACCGTAGTGCGGCGAAGCCATGAGGCGATCAACCTGCTTACCGTAGGCGTCGGGACTCGCATCGGCGAGGAACGCGGTGGTCTCCTCGGGCGTGGGCGGCAGGCCGGTGAGATCAAGCGACAAGCGGCGGAGGAGCGTGGCCTTGGGGGCTTCGGGCGAGAGCTTCAGGCCGGCCTTGGTCAGCTTCTCGACCACGAAGGCGTCGACAGGGTTGGTCTCGCCGTTGGCCGGCAGGGCGGGGCGGATGGGCGCGACGAAGGCCCAGTGTTCCTTATACTCGGCGCCTTCGGTGACCCAGCGGCGGAGAATCTCCTTCTGCGCCGGCGAGATGGTGCGATGGGAATCCGGCGGGGGCATCACTTCGTCGGAATCGGTCGAGACGAGTCGCTTGATGAGTTCGCTGGCCTCGGCGTCGCCCGGGACGAAGGCCTTTTTTTCCAACGCCGCGGCACGGACGTCGAGGCGTAGCTTGGCCTTGCGCTTGTTGCCGTCGGGTCCGTGGCAGTAGAAGCAGTTCTCGGAAAGGATTGGCCGGACGTCCTCGTTGTAGTCCAGCTTCGCGGCGAAGGCGGGCAGGGCGACGACGAGGGCGGCGAGGATGAGGCTGATCCGGGGCATGGGGAGATTTTAGCAGGAGGAGCCCGACGGAGGAATGGTCGGGGGCGTCGGTCTTGAAAGACCACCGCTGGGGATTAACGTTAGCAGGATTGAGACAGTCTCCGAGGGGGGAGGTTTCAATCTCTGATTAATAGCCTATTTCCCTCACGGCGGAATCCCTCATTTAAACGCCGGAAACGGATACTGGGGCTTGGTTTGGGTTTGCTGGCAAGCGGACCCTTGTTGTCATTCCGGGCAGTGCGCATCCTTGATCGCTATATCCTCGCCGAATGGGCCAAGGTCTTCGCCCTGACCCTGCTCAGTTTCATGGGATTGCTCCTGCTTTCGGAGGGGTATAACTGGATTCCTGACTTCCTGGGCTGGGGTGCGTCTTTCGGTACGATTCTGCAGTTCATGTCCCTCGGCTTGGTCAAGAACCTGTCGCTGCTCATCCCGATCTCCTTGCTGATCTCGGTGATCTTCGTCCTCGCGACGATGAACCGAAATCACGAGATCTCTGCCGCCCGCGCCGCCGGTATCGGCATGTGGCGCCTGACGGCCCCGCTTTGGGCCGCTGGCCTCTTCCTGGCTGGGCTGCTGGCCCTCCTGAACGCCGTGCTGGTGCCTGATGCGCTCGAAGCCCAGAATAGCCTCGTCGAAGAAGCCCAGTTCGCCGCGCTCAAGTCCAAAGGCGGCACGGTCATTCCGAAAGGGCAGGCTTACTCGGTCTCCTTCGAGAACGCGAAGGCTCGTCGCCTCTGGCTCATTTCCAATCTCGGTCTCTCCACCGGCCAAGCCTTCGAGGTCATCGTCCATTCGTTCGACGAGAAGAATCGTGAAATCCGTTGCGTGACAGCCCGCTTCGCCGAATTCAGTAAGCAGAGCGATGGTCGCTGGCGCTGGACCTTCCGCGATGGACGGGATATGCGCTTTGATCCAGCGACCGGCTCGCTCATGGCTCAGCCGCGCTTCAAGGAACTCACCCTTCCGGATTACGATGACGACCCCGAGGTGATGTTCTATTCGACCAAGGATCCGGACAAGCTTTCGCTGCGCGAGGTCTCCCGCTTCGTCGACCAAGCCGGCTCGAACCCCGGCGGCCAGAACGCCGCTTACGCGATGCGTTATCATTCGATCATGTCCGCGCCGGTCATCTGCCTGATCGTCGTCGCCGTCGCGATTCCGTTCTCCGTCGGCGCCGGACGCATCAGCCCGATGGTAGGCGTCGCCAAGACCTTCGCCCTCTTTCTCACTTTCTACTTCCTCACCTCGTTCTGCGCCGCCTTTGGCGAGAGCGGCGCCCTGCCGCCGATGATCGCGGCTTGGATCCCTGCCGTGCTGGTCACGGCTTGGGTCATCCCGAAGCTGAGGTCCGTCAATTAATCCATGCTAAGAGCTATTCGTATCCGCCCCGGACGTCCCGTGCGCGCACTCCGGGGTCACCCCTGGGCCTTCCTCGGCGAAGTCGAGTTCGTCGGCGAGCCGCCGGTCGACGGCGATTGCGTCGAACTGACCGACCTCAAGGGCCGCTGCCTCGGCGCGGGCCTCTGGAACGGCAAGTCGCAGATCGCCTGGCGCCGCTACTCGCGCCGTCCGATCACCCTCGATGGCCCGCTCCTCGAAGAACTCGTCACGGCTTCCGTCAACCGCCGCGGAGGTAAGTCGGTCTGCCGTCTCATCTGGTCCGAGGCCGACAACCTCCCGGGCCTCGTAGTCGACCGCTATAACGACCTGATCACGATCCAAGCCCTGACCTGCGGCATGGACCGCCGCTTGGCCACGATCATCGACGTGCTGCAGCGCCTGCTGCAACCGCGCGAGATCGTCCTCCGCAACGACGCCTCCACGCGCAAGCTCGAGGGCCTGCGTCAGGAAATCCGCACGGTCTCGGGCAAGCCGCTCGAGCCTTCTTGGATGGAAGTCGGCGGCGTGCAGGTGCTCATCGACCTCATGGGTGGCCAGAAGACTGGCACCTACCTCGACCAGCTCGACCAGCATCAGAACGTCGCGAAGCTCGCCAAGGGCCGCCGCGTGCTCGACGCCTTCTGCAATCAAGGCGGCTTCGGCCTCGCCTGCGCCAAGGCCGGCGCCACCAGCGTGCTTGGCCTCGACCAGTCTGAGGATGCCATCGCCGCCGCCCGCTTGGCCGCCGAACGCAACGGACTCAGCGCCTCATTCGAAGTCGCCAACGTCTTCGATTGGTTCACGGAACACCGCGAAGCTTCCTTCGATCTCATCGTGCTCGATCCGCCGCCCTTCGCCCGCAGCAAGGACGCCGTCGATGGCGCCCTCCGCGGTTACAAGGAGCTGAACCTCCGCGCCCTCCGCCTGCTCGCCCCGGGTGGTATCCTGGCGACTTACTCCTGTTCGCACCGCGTCTCGGAAGAGATGTACCTCGAAGTCATCGAGGACGCCGCGTCGGACGCCCGCCGCGAGGCCGTCGTCCTGGAACGCACCTCCCAGCCGGCGGACCACCCCGTGCTGCTGAACTTCCCCGAGAGCCGTTACCTGAAGGGCTTCATCATCGAGATTCGGGCTTAACTCCCGGACCGCTTCCGCTTTCATCTCGCCATGATCGTCTCCCTCCGCGGCAAACTCATCGAAGCCGGCGTCCTGCGCGTCGTCATCGAGTCGTCGGGCGTGGGCTACGAGGTCAACGTCCCCGTCACGACCGCGGAGCGTCTCCCGAAACTCGGTGCGGAAGTCTTCCTGCTCATCCATCACGTCTTCCGCGAAGACGGCCAGGCGCTCTACGGCTTCGCCGTCGCGGAAGAGCGTGAGTTCTTCAAGTTGCTCGTCGAGAAGGTGTCGGGCGTCGGCCCCAAGATGGCGCTGAACATCCTCAGCCGCCTCGCGTTGCCTATTCTGCGCGACGCGATTCTGCGCGGGGACGTCGCTTTACTTTCCCAGTGTCCTGGCATCGGCAAGAAGACCGCCGAACGCCTCGTCATGGAGCTTAAGGATAAGGTCGGCCTCGAAGGTGCCGGCGCCACGGTTGTCTCGACGTTAGCGGCGGCGAGCGCCGTCGCGCCTACGCCGGCTTCCGACGCCCTGGCCGCGCTCATCGCGCTCGGCTTCAAGCCCGTCGACGCCGATAAGGGTGTGCGCACCGCGCTCACGAAGCTCGGCGCTGGCGCGACCGCCGATCAGTTGGTGAAGGCGGCGCTCGGGCGCTGAAGCGCCCTCGCGAGGGGACACGTGGGCACGTTGACACGTGGACAAGGGGGACAAAAAGTTGACCCGTTGATCAGTTGGCCGGTTGGCCAGAGGGAATGAAGGTAGGGGCGCCACTGCGTGGCGTCCGTTCGCGGTGGCATGTGGGTAATGAGTCCGGTCTTGGCTAAGACCCGATGACTTCTGGCTTCGGTCTCAAACGGACGCGACGCAGTCGCGCCCCTACCCAAGGCAGCTGTCAACCGCCACCCGCCACCCGGGGCTGCCACCCGCCACCCGAGAATGGGTGCGTGAGGACGGCACGTGGTACTATTCCTACCTCTATGCAAGCAAACCACTTGCCCGCGTGTCACGGCACCGGCACCTCCTTCGCCGTCACCGGACTATGGGCCCTCGCCGAGGTACCACAAGTACAACAACAGGAGTCCGCAGAACGATACGAACAGCTGGAGCAGGAGACTTCCGATGATGCAGAGCCAAAACGGGACTGGTTTTGGGCGGAAGTTAGCGACGGAGAAGCGGACGTTGAGTGCCATCAAGACGCACTGGGCGATGATCAGGCAAACGGCAGACAACCCGGGGCGCTCTCTTGTCGGCATGAGTGACCAGAAAATGAATGGTGCCGCCACATTGAGCGTGCCCCACTCGGCCAGCAGCCGATACCAGCGGGAAGGTTTGCCTGTCTCAGGCGTCGTGGATGCGGAGGCAGGTTGGACGCCCGGAGGTTGGCTGGACATGAATCAAGCGTGGCCCCATGTTTCGGCCTGGCAATCAACGGTTAAGAGACCGTGTTTGGCGCCCTCGCGAGGGGTAAGTGGGCAAGGTGACACGTGGACAAGGGGGATTAACTCAAAGGGAGACTGGGAGCCGGATGTGATTCTGCGGGCATTGGTTAGGGCGGGCTCTCCGAGCCCGCCGTTGAGCCGGATGAGGTGCGAAACTCTCGTGACGAACGGACGGCTCGGAGAGCCGTCCCTACCTGCGAAGGCTTCGCCTTCGAGGGGACATGCTGGCAAGGTGACACGTGGGCGCGGGGAATTGTATCTCCCTCGCCAACTGGCCAACCAATCAACTGGTCAACTTAGTTGCCCTCTGGCCCACGTGTCACCGTGCCAACTTGCCCCCTTACCCTTACTTCAGTCCCAACACATCTTCCATGCCGTACAGGCCGGCGGGCTGGCTCTTCAGCCAGCGGGCGGCGCGGACGGCGCCACGCGCGAAGATCTCGCGATTGGAAGCCTTGTGGGTGAGTTCGAGGCGTTCGCCTTCGGCGGCGAAAAGGACCGTGTGGTCGCCCACGACGTCGCCGCCGCGGATGGCGTGCACGCCGATCTCATCGAGCGGGCGTTCGCCGACGAGTCCGTCGCGGCCGTGCTTGAGGGCTTCCTTGGCGAGCTTGCGCTCTTCGAGGAGAATCTTGAGGAGCGTCTCGGCGGTGCCGGAAGGCGCGTCCTTCTTGAGGTTGTGGTGCATCTCGAGCACTTCGACGTCCCAGCGGCCGGCGTCGGCGAGCGAGCGGGCGGCCTGGCGGACAAGCGCGTTGAGGAGCGTGACACCGACGGAGTAGTTGCCGGCCCAGACGACCGGAAGGCCCTGGATGGCAGCGGTGATCGCGGCCTTCTCTTCGGCCGTGTGGCCGGTGGTGCCAATCACGAGCGGCTTCTGGTGCTGGGCGCAGAGCTGCGCGACCGCGAGGGTCGCGGAGTGGTACGAGAAATCGATGACCACGTCGGCGGCACCGATGTGCGCGGAGAGGTTATCGCCCTGGTCGACGCCGGCGGCGATGACGGCCTTCTCGGAGGCGGCGACGTTAACAATGGCGAGGCCCATGCGGCCCTTGGCACCATTGAGGAGAATGCGGATGGGTTGGCTCATCGGAGGGAGGCGAGGGTGGCGTCGGCGACCTTCTCGACGAGAAGGCGGTTGGCTTCGGACATCTCGCAAAGGGGCAGGCGGACTTCATCGGAGCGGATGATCCCGGCGCGCATCATACAATGCTTCACGGGTACCGGGTTCGGTTCGACGAAGAGCGTCTTGAAGATGTCGGCGAGCTTATCGTGCAGGACCTTGGCTTCGGCGAACTGCTGCGTGCGCGCGAGCTGGGCGAGCTTGGCGACCGGGCCGGGGATGAAGTTCGACGCGACGGAGATGATGCCTTGGCCGCCGACTTGGGCGAAGGGCAGGGTCAGGGAGTCGTCGCCGCTGAGGACGATGAATTCCGGATCGGACTCGCGCACGAGGCGCGCGGCCTTGTCGACTTGACCGCCGGCTTCTTTGATGCCGATGATGTTCGGATACTTCTGGCGGAGGCGCAGGGTGGTCTCGACGGTAATCTCGATGCCACAGCGGCCCGGGATGGAATACAGGATAATCGGCTTCGCGGTGGATTCGGCGAGCAAGGCGAAGTGACGGAAGAGACCTTCCTGGCTGGGCTTGTTGTAATACGGGGCCACGAGCAGGAAGGCGTCGGCACCGGCTTCGTCGGCACGCTTCGTGAGGTCGAGGGCTTCGGTCGTGGCGTTGGAGCCCGTGCCGGCCATGACCGGGACGCGGCCAGCGGAGAACTCGACCGTCTTGCGGATGACTTCGATGTGCTCGTCGTAGTCGAGGGTGGGGGACTCGCCAGTGGTGCCGACGGCGACCAGGCCGTCGATGCCAGCTGCAATCTGGAATTCGACCAGCTTCTTCAGGTCATCCCAGGCCACCGCTCCATTGAGGAAGGGGGTGACCAAAGCCGTATGGGCTCCCACGAAAGCGCGGGGGCCGAAAGGGCGGCGAGAGGAGTTGGAACCGGTCGAAGACATTGGGCTGGATGTGACCCCCGAACCAACCGCCCCCTGCTGAAAGAGACAAACCCAAAAACCCCGCCCAGTAAGCCGAACCCCGCTTAAGGGGCCGGACCGATGAGGATTCGGTTGTTTTCGGTATCCGTCACGTAAAGGCGACCGTCGGGTCCGATGCGGGCGCCGTGCGGGCGATTGAGTTGCGTGCCGGCCCAATCCGCGCCGACCGCGGGGCCTTTCTTACCGTTGCCGATGATGGTGCGGATGGTCTGCTTAACGGGATCGTAGAGGCGGAGGCAATGGTTCTCCGTGTCGAGGATCAGCACGTTACCCTTGGCATCCGTCGTCACGTATTTCGGGCCGCGCATCGTGGCGTCGGCCGCCGAGCCATCGGTCGCCGGACCCGCCTTGCCGGCCTTGTTCACGACCACGGTGACCTTGCCATCCTTGATCGCGGTGAGCGCGTTGCCGCCACGCAGGAGCGCGTAGACCGTGCCGTCTTGCGCCACGCAGGTCGCGCGCACGTCGCCCATCGGGGCTTCCAGTGCCGGCGTGCCGTCCTTCGGGAGGCCGCGCTTGCCGTTGCCGGCGAGCGTTGTGACGATTCGCGTTTTGAGGTCGATCCGGCGGACGCGGTGGTTGCCGATATCGGCGATGGTCATGAACGCACCGTCAGGGCTGAGTGTGCCGCACATGGTGATATTGAATTGCGCGAGTTCGGCCGGGCCGCCGTCGCCGGCGAAGCCAGCCTTACCCGTGCCAGCGAAGAGCGTCGCGACGTGGGTCTTCGGGTCGAGTCGGACGATGCGGTGCTGGAAACTGTCGGCGAGGTAGATGGCGCCGTCGGGCGCGATGGCGATGTCGTGCATGCCGTCGTAGACGGCCGGCGCAAGGTCGAGGCGCTTGGCGGGTGCGGGGAGATTCGGGGCCTTGCCCATGCTGTTCCACTTCACGCCGGAGACGTACTCGATCTTGCCGCCGTGCAGCTTGAAGACCCGGTTCGCGGGCTGGAACTCCACGCCGTACGCGTCGCCTTTGGCGTCGAAGGCGATGCTGAAGGGCTCGTGTAAATCCTCGGCGCCCGGGAGCTTGACGACTTCGATGGCGGCGAACGCCGAAGCGGCGCAGGCGAGCAGGGGGAGCAGACGGGAGAGCATGCGATGTTCATAGGGTGCCGGCGGTGTTGTTCAAGACCTCTGCGGGAAAATGGTTCGACCTCGGGCCCGGCGCCTCCACCTTGGCGTCTCTCGTGCCTGCACCGCTTCCATTGATCATTCGCGAACTCGGCGGCTCCGGCGCGCCGCTCGTGGTGCTGCATGGCCTGCTCGGTTCGTCGCGCAACTGGCAGTCCGCTGGCGTGGCGCTCGCCGAACGCGGCCACCGTGTGCTGGCGCCCGATTTGCGAAACCATGGGTCATCGCCCTGGGCGGACGACTGTTCCTATGCGGCGTTAGCTGGCGACGTCATCGCGATGTTGGACGGACTTGCACTCGGTCCTGTGCACCTCGTCGGCCATAGCATGGGCGGCAAGGCCGCGATGCGTCTCGTGATGGACCGACCCGACCTCGTGTCGCGCCTCACGGTCGTGGACATTGCTCCGCGTGCCTATTCCGACCGTGTCCGCGTCGAGTTTGCCGCGATGAACGCGCTTGATCTTTCCGCCGTGAAGTCGCGCAAGGATGCGGAGGAGAAGCTCGCCGCGCAGGTGCCTGAGTGGGGCATGCGTCAGTTTATTCTGACGAACCTTGGTCAAGATGCCGAAGGTCGCTGGCGCTGGACCGTGAATCGCGAGGCGCTGACGAACTCCTTACCCGAGATCCTCGGCAATCCGCTTGCCGCTGGAGAAGTCTGGAACGGTCCGACGCGTTTCCTGCGCGGCGGGAAATCGAATTACATCCGCGATGAAGACCTCGCGGCGATCCGTGCGCACTTTCCGCAAGCGGACGTCGTCACGTTGCCCGACAGCGGGCATAACCCGCACTTCGAGGCGCGGGCCGGTTTCGTTGAGGCGACGCTGGCTTAGGCCGCTGACTTCGCCCGGAGTCGACGCAGTCCGAGGAAGCCGAACGCCAAGGCCGCTGCGACGATGAGCATCGTGACGCCGCAGAGAATCAGCATGCGCAGTCCGAGGTGATCTTTCGCTTCATGCGCTTGGATGAGCGGCGATTCATCGCCCGCGACCATCATTACCCAGCGGGCCTTGGCGCCGGGCTTCGTTTCGTCGACCAGCCAGAGGAGCACCGTGTGCGGGCTTTCGTCTGGCAGGCGGAGGACGAAATTGCGGGGGTCGGGCGTCCAGCGCCATTCGGCGCTCTCGAGCCGGTAGTCCTTCGCCAGCTCTTCAGGCGTGTGCTGGAAGGGTGAGTCAGTCTCGAGCTTCGTGGCTGACGAGAAGTCCGGCGTACCCGCCGCCTGCGTGAGCGGGAAGAGGTCCTTGCCGGTTGAGATCGTGAAGAGCCCTTCGGCGACTTTCGCCAATTCGGCGCGCTCGCGGATGTTGAAGTTCGCCTCCAGGTCCGCCGTCACCTTGAGCGAGCACGCCCCATCGGCATGCATCGTCAGGCGCGCCAGGAGGACTTCGCCGTTATGGGCGCAGACGAACAAGGGGAGCACGAGGGCTCCCCAGGTCAGGACCAGCTGGCGCAACGCGCGGATCACTTGCGATTCCAGCGCAGCACGCGACCGAAGGTATTCCACTCGGTCTCGAGGATGTTGCCGTCGTTATCGAAAGTGATGCCGTGGGGCGAGGTGACGACGCCTTCGCGCCACTCGGCCGGGGGAACCCTAGGGGTATTCGTTTCCTTCCTGATACCCTTGTCCTTGTCATCGGCGATGCGGTCATTGGAGCCGAGCTCGGCGAGCATCTTGCCTTCCTTGTTCCAGACCGAGACGCGTCCTGCGATCTCGGCGACGCACATCAGTTCGCCATGGAAGGAGGCGGAGGAGGGATTACGCAGGCCAGTGTTGGCGATCATCGTCGGGTTGGCGCCGTCGAGGTCGACGTGGAACATACGGTTGTTGCCGCGGTCGAGGCAGAGCAGACGGGCTGGGGAGAAGCGGGTGTCGACGAAGACCTTGTGGGTGTTGGCGAAGCCTTTGCCGTCCACGATCTGCGTGGGGCCGCCGAAGACCGACTTGAACTTGCCGTCCTTGTCGAAGACGAAGACCCAGCTCTTGCCGTAGCCGTCGACGATGTAGATGTCGCCATTCGGAGCCACGTCGCAGCTCGTGAGCTTAAGGGCGTTGACGGATTTGCCCGCCTTGTCCTTGGCCTTACCCTTGTCGGCCGGGAAGGCGTCCGACTTGATTTCCATGACGACGGTGCCGTCGAGCTTAGCCTTGATGAAGCGCTGCTCGCCGAGCACTGCGCCGTAGAGGAACTCGCCTTCAGCGGACTTGCGGACCACGAAGCCGTGGAGCGACATCGGCAGGGCGAGGGTCTTCACGTACTTGCCGTCCTTGCCGTAGACTTGGATGCCGGCGTCCTTTTCCTGGACGCTGACGTAGATAAGGCCGGCGGAGTCGACGGCGATCTCGCCGTGGCCGTTGCCGATCTGGGCCTTGCCGGGAGGCGTGCCGAGGAAGTTCGGCAGCAGTTCATATTTCACTTCGGCAGCTTGGGCGAGGGAGCACACGGTGAGGAGGGCGAGGAGGCGGAGGGTGGGCATGGGGGTGGTTAAGGGGTGGGGGTAGGGAGAGGGGTAGGGGTAGGGACAACAGGAGGCAAATGGATTTCGGAAAATGGCTTTCTGATTCTACCTACGCTCTTGGGTTGAATCTCCTATCCCCACCCCTATCCCTACCCCAACCCCTAAAGCATATGACCTCCCTCCGTCTCCTCGCGGCCTTCGCCGCCCTCGTCGTTTCGGCCTCTGCCGCCGACGTCAAACTTGAGTCCGCCTTCAACGGCAAGGACCTCGCCGGCTGGAAGACCTCCGGCCCTGACGCCTTCTGGACCGCCGCTGACGGCGTCCTCACGGGCGTCAACGATCTCGCCTTCAAGGATTACAAGAAGGGCAATATGCTCTACACCGAGAAGTCCTATCAGGACGTCGTCATCGAGTGCGAAGTCCGCTTCAGCGGTGAGATCGACAGTGGTATCATGGTGCGCCGCGATGCCGCCGGTAAGAAGGATATCCAGATGCAGATTGGCGTCTCCCGCTCCCTGAAGAAGGACATGACCTGCACGTTCTACGTCGGCAAGTATCCCGAAGCCGGCTGGGCCCCGAAGGTCCCCGCGCTCTGGAAGAACAACGAGTGGAACAAGGTCCGCTTCCAGGCCAAGGGCGACACCTACACCGTCTGGCTCAACGGCGAGCAGGTCTCGAACTACGTCGACGCCGGTTACCCCATGGCCGCTCCGGTGGGACTCCAGGTGCACGGCGGCGTGAAGATGAAGGTCGAATACCGCAACATCGCCATCGGCGAGATCAAGTAAGCTTCGGCTGACTTTCGGTCCGAAAGGGCGGGCGCAACCCCGCCCTTTTTTGTGCATGGTTACCTCAGAAAGATGACAGGCCGCAGCTTGCTGGCCCATTTAAGGACTGAATCACGCCATTTAAAAATAACTTAAGAGCGAATTACGCCGTATAACACCCCCGTCCCCTTTACAGGGGAAATGTATATATTTATTCGCAACTTGTCGGACATCTAACTGTCTCAAAGACAACCCCCGACCGACCCATGAAACTCCACCGCAACTGCGAAGGAAATCACCCTGATGTTCTCTCGGCTCTCAGCCGTCGCGACTTCATGCATATTGGCATGATCGGCACGCTCGGCCTGAGCCTGCCTAACATGCTGCGCCTGAAGGCGTCGGCGATCCCCAGCGTCGAGTCCTTCAACGCGATGGCCGACTCCGTCATCCACATCTACCTGCCCGGCGGCATGGCGCAGCACGAGTCTTGGGATCCGAAGCCCTTCGCCTCGCCCGACTACCGCGGCCCGTACACGCCGATCAAGACTTCCATCCCCGGCGAATACGTCGGCGAGAAGTTCGTCAACATCGCGAAGATCATGAACAAGCTGACCATCGTCCGTTCGATGACGCACGGTGAAGCGGCGCACGAACGCGGTACGCACAACATGTTCACGGGCTACCGCCCGAGCCCCGCGATCAAGTTCCCGAGCTACGGTTCGGTCATCTCGCACGAGCAGGGCAGCCGCAACAACCTGCCGCCCTACGTCGTCGTCCCGAGCCAGAGCATCCCTGACCAGGGCACCGGCTACATGAGCAGCGCCTTCGGTCCGTTCGCGCTCGGTAGCGATCCGGCCGACAAGGGTTTCGCCGTGCGCGACCTCCTCGCCCCGAAGGACGTCACCACGCAGCGTTTCGATCGCCGCCGCAGCATGCTCGCCGCCGTCGACGAACACTTCCGTGCCACCGAAAAGTCCGACGCCATCGGCGCCATGGACAGCTTCCAGCAGGCCGCCTACGGCCTCGTCAGCAGCGCCAAGGCCCGCGAGGCCTTCGACCTCTCCAAGGAGTCCGACAAGCTGCGCGATGAATACGGCCGCAATACCGCCGGCCAGCGCTTCCTCCTTGCCCGCCGCCTCGTCGAGGCCGGCGTCCGCATGGTCTCCGTCACCTTCGGCGGCTGGGATCACCACTCGAACATCAAGAGCGCCTTCGACGGTCAGGCCCCGAGTTTCGACCAAGCTTTCGCCCGCCTCATCACCGACCTCCAGGACCGCGGCATGCTCAAGCGCACGCTCGTCCTCGTGAGCTCCGAGTTCGGCCGCACGCCGAAGATCAACGGAACCAACGGCCGCGACCACTGGCCGCGCGTCTTCTCCGTCGCCATGGCAGGCGGTGGCATGAAGGAAGGTTACATCCATGGCGCCTCCGACGCCCTCGGTGGCGAGCCGGACCGCGATGCGGTCGGCCCGGAAGACTTGGCCAAGACCATGTACCGCGTCCTCGGCATCAACGCCGATAAGCGCATCATGTCGGATGGCGGCCGTCCGATCGACATCGTCAACGGCGGTCGCATCATGACCGACTGGTTGGCCTGAACCGGCGCCTGAACCCCCATCCGCCCACCTGTCGGTGCGGCGGGCGGGCTGCGCCCCGCTGAAACGTTTTTATGAAGTTCCGTCACCTTGCCGCGCTCCTAATCGCCCCGCTCGTCGCTTGGGCGGCTTACCCCAGCATGACCTCGCTGAAGCCGCACGGCGGCCAGATCGGTGCTGACGTCAAGCTGACGATCAGCGGGGCCCAACTCGATGATTTCGAGGACCTCATGTTCTACACCCCTGGCTTCAAGGTGAAGAGCGTCGAGAGCCGCGCCAGCAACAAGGTGGAACTGACGCTCTCGATCGATAAGTCCGTCCGCGCCGGCAACCACGTCATGCGCGTGCGCACGAAGTCTGGCATCTCGCATATGCGCCAGTTCTTCGCGAGCCCCTTCGCGAACGTTGAGGAGAAGGAGCCCAACACCGAGTTCGCCACGGCCCAGCCGATTGCGCTCAACCAGACGATCGAAGGTGTGATCCTCGCCGAGGACGTCGATTACTACAAGGTCGCGGTCAAGAAGGGTCAGCGCATCGGCGTCCAGGTCGACGGCCTTCGCCTCGCCGCTATTCCCAACGGCGCGCTCGATCCGTACATCGCCATCCTCGACAAGGACAAGTTCGAGAAGGCCTTCTCCGACGACACGATTCTGCACCGCCAGGACGGCTATTGTTCCTTCACCGCGGAATACGACGGCGATTACTACGTGATGGTCCGCGAATCTTCCTACCGCGGTTCCGCTAATTCTTACTACCGACTCCACGTCGGCGATTTCCGTCGCCCTGACGCGATTTACCCCGCCGGTGGCAAGCTCGGCTCCAAGCTCAACGTGCGTTTCCTCGAGGCACGCGATTCCTTCGCGGAGGAACTCGTCCTGCCGACGGAGAATGACGCCGAGTTCGTCCTTTACCCGAAGTCCCAGTCGCCCGCGCCTTCCGGCAACCTCTTCCGCCTCTCGACCATCGATAATACCCTCGAGGCTGAGCCGAACGAGTCGTTCGAGAAGGGCACCCTCGCCGTCGAGGCCTCGGCTTACGCCCTTAACGGCATCATCGAGAAGCCCGGCGACGTCGATTGTTTCCGCGTCCCCCTCAAGAAGGGCCAGGTCTTCGAATGCCGCGCCCTCGCCCAGATTCTCGGTTCGCCCCTCGATCCGATCGTTAATATCTACTCCCCTAAGGGCGCTTCGCTCGTCGGCAATGACGACGGCGGAGGTATGCGCCGCCTGGATTCCCGCTTTAAGATCACCGCTTCGGTCGACGGCGTCTACACGGTCCGCATCGCCGACCACTTGGAGCGTGGCGGAGCTAACTTCGTGTACCGCATCGAGATGGTGGCCTCGCAGCCGAGCCTGACGTTCGCCTCGCCGGACTACACCGTGAACGATACCAACTACCGACAGTTCATGGCCGTGCCCAAGGGTGGCCGCATGGTGCTGCTCGAGAACTTCACCCGCAACGGCGTCGGCGGTGACTACCGCTTTGAACTCAAGGATCTTCCGGCTGGCGTGAAGCTGCTCGAAGATGCCGCGCCAGGTGACCTCCCTGGCGTGCCGCTCGTACTCGAGGCCGCCGCGGATGCCCCTCATGGCGGCGCCATCGTCACGCCTCTCCTCCAGCCGAAGGATCCCAAGAACCAGATCGTCGGCCAGATGCGTCGCACCTATGACATCGTGCGCATTGGTAATACCATCTACTATCAGGGCCTCGAAGACCAACTGCCGGTCGCCGTCGTGGATGAGGCGCCTTACTCCCTGGAGATTCAGAAGCCCGAAACCCCGCTCGTCCGTAATGGCGTCTTCAATCTCAAGGTGATCGCCAAGCGTAAGGAAGGTTTCAAGGGAGCCATCCGCGTCTTCATGTGCTGGACGCCTCCGGGCGTCTCCTCGCTCGGCGAGCAGACCATCGCCGCTGACGCCACCGAGTGCGTCTTCCAGCTTAACGCCAACGCCAACGTCGACACGAAGCCGTGGAAGTTCGTCGTGCAAGGCGAGGCCACTGCCGGTAAGGGTAACGTGTACAACGCTTCGCCGTTCGCCGAACTGGCGACCGAGGCCCCCTATGTCGCCGCCAACGGCATTCCCCTCACCGCGCTCGAGGTCGGCACGCCCGGTGTGATGGCAACCAACTTCGAGGTGACCCGTCCCTTCGAAGGCGAGGCCGTCGCCCAACTCGTCGGCGCCCCCGATACGATTCGCATCGCACCCATCAAGGTGACGAAGGACACCAAGGAACTACGCTTCACCGTCGAGACCGACGAAAAATCCCGCATCGGCAAGACCGCCGGCATGTTCGTCCAGGTCGATATCCCGGTCGGTAAGGGCTTCGCCACGCACCGCATCGCGCTCGGTTCGATCCTGCGCCTTGACGCAGCCCGTAAAGCTGCGCCCGCGCCGGTCGCCAAGGCGGCCACGCCGTCCGCCGCCAAGGTTGCTGCCCCGGTGGCCGCCGCTCCAGCCGCCCTTTCTCGTCTCGAACAGCTCCGTCAGAAGAACGAAGCCCCCAAGAACTGATTTCCTGCCATGCCTTTCCGTCTCCGTCTCCCGTTGCTCACCCTGCTCGCCGTCGGCCTGACGACGTTCGCCTCTGCCGCTCCGGTCGCGTTCGACGAGGTGCGCGCGATCTTCGAGGGCAAGTGCCTCGAGTGCCACAACCCCGACAAGACCAAGGGCAAGCTGCTCATGACCACCCGCGAGGCCTTCCTCAAGGGCGGAGAAGGGGGCCACGCGCTCATCGGCGTCGACGTCGCCCAGAGCGAACTCATCAAGCGCCTCACTTTGCCGAAGGAGCATGACGATATCATGCCGCCCAAGAACGGCCCGCTGCCGGCCGCCGAGATTGATGTAATCCGCCGCTGGGTTGCCGAAGGCGCCGTCTGGCCCGCCGGCGTCGTGCTCGCTGCCAAGGATAAGTCGAAGGAGGAAGCGAAGGCCGAGCTCACGCAGAAGCTCGCGACGCTCGAGAAGCTCGAAATCTTCCCCGAATCCATCAGCCTCGAGACCAAGCGCGACTTCCATCGCCTCGTCGTCTTCGCCACCTTTAAGGACGCCACTACTCGCGACGTCACCGCCTTCGCTGATCTCCGTATCGCCGATGAGAAGGTCGCCAAGTTTGACGGTTATTCCGTCCATGCCGTGACCGAAGCCGGCAAGACCGAAGTCGTCGCCGCGCTCGGCGGACTCACCGCCCGCATCCCTGTCGCGGTCAAGGACGGTCAGAAAGATCGCGCGGTCTCGTTCCGTCAGGACGTGATGCCGGTCTTCCTCCGCGCCACCTGCAATAGCGGCGGCTGCCACGGCGCCGCCCGCGGCAAGGATGGCTTCCGTCTTTCCCTCTTCGGCATGGATCCGGACGGCGACTACATCCGCCTCACCCGTGAGATGATCGGCCGCCGCATCAACCTCGCCATCCCCGAGGAGAGCACCTTGGTCGAGAAGGCGACCGGCGCCGTCCCGCATTCGGGCAACAAGCTCTACGACGCCGATTCCGAGTACAACCGGACCATCCTCGAATGGATCGCCAACGGGGCCAAGGACGACGCCCCCGGCGTCGCCAAGGTGACCGGCATCGAGGTCTTCCCGAAGCAGATCGTCCTCGAAGGGAAGGGCGCCACCCAGCAGATCACGGTGCGCGCGACCTACTCCGACGGCACCGACCGCGACGTGACCAAGCTCGCCTTGTTCATGTCCAACAACGACCCCGTCGCCTCCGTCGGCAAGGACGGCGTGGTGAGGTCCGGCGACCGCGGCGCGGCCTTCATGCTCGCCCGCTTCGACGTCTTCAGCGTGACCGCCCAGGCCATCGTGATCCCCAAGGGACTCGTCTACGAGCGTCCGAAGGTGGCCGAAGTGAACTACGTCGACAAGGCCGTCAACGAGCGCCTCCACCGCCTGCGTATCGTGCCCTCGGGTATCTGCACCGACGAGGAGTTTGTCCGCCGCGTCTACATCGATGTCGTGGGAATCTACCCCAAGCCAGCCGAACTCCAGGCCTTCATCGCGGACAAACATCCCGACAAACGTAAGCTGCTCGTCGAGACGCTCCTGCAGCGCAAGGAGTTCACGGAGCTCTGGGTGATGAAGTGGGCCGAACTGCTCCAGATCCGTTCCGGCATCGCCGGTAACAACAACGTCCCGCCGTTCTACAAAAACGCGCTGCTGTACTACAACTGGCTCGCCGACGAGATCGGGAAGAACCGCCCGATCAATGAGATCGTCGTCGAACTGCTGTCGGCCAACGGCGGCACGGTCTCCGTCCCCGCGGTGAACTACTACCAGAGCGAACTCGACCGCCTCAAGCTATCCGAGAACGTCGCCCAGGTCTTCATGGGCATGCGCATCCAGTGCGCCCAGTGCCATAACCATCCGTTCGACCGCTGGACGATGAACGACTACTACGGCTTCAACGCCTTCTTCGCCCAGATCGGCCGCAAGAACACCGACGACCCACAAGAGGTCATCGTCTTCAACAGCAAGGGCGGTGAGTCCCAGCACTTCCTGACCAAGAAGAACGTGAAGCCGAAGTTCCTCGGCGGCGAGGAGCCCGACCTCAAGCCCGGCGACGACCGCCGTCGCGTGATGGCCGAGTGGCTCGCCTCTCCGCGCAATCCCTACTTCGCGCGCAATATCGCCAACATCGTCTGGGCCCACTTCCTTGGCGTCGGCGTCGTGGATCCGGTCGATGACGTCCGCGTCTCGAACCCGCCTTCCAACACGGAACTCATGGATGAGCTGGCCGCCCATCTCACCGAGTACAAGTACGACGTCCGCAAGCTCGTCCGAGATATCACCGCTTCGGCCGCCTACCAGCGTAGCTCGAAGACCAACGAGACGAACGCCAACGATAAGTTGAACTTCGCCCGTGCTCAGGTCCGGCGCGTCCGCGCCGAGGTGCTCCTCGACGCCATCTCTCAGATCACCGAGACCCCGAACAAGTTCCAGGGACTCCCGCTCGGCGCCCGCGCGGTCCAGATCGCTGACGGGGCCGTCTCGAACTACTTCCTCGAGACTTTCGGTCGCTCCAAGCGCGAGTCCGTCGCCTCTACTGAGGTGAAGACCGATCCGAACTTGTCCCAGGCGTTGCACCTGATGAACGGCGACGCCGTCAACGACCGCATCCGCCGCGGCCAGGTGGTCGAGAAGATGGTCACGGCCGGTAAGAAAGATGAGGAGATCATCACCGAACTCTTCCTCCGTGTCTTCGGACGAATGCCTGCTGCGGTCGAAGCGAAGTCCATCACCGCCGCCATTGCGGCCGATCCCAGTAATCGTCGGATCGTGCTCGAAGACGCCTTCTGGGCGCTGATGAACTCGAAGGAATTCTACTTCAACCACTGATCTTTTCGTTCGCATGTCCGCCGCCTTCCCTCATTTTCGTTGGCTGACCCGTCGTTGCCTTATCTTGGCGGCGGGGTTGGTCTCTGCCGCCTCCTGGGCGCAGGAGAACGAGAAACTCACTTACGACGACCACATCCGGCCGATGCTCGAGAACAAGTGCTTCTCCTGCCATAATCCTGATAAGAAGAAGGGCGGCCTCGAACTCACCAGTTATGCTGGTCTCATGAACGGCGGCAGTGGCGGCGCGGTCGTTGACGCGGGTAATCCTTCCGGTAGCCGACTCTGGACCTGTAGCACGAAGAAGGAAGAGCCTTTCATGCCGCCGGAAGGCGCACCGCTCGAACCTAAGGATCTCGCGATGCTCTCCAAGTGGATCGAGGGCGGCGTACTCCAGGCCAAGGGCAGCGTGGCCAAGGCTTCCAATAAGCCTAAGGTCGACCTTTCTTTCGCTGGCGGCGCCGGTAAGCCCACCGGCGCGGTGGCCCGTCCCGAAAACGTGTTGCTCGAGCCCGTCATCGTGACGCCGCGTACTTCCGCGGTCATCGCCATGGCGGCGAGCCCGTGGACTTCACTCCTCGCCGTCGCCGGACAGAAGCAGATTCTCCTCTACGACACCGACTCGCACGACCTCGCAGGCATCTTGCCCTATGCTGAAGGTTATGCCCGCTCGCTGAAATTCAGCGCCAACGGCTCACTGCTCATCATGGGCGGCGGTCGCGGTGGCAAAATCGGCCACGCCATCGTCTGGGACGTCAAAACGGGTAAGCGTGTTACCGAGATTGGCAAAGAGTTCGACCAGGTGATGTCGGCCGACATCTCGCCGGACCATGGCAAGGTCGTCCTCGCTACCAACACCAAGAAGGTGAAGTGCTTCGACGTCGCTACGGGCGAGCAGCTCTACCTAATCGCCAAGCACACCGAGTGGGTGACCGGCGCCGACTTCAGTCCGGACGGCATCCTGCTCGCGACCTCTGACCGCAACGGCAACGTCTATGTCTGGGAAGCCGATAACGGCGGCGAATTCTACAATCTCGGTCAGCATAAGGGCAGCGTCACCGACCTCGCTTGGCGCGCCGACTCCAATATCCTCGCCAGCTGTTCTGCGGACGGGATCATCACCACTTGGGAGATGAAGACCGGCAAGCAGGTCGCCACTTGGGGTGCCCATGGCGGCAACGTGCAGTCTGTCTCCTTCTTGCCTGACGGCCGCCTGATTTCGTGCGGAGCCGACGGTACCACCGCCATGTGGAGCGTCGACGGTAAGCGACTCGAGCATGCTCAGGGGATCAAACAGGCTGACCAAGTTGCCAAGGTCGTCGGACTCCACGACTCCAAGACCTTCGTCTCCAGCAACTGGTTGGGTGAGGTCCGTTTCTTCGAGACCGCAACCGGTCGCGAGATCATCCAGGTCTCCAGCAATCCTGTTAAGATCTCCGACCGCATGGTCGCACTCGAGAAGCGCCTGAGCGAACTCGAGCCGGTGCTCGCGCCCTCCGAGGCTGCTGCGAAGGTCGCTGAAGCCAAGATTCCTGCCGCCGAAGCCGTTTTGGCTAAGCTTAAAGCCGAAGGCGAACCCGCTTCGAAGAAGCTCGCTGAACATGAGGCCAAGAACACTGAGGTCACCAACGGCCTCAAGTACTGGCAGGGTATGAGGACCAAGGCGAAGACTGCTGCGGAAACGGCGACCGCCGCCAAGGGGATTGCCGACTGCCGCAGCGGCCTGACTTATCACGGCCAAGAAATCGCCAAACTGAAGCCCGCCGCCGGTGCGTTCCGCGCCGCCGAAGCGGAGGTTGCTAAAGTCCGGACCGAACTCGCCTCCGCCCAGGCCAAGGCGCGCGATGTCGCCGCTGAGATCGCCGCCCATCGCGAACGCATCGTCTCCCTTAAGGCCGCCCAGTTCAATGTCGGCGTCCTTACCGAGCAGGATAAGCTGGCCAAGCTCGAGCAGGATATCGCCGACCTCGTGGCCGCCAAGGCTGAGAACGAGGCCGCTAAGGTGACCGCCGCAGCCCGCATTGAATCGTCAAAGAAGACTGCTGCCCAGAACGAGCAGCTGATTCCGAAGCAGCAGGCGGAGCTCGAAGCGCTCAAAGCCGAATTCACCGCGCTCGACAAGACCCTGTCGCCATTGCGCCTGAGTGAAGCTGAAGCCCTCGGCAAGATTGAGGCCCAGCAGAAGCTCATCGACGCTCAGTCCGAGGCCATCGTGCGCCTAGGCCAGGATCGCGACGCCATCGTGGCCGTCGCCACCGCCGCTGCCGCCGCTTACCGCGATCAATATACCACGCCGCTCCGCGCCCGCCTCACCGAGGCCACCGCCAAGGTCGACGAACTGAAGAAGGTCGCCGACACCGCAAAGGTCGCCGCTACCAAGGCGAAGGCCGCCGTCGCGGACGCAGTTTCGAAATCGAAGGGGCTCGCTCTCTCCTCCGTCAAGGCCGCCGATGAGGCTAAGCAGGCCGGGGTGAACCTCGCCGCGGCCGATAAAGCCTTCGGCGAAGCCCGCACTTTCGGTGCCGTCTTCTCCTTTAGCTACTTCTCTCGCAAGAAGCAGACCGAGCAGCAGGTCACCGAGGCCAAGATCGCGCATGCGAAGGCCAAGGCAAGGCAGGGCATCGCCGACCAGGAGCTCGTTGCGGCCAAGTCCGTCGAGCAGACCCTCCTCGCCACGCAGGCCGCCGCTGATGCCGCGGTCGTCGCCGCTGACAACGCGGTCGCGCCCGCCGGTGTCGCCGTGGCCGCTATCGCCAAGGAGCGTTCGATGCATCTCGCCGAACGCGAGAAGCTCGCCGCCCCCGGCGTCGCCGCCGAGAAGGATTACGCCGCTAAGCTGCCCGCTCTCCAGGCTTCCGTACAGAAGGCCAAGGAGGGTCTCCCGGTGCTCGAGAAGGCGCTTGTCGCCGTCCGGGTCCAGTTGACCGAAGCCGGCAAGCCCGTCGAGGCTAAGCGTCTCCTCGTGGATGCCGCCGCGAAGACCCTCGAGCTCACCAAGAGCGAGAAGGCCAACGCTGAGAAGGCGCTCGCCGCCGCCCAGAAGGATATCCCGCAGCGCGACAAGAACCTCGAGGAGATCGCCCAGTCTTACGCCGAACTCACCCCGCAGGTCGAACCGATGAAGGCCAAGGTCAAGGCCGCGCAGGAGCAGTATTTTGCGATGCTGCCCAAGCGTGAAGTCGCGAAGAAGTGATGAAGGGTAGGGTTAGGGGTAGGGGTTGGGGTAGGTAATATTGGCAGGGACAGCACCACGTGCTGTCCTTGCTTGTTTGGGTAGGGTCGGGACCGCGTCACGACATAGCCTTTCGTTTCGGGTGGCGGGTGGCAGCCCCGGGTGGCAGGTGGCGGGAATAGTTTGAGCAGGGAAGGGTGGTTTGACTCAACCACCCCCAACCCCTACCCCTATCCCTACCCCTGATAACAATGCTCTCCCGTCGTCGTTTCTTGGAATCTACTTTTGTCGCCGTCATCGCCGCTTCACTCGGTGCCGCCGAAGGTAAGCGCGCCCCGCGCGTGGTGCTGCGTTCCTCTTGGCAGACGGTGAACATCGGCGACATCGCACACACGCCTGGGATGCTGGCCCTGCTCGAGAAGTATTTCCCGGAGGCCGTGATCACCCTCTGGCCGAGCAATGTCGACAATGGCGTGAAGGAGATGCTGGCGGCCCGCTTCCCGAAGTTGCAGTTCGTCGGCCCCAAGACCGACGTCGCTAAACTCTACGCCGAGAACGATTTCCTGCTGCACGGCTCAGGCCCTTCGCTCGTGGGCGAGAAGCAGGTCGCGCTGTGGCGCCAGCAGGGCCCGAAGCCCTATGGCGTCCTCGGCATCACCCAAGGGAGCCCGTCGTCCGAGACGGCCAAAATCCTCAGCGGTGCGCAATTTGTTTATTTCCGTGACTCGGTCTCGCTCGCGACTGCTAAGGCCGCTGGCGTGAAGTGTCCGGTGATGGAGTTTGGTCCGGATGGCGCGTTCGCGACCGACCTACGCAGTGAGGAGAAGGCTGAGGCTTTCCTGCATGGATGGGGCCTCGAGCGTGGTAAGTTCCTCTGCTGTATTCCGCGTTACCGCATTACGCCCTATTGGACGATTCACAAGGAGCGCGCCTTTGATCCCGTGAAGCAGAAGCGTAACGACGAGATGAAAGAGCACGATCATGCGCAACTACGCGCCGCAATCGTCGCGGTCGTGAAGCAGACCGACCTCAAGGTGCTGATTTGCCCCGAAGACCGCACCCAGATGACCTTGGGCAAAGAGATCCTTTTCGATAAGTTACCCGATGACGTGAAGGACCGCGTCGTCTGGCGTCAGGACTACTGGCTGACTGACGAGGCGCTGAGCGTCTACGTCCGCAGTGCGGGTCTCTTCGGTAACGAGATGCATTCGCCCATCATGTGCGTCGGTAGCGGCATCCCCGCCATTGTCTGCCGCTGGTCCGAACAGACCTCCAAGGGCAACATGTGGAAGGACATCGGCCTGAATGAGTGGCTGTTCGACCTCGATGACGAACCGCAGCTCGCGGGCATCGTCCCGGCCGTGCTCGCCATGGCCAAGGACCCCGCCGCTGCGAAGGCCAAGGTCGTCAAGGCCCAGGCTATCCTGCACGAACGTCAGTCCGCCGCGATTGGCCGCGTCCGGAAGGGTGTCGGCGCCTAAGCTGGCTTACTTCTTGGCCGGAGCTTTCGTCTTCGGCTTAGCCTGTTCGGCTAACATGACCGTCACGGCCGGCGTGGGCTCGTTGACGCCCGTGAAGGCGTTGTAGGCCTGCTGGAAGGCCGCAGCATCACGGACGTCGCCTTCGGCGATGAGCCACTGGTAGCGTAGCTTGAAGGGGGCTTCCGACGTGGCGATGCCCTTCGGGAAGGCGCCGAAGCGGCCGTAATCGCGGTAGGCCGAGAAGGCCGTGTCTTTCGGGTTGGAAGAATGGTTGAGGAGAACGGCCGTGAAGGTCTTGCCCTCGACCGTGAAGATCTCGGCGACCCAAGTGAGGTCGCGGACCTTGTGGATGAGGATGTCTTTGCCCGGGTAGACGTAGGTCGTCTTCGTGCCGTCGATTTTCTCGGAGGGTCGGAACTGCGCGCCGGCGTGCTCGGGGTCGCCATCGATTTTGGCTTCACCGTGGTCGGGCTTGAGCGTGCTCTTCATCTCGATGCCGAAGTAGAAGGGAGCGGCAGGCTTCGTGAAAGTGAAGGTGCGTTCTTCGGTCAGGATGGGCTTCGCCTGGGCACCTGCGCCTTGCCAGTCAATCGAGGCCACGAAGCCGTCGGTGGTCGGCTTGATTGCCGTGACGACCTGGTCGCCCCCGCTCATGTGCCAGCGGTCGTAGTTCTTGCCGTCGACCGTGATCTTCGCGAAGCCGAGCATGATGCCGCGGTGGTGGGTGAAGTTGAAGCCCGGGCCCTTCGTGAGGCGCAGGGCTCCGCTGGGGTCGAAGACGTGGAGGTAGGGCTTGTAGTTATCTAGGCGCTTGGCTGGGGTACTGACGTCGTGGGACATCATGAAGCGGGCCACAACCTTGCCATCCTGGGCGATGTCGACGGCCTCGTTCGGGGTGACCTTGATGTCGGCGGCAAAGGCCTGAGTAAGGGCAAATAGGGTGCCAAGGGCGAGGGGTAGGGGGCGCATTGAGGGATTTTAAGCACCGAAAGGGCTCAATGGGAACCTCGGAATCTGCACCGGAAACTTTACCGAAGCACGGGGGTTGCACAGGGGTAATCCTATGACCCTTCGTCCCGTTCTCGCCCTCCTAGCCGTCTTCTCGGCCGGCCTCTCCTCGCTCATCGGAGCGACCGCCAAGCCGAACATCGTCTACATCCTCGCGGACGACCTCGGCTTCGCCGAACTCGGCTGCAACGGTTCCGACCGCTACAAGACCCCGAACATCGACGCCCTTGCTAATGCCGGCGTGCGCTTCACGCGTTTCTACACCGTGCCGCTGTGCGGACCCTCGCGTGCGTTGATCCTGACCGGTCGTTATGGCTTCCGGACCGGTGCCGTCACCCAGGACGCCTGCAAGACCATCATCCGTACCGGCGAGAAAGCCGAGATCATGATTCCGACCGTCCTGAAGAAGGCCGGCTACGCCAGTGCGATGATCGGTAAGTGGGGTCAGCTCTCGCCGTCCGGTGATCCGTCGGACTGGGGTTTCGACCATGAACTCTATTACAAGGGCAGCGGCATGTACTGGAACAGCAAGGTCGCCAAGCCGATGTCCGAAGGCGGCGAAGTACGCGGCGACCCCGATACCTACGTGCTCGATGGCAAGACCATCAAGGTGAAGGACGAAGAGTATATCCCTGATCTGCTGCACAAGGACGCAACCGTCTGGATGGAGGCGCAGAAAGGCCGACCGTTCTTCCTGTATTATTCGCTGTCCCAAGTGCACGGCGAGATCCTGCCGACTCCGGATAGCGCTCCGGCCCCGAAGGGTGAGTCGAATACCCAACGCGCCCAACGTCTGCTCGCGGATAACATCGCCTACATGGACAAACTCGTCGGTAAGCTCATGGCCGAACTCGATCGCCTCAAGCTACGCGAGAACACCCTGATCGTCTTCATGGGCGACAATGGTAGCACTAAGTCGGCTGCGGTTGACGCCACCATCGGTGGACGCCGGATCGAAGGCGAGAAGGGCTCCATGAAGGAAGGCGGCGGCCTCGTCCCGTTCTTCGCCACCTGGCCGGGAGTCATGGCATCGGGTAAAGTGAACGCCAATGTTGCCGACGCCAGCGATCTCCTACCGACCTTTGCCGAGATTGCCGGTGCGCCGATGCCGACTGGCCGCGTCATCGACGGACGCAGCCTCGTCTCGCAGCTCAAGGGTGACGCCAAGTCCCCGCGCACCTGGGCCTTCTGTCAGCTCAGCAATAATTACTACGTCCGTGAGGCGGGCTGGAAGCTCGACCAGTCGGGCACCCTTTACGACATGAAGGACGCCCCGTTCAAGGAAGTCGCTGTCGCGGTCGACACCAAGGACGAGGCCGCCGTGGCCGCCCGTGCCCGCCTCTCCGCCGCATTGACGGGCCTCAATCCCGCGGCTGGCTATAAGGACGAGGTCGGCGACGGAACCGGCCGGAGCGGCAATAAGGATGAGAAAAAGCCGAAGACCAAGAAGGTCAAAGTGACGAAGTAAACGGCATGCCCCTGCGTCTGCTCTGTACCTTCCTGCTGGCCTCGTCCGTCCTCTGCGGCGCTGACGAGGTCTTGTCGGATAAGTCCTCCCCGGCGAAGGTCTTGGCCTTGTATCAGAAGGTGCTGGCCGCGGCGCAGAAGGAGCCGCCGGCGCCTGGCTCCGTCATCTGTATTGGCAGTTCGCACATGCAGCTGTGGAAGAGTGTGAAGGAGGACCTCGCGCCGCTCACCGTGCATAACTACGGCATCGGCGGGAGCCGCATGACCCATGCCGCCGACCTGTTCATCGACAATCTCGTCATCCCGTTCAAGCCTCGCGCGGTGATTCTGTACGAAGGCAGCAACGACATCAATGCTGGCACCAAGCCCGAAGATGTCCTCGCAAACTTCCAGAAGATTCATCGCAAGCTCCATGCCGCGCTACCGGAGGCCCGCCTCTACGTCCTCGGCGTCGTGCCTAGCCCCGGCAAGCGCTTCCTCAAGATCGCCGAACTCCGGAAGACGAACGCACTGCTCGCCAAGGAGTGTGCCACGCAGCCGTGGATGAAGTTCATCGACGTCACCGAGCCGCTCATCGGTGCCGACGGGAAACCGCGGGAAGAGCTCTTTATTCCTGGGAATATCCACATGCTGCCGGCCGGTTATGTCGTCTGGAAGTCCGTCATTGCCCCCGTCATCGTCCCTCCCGAGAAATCCTTTGAACATGTCAAATAGCCACCCCTCGGATTTTAAGCGAAACCTTAGCCGGGAGATCGCAGCTTACTTCATCGTCGTCCTGTGCGCCTTGCCAATCCGCTTCTGGCTCTATTCGGAAACCAAGGATGACGACGGCTGGGTGTCTTATCTGGCGAGCAGTACATTTAGCTATATCGCCTTCGGCCTGATTGGAGCCGTCTTCGTCTCCAAGCTCAGCCTCCGGACCAAGCTCATCCTGACCTTTATCCTGGTGGCGCTCTGAGGGCGCCCGGCTTGTTAGAGTCTTTGTCAGAGTAGACGTAGCTAACCTGCGTAAGTCAGGACTTTCGGGCTCGAATCTAGCTGGCGGAGAGGGAGGGATTCGAACCCTCGGTACCTTGCGGTACACTGCATTTCCAATGCAGCGCGATCGACCACTCTGCCACCTCTCCTTTGTTACCAGCTAGAAGGTGCATCAAAGGGAGGGCGGGGGGTGGGTCAAGGGAGATTAAAGGGAGGACTCGAGGGCCCGAGGGCCGGAGGGCCAGAGGGGTTGATTCGTTGATCAGAGGGCCGGGTGGCTGGAAAGGGGGTGGGTGGGGGTAGTTTTGTTGATCGGTTGTTCAGAGGGCCAATTGGCCGGTCTGGAGGCCAAAGAATGGGTAGGGGCGCGACTGCGTCGCGTCCGTGGGCGGACGGATTTGGGAATACGCAAAAGCTTGCCCGAATCAGGCAAGCTAAGAGGCGAACGGACGCGACGTCGTCGCGTCCCTACCAAGAGACAGAGGACAGCACGTGGTGCTGTCCCTACCTTATTTGGCTACGGCCTTCGCCCAGGAGTCTTTCAGGCCGACGGTGCGGTTGAAGACGGGCTTGCCGGGCTGGGAGTCCTTGGCGTCGGTGCAGAAGTAGCCGGTGCGTTCGAACTGCACGCGGGTGCACGGCGCGAGGGCGAGGAGGGCGGGCTCGACGAAGCCGCGGATGGTCTTGAGCGAGCCGGGGTTGAGGAGCGTGCGCCAGTCGGTGCCTTCGGGGATATCGTTCAGGTCCTCATGCGCGAAGAGGCGGTCGTAGAGGCGGACCTCGACGTCGCCGGCATGCTTTTCAGAAACCCAATGGATGGTGCCCTTGACCTTACGGCCGTCTGGCGAGTCGCCGCCGCGCGTGGCGGGATCGTAGGTGCAGGTGACTTCGGTGACGTTGCCCAAAGCGTCCTTCTTGCAGCCGGTGCAGGTCACGAAGTAGCCCCAGCGGAGGCGGACCTCCTGGCCGGGCGTGAGGCGGAAATATTTCTTCTCCGGGATCTCCATGAAGTCGGCGCGCTCGATGAGCAGCGTCTTGGAGAAGGGCACCTTGCGGGTGCCGGCGGAAGGGTCCTCGGGGTTGTTGACGGCGTCGAGCTCGTCGACCTGTCCTTCGGGGTAGTTCTCGATGACGAGGCGGACCGGATCCAGCACCGCCATGAAGCGAGAGGAGGTCTTGTTGAGGTCGTCGCGGACGGCGTGCTCGAGCAGGGCGACGTCGGAGAGGGAGTTATGCTTCGTGATGCCGATGGTCTCGCAGAATTTGCGGATCGCGGCGGGCGTGTAGCCGCGGCGGCGCATGCCAGAGATCGTGGGCATGCGGGGGTCGTCCCAACCCGACACGCGCTTCTCCTGCACGAGTTCGAGCAGGCGGCGCTTGGACATGACCGTGTAGGTCAGGTTGAGGCGGGCGAATTCGATCTGCTGCGGCTTGGCGGGGGTGTCGAGCGTGCGGAGGAGCCAGTCGTAGAAGGGGCGGTGCACCTCGAACTCCAGCGTGCAGATCGAGTGGGTGATGCCTTCGTACGCGTCCTCGAGCGGGTGGGCGTAGTCGTACATCGGGTAGACGCACCACTTGTCGCCGGTGTTGTGGTGATGGACCTTGCGGATGCGGTAGATGACCGGATCGCGCATGTGCATGTTCGGCGACGCCATGTCGATCTTGGCGCGGAGCACCGCCTTACCTTCGTCGAACTCGCCGCGGGTCATCTTTTCGAAGGCCGCGAGGTTCTCGTCGACGGACGCGTCGCGGGTCGGGCTCGGCTTGCCGGGGTGTTTCTCGTCGCCGTGGAATTCGCGGATCTGCTCCTGCGAGAGGAAGCAGACGTAGGCCTTGCCCAGCTTGATCAGCTTGATGGCGTCGGCATGCATGCGCTCGAAGTAGTTCGACGCCTGGTAGTAGTGCTCGTTCCATTCGAAGCCCAGCCAGCGGACGTCCTCCTTGATCGAGTCGACGTATTCGACCTCTTCCTTGGTCGGATTCGTGTCGTCCATGCGCAGGTGGCAGCGGCCCTTGAATTCGAGAGCGAGGCCGAAGTTCAGGCAGATCGACTTCGCGTGGCCGACGTGCAGGTAGCCATTGGGCTCCGGCGGGAAGCGGGTGGCGACGGAGACGTGCTTACCCGCGGCCAGATCGGCGTCGATGATCTGCTGGATGAAGTGGCGGTGGGCCGCCGGCGCAGGGCTTTCGGAGGACATGTGCGGGTTAAGCGATGAAGGCCTTCAGGCGGGCGAGGGTGGTGTCGCGGCCGAGGACGCGGAGGACGCCGAGGAGGTGGGCGCCGCCGCCCTGACCGGAGGTCGCGAAGCGCACCGGCGCGAAGTAGTCGGTCGGCTTACGCTCGCGGGCAGCGCCGACGGCGGCGAAGGCGGCCTCGAGGGCCGGCTCGGTCCACGCGGCGGCTTCGAGGGTAGGCAGGAGCTCGCGGACGCGGGCGACGGGGTCGCCGCCCTTCTTGGTGAGGTTGGCTAAGGCACCTTCGTCCTTCTTAAAGTCGGTGGTGAAGAAGAAGCCCATGAACTCCGGCAGGTGTTCGAGCGAGGTCACCTTCTCCTGGACGATGCCCAGGACTTCGGTGAGGCGGGCGTCGGAGACCGAGGCGTCGATGACCTTGGTCTCGAGCAGGATCGGGCGGGCGAGCGTGGCGAATTCGGCGGCGGGTAGGGTGCGGAGCGTCTGCGCGTTGATGTGCGACATCTTCCGTTCGTCGAAGCGGGCGTTGGACTGGTGCACCGCGGAGATCTCGAACTGCTTGATGATTTCTTCAATCGGCAGCACTTCCTTGCCGTCGGCGGGCGTCCAGCCAAGCAGGCAGAGGTAGTTGCGGACGGCGGAAGGGAGGTAGCGGCGCTGCTGGTATTCCTCGATGAGGGCTCCCTTATCGCGCTTGGACATCTTGCCCGGGCCGTCGGTCTTGAGGATGAGCGGGATGTGGCCGTAAATGGGCGGCTTGGCGCCGAAGGCCTTGAAGAGCTCGAGGTGCTTCGAGGTGTTGGAGAGGTGATCCTCGCCGCGGATCACGTGGGTGATCTGCATCTCGATGTCGTCGACGACGTTGACGAAGTGGAAGACTGGCTCGCCGTTGGAGCGGAAGATCACGAAGTCGCGGTCCTCGACGCGGGCGACCTGACCGCGGACCATGTCGTGCAGCACCATTGGGACGGTGTCGACTTTCTCGTAATCCTTTTTCAGGTGATCGTCGTAGGCAGGGGAGCGAGCGCCTTCGAGGCGGAGCCACCAGGCGCCGTCCTTTTCGTAAGCGCGGCCTTTGGCGGCGAGTTCCTGGAGCTTGGCCTTATAGAGTTCGGTACGCTGCGACTGGAAGTAGGGACCAAATTCGCCGCCGACCTCGGGGCCTTCGTCCCAATCCATGCCGAGCCAGCGCATCGAGTCGAAGATCACCTTGAGGAAGGCCTCGGAGTTGCGCTCCTTGTCCGTGTCCTCGATGCGGAGGATGAACTTGCCGCCCGTGTGACGGGCGTAGAGCCAGTTGAATAGGGCCGTCCGGGCGCTTCCAATGTGGAAGAAGCCGGTGGGGCTGGGAGCGAAGCGGACGCGGACCTGGGACATGGGCGAAATAGAGGGATGGAGGGCTGGAGGGCCGGAGGACCAGAGGAGGGCCTGAGGGCAGGCGGGCCGGAAGGGAAGGCGTAAAGGGGTCAGGGGGCAGGGCAAGAAGGGAGGGACGTGCTTAGGCCGACGGGCACAAAAAAGGACAGGGGTGAGCCTGTCCTTTGATCGGCCTCGTGGGAGGCCTTACTTGGCTTGGACGGGGGCTGGGACGACGTCTTGGACGAGGCCGATGCCGGTGAAGTAGGCGTTACGCTGGGAGACGCGCTGGACAAACAGGCGGGCTTCTTCGGCGCCGGTCTTGTCTTCGGTCAGGTCCTTCTTGGCCGGGCGGATGAAGACGTGGTCGCCGTTGGCGGTGCGGATGGCGGAGGTCAGCTTACCGACGCCAGCGGCCTCGATGAGGAGGCCGGTGTTCTCGTTGACGCCGTTAAGCGTTTCGGGGACGGAGTAGATCGAGAAGGCTGCCGGAGAAGCCAGCGCGAGCTTTTGGGCCTTGGCGCTATCGGTGAAGGTCTTGCCAGCGGCGATGTCGGCCTGGAGGGCCTTGCCGACCTTGGCGACCTCCTCGGCGAGGAGGCGGTTGAGCTGGGACTTCTTCCAGTTCTCGACGGCCTTAGTCTTCGCTTCGTCGTAGGTCGGAAGGCGGTCGGCCGTGCGCTTATTCAGGAAGATGAATGTCGCGCCTTCTTCGGAGCGGTAGACTTCGGTGCGCCATTCCTTTTCGGTGAGCTCGGCGGCGACACGCAGGGCTTCGGCGGGGACCTTGGCGACGGTGGGAGGATTGATGACTTCGAAGGAAGGGATTACCGTGACCTTGGCGTTCTTGGCCTTAATCCAGGCGGCGAGTTCCTTGCTGTCGGCCTTGGCGGTATCGATGGCGAATTTCTCGGCGAGTTCGTCGGAGACCTGGCCAGCGAGGTTGGTGATAGCGCGGTCGGCACGGACGAGCTTCTCGAGCTCGGTGCGCTTGGCGAGGGCCCTGTTCCTTGACCTTACCGGTCTCGAACTTGAACTTCTCGGCCTGATTATAGCCCATGTTGATGATCTCGTCGTCGGAGACTGGTGCGGTGTCGGTGGCAGAAGCGGTAATGGTGATAGCCGTGACGGCGACCTGCGGGGGGAGGCGGTAGTTCTCGATGTTGGCCGTGAAGGCTTCCTTCACTTTGGCTTCGTCGACCTTGATCTCGGGTTTGAAACCAGCGGCGGCGAAGGTGGCGACGTCGACGGTCCACTGGGTGCGTTCGCGATCGAGGATGCGCTTGATCTGGCTGGCGGTGGCGTGACCGGAGCCGGCGAGGGTGCTGATCGCTTTCTGAATGCGCCAGGTGTCCTTGATGTAGGTCTCGAAGCGGGCGCGCGTCTCGTCGTCGGACACGTTGAGCTGCTTGGCGGCGAACTCCAGGAACTTGTTGAGGCCATCCGCGTTCTTGCCGTCGGGGGAGGTGGTCATCTCGCGGGCAACGCGACGGATCTCGACAACGGAGGGGGCGGGGATGCCGAGGGAGTCGGCGAGGCTGAGTTCGGCGACGCGCTGGACCAGGCCCGTTTTCGTTCATGCGCTGCCCGGTCATCTGGGCGAAGAAGGTCGCGTCACGGAAGCGGGCGCGGACGGTCGGGTCGTTGAGGTCGACGCCCTGGTACATGTAAGCACCGGAGCTCAGGGCGCCGCGACCGGCGAACCCGTAGAAGACGAAGGAGACCACAATGACCACGAGCAGGAATCCGAAGATGATGCGGTGGTGCTTGCCGGTGGCGTTCTGGAGCCAAGTAATCATTCGGGCAACTTACCCCAGTCTTTCGGCGGGTGTCAATCAGTCCAAGCCCGCTCCCATGGGCTTGCATCCGGTGGGGTTATTAACATCCCTTGGGGCCGTGCCAAAACCCCTCCATTGCATCGTCGCCGTGGCCCGTAACGGGGTCATCGGCTTGGGTGGCAGGCTTCCTTGGCATATTCCCGAGGACCTGGCCTGGTTCATGGACCAGACCGCCGGGGGTGTCATGATCGAAGGGCCGGCTTGCTACGCCGAACTCGGTAAGGCGCTGCCTGGGCGGGGGACCGTGGTCGTCTCGCGCGATCCGTCCAAGTCCTTTCCCGGCGCCGAGCAGGCGACATCCTTGGCCGAGGCCATCCTCATCGCCGAGCGCATGGACCAGTGGAAGGGGCCGACGTGGATCACCGGTGGCCAGCGCATTTATGCCGAGGGCCTACCGCTCTGCGAACGTCTGCTTATTACGCGCATCGACCGCGACTTCGAAGGAGACCGTTTCTTCCCCGCCGATTGGCAGAAGCTTTTCACCAAGCTCGTTTCGTCGAAGGCGGGTGAGTATCAGGGATTGGGGTATGCGTTCGAAGTTTGGGAGCGCTGAGCGCCAAACTTCGAACGAGGGGGCACGTGCGCAAGGTGACACGGGGACATGGGGAAGGCTGAACTCAAAGGGAGACCGGAAACCGGAATGTATGCTGCGGACATTTTCCCCGCTAATTATCCGATTTCCGGTCTCCCTTTGAGTTTTGTCTCGAGGTAGGGATGACCATCCTTGGTCGGCCGCGGTCGAGCAGGGATGCTCGACCCTACCCGATGCAGCACTGTCGTGACGCGGTACTGCCCCTACCTCGTCCTTGCCCCCTCGCGACTATGATCCATAGTCGCGCCATGCTGCTCCCCCTGCTTCTACTGGCTGCGATTCCGCCGACGATTTCCGAAGAGGCGAAGGTCCCGCCGTATACGTTGCCCGATCCGCTCTTGTGTGCCGATGGACGCAAGGTGACCGACGCGAAGACCTGGAACGAGGTCCGTCGTCCAGAGGTCTTCCGCCTCGTTGAGGAGAACATGTTCGGCCGCACGCCGGATACCTCGAAGTTGCAGGCTGACGCCGTGGTCGAAGTTCGCGAGCAGTCCAAGGACGCCTTTGGCGGCAAGGCCACACGCACGCAGTTCAGGGTTTGGCCGATCGGCAAGAAAGGCCCGTCATTCGATATGTTGCTCTATGTACCCAACGCGGCGAAGCGTCCGGCTCCAGTCTTCGTTGGGCTTAATTTCGGCAGCAATCATACCACCACGGAAGACCCTGCGGTCTTTGTCGCTTCGAGCTGGGTCTCCAAGCAGTGGGCATTAAAAGGGACCACGCAGGCGGATTCAGCCTTACGCGGTGGGCAGGCCCGTCGCTGGGAATTCGAGATGCTCATCGATCGCGGCTACGCTTCGGCGACGGTCTATTACGGTGATTTCGAGCCCGACCATCCTGAGGGCTGGAAGAATGGTTACCGCGCGGCAATCTCGTCTGACGGCGTCAACACGCAGTGGAAGGATGGTGAATGGGGTGCGATTGGCTGCTGGGCGTGGGGTCTGTCCCGCATGCTCGACGTCCTTGAGAAAGTCCCCTCCGTCGATGCTAAGAGGGCCGCTGTGCACGGCCACTCGCGCCTTGGTAAGGCCTCGCTCTGGGCCGGTGCCCAGGATCAACGCTTTGCTTTCGTGATCTCTAACAACTCTGGTTGCGGCGGCGCCGCGCTCAATAAGCGCATCTTCGGTGAGACCGTCGGGGTGATTTCGGGCCATTACAAAGGCCGCGGTTTCCCGCATTGGTTCACCGCGCGCTTCGAGACTTTCTCGGAGAAGGAAGACCAGCTGCCGCTCGACGCGCATTACCTGCTCGCGCTTGCCGCGCCGCGTCCGCTTTACGTCGCCAGCGCTTCGGAAGACAGCTGGGCTGATCCCTTCGGCGAGTTCCTCGGTGCCGTGCACGCCGATCCTGTCTATCAGGTGCTCGGCCAGCCTGGCCTCGGCACCAAGGAATACCCGCCCGTCAGCAAGCCCGTTGGAAAGACCATCGGTTACCATATCCGCCCGGGTGCGCACGATATCCTCCTCGAGGACTGGAAGAACTACGCTGATTTCGCCGACCGCGTGATGCCAGCGAAGTAAGCCGTCGCTGTCGCGGCGTTTCGGGAAGGGTTGACTAACCCACGATTAGGGGGATTTTAGAACCTCACGCTCCTGTATTTCAATGGATAGAATGCTAGCCTCCGAAGCCGGCGATTTGGGTTCGACTCCCAACGGGAGCACCACTTTACGCGAACCAGTTCGCGAGGGATAGGGACAGGGGTAGGGTTGGGTAATATTGGTAGGGTCGAGCATCCCTGCTCGACCGCGGCCGACCAAGGATGGTCGGCCCTACCTCGAGATAGAACGCAAAGGGAGACTGGGGACCGGATGATTGGCTGGGGTGCATGGCCGCAGCATTCTTTCCGGTTTCCGGTCTCCCTTTGCTTTAATTAACGGACGTTTCCTGCTCCTGCTCACCCGTCACCTTACTACCGACGGTGAGCATGACGATGAAGCCGATGATCGCATAGCAGATCGAGGAGCCGAGCAGCACGTTACGCAGCTCGAAGAGATCCGTCATCACGCCCATGATGATCGCGGCGAAAGGCAGGAAGCCAAAGAAGCTTAGGCCAGCGACGGCCGACACGCGGCCGCGCAGTTCGGCGGGCGAACGTTCTTGTACGATGGTGTTGGCCAGGCCGACAAGCGTCGAGACGCCGACCGCAAGGCAGACGAGCGAGACACCCGCCCAGATCAGTTCGTGCGACTGGCTGAGGCTGACGAGCGCACCGCAGGCGAGGACCATGCCGATGAGAATGGCGATGCGGCGCAGACTAGGGCGCAGGGCCATGATGAGGAGCGAGCCGGACACCGAGCCAAGGCCGGAGCAAAGCATCAAGAGGCCCATCTGCTCCGGCGTGGCGTGGAGGTCGTTCTTCGCGTAGAGTGGCAGCAGGACGATGATGACCGGGAAGACGAAGAGGGTATTGGTGGCGAGGAGCGCGACCATCGCGAGGCTGGGCTTGTCCTGACGGACATGGCGGAAGCCTTCGCCCGCGCCGCCTTGGCGCTTCTGTTCTTCCTCGACGGTGCCCTGCGGTCGTCTGGGCAAAGTAGCCAGTGCGCCCATCAGCGCCAAGAAAGAGGCTGCGTTCAGATAGAAGGCCCATTCGGCGCCGTAGCGACCGACGAGATAGCCCGCGGCGGCCGGGCCGACAAGCCGGGTGGCGTGGAAGACTGCGCGGTCGACCGAGATGGCTTTAGCAACGTTTTCCTTGGCGACGAGTTCGGGGACGATCGCCGCGGCGGCGGGCATCTCGAAAGAACTGGAGACGCCCAGCAGGGCTGCGGCGACGATGAGATGCCAGGTGTGCAAAGACCCGTGGGCAATGAGCTGACCAATCGCGAGGGCGAAACCAATCTGCGCGATCTGGCAGACTTGCAGGATGAACCGTTTGTCGTGACGATCGGCACACGCCCCGCCGAAGCGGAAGAGTGCCAGCATGACGAGACCGCTCGCGAGGTGCGGCGCCGCCTGCAGCAATCCTTCGTAGTTTTGTAATCCATCGCGGACCACGACTTCGGTCATCACCCAGCCGAGTGCCATGCCCTGCATCCAGGTGCCTGTCATGGAGATCCCTTCGCCGACCATGTAGCGCGTGAACGGCCCGTTCGGGAAACGTTCAGCGGTAGGACTGGTGGAGGGGGAGGACATCGGTCGGCAAAATTGAGGACATTGGCTTAAAGAGCAAAGGGAATGGTGTTGGTTTGCTGCGAGGTGGTAGCGGTTGGCGGTTGTGTAAGGTGAAAGGCCAGGCACTGCCTCGGAAAATTCAGGTGGCGGGTGGCAGCCCCGGGTGGCGGGTGGCAGGCCGTTGCGAGGCGCGATGCAGTCGCCTCAAACGGTTCTATGTCGTGACGCGGTCCCGACCCTACCCATCCAATGCAGGCTTCTAGGCTAGGTTTTCATCCTAGCCGCCAACCGCTATCCGCTATTACCTTTTATATGCCGCTTCGGTCGCCTTCCAGGCGGCGTCGACGGCGGGCTTCAGCACGGAGGCGATGGCCTTGTAGCCTTCGACGTCGGGGTGGAGGTTATCCTTGAGGTAGCTGCCGGGCTTGCCCTCTCCGTTCGGCAGGTTGAGCGCGACGTTGATGTCCACGTACCAGAGATTTTTTCCTTCCTTCACGATTTGTTCGAGCTGGCGGTTATACTCGTCGAGCAGAGGCCATTTGGCTTTGCGTGAAGGGGCGCGGGTGGTGGCCACGAAGACCACGGCACAATCAGGGTTCTCCTTGCGTAGGCGCGCGAGGTATTCGCGGATGCGCGCAATGGGTGCTTCGGCCGGGTCGCCGGAATTGATATCGTTACCGCCGCACTGGAAGACGACGACGCGCGGATGGTAAGGCAGCGTGATGCGGTCCATATAGCCGAGGACCTCGGTCGTGAAGGAGCCTCCGAAGCCGCGGTTGATCACCGGGTAGGGCTTCATCTCCTCGCCGACGTTCTTCCACATGCGCAGGGTGCTGGCGCCGGTGAAGAGCAGGGCATGCTGAGGCGGCGGGTTGGCCTTATCGGCGGCTTCGAAGGCGGCGATGTCCTTGGCCATGCGCAGCGGCTGCTGGGCTAGGGGAATGTGGGGTTTGGCGACGTCGGCCGCGAAGGCGGAAACGGCGAGAAGGCAGGCGAGGAGGGCTTTCATTTTGAAAGGGGTAGGGGTGGGGGTAGGGGTAGGAAAAGACAGGGAGGGGAGGAGGGCAAGGTAATGGAGGGCACGAGGGCCGGAGGACAGGAGGACACGAGTGCCGGAGGACACGATGACACGAGTGCCAGAAATTGTCGGATAAAACAGGTCAGTGGTCGGAAATCGTGAACCTTCACATCCGCGTTCTCTGGCCCTCGTGGCATCCGGTCCTCGTGCCCTCGCTTGACTAACCGCCAACCGCTATCCGCAGACACCGTTCGTGGCTTTTGGCTTTCCTCTGTCATCTGTCATCGGTCATCTTCATCTATCTTCCCACCCATGCCCCTCGTTCCTGGTCTCCTCAGTCCCTATGAAGCCGTGCGCGGCTTCGTGTATCTCCCCCGCCTGGTCTCGAAGATCCGCCTGCACGCGGCCGGTCAGCTGCATGCCGACTTCGTGAATAATCTCGGTAAGGCCTTCGACGACCGTTGCTGCCAATATCTCGGGATCAAATACGACGAGCTGCGCGTGTGGGTGTTGCAGAATCCCACGGCGACGCAGGACGAGGTCCTCGCGTGGGCCGAAGCCAAGGGTCGCAAACTTTCCACGAACGAGATCGAAATCTGGAATGGCTTCATGACCAAGCGCGGCTGGCGCGACGAAGCCAACGAAGTGCTCGTGCGTCGGCTCAAGGAGAACGGTCTCCCCGCCGACGCCGGCGTGGACACGATGTTCGACTACATCGAGGTCGATGAAGGTCGCCCGGCACGAAAAGCGGCGCTTTAAGGCGGGTTTGTCAGAATAACCTTATAATTAGGGGTTGAGAGGGAGGCGGCCAGCCCAAGGCTGACTCTCCCCTTTTTACGAACCGTATCTTTGCCGATACTTCTTCGCTTTGCGTCGCCTTCTCACATCAACGCCCCGTCCGACGGGGAACGGTCTTCGGACCGGGGAGGGACGCGCATGATCCTGTCACTGGTCTTGGCCCAGGTGGCCGAACAGGCTCCGGCGGTGGCGAAAGCGTCGCCGGCCATCGTGAATAATTTCCAAATCGCTTTACTGGCTTTCAAGTCGGGTGGCTGGATTGTCGCGCTCATCGGCGCCGCCGCGATGGTCGGTCGTCTGCTTGTCGACGAGGCCGCCGATGCCAGCTGGCAGCGCTCGCTCCGGCACGTCATCGCCGCCGCGATCTTCGCGGTCATCGCCTATTTCGTCACTTTCCAGTGGGAACTCTCGGCACTGAACAAAGCCATCGTGCAGGGGCTCTGTGGCGCCGTCGCGCCGGAACTCGTGGACTGGTTGTCGACGACCATCCGCAAGAAACTCGGTTTCAAGGACAAACAGAAGACGCCTGCCTGGAAGAGCCTTTTCTCGCGCAAGAAGAAACCCAAGCGTCGACGTCGTACGACCGCCAAGAAGGCCGCCCCGGCGAAGAAGGCCGCCCCGGCCAAGGCCGCGCCCAAGAAGGGTGCGAAGAAACCTGCCGCGAAGAAACCCGCCGCCAAGAAAGCACCGGCCGAAAAGAAGCCGCCCGCCAAGAAGCCCGACGACGGTCAGTCCACCCTCAATCTTTAAACAAAAACCACCATGTGTGCCCAGCGTAGCCGCGGTCGATCCGCCAAGAACAACCTCATCCAAGCCGAGATCGGCATCGTCGGCATGGCCGTCGTGACGTTGCTCGTCTCCCTAGCTGGCCTCTGGTTTAGCCACGAGTTGCGTGACACGACCAAGCGCGTGAAGGACACCACCATCAGTATCCAGTCTTCCTTCGAAGCCTATAAGAGCGCCATGAAGTCCGCTGATACGGGCGTCGTGCTCTTCACCGACCAAGGCACTAAGTCGGACAATAAGAACGTCGAGGTGACCGCGACCGCGGCGACCAGTGCCTTGGAAGTCGCCGAACGCGATACCAAGCAGTCCATCAAGTTGCTCGACCAGGTAATTGAACTTCTCGCCACCTATGAGACCGTCACGGTGACCTTCGGCGCCTCCGCGCTGATCTTCGCGCTCTTCGTGGCCATCCGTCGGTTCCGCATGTAAGCGGAACGTGGCTTAGGCGAAGTGCCCGAAGCCGCGGACCTTGATGGGCTCGCCGTCCGCGACGTCGCGGGCGAGGCCCGTGCCGGCTTCGACAACGCCGATGCGGGTGAGTGGGGTCTTCGGAAAGGCTTTACGGAAATGCGCTTCGATTAGGTCTGCACGGTCAGCGCTCACGCTGAAAAGCAGTTCGTAGTCCTCACCGTCTTGCAAGGCGTGTTCGAGAGTGGGTTTGCCGTCGGATTTGGCGAGCACGGCGGCCGCGTCGGCGATGGGTAGATGGGCCACGCTAATCCGCCCGTCGAACTTGGTTCCGAGCAGGCCGGGCAGGTCTTTGGCGAGGCCGTCGGAGAGGTCGGTGCAGGCGGTGACTTCGCCATGCCCGCAGAGCCATTCGCCTTCGGCGAGGCGCGGGGAGAAATCGAGGTGCTTGCCGTAGAGCGAGCCGCCGAGCTGGCCGGTGACGAAGAGTACATCACCCGCGGCGCACAGCTTGCGCGTCAGGATGCGATGGGCGAAACCTTGGACGGCGAGTGTGCCGATGAAGGCGCCGTTGGGCCCGCGGCAAATGTCGCCACCGACGATGCGCAGGCCGGCCTTAGCGGCGGCGCGACCGGCGCCGTGGGCGAAGTCGGTGAGCCAGCTCGCGTCGACGTCGGCGCCGATTACGAGGGAAAGCAAAGCGTCGGAAGGCACGGCTCCGGCCGCAGCGAGGTCGCTGAGGTTACGGTTTACCAGTTTGGCGCCGGCGCGGATGCCGTCGCACGCGGCGTCGAAGTGTCGGCCCAGGATCACCGAGTCGATCGTGCTCGCACGGATGGAGCGGCCACCGGTAGTCGGGAGATGCGCGCAATCGCCACCTGGTCCTTCAGGGAAAGCGGGCGCGGCTTCAGCGAGCGACTGCACCACGCGGCGGATAAGTTCTTCCTCGGTCAGCTTGGCGACCGAACGGTCCGCGGCGGTGGTGAGGGCTCCCATGGCCTCAGAGCGTGGAGGCGTTCGGGGCCAGTTTCAACCAGAGTAAGTTCCAACCGTTGAAACAGCAGTGAATCGCCATGCAGGTGATTAGGCCGTAACGGTCGCGGACGAGGCACATGAACGCCCCGAAGGCGAACAAGGGCAGGGCGGCGGAAGGGCTCAGATGCGCAGCGCTAAAGAGGGCGCCGGTGATGACGATGGCGATCCAGCGGCCGTGACGTTCGGAAACGGCTCCAAGGCGGCGCAGGCCTGGGTAGATCATGCCGCGGAAGGCGAGTTCTTCCATGATCGGGGCACCAATCGTCACCGCCAACGCGATCGTCAGGAAGCGCCAAGTATCGACGTCGGTCTTTAATACCGCGTCGACGATCTCCTGAGGTTCGTCGGCGGGTGGCTGGCCGGCCCAACCGCTGAGGAAGAGCTGTTCCCAGGCAACGTGGAAGCCTTTCCAGACGAGCGTGGTGGCGAGGCCCAGGGCGAAGATGGAGAGTAGTCCGAGCAGGACGCGTGGGACGCTGAAAGAGCGGAGCGCCTGAAGAATGGGCGAGCCATCGGTCTTGGGCTCATCGGTCTCGACGGAAGGGGCCCAGTCGAGCGTTCGGGGTGCGAGCGCGCCCATGCCGAGCATCGCCAAAGCCGCGGCGAGCTGCCCGCTGAACGCAGCGGTGAAGACATGCGCTTGAGAGAAGCCGAAGTGAGTGGAAAAGCTTTGCGCCACCATCTGCGTCACCAAGCCGAAGAGAATGCCAAAGGCGAGCAGGCCGGTGCAAAGGCCCATGATCGCATCGCTAGCGGAAATCGTCGGCGCTGCGACCTTACCCGGAAGGTCCCGCCAGCACTTCAGGGCATACACGCCGATGAAAGCCGCCAAGAGACTGACGATCACGCACGCCCAGTCCCAAGGCCCGAAGGCATAGAGGGACTCCGTGAGCTCGTCCATCGTCGCTTAGGTGCCGAAGACCTGACGTCCGCCGACGAACGTCGCGCGGACGCGACCCGTGAGCGCGCGACCGATGAGCGGATTGTTACCGGACTTCGAGAGGAGATCTGCGGCCGCCGGCGTCCAGGCGGCCTTGGGGTCGAGGAGGACCAGGTCGGCGAGCGCGCCAGCCTTGAGCGTGCCAGCGGAGAGCCCGAGGGCCTTGGCCGGACCGTGCGTCAGGCGGGCGATGAGGAGGGGGAGGTCAGCGTGGCCGCCGGCGACAAGCGCCGTGTGGGCGGCCGCGAAAGCCGTCTCGAGCGTCGCGGCACCGAAGGGGGCCAGGTCGAACTCGCAGTCCTTCTCGGTGGCCGTGCAGGGCGAGTGGTCGGAGCAAATCGCGTCGATCGTGCCGTCGACCAGTGCGGCGATAAGGGCGAGGCGGTCGGCTTCTTCGCGGAGAGGCGGGTTCGTCTTCAGGCTCGTGCCGTAGTGGGCCAGCGCGGCGTCGGTGAGGAGCAGGTGCAGGGCGGAGACTTCAGCCGTGACCGCGAGCTGCTTCGCCTTGGCGCGGCGGACGATGTCGGCGGAGCCGCCGGAGGAAAGGTGCTGCAGGTGGATGCGGGCCTTGGTGAGTTCGGCGAGCAGGCAGTCGCTCGAGACTACGACTTCTTCGGCGGCGCGGGGTAGGCCGCGGAGGCCGAGACGAAGGGACCAGGCGCCTTCGTGCATCTGGCCGCCTTCGGTCATGCTGCTGTCCTGGCAATGGTCGAGGACCACCAGGTCGAACATCGCGGCGTATTCCAGCGCGCGACGCATGATCTCGTTGTTCTGGACGCCGGAGGTCGTGTCGGTGACGGCGACCACGCCGGCCTTCTTCATCGTGCCGAGGGGAGCGAGGGCCTTGCCTTCATGGCCCTTTGTGAGCGTGCCCGTGGGGAGCACGCGCACCGCGGCGTCGCGCGAGCAGATTTCGCGGAGGAGTTGAATTGTGCCGACGTTGTCCGCCGCGGGGAGCGAGTCGGGCATCGTGACGACAGTGGTGAAACCGCCGGCGGCGGCCGCGCGGGTGCCGGTGCGAATCGTCTCGCGGGGTGTGAGGCCTGGTTCGCCGAGGCGGCAGTTCAGGTCGACAAAGCCCGGGCGACTACGAGACCCGTGCCATCGATGATGCGGGCCTTGGCCTGGTCGGCGGAGGAGAGCTGGTCGACGAACTTGCCGTCGAGGGCGAAGACGTCACCTTTGGTTTCATCGCGCTTGGCCGAGGGATCGATCACGCGGGCGCCGCGGATCCAGAGAGGGGAGTTGTCGGCGGGGTTCATCGGCTGATGGCTCCAGTGCAGAGGTGAAGGACGGCCATGCGGACGGCGACGCCGTTCCGGACTTGTTCGAGGATGACCGAGCGGGGGCCGTCGGCGACTTCGCTTTCGACTTCGACGCCGCGGTTGATGGGGCCCGGGTGCATCACGATTGCCTCGGGCTTAAGCCAGGCGGCGCGTTCGGCGTTGAGTCCGAACTGCGAGGTGTATTCGCCGAGCGAGGGGAAGTGGGTGGTCGTCTGGCGTTCGTGCTGGATGCGCAGGAGCATCACCGCATCGCAGTCCTTCAGGGCTTCCTTTAGGTCATGGACGATGCGGACCTGCGGGAAGGCTTCCTTCAGCGAGGCCGGGACAAGCGTCGCGGGACCCGCGAGGGTAACCTGCGCGCCGAGCTTCGAGAGGCATAGGATGTTGGAGCGGGCGACGCGGCTGAAGAGGATGTCGCCGAGGATCGTGACCTTAAGGCCTTCGACCTTGCCGAAGCGCTGCCGGAGTGTGAAGGCGTCGAGCAGGGCCTGCGTCGGGTGTTCGTGGGCACCGTCGCCGGCGTTGATCACCGAGATGTCGAGGACTGAGCCTAGATAGCGGGCCGAGCCGGCGGAGGAGTGGCGCATCACGATCGCGTCGACGCCCATTGCGCGGATGTTCATCGCCGTGTCGCGGAGGGTCTCGCCCTTCACGAGCGAGGAGGCCGTCGTATTGATCGAGACCACTTCGGCGCCGAGCTTCTTGGCCGAGATTTCGAAGGCCGTGCGGGTTCGCGTGCTCGGTTCGAGGAAGAGGTTCACCACCGTGCGGCCCTTCATCAGGTCGAGGCCCTTGCCTGGCGCGAGCGCGGGCAAGAACTGGTCGGCTTGGCGGAAGAGCAGTTCGATCTCGGGGCGGGAAAGCTCCTCGATGCCGGTCAGGTCTTTTTTCGTCCAGGTGTCTTGTGAGGCCATGCGGTGAGGTTCCGGTGGCCCTAACGAGGTTAGGACCATTGGGAAAGTGCGGAGGCACGGCCCTTGGTCAAGGATTAGCGTCATGCGAGGGCTCGAGGATAGGAGGACACGAGGGCCGGAGGGCAGGAGGACCCCAGAATATGAGGGCACGAGGGCCTGATTATAAGAGGACCGGAGGGCAGGTTGGCCCGAGGGCACGAGATAATGCCACAGCGTGACCTCCTATGGCCCCAATCTGTGTAGCTCTCTAACTCATGTCTCCCGCCCTCGTGACCACGAGTCCTCGGGTCAACGGGCCCTCCTTGTCTTATTTTCCGAGCAACTCCCGGACCTTCGCGCCGATGGCGGCGGCGGCTTCGCCCTTCTTGTCCTTATGGGCGGCGACGACGTTCACGAGCGCGCTACCGACGACCACGCCGTCGGCGACCTTGGCGATGGCCTGGACGTGCGCGGCGGTGGAGACGCCGAAGCCGACGCAGATCGGAAGAGAAGTGTGCTTACGGATCTCGGCGACAGCGGACGAAAGATTGGCGGCCAGTTCGGAGCGCTCGCCGGTCACGCCTTCGCGGGAGACGTAGTAGATGAAGCCGGAGGCGTGCTTGGCGATGAGGCCGATGCGCGCGGGCGGGGTGGTCGGGGCCACGATGAAGATATTAGCGAGGCTGTGTTTCTTCGAGGCTGCGATCAGTTCTTCGGCTTCTTCGGGCGGGCAGTCGAGGACGAGCATGCCGTCGGCACCGGCGGCGCGGACCTTGGCGCAGTAGCTGTCGAGGCCGAAGGAGAAAAGCAGGTTATAATAGCAATAGAGCACGATCGGCTTGTCGGTGCCGGCGCGCACGGCGCGAAGCACATCGAGCAGGCCGTCGTAGGTCATGCCGCCTTCGAGGGCGCGCTGGGCCGCGAGCTGGTTCGTGAGGCCATCGGCGAGCGGGTCGGAGAAGGGCACGCCCACTTCGAGGACATCGGCACCGTTCTTCGCCAGGGAAAGAAGGATGGCCTTGGACGTCTCGACGTCGGGGTCGCCGGCGCAGACGTAGCTCACGAAGGCCGGGCGGCCTTCGGCTTGGCAGCGGGCGAACGTCTGGGCTAAGCGATCCATGTGCGGAAGGAAGCCGGGTTTGGTCCCGAGGGCAAGGCGAAGGCGAATCCCGCCCGCTTTCCCGGGTTGCCAATCGAGGGCACGTCCGCACTTTGGAGCCGTCGGCCCAAGTGGTGGAACGGTATACACATCAGACTTAAAATCTGCCGCCGAAAGGCTTACCGGTTCGAGTCCGGTCTTGGGCACGACAGCACGAAACAGGCCGCACGGGTGGTGCGGCCTGTCTTCCCGTTTCCGGGACAAATAAGTCCAGAGTCCTAGCTACGGGACTCTGGGGTCGGGTACGGAGAGTTTGAATCCTGATTCCGTTAGTCGCCCTCGCGACTGATGCGTCCTTTATAAGGGAGGCTCTTACCTGAGTGAAATTGACTGAGCGTGTTGTGCTCATCCCTCAGGGGGTTGTCAACGGATTCGTCGAAAACCCCGATAATATGACAGAAAAGCCGATTGGAGGCCGATAAAAGCCTCTAAAACGGGGTACCGCCGGTCAGCGCTTGAGGCTAAAGGGCGTGAAATCGGTGTCGGTGTCGAACGTATCGACGCCCTCAGCCTGCTTCAGCTTGGCGCAGACGACCGTGGTGACCGGCGTCATCACCACCTCGACGAGCACCTTGAAGACCCAGTTGGCGAACATGACGGCGAGGAGTGTCTGCGGGCTCCAGATACCGATGAAGGCGAGCGGGTAGAAGATCAGGCTGTCGACGCCCTGGCCGACGAAGGTCGAGCCGATGAAGCGGGCCCACGGATGCTTGCCGCCCATGCGCACCTTCATTTTCGCGAGGACGTACGAGTTGAGGAAGTCGCCGACGAAGAACGCGATGATCGAGCCGAGGGCGATGCGCCAACCGCCGCCGAAACACGTCTCGAGCGCGGGCTGCAGCTGTGCGCTGAACGGCTCGTTCGGGCTGGCCGGCATCGCGAGCACGACCCAGGTCATGACCGTCGCGAAGAGCATGGCACCGAAGCCGGCCCAGATCACGCGACGCGCGAGGGCGTAGCCGTAGACTTCCGTGAGGATGTCACCGAAGATATAGGAGAGCGGGAAGAACAGGTTGCCCGCGCCGAAGTCGGTCTTGCCGAAGAAAGGTAGGTCGAGCTGCACGACCTTCGCCGGGCCGATCAGGTTCGAGCAGAGCAGCACCGCGACGAACGCGCCGAGGATGAGGTCGTAGTAGCGGAAGCTGCGGGTCATCGTCGCTTAGGGTGAAAGGAATAGGCCCGTTCGCCAGCGGGGGCGCAAAAAATCAGCGGCCGAGGGCGGCCTTCAGGAAGGGCTCAAAGATGTCGGCCTGGCGATGGAAGCCCAAGTCGCTCGCGTGCGAGCCGTCCGTGGCGCCGTCGCTGTCGTCGCCGTAGAGGTGGTCGCCGGGCACGTAGGACAGGCCTTTGACGCCTTCCTTCACGAGCTGCTCATAAGCGGCCTTGAGCGCGGCATGGTTATCATCGTGGTGCTTGCGCAGCGAGGCCTTGAGCCAGGCGTCGGTGTTGCGTCGATCCTCGACGAGGATGATCGGGGTGTCGGGGCGGGCGGCGCGCAGCTGCTTGACGAGGGGCACGCATTTCTCGGTGACGGCCGCCGCGTTCATGTTCGGGAGACAGTCGATGACGTAAGCAGCGGCGTCGATACGCGTGAGGAATTCGCCGACAGCCTGGTCCATGCGGCCGTTGCCGGAGAAGCCCAGGTTCACGACCGGCACGTCGAAGCGGCGACCGAGGATGGCCGTGTGCACCATGCCTGGGCGGCTGGCGCAGGCACCGTGCGTGATCGAGGTACCGTAGAAGACAACGGGCTTCGCACGCGGCTTGAGGCCGACGAATTTCTTGCCCTCAGGCACGCCGACATTGAGGAACTCGACACCATTGTAGAGCGGGAGGTAGATTGCGTATTCGCGTTCACCGGCGTCGAGCCCGTCGGCGAGGCGGAGTTTCATCTCCTGCGCACCGGGGCGGACGACCTGGACCCAGCGCCACTTGCCGTCTTTGTCACGGGCGTAGAGGTCGAGGCCGCTGACGCCAGTGGCGGGCATGTGCGGCATGCCGAGCAGCGGCTTCGTCACCTTGTAATGCGCGTAGATCGTCGTGGCGTCGGTACGGAAGCGGAACATCTGGCCCGCGCTGTCGCGGCTCAGGCCCAGACCGCAGGCGTGACCTTGCCGTCGGCTTCGGCGGGCAGGCGGTCGAAGTAGCTCTTACGCTCCGCGTCGGGGAAGGCGCGGCCTTCGAGGTCGGTCTCACGGACGTCATGCCAGGAGACCTTCTCGTCCGCGGGGATGGCGAAACGGTCGACGGATTTGGGCGCCGCCTTAGCGGCCGCGGCTTTCGCGGCGGGCTTGGCCTGCTGAGCGAAGCCGGCGGAGCTGGCGCAGAGCAGGGCTACGAGGAGGGCGGTGGTCTTCATGGTCTTGGAAATCACAGGGCGCTACCGTGCGTCAGCGCGATGGTGCGGATCGCGGCGAGCGGCTTCTCGTATTCGTCCAGCGCGGCGACGTAGTCTTCGCGGGCCTTATCCGCGCGCTGGAACGCCGACTCCGTGGAGGACTTGGTCTTGTCGAGGTTCGACTGGGCTTTCGCTTCCATGTCCTCGGCGGAGGCGAGTGAAGCCGAGGTGATGCGGATCTGTTCCTGGAGGAACTGCAGTTCGCGGATGTCGATATTCGGTTGGGAGCGGAGCAAGGCGAGTTGGGAGCGGAGCGATTCGAGACTACGGCGGAGGCGGGTCACGCGGTCTGACTCACGGGTGACGTTGGACTGCGCGCGGTTGACGAGCGTCTCGGCCTTCGCCTTGTCCTCGAGCGAGCGCTTGTACTCGTCGAAGCGCAGTTTCGTGCGCGGGTAGTTGGCGGCCGACATCAGGCCGACCACGCCTTCCTTCGTGACATAGGAGAGCTGGTAGCGGCGATTATCGATACGCAGGATATATTTCTCCCCCGGCTGGTCGTAGATGATCGGCAACGTCTGGGGCGCGTCCGGTTCAGCGGCCTGCGCCGGGACTATCCCGAGCAGGAGGAAGTAGAGCAGGGCGGGGAGGGCCTTCACGTGTCTGTGATAGCCTGCGTCGCGGGGGCAGTCAAACCGCCTTCTGCAGGCGGCGCCCGGCGACGTGTTGCGTAATCAGCTGGCGAACTTCGGCGCGGACCGTCCCGCCATTTTCATCGGCTAGCCACAATTTGAGTAAGCCGGCGTAGAAGCACAGAGTCTCGCGGGCGGCTAAGGCCGGGTCGAGATTGGCGGATACCAGTTTCATCCGGACGGCTTCCCCGTAGAATTCCGTCACTTCGGTCAGGAAGAGCGAGCTGGCCGACATCAGGTCCTGGCGCACGCTGGCGAAGGCGCCGACGTATTCGCATTTCCAGAGCATGACCTCGTAGGTCTCTAGCGCCTGCCGGTCGGTGCGCAGGCGATCAAGGGCCGCCTGCAGGCCGGCCTCGAGTCGCTCCAACGCGTCCCCCGTCCGAAAGTCGTCGAACCGCAGGAGCGTTCCCGTCTGTTGTCGCACCGCCATGAAGAGGTCGGCCTTGTCACGGAAGTGCCAGTAGACCGCGCCGCGGGTGACGCCGGCCTCCTTGGCGACCGTTTCCAAGGACGTGTTCGTGACCCCCTCGCGGCTGAAAACCTGCCGGGCGCAGGTAACGATTCGGTCACGGGTAAGGGCGGCTTCTGCTTTGGTCTTGCGAGCCATGGTCGGGCAAATAGATTTACATACATGTCTGTATGTAAATCTCGCCCTGTCGAGGGTCTTCTCTGTGCGGTCTTGGCGCTCGGCCTGTTCGGTTGTCGCCAGGAGTCGGCCATGCCGCCTTCCGGGCCATTGCCGGTGGCGGTCCTAACGGTGACTTTGGCGGACCTCGCGCAGACGGCGATTGCGCCGGCGCAGACCGAAGGGGTGCGCGAGGTGGAAGTGCGTGCCCGCGTGACGGGTATCTTGCAGACGGTCAATTACGCCGAGGGCGCCCAGGTGAAAGCCGGCGACCTTCTTTTCCGGATCGATCCGTCGACTTATGTCGCCGCCCATGCGTTGGCCGTGGCACAACTCGCCCAAGAGACTGCGCGGGCGCAGCAGGCGACCGATGAGGCCGTTCGTCAGGCCGAGCTTTTCCGCCAGAAGGCCGCGAGTCGTAAGGAAGCCGATGACGCAAAGGCCTTGGCCGACGCCGCAAAGGGGGCACGCGATGCCGCCGCCGCGAAGGCCAGCCTCGCTAAACTCGACCTTGATTACTGTGAAGTTCGCTCGCCCGTCGCTGGCATCGCGGGTCGTCGCCTGCTTACTGAAGGCACTTTGGTCACTCCGACCGGACCCGACGGCCTGCTCACCACGATTGTGAACGCGGATGAAGTTTGGGCGCGCTTCGGCCTTTCCGAAGATGATTTCCATCGCCTCTTCGCCACTGGAGCCAAGTCCGCCCAAGGCGCCGAGGTCACGCTTCTGCTGCCTAACGGCACCGCTTACCCGGTGCTCGGCAAGATCGACTTCGCCTCACCTCAGGTCGACACCCGACTGGGGACGGTGCAGCTCCGCGCCCGTTTCGCCAACGCCGACGGCGGTTTGCTCGCGGGCCAGTTTGTCCGCGTTCGCGTGACCGGTGGTAAGGCCAAGGACGCCACCCTCGTGCCGCAGCTTGCGCTCGTCCAAGCACCGTCGGGACGTTCGGTCTTCGTCGTCGGTGCGGGTGATCGCGCCGAGGCTCGTCCGGTTACCTTGGGTGAGGCCCTGGGTTCGAACATCGTCATCCTCACTGGCTTGCGTCCCGGCGACCGCGTCATCCTCAACCAGCTGCACAAGCTGCGCCCGGGCTCCCCGGTCGTCGTCGCTCCGGCCAAGAAGTAAATGGGCTGGGACTTTTTCATCAAGCGGCCGATTTTCTCGGCCGTCCTCTCGCTCATCATCGTCTTGGTCGGCGGCCTGGCGTTGCAGAACCTACCGTTGTCGCAGTATCCGCAGATCGCGCCGCCCACCGTGACGGTCGTGGCGAGCTACCCGGGCGCCTCGCCGGAGTCGCTCGTCAATAATGTCGCCGCGCCCCTTGAGGAGCAGATCAACGGCGTCGAAGGCCTCCTTTATTATTCGTCCAACTCGTCCTCCAGCGGCGCGCTTAGCATTACCGTCACCTTCGAGAACGGCGTCGACCCGGACATGGCGACCATCCTTGTGGCTAATCGCGTCAAGCTTGCTGAGCCACGCCTGCCGGAGGAGGTTCGCCGTCTCGGTGTGATTACCAAGAAACGTTCGAACGACATCCTCATGTCGGTTTCGATTGTTTCACCTAAGGCCAGTCGCGACTCCGTCTTCCTGAGCAATTTCGCCTCCTCGGTGGTCGTCGAGGAGCTCAAGCGCCTCCCCGGCGTCGGCGACGCCGGCGTCTTCGGCTCCCGCGACTACGCGATGCGTGTCTGGCTAAGGCCGGACCGCATGGCTGCGCTCGGTGTCACTTCCGCTGAGGTCGTCCGTGCAATCCGTGCCACGAACACTCAGTACGCCGTCGGCCGCCTCGGCCAGGAGCCGTCGGTGGACGCCGCCTTCGTGGTGCCCGTCGTGGCCCGCGGGCGCCTGTCGACCCCCGAGCAGTTTGGCGACATCGTGCTGCGCTCCAGCTCCGCCGACGGTGTCCTCCGCCTCAAGGACGTCGCCCGCGTGGAACTCGGTTCCCAGAGTTACGAGCAGCTCAGCATGCTGGATGGCAAGCCTGTCGCCGGTATCCGCGTCTTCCTGCAGACGGGCTCGAACGCCCTCGAGACCGCCGACCGCATCCGCGCGCGGATGGATGAGCTGACCAAGCAGTTCCCGCCGGACGTCGAGTACAGCATCCCGTTCGACACCACTCGCTTTGTGCGTTCCGCCATCGGCGAGGTGCGCAACACGCTCGTTGAAGCCGCCTTCCTCGTCGCACTCGTCGTCTTCCTCTTCCTCGGTTCGTGGCGGGCCACGCTCATCCCCATGATCGCGGTGCCCGTCTCGCTCATCGGCGCCTGCGCCGGGCTTTGGATCATGGGCTACGGCATCAACATCCTGACCCTCTTTGCGATGGTCATCGCGATTGGTATCGTGGTCGACGACGCCATCGTCGTGCTTGAGAACACGGAACGGCTCATGCGCGAGAAGGGGCTCAGTCCGTTCGAGGCCGCCAAGGAATCCGTGCGCGAGGTCGCTGGCGCGATTGTCGCGATCGTCTGCGTACTCGTCTGCGTCTTCCTCCCGGTCGCCTTCCTCGGCGGCATCGCGGGCGTGCTCTACCGTCAGTTCGCGGTGACCGTTGCCTTTTCCGTCATCCTTTCTGGCTTCGTCGCCCTGACGCTGACGCCGACCCTTTGTGCTCTGCTGCTCAAGCCGCATGCGCCCGGCGCACCGACCGGCTGGCTGGCTGGCGTTGTTGCGGGCTTCGGACGCGGCTTTGGCGCCGTGGCCGGCTGGCATGGTCGCGTGGTCCGCTGGCTACTTGATCACCCGCGTTCGGCGGCGGGTGCCTTCCTGGCGATCGTCATCGCGAACATCGTACTCGTCGTGAAGATTCCGCGCAGCTTCCTGCCCGCCGAAGACCAAGGCTATCTGCTCGCCATGGTGGCGTTGCCGGACGGCTCCGGCATCAATCGCACCAAGGCCTTCATGGACGACATCACGCCGAAGTTGCGCGAGAACCCTGCCGTCCGTCACACCTTCGCGATCAGCGGCTTTGACCTCCTCGGCGGCGGCGAGCGCACGAACTCCGGCACGATCTTCCTTCCGCTGAAGGATTTCGGTACTCGTCCGCCTGGCGGCGAGGCCCTCGCCCGTCAGCTCAACGCGATTGGGATGACGCAACCCGACGGCATGTGCCTCGTGGTAAACCCTCCCGCCATTCGTGGTATCGGTAGCGCCGGCGGCTTTGAATTCTATCTCCAAGCGAAGGATGATGATGACCCCGCCCGGCTTGCGGCGAATATCGAGAAGCTGGAGGCTGCGCTCCGCGCTCGCCCCGAGCTCACCGGTATCCGCGTCTTCCTGCGGCCCGCCGTACCCCAGTTCCTCGCCGAGGTTGACGACGTCCGCGCCGCCGCCCTCGGGGTGACGTTGCCTGACCTCCACGAGGCCCTGCAGGCTACCATCGGCGTCGTCTACGCCAACGACTTCACGTTATCGGGCCGCACCTACCGCGTGCTTGTTCAGTCGGAGGCGGCCGATCGTATGGACGCCGCCGCCGCTGGCCGCGTGCATGTCCGCGCCGCGAATGGCGCGATGATCCCGCTCTCCAGCTTCGTGAAATTCAAGCCCTCCTCGGGGCCGGAGCAGCTCGAGCGGCACATGGGCTTCCTGTCCGCGCGACTCATTTGTGCGGCCGCCCCGGGCGTGAGTTCCAGCCAGGCCATCGCGCTCGTCGAAGAGATTGCGGAGGATATCCTGCCCGTCGGTTACGGCATCGACTGGACGGCGCAAGCGTTACAGGAGAAGCGTGCGGCGACCTCCGCCTTGCCGGCATTCCTGCTAGCGCTCCTGATGGTCTTCCTGATTCTTGCGGCCTTGTATGAAGACCTTGCGTTGCCTTTAGGTGTGCTGCTCACCGTGCCGTTCGCGCTCCTCGGTGCGCTGCTCGCTGTGATCGTACGCGGGATGCCGAACGATATCTACTTCCAGATCGGGCTCGTGACGCTCATCGGTCTCGCGGCCAAGAACGCCATCTTGATCGTCGAGTTTGCCGAGACCGCTCGTCGGGCCGGCCGTTCGGCGGCCGATGCGGCCATCGAAGCCGCGCGCATGCGCCTGCGGCCGCTCGTCATGACCTCGATGGCCTTCGTGCTCGGCGTTGTTCCGCTTGCCTTCGCCAGTGGCGCCGGCGCTGCGGCTCGCCAGTCGATGGGAACCGGCGTGCTGGGCGGTATGTTAATCGACACTTTCGTCGCCACCTTATTCATCCCGTGGTTCTTCCATCTGCTTTCGGGCCGGAAGGAAAAACCGACTCCCGTCCAGCCATGATGCCTCGCCTTGTCCTCTTGTCCGCCATCCTCCTGGGTGGCTGCACCCTTGGTCCGGATTACGTCCGGCCTGCTCTCCCCAAGGCTGACGTCTTCCCAGAAGCAGGGAAGGGTGGCGCGGCCATCCGCTCCGAATGGTGGAAGTCGCTCGGTGATTCGGAACTCGACGCCTTGGTGGCGAAAGCGTTGGTCGCCAACGCGGATCTGCGCATCGCCGTGGGCCGCGTCGAGCAGGCGGCTGCCGTCTTAGGAGAAACCGAAGGCGCCGGCCTTCCGCAGATCGACGCCGCCGGCGGGATCAATTCGAGCAAGCTGAGCGAAGGCGCTTATAATCAGAACCTGGCCACAACTGGCCGGCACCGTACCACCGCGCGCGGCGGTCTCACCACGTCGTTCGAGCTGGATTTCTGGGGTAAGCTCCGCCGTGCCGAGGAGTCGGCACGTGCACAGTTGTTAGGCGCACGCGAGGCCAGGCGCATGGTCGAACTTTCCGTCGGGGCTGCCGTCGTGCGGGCTTATGCCGCCCTCCGTGCTGCGGACGCACAATCACTGGCCGCCCAAGAAGTCTTCGCCGCGCGCGATGAGGAAGCCGCGATTATTACCAAGCGTGCCACCGTCGGTGCCGCTGGGCCGAACGAAGTCGCCCAGGCCGAAGTCGCCCGCTCCGCGGCGGTTGCCGCGCTGGCCGACGCCCGTCGGACGCGTGCCGCTGCCGAGCACCTGATCGGTACGCTGACGGGCCAGCCGGCGCTGACGATCGCGGTGCGCCGTCAGGACGGCCTCCGCCTTCCTGCTCCCGTGGCACCGGGCCTGCCCACCGATCTTTTGGCCAGTCGTCCCGACGTCGTTGCCGCGGAGCAGGCGCTCGTCGCCGCCAACGCGCGCATTGGTTACGTCAAGGCCGCGCGTTTCCCTAACTTTACTCTGACCGGCGCGATCGGCTCCGAAAGCCGGGAGCTCAACGCCTTGTTTGATGGGGCGACCGCGACTTCCTCGCTCGGCGTCGACCTGCGTTATCCCTTATTTGATTTTGGTCGCGGTGCGGCACGGGTCGAAGGGGCCGTCGCTGAGCAGCACCAGGCGGCCGCCGCCTATGAGAAGGCTTTCCTCAACGCTTGTCGCGAGGTCCGCGACGCCCTGGTCGACGTCCGGGAGACCGCGGCATCGGCCACCGCCGCCGCGCGTCGTGCCAAGGCGGCCGACGAGGCTTATCGGATTGCCATCGAGCGTGCCCGGCAGGGACAGACCAGCCCGATGGAGCTACTCGCTGCCCGCCGTCTACGGGCCGAATCCCAGGTGGCCGTGGCCAAGGTGCGCCAGGATCGCCTAGCTGCGCAGGTCGACCTCGTAAAGGCGCTCGGTGGTGCCCGGCCCGATGTCGTGCCGGCTGCCAAGTAGCCCTTTGCCTAGGATTGCCAACCGGCTCCGGATGGACTGAGGTGAGGCATGTCCCCTCAGCCCGAACTCTGGCCGCAGCTGGTTGCCGTCGTCGAGAAGGACGCGTTCCTGTTCGCCGCGAGCATCGTGTTCGCTCTCGCTATCGTTCATGCGTTCGTGGCGCCGATGTTCGCCCGCGCGTCGCATCGGTTGGAGACGGCCCATGAAGAGGCCGTGAAGGCGGGCCGGGTGCCCGTCAACGAACGGGGGCAGTCTTCGGATTTCCGGGCATCGTTGCTGCATCTGCTCGGTGAGGTGGAGGCGGTGTTCGGAATCTGGACCTTCGTGCTGTTCGGACTGCTCATCGCTTGGCCTGGCAAGGGTTGGGAATTCGCCTGCCGTTATGTCGAATCGGGCGATTATGCGGCCGTGCAAGCGGGGTTGGCTCCGGTCGGCCCTTCCAAGTTCATCGAACCCCTTTTTGTCTTTGTCATCATGGCCTTGGCTTCCGCTCGGCCGATCATGGCCCTGGCTGCGCGCTTTGTCGGCGCCGTCGCCCGCCTGCTGGGAGATACGCCGGTCGCCCGCTGGTTCGTCATCCTTACCTTGCCACCGTTGTTCGGTTCGCTGATCACGGAGCCGGCCGCGATGACGATCGGCGCCTTGTTGCTCTCGACCCAGTTCTACGCCCTGAAGCCGTCCGAACGGCTCAAGTACGCGACGCTGGCCCTGCTGTTCGTCAACGTCTCGGTCGGCGGCGCCTTGACCAATTTCGCCGCGCCTCCGGTCGTGATGGTCGCGGCCAAGTGGGGTTGGAGCAGCGCGGACGTGTTCCGTCAGTTCGGGGAGGCCGCCATCGCCTCGATCCTGCTTTCCAACGTAGCTTACCTGCTGGTGTTTCGGAAGGAACTGATGGCCCTCCGGCCGAGCGCTTCCACGGACGAGGGGTCGCCTGCTTCGATCCCCGTGTGGGTCACTTCCGTTCACCTGCTGCTGATGGTATGGACGGTCGCCATGCTCGCCGGGCATCACCCCATCCTGATGGTGGGCGGTTTCCTGGTGTTCCTGGCTTTCACCGTGGCGACGCCGCAGTGGCAGGACCAGATTCGCCTTCGTGGTCCGCTCTTGGTCGGTTTCTTCCTGGCGGGGCTGGTCGTGCTGGGGGGGACGCAGGGATGGTGGATCTCGCCGGTTTTGGTGAGGCTCGATGAGAAGGCCTTGATGGCGGTCTCGGTCTTCCTCACCGCTTTCAACGACAATGCGGCCATCACCTATCTGGCGGCCCAGGTTCCGGCGCTATCGGCCTCCGGACCGATTGCGGACGCGCTCCGTCACTCGGTCCTCGCGGGCGCCTTGGCGGGGGGTGGCCTGACCGTTATGGCCAACGCCCCGAATCCAGCTGGCCAGTCCATTCTTTCTCCCTGGTTCCCCGAGGGCGTTTCGGCTTGGCGGCTATTCCTCTGGGCGCTGGTTCCCACGGCCTTGGCCCTCGGGTGCTTTATTTTGCTTAAGTAAGGGGTTGGGTGGAGAAAAAGGCGGTTTTTGACTGTTCAACCGGGCCGGAGGACTCGTAGAATAGTTTCTCCCCAATCCCACCCCGATTTTCCATGACTCCTCGTCGTCGTGCCGGTTTCACCCTGATCGAACTCCTGACGGTTATCGCCATTATCGGCATCCTGTCGGCCGCCTTATTCCCGGCGATCCGCGGAGTCCGTAAGAAGGCCCAGCAATCGTCCGCCACGACCGCCTTCACCCAGTGGGCCGGCGGCGTCACCCGCTACAAGCAGGTCTACGGTTTCTATCCCAACATCGGCACCGCCTACGATTCGTCCAAGGACAGCCTTCATCTCCTCGAAGACCCCGACACCAATCTCAAGTTCGTTAAGGCCATGTCCGGCCGCCTCCCGACTGGCACCGCCCTCCCGACCGCCGACCGTAAGTTGCTTAACAAGACCGGCGAAGAGTTCTGCTCCTTCGGTAAGGATGATTTTGAAGACCCGGCTAACCTGACGGACACCAGCTATCTAGTGGATCGTTTCGGCAATCGTAGCATCCGCGTCATTTTCGACACGGATAATAACACCAACATCCGCAATATCGTCGCTCCCAAGGGCGTCGATTCCATGCCAGAAGAAATTCGCGCCATTGCGAGCACCAGCGGTATCCCCGCGCGCGTCATCATTTACACCACGGACATCCTGGGCGATTTTTCCAACGCCGAGACCAGCGTGGATCCCAGTGATTACGCCCAGGTGCTCGCCATTCAATAATGACCGTCCGTTCCATCGCCCGTAAGGGCTTCACGCTGGTCGAGCTGCTGGTGGTCATCACGATCATCCTGCTCATTTCCTCGCTATTCCTCGGCCTCACGCCCGGTGACGGTGGCGGTCTGCCTGCCGGGCAGCGCTTCATCGCTTCATCCGTCCGCACGGTGCGGGCGATGGCCTTGATGAATCGCGGACCTGGTACGACCGGCGTCACCTACGCCAATCGCTATCGCCTGCTCATCTTGAATGATCCGGACGACGATGTGAATCACCTCCGCCAGTTCGTCATCGCCGTTGGTGGCGTCAGCTCGGCCGACTTAGGGACCGTCGATCCGTCCACCATCACCAACACTTCGGTTACTCCCTATAAGTGGTTCTCTCCCGAGCCCGCGCAGCTGCTGCCCACGGGCGTGGTGTTTGTCCCGCCCGCCACCGATACGCAGACGACGCTGTCGATGACCGTCACCGCTAACACGCGGCGCAGTTTAATCGGGCCGCTCGCGGACAATGCTACCACCAATACGACGGACTCTCCGGCGAGTTCTCCGCCCTGGATGATTTACGCCCCGACCAACCAGCCGGTGACACTCGCCGACATGAAGGACTTGAATCCTAAAAAGTGGTTCTACGTTGAGCTGCAGGGGACCGGTTCTTCCAATCACCTGGGTCGCGTGCTGCTCGTCCTCGCTAAAGGCGTGGTCCGTAATACCGGCACGGGTAAGGCCATGATCGATATCACGTCAGAAAACCAGTTCGCGGCACTCTCCCTTCGCCCGAACGGCGACGTCACGATGACCCTCGACGCCGACGAGATGGATAAGGCCAAATAATTTTCTTCCGATGAACCCTCCCCGCAACCCTTCGTCCGTCCGCCCAGGTTTCTCCCTGGTCGAGGTGACGCTCGCCATCGGCATCGTCGGCGTCGCGATTCTCTCGCTCGTCGGCATCCTCGGTTCCACCTTCCAGCAGGTCGACGAAATCATGCAGACCAATCGCGCCCTTTCCGGCGTGACCCGTCTCATCGGCGCCTTGGATAATCCCCGTTCGATCGTCTACCTTGACGCCGCCGGTGAGAAGGTGCCGAACAACAGCAAGTACCTGATGGATGCCGGGCTCCCGTTGGACGGGGGTAATCCGTCGGTCTCCAACTTCGATATCGCCTACCGCCTACTGCAGGGTGCCCGCGATAATGGAGACAACGCGGTGTGGCTCTATGTCTACGAGCGCAAGATCGTCAGCTTCGAGAACGATAAGACGGGCCCCAATGCCTACGCCTTATTCTCGAATCCTTCGATGATTGAGGTGGCCTATTGCAATGGGAAGAACCTCTCATTGGACGCTTTCTCCGGCCGTAACATCATCGGCACGCCCATGCGCGTCCGCCTTTCGCTTTCCAAACTCCTGGTCGGTCAGCGGGCCGAGATTGACTCCTCAACGCTCGAGCCAAAGACCACCAAGGTCGCTGCCCCGCCCTGGGCGACGTCGCCAGTTCCCGCGTTGCCCAAGGACTACGCGCTGGCCTATCTCCCGGTCGTCGCCGAATTCTTCTCGCACGACTACAGTCCCTACGACTCGTTCAAGACGAAGTCCGAAATTCCTTTGCTCGTTCAGAATATCGTCATCAGCCGATGAACACTCTCCTCCGCCAAGCCCGGGCCGGCTTCACCTTGCTCGAGGTGTTGGTCTCCACGGCCATCATGGTCATCATCGTCCTGACCGTCGTCACCATCGCTTCCGACACGTTGCGTGTCTATGATCGCGCCGTCGCCGACCTCTCGACCCAGTCAGAGGCGCGTGGCGCCTTGGATGCGATGGAGAATGATTTCTCGACGGCGATGCTTCGCGCCGACGGACGCTGCTGGATGGAGATCGTCGTCCCGGGTTCTACCGATGTCTCCGGCGTCCCGGCCGCGGTCGGTAACCTCCAGACTGTCGATCATCCGATCGTGATGCTCTTCGGTGCTCCGCCCGATCGCCCACGCTGGACGCCCGGAGCTGGCCGGAGTGCGCTCCGTGGTGACGTGTGCGCCATCGCCTACCGAATCGGACAGCGCTCACCTTTCGACGCTCCTGGTGACATGATTCAGCAGGTCTACGGCGTCTACCGCACGATCATCGACTCCGAGAACACGTTCGTCGACGCGCTCCCGCTGATCCTGAATTCCAATATCGATGCCCCGAAGTCGCCTTGGGATTATTGGTCTGGTTCCCGTCGCTTCGCCAACTACTCCAAGTTGCCTACCCCGGATTACGAAACCCGTGCGCTGATCGACAACAACATCGCCAGCACGACGCCCTGCTGGACCATGGACGAAAATAACTTCATCGCTTCGAATGTCGTCGCGATGAACTTGGTCTTCTGGTCTTCCTCCTCGCTCTCGGCGACCTCGACGGCGCCGGCGCTCAAGGACCCTTGTGCCCGCATGCCGCAGACCCTTCGTCCTGTCGTGTTGGTTGGCAGGAGTGACGACAAATCCGCCTTGGCCGCTTCGAAGGGAGGCTACCTTGCTATGTTCGAGTTCGCCGACGGCGCCACCGACATCGCGAGCGCTCCCCTGCGTTATGCCCCGAACGGCGCTCCCACTATTCCTAATCCGTTACCGACCGGCGCCGGTCTGAAGGTTCAGCCTTATGATTACTACAGCTCTCGGCTCCGCGTTTATGCCGATCGCATGTATCCGGATAACCTCCCGCTGAAGCCTACGGCGACGACCTGGTTGCCTTACCTGCCTTACTCGCTCAAGGCCGTCGAGGTCTCCATCACCGTCTTGACCCCCGAAGGTTCCAAGGAGCTGCGCGGCCTCCAGATGCTCAACAATAATCAGAAGGTGCCTGAAGCTGACTTCAAGCGCATCGTCTACATGTACGGCCGCAACTACACGCGCTACATCCGCGTGCTGTCGAACGGCGGTTAAGCGGCCGGCCGACTGACTAAAAGAAAGGGGCGCCGATGGGCGCCCCTTTTCGTTTAGCCTGGTGGGAGAACTTACTCCGCGTAGACGCCCATCGCGCGGAACTTGGCGTAGCGCATCGCAATGAGCTTCTCCGGCGAGGCCTTGGAGAGGTCGGCGAGCGAGTCGCGTAGGGTCTTGCGGATGGCGGAGCCAGTGGCGGCCGGATCTTCCTGGGCACCGCCGAGCGGTTCCTTCACGACGCCGTCGACAACGCCAAGCTTGAGGAGATTAGGCGCGTCGAGGCGCAGGGCTTCGGCGGCCTTCGGCGCGTGGGCGCGGTCCTTGAAGAGGATCGCGGCGCAACCTTCGGGCGAGATGACGGAGTAGTAGGCGTTCTCGAGGATGTAGACCTTGTTCGAGACGGCGATGCCGAGGGCGCCGCCGGAACCGCCTTCGCCGATGACGAAGGTGATGATGGGCACGCCGAACTGGCTCATCTCGCGGAGATTGACGGCGATGGCTTCGGCGACGTGGCGCTCTTCCGAGCCGATACCCGGGAAGGCGCCGGGGGTGTCGACGAGGGTGATGATCGGGAGGCCGAAGGTGTGGGCCATCTTCATCAGGCGAAGGGCCTTGCGGTAGCCTTCCGGATTCGGGCAGCCAAAGTTACGGCGGAGGTTCTCCTTCGTGTCGCGGCCCTTCTGCTGGCCGAGGACCATGACCGGTCGACCTTCGAAGAAAGCGGTACCGCCGACGATGGACTCGTCGTCCATGTAGAGTCGGTCGCCGTGTAGCTCTTGGAAGTCATCGAACAGCATCCCGATGTAGTCTAGGGAGTAGGGGCGACGGGGGTGGCGGGCCAACTGGACGCGCTGCCAGGGATTCAGGTTACCGTAGACCTCGCGGCGGGTCTGCTCCATCTTGACCTCCAGGGACTTGACCTCCTTGGAAACGTCCATCCCGGCGGACTCGGAGGAAGCCCGGAGGGAGTTGATCTTGTCCTCGAGCTCCCGGAGGGGCTTTTCAAATTCGAGGGTGAAGCGGGCCTTGGGCGCGGACATGGGCCGTAAGTTGGAGAAACGGGAGGGGGAGGGCAATTGAATAGGGGGTGGGGCAGGGGTAGGGGTAGGGCAAGGGACAGGGCTAGAATGAAGAAAAATGCCCCGAAATTGGGTTGAGGGGTGTCGTTTCGGGTGGCAGGTGGCGGCCCCAGGTGGCGGGTGGCTGGATCGACTACCCCCACCCCTATCCCTAACCCTTGAGTAGGTTTCCCCTTTTCCCCGAACCTCTCTCCCGCCAACCTGTCTCTACCCCTACACCCCATGCGCCTCGCTTCCTTCCTCTCCCTTGTGGCCGCCAGCGGCCTAATCGCCGCCGAAGGCTACACCGACACCCCTTTCATCCCGGGCACCCAGTGGCGCGTGCATGACTCCGCCCGCCCGCAACCGCCTCGTGCCGAAGCTTCCAAGCTCAAGTGCAACGAGGCCGCCGCCCCGGCCGGAGCCATCGTGCTCGTCGGCGGTGCCGACTCGGCCGGCGAGTGGGAGGCCGATGCCGTCCCGAACGCCAAACTCAAGACCCCGGTGACCTGGGAGATCAAGGACGGCGTGATGATCGCCCGCACTAACGGCATCCGCACCAAGCGTACCTTTGGCGACGTCACCTTGCATGTCGAATGGCGCTCCGCCGCTGGTTACGACACCGACCCGAAGAAGAAGAGCCAGGGCAACTCGAATAGCGGCATCTTCTTCATGAAGACCTACGAGCTCCAGGTCCTCGATTGCTCCAAGACTGAGACCTACGCCGACGGCATGACTGCCGCGATCTACGGCCAGCAGCCGCCCGCCTTCAATGCCTGCCTGCCTTCCCGCAGCTGGAATAGCTACGACATCGAGTTCACTGCCCCGCGCTTCAACGCCGACGGCACTGTCGCCAGCAAGACCCGCATCACCGTCGTGATGAACGGCGTGATGGTGCAGGACGGCACCGAATACATTGGCCCAAGCAGCCATAAGAAGAATCCCCCTTACGTGAAGCACGCGGAAAAACTCCCGCTCGGCCTGCAGTGGCACGGCGACGCCGTCGAGTTCCGCAACATGTGGATCGTCGAGAAGAAGTAAGCGCGGATGGGAGTCCAGGCTCATACGGTCAAGCACCTGCTCGGGCTGCTGTTACTGGGCCTGATCTTCTATTTCATCGAGCGAATCATGGGGGCGCGTCGACGTCCGGGATTCTTTCGGCCCGGCATGCTGACTGACACGGCGTATTTCTTTACCGTCGCGCTCTTCAAGCAGGCCGCGCGAGTCTTGCTGATCGCTCCGTTCATTGTGCTCGTTGTGGCGGGCGTCACGACGGGGGAAGAGTTGAAGGCGCAGCAGTATCGCGGCTTCGGCCCCGTGGCCGCCCAGCCGGTCTGGCTCCAGGCGATCGAGATCTATCTGCTGGCGGATTTCTTCGGCTACTGGTTGCACCGGCTCTTCCACACCGGCGCTTGGTGGCCATTCCATGCGGTGCACCATAGTTCCGAGCACCTCGACTGGCTTTCCAGCGTCCGCGTGCATCCCGTCAACGAGGCCGTCAACAACCTCGCCCCCGTCGTGCCCTTGCTCTTCCTCGGCTTCGATCCGACCGTGACGGCGGGTGTCGCTGGCTTCCTGACTTTCTACGCGATCTTCCTCCATGCCGACGTCGATTGGGATTTTGGCCCGCTGCGTTCCGTCATCGCGACCCCCGTCTTCCATCGCTGGCATCACTCAAAGGACCCGCAGGCCATCGATAAGAACTTCGCCGGTCTCCTGCCGCTGTGGGATATTATTTTCGGTACTTATTACATGCCTCGCGACCGAATGCCTTGTGACTTCGGCGTCCCGGAAAAGGTGCCGACGGGCTATTTCGGCCAGCTCTGGCACCCATTTGCAGGTTGGTTCAAGCGCAAGGGCCCGCCGCCATTGCGGTGAGGCGATGTGCTTCCCCGTTTGCATTGGGCGTCGCGACCGTTAGGGTAGGTTTTTAGCCGATGTATCCTCAGGACCTACGCGAAAACTGGCATGCTGGCCAAGGCCGATGGAAGGACGTGCCCGCCGCGGAGTGGAACGACTGGCATTGGCAGCTGCGCAATCGCATCACGACGCTGGCCCAGCTGGAAGAGATGCTGGAGCTGACGAAGGAGGAGCGGGAAGGGTGCCTCTTCGCGCCGCATAAGCTCTCGCTCTCGATCACGCCGCATTTTTTCAACCTCATCGACCCTAAGAATCCGAACTGCCCGGTGCGCCGGCAGGTCATTCCGCGCATCGAGGAGTCTTACGTCGCCCCCGGCGAATCCGAGGACCCGGTCGGCGAAGAAGGCACCATGCCCGTCCCGGGCATCGTCCATCGCTACCCGGACCGCGTGCTCTTCCTGGTCACCGATCGCTGTGCTTCGTATTGCCGTTATTGCACGCGGAGTCGCCTGGTCTCCAACGCCCAGGCCTACGACTTCCATCCCGAGCTCGAAGCCGGTCTGAAGTATATCGAAGCGCATTCCGAGATCCGCGACGTGCTGCTCTCCGGCGGCGACCCTCTATTGCTCTCCGACGCCAAGCTGGAAGCGCTCCTCGGCCGCCTGCGCGCAATCAAGCACGTCGAGTTCATCCGCATCGGCTCGCGCATCCCGGTCTTTCTTCCGCAGCGCATCACGCCGGAGCTTGCCGAGGTCTTCCGTAAGCACGGCCCGATCTGGTTGAGCATCCATACCAACCATCCGAAGGAGGTTACCCGTGAGCTCGCCACGGCGTGCGAACGCCTATCGTTCGCCGGCGTTCCGCTCGGCAACCAGTCCGTGCTCCTCGCTGGCATTAATGACGACGTCGAGGTGATGAAGTCGCTCGTGCACCGCCTGCTGATGATGCGCGTGCGTCCGTATTACCTTTACGCCTGCGACCTGATTGAAGGATCGACCCATTTCCGTGCGCCGATCCAGAAGGGTATCGATATCATTCGTGCCCTCCGCGGCCACACGACGGGCTATGCCGTCCCTCAGCTGATTATCGACACCCCCGGCGGCGGCGGGAAAGTCCCGATCAATCCGGAATATGTCCAGGCCATCCATGATGGCATCGTCGAACTGCGTAATTTTGAAGACCGGGCTTATGTCTATCCGTCGGGGACGAAGATGCCGGATGAGTATAAGGTGTAAGCGGTTGGCGGTTGGGGGTTGGGGGTTGGGGTTGCCATTCACTCAAAGGGAGACCGGATGATTGGCTGGGGCCTGTCTGAGGGTAGGGCTGACCGCCTCGGTCAGCAGCGGTTGAGCGAGGGCGCTCAACCCTACCTAAAACAGGCTAAGTCGTGACGCGGTCCCGACCCTACCCAAATCAGGTGTTGGGATTGAGAGGCTTTTCCTATCCGCCAACCGCCAACCGCTAACCGCCCAACACAACTAACCGGGGTTTTAATCCGGTTAGCGCTCAAAGTGGTGGGCTCGTAGGGATTCGAACCCCAAACGTCTGATCCGTAGTCAGAAATGATATCCATTTCACCACGAGCCCGTAGTGAGGGGTTTGAGCAAACGACCCCACGCCCCTAAGGCAAGGAATTTTTCAGGCCTGCGCCTGATGGAGGGCCACCGTGCCGAAAAGCATCCTTTTATGGCTCACCTTGGCGAATCCGACGGCCTTGAGCTCCGCGTTAAGGCCGTCGGCATCGGGGAAGCCCGCGATGCTGGTGCCGAGATATTTGTAAGCCCCGAAGTCGCCGGTGAGGATGCCTGCGAGCAACGGGAGGACGCAGCGCACGTGGATGAAGTGGAATGGTGCGAACCAGGCGCTCGGCTGGGAGAATTCTAGGATGAGCAACGTGCCATCGGGGCGAAGGATGCGTCGTAGTTCGCCGAGGCCTTTGGCGCGGTCTTCGAAATTGCGCACGCCATAGGCGATGGTGACCACGTCCTGTGAGGCGTCGACGATGGGCAGGGCCATGCAGTCGCCGGTCTTGAATTCAAGCGTGACGCCTTCTTTCTGCGCGCGGACACGGCCGAGCTCGAGCATCGGTTCGCAGAAATCATAGCCGATGATCGTGCAATCAGCGGGCAGGTTGCGGCGCAGGGCGAAGGCGACGTCGCCACTGCCGGTGGCAAGGTCGGCCACGGTCTTGGGCTGGGCGGCTTTAGTCGCGGCCACGAGCTGTTCGCGCCAACCCACGCACAGGCCGAGGCTCAGGACGCGGTTCGCAAAGTCGTAACGGGAGGCGATCCCAGAGAACATGCGTTGGACGGCGGAACCTTCGGGCATGGGGTTACCCTCCGCACATTGGGGAGAAGGTCAAGAGGAGGGCGGCAAACAAAGAGGGGCAGGGGTCGGGGTAGGGGTAGGAAATAAAACTCTACCCTCAGGAGTTTTCTGAACACCTCGCCATCATGTCTTCAGCCTGATGCATCTCCTACCCCTACCCCGACCCCTGCCCCTTAGAGGAATACTCCTCCACCCATGAGGACGCGGTCGTGGTACACGGCGAGGACCTGGCCGGGGGCGAGGCCGCGCTGGGTCTCAGCGAAGCGGAGGCGGACGGTGCCGTCCGGCTGCGGGATGAAGCGGGCCGGCGTGGCTTTATCGCGGTAACGCACGCGGGCGAGGATGTCCTGTTCGCCGACGAGAGGCTGATTGATCCAGGTGAAGTCGCGCGCGATGGCTTCTCCGGTGTAGAGCCACGGCGCGTCCGGTTTATCGAAGGCGACGTGCAGGGTGTTGTTCGCGAAGTCTTTCTTCACGACGACGAAGTATTCGTTGTCGGTGTTGGAGGGCAGGCCGATGCCCTTGCGCTGGCCGATGGTATAGCGATGCAGGCCGCGGTGCTTGCCGATTTCCTTACCCGCGGCGTTGACGACTGGGCCGGGCGAATCCGGGATGTGCCGCTCGAGAAAATCCTGCACCGGAATCTGGCCGAGGAAGCAGATGCCTTGGCTGTCCTTGCGTTCCGCGTTCGGCAGCTGCGCGTCCGCCGCGAGTTGGCGGACTTCGGGCTTGAGTAGTTCGCCGATCGGGAAAATCGCCTTCGCGAGCTGTTCCTGCCGGAGCAGCGCGAGAAAGTAAGACTGGTCTTTGTTCGGGTCGAGGCCTTCGAGCAGGTCGAACGTGCCGTCCGTATTTTCGCGTCGGCGCGCGTAGTGGCCGGTCGCGATGACGTCATAGCCGTCCTTGATCGCCTTGCGCAGGAAGACGCCGAACTTCATCTCGCGATTGCAGATGATGTCGGGGTTGGGGGTCAGGCCTTGGCGGTAGCCATCGACGAGGTATTGGACGACTGTGTCGCGATAGTCTTGGACGAGGTCGATGATCCGGAAGGGTAGACCCAGGTGCTCGGCGACCGCCTGGGCGTTACGGACGTCGTCCTCCCAGGGGCATTCGCCGGGGAAGGGCAGGCCCTCCTCGTTCATCCAGGTCCGGAAGTAGGCGGCATGCACCTCATGCCCTTGCTGCTTGAGCAGAAGGGCCGCCACGGCGCTATCAACACCGCCGGAGAGGGCTACCAGGACCTTGGACATCGGCTGGCAAGGTAGGGCGGGGACGGGCGGGGATACAGATTAATTCCAAGGGGCAGGGGTGGGGGTAGGTAATGGGTAGGGCTGACCACCTTGGTCAGCCGCGGCTGGGCGAGGGCGCCCAGCCCTACCTTGCTTGCTCTCCCGCCTTGGGCATGTTTTCCTCCGTCCATGCGTTTCGGCATTCTTTTTCTTTTCCTCGGTCTTCTTCCCCTCTCGGCTCAGAACGCCCAAATCGCGGGCATGCAGCAGGACCTCGCCGAGCTTCGGAACGAGGTCGAGAAGCTTAAGCTCGAGAACGCCGACCTGCGCTCGGCCCTCAATCGCCAGAAGGCCAGCCAGTCTCCGGCCGTATCGCAAGGTGAAGCGATTTCCAAGGCACGCGTCGAAACCTTGACTGAAGTGGATCGTCGCTTGAAGCAACAGACCGACGAAGTGAACGCGGCGCTCGCCGAGCTCACTCGCCAAGTGAACGCCGCCCTTGGCAAGACCGGCCCCGCTCCTGCCACGAAGGCTGGCAAGTCGCCCAATGCTCCTGCCGCTCAGACCGAAGCCCCCGCCACAACCGAAGCGGGCGGCTCTTCCGGCGTCCCCCAGACCGGTATCAAGTATCGCGTCAAATCGGGCGACATGCTCGCCAGGATTGCCCTCCGCAACGGATCAAAGGTCGAATGGATTATGAAAGCGAATAACCTTTCCTCGCCTAACGACCTGAAAGCGGACGTCGATATCTTCATCCCGCAGGCCGAAACCCCGGCTCGCTAATCTCTCTCAAACAAGCCCCATGGCCACTCCTCCTAAGAAATCCCTCGGTCGCGGTCTCGGTTCCCTCATCGGCGGTGGCGTGGTCAAGCCCGCCGCGCCCGCTCCGGTCACCGTTGCTGCCGCTGCTCCCGTCGCGCCGGGTCTCCAGCTACAGGAACTGCTGCTCACTTCGATCGTCCCGAATCCTCGCCAGCCGCGCCGTGATTTCGACGACGCCCAGGTGAAGGAACTTGCGGACTCCATCCGCTCCGAAGGCCTCATGCAGCCGATCGTCGTTCGGAAGGTGAAGGACGGCTACGAACTCATCGCCGGCGAACGCCGTTTCCGCGCCTTCAAGCTGATCGGCGAGAAGACCATTACCGCGCGCATCCTCGAGGCCAGCGACGCTTCCAGCGCCGTGCTCGCGCTCATCGAGAACCTGCAGCGTGCCGATCTTAATGCCATCGACGAAGCCCTCGGCTTCGCCTCGCTGATGCGTGACTTTAGCCTCACCCAGGAAGCCGTCGCGGAACGTCTCGGCAAGCCGCGCGCCAGCATCGCGAACAGCGTCCGTCTCCTCGCCCTCGACAACGAACTCCAGGGTTACGTGCGTAAGGGCCAGCTTTCTGCCGGTCACGCCAAGGCCTTGCTCGCCATCGAGAACGTCGCCCACCGCGTACAGGTCGCCCGACTCGTGATCGAGAAGGGTCTTTCCGTCCGCGCCACCGAGGCTGAGGTCAAGAAGCTCGCTTCGACCAAGAAGACTGATCGCAAGCAGACCGTCCAAACCGTCGTCGCCGACGTCCAGAAGCGCCTCGCGTCCCATTTCGCCTCTCCCGTCTCCGTCGTCCGTAAGGGCACCAAGGGCAGCATCTCGATCCCCTTCAGCAGCGACGACGAACTCGCCCGCCTGCTCGAGAAGATTGGGATCAAGCTCTGATAAGAGTAAGGTGAGAGCGGTTGGCGGTGAGCGGTTGGCGGATAGGTGAATGCCAAGAAACAAAAAGCCCGGGGGCAGGTGACTCCGGGCTTTGATTTGGCTGTGCTCTGGTTTTCCCAACCGCTCACCGCCAACCGCTACCACCTCGGCGGCCTCCGGCCGCTCAGTGCTTAAAGTGCCGCATGCCGGTGAAGACCATCGCCATACCGCGTGCGTCGGCGGCGGCGATGACGTCGGCGTCCTTCACGGAGCCTCCCGGCTGGATGGCGCAGGTGGCGCCGGCATCGGCTGCGGCGAGGAGGCCATCAGGGAAGGGAAGAAGGCGTCGGACGCGATGGCCGAGCCCGTAAGCGAGAGTTGGCTTCGCCGGCCTTCCAGACCGCGATGCGCGAGGAGTCGATGCGGGACATCTGGCCGGCGCCCACGCTGAGCGTGCGTTCCTTGCCAGCGTAGACGATGGCGTTGGACTTCACATGGCGGACGACGCGCCAGCCGAAGAGCAGGGCGGTCATCTCATCGGCCGTCGGGGCACGCTTGGTGACGATCTTGAAGTCGCGTGGGTTGGCGGGCTTCTGGTCGCGGTCCTGGACGAGCACGCCGCCGATAACGGCGCGGACTTCGCGGAGGGTGTCGGCACGGAGGCCGACCTTGGCGCGCATGAGGCGGAGGTTCTTCTTCTTGCCGAAGATTGCGAGAGCATCGGCGTCGAATTCCGGCGCGATGATGACTTCGGAGAAGATTTCGACAATGGCCTCGGCGAGGCCCTTGTCGACGGTGCGGTTGGCGACGATGATGCCACCAAACGGGGCCTGCTTATCGGTCTCAAAGGCCTTGTGCCAGGCCTCGAGGAGGGTGTCGGCTGAAGCCACGCCGCACGGGTTGGTGTGCTTCAGGATGCAAATCGTCGGGCGCTCGAACTCACCGATGAGGTAGGTCGCGGCGGTGATATCGAGGATGTTGTTATAGCTGAGTTCCTTACCCTGCAGCTGTTCGAAGGCCTCGTGGAAGGAACCGTAGAGCGCGGCCTGCTGGTGCGGGTTTTCGCCGTAGCGGAGGCGCTGGGCGATCGGTAAGGTCGACGTGAAGCGCGAGGGCAGGCCGAGGACGTTGCCGGCGCCGGGCTGAGCCTGGGATTCGAGGTAGTTGGCGATCGCGGCGTCGTAGGCCGAGGTGCGCTGGAAGACTTTGAGGGCGAGTTCGCGGCGGAGTTCGCCAAGGGTCTCAGGCGCCTTCATCGCGGCGAGCACGCGCTCGTAGTCGGCGGGGTCGGTGACGACGGAGACGGAAGCGTGGTTCTTGGCCGCGCTGCGCAGCATGGACGGGCCGCCGATGTCGATGTTCTCGATGGCGTCCTCGAACGAGCAGTGGGGCTTCGCGACGGTGGCTTCGAATGGGTAGAGGTTCACGACGACGAGGTCGATGAGGTCGATGCCGTGCTTCTTGGCTTCCTCGAGGTGCTCATGCGAATCGCGGCGGCAGAGGAGGCCGCCGTGGACTTTCGGGTGCAGGGTCTTCACGCGGCCTTCCATGATCTCAGGGAAGCCCGTGTGTTCGCTGACGTCGGTCACCGGCATGCCGGCGTCGCGCAGCATCTTCGAGGTGCCGCCGGTCGAGAGGAGCTTGTAGCCGTGATCCTTGACGAGGGCCTGGGCGAAGGGCAGGAGGCCGGTCTTGTCGCTGACGGAGAGAAGGGCGATGGGCATGGTGAAAGAAAGGGCTAGGGGTAGGGGGAGGGGGTGGGGTGGTCAAGGAAGCAGGAGGAGTCGATAGCGGTTAGCGGTTGGCGGTTGGCGGTTAGCGTAAGGTAAAGGGGAGGGCGGTCTGAGCCTTGGTTTCGCTAGTTCTTCTGTTTTTTGCGTTTCCCAACCGCTAACCGCTAACCGCCAGCCGCTTGGGCGTTCCGCCTCTCCATCATTGACCCTCCCGCCCTTTTTCCCTCCCTCCTACCAATGTCCACTGCTCTCCTGTTCTCCGGCCAAGGCGCCCAAGTTGTCGGTATGGGTAAGTCCCTGTATGAAGGTTCGGCCTCCGCCAAAGACCTCTACGACCGTGCCGCCAAGGTGCTGCCGTTTGACCTCCGTCAGGCCTGCTTTGAAGGCCCGGCCGAGCTTTTGACTGAGACCCGGGTCTGCCAGCCGGCCCTTTACGTCCAAGGCTACGCCATCGCCCAGATCCTCAAGGAGCGAGGCAAGCTCAACGACCTCAAGGCCTGCCTAGGGCTCTCCCTCGGCGAACTGACCGCCTACGCTTTCGCCGGCGTCTGGGATTTCGAGACTGGCCTCAAGGTCGTCGCCGAGCGCGGTCGCCTGATGCAGCTCGCCTGCGATCAGACCAAGGGCGGCATGGCCGCGGTCATCGGCGGCACCCGCGACGAGATTTTTAAACTCTGCGCCGCGTTCGATATCGACGCCGCGAACTTCAATTGCCCTGGACAGGTCGTGATCTCTGGCGACGCCGAGAAGGTCGCTCAGGCCGTAGCCCGTGCTAAGGAGTTCGGCGCCTTCAAGCTCGTGAAGCCTCTCGTCGTCGCCGGCGCCTACCACAGCCGTCTGATGGAGCCCGCTCGCCAAGCCTTCGAAGCCTTCCTGCAGGGCGTCGAATTCAAGCGCCCCCAGGTCACGGTCTACTCGAACACCACCGGCGGGACGCTCGCCGAGCCGGCCGATCTCCGCGCCGCGCTGGTCAAGCAGGTGGTCTCCTCGGTCCTCTGGGAAGACGACTGCAAGGCCGCGGCCGACACCGGTATCGCCCAGTTCTACGAATGCGGCCCCGGCGGTGTCCTGGCCGGTATGATGAAGCGCTCCGCCCCGACGGCCCCGGTGGCCTCGTTGCACGAGTTCGCCGATATTCCCGCCTAAACCCCCTTCTGTTTGGGGCTAACGCTGGACAAGCGCCCCGTCCGCAGTCCTATTAAGCCCTTTCCCTCTTTACCGTGTCCTTAGACCACATCCGCAACTTCTGCATCATCGCGCACGTCGACCACGGCAAGACGACCCTTTCCGACCGCCTGCTCGAGCACACGAAGACGATCGAGAAGCGCCAGATGAAGGAGCAGCTCCTTGATGCGATGGACCTCGAGCGCGAAAAGGGCATCACGATCAAGTGCCACCCGGTGACGATGAATTTCACCGCGCCGGACGGTAAGCAGTACATCCTTAATCTCATCGATACCCCGGGACACGTCGACTTCGCCTACGAAGTCTCCCGCTCCCTCGCTGCCTGCGAAGGCGCGGTGCTGCTAATCGATGCGTCTCAGGGCGTGGAAGCCCAGACGGTCGCCAACGCCACCCTCGCGATGAATCAGGGCCTCGAGATCGTCCCAGTCATCAATAAGGTCGACCTCCCGAGCGCCCGCCCAGAAGAAGCCCGCCGCCAGGTCGAGGACATCCTCACCATCCCTGCGCAGGACGCCGTCCTCGCTTCGGGTAAGTCCGGTATCGGTATCGACGAAATCTTCGCTGCGATCATCAAGCGCGTGCCGCCGCCCCGCTGGTCCGAATACCCGCACCACCGTGCGCTGGTCTTCGACTCCCTCTTCGATTCCTACAAGGGCGTCATCAGCTACGTCCGCGTCTTCTCGGGCACCTTTAAGGCCGGCCAGACCATCGAGCTGATGTACAACGGCGTCCGCTCGGTCATTAAGGAAGTCGGCATCTTCTCTCCGAAGATGAAGCCCCAAGACGAACTTGGCCCAGGCTGCGTCGGTTATATCGTCATCAATATCCGCGAAGTCGCGGACGTGAAGGTCGGCGATACCATCACCCTCGCCAGCGACCCCGCCAAGGAGCCTGTCCCGGGCTTTAAGGAAGTCAGTCCGATGGTCTTCAGCGGCATCTACCCGCTCGACACGGCCGACTATGAAAAGCTCAAGACCTCGCTCGCCAAGTTGGCCATCAACGACTCCTCGCTGACCTACACCGCCGAGAGCTCGACCGCGCTGGGCTTTGGTTTTCGTTGTGGCTTCCTCGGCCTCCTGCACATGGAGATCGTCCAGGAGCGCCTGCGTCGCGAGTACGACCTCGACATCCTTTCGACCTACCCGTCCGTCGTTTATAAGGTCTATACCACCGACGGCGTGGAGCACATCCTCGACAACCCGGTTGTCATGCCGGACCCGTCCGCCATCGAGCACATCGAAGAGCCGACCATCCGCGCCCATATCCATATCCCGGGCACTTCGATTGGCGATATGCTCACGCTCGTCCAGGAAAAGCGCGGCGTCTGCGAACGCACCGAGACCATCGACGGCGACCGCGTCGTCCTCGTCTGCCTCCTGCCGCTCAATGAGATCCTCGTCGACTTCAACGACCGCATGAAGTCCATCACCCGCGGTTACGGTTCGATGGACTACGAGCTCGGCGAATACGTCACCTCGGACCTCGTCAAGATGGACATCCGCGTCAACGAAGAGCCGGTCGACGCCTTCTCCTCGATCGTGCACGCCTCCAAGGCCGAAGGCCCGCGGACGCGCGCTCTGCGAGAAGCTCAAGGAGCTCCTTCCGCGCCAGCTCTTCAAGATCGCCATCCAGGCCGCCATCGGCTCCAAGGTCATCGCCCGCGAGACCATCGGCTCCGTCGGCAAGGACGTGACCGCGAAGTGCTACGGCGGCGACATCTCCCGTAAGCGCAAGCTCCTCGACAAGCAGAAGGAGGGCAAGAAGCGCATGAAGCAGATTGGTAAGGTCGACATCCGCCAGGAAGCTTTCATCAAGATCTCAAGAACGAGGGTTAAGCCCCAAATTCGGGCTTTCCCTCGGGTAGGTCGGCGTGTAGTTTGGCGGGGTCCTCCCCATGTCCTTCTACTACCGTCGTAAGCTCCGCAAGATCGGCAAGGCCCTTGCTCGAGGCGTCGGAAGAAAGGTCGAACTCTACCGTGGCGACGTCCTGACCAAGGAGGCCCTCAACGAGCAGCTCGAGCTGGCCGACAAGGTCCGCGCCGCCTCCAAGGACCGCACGATGGAGCTCACGCAGGTCGAGGTGCTGCTCAACCAGCTCCACGAGGTGGCTCGTTCGCAACGGCGGCAAAGATCTACCCGCTGACCACCGGTTGCGACTACACCGAGATGGTGGTCATGGCCGCCATCGTAGCCGGCTCCATCCGCAGCTTCTTCCTGCAGCCTTTCAAGATCCCGACGAACTCCATGTGGCCCACGTACAACGGCATGACCGCCGAGGTGCGCGCCGCCGACGAGCCCGTCCCGAGCCTGCCGGTCCGTCTGCTCGAGAAGGTTCAGTGGACCCTGGACTTACGTCCATTCCGGCCGAAGCCACCGGTGATGAAATCGGCATCCCGATCGTGATGCAGCGCTACGGTAACAACCAAGTCGAATACGGGCCTGCGCTCTCGTCAGCGGGACGGTCGATGACGGTATCTTTGGCAACCGGCATCTGGAAGGGTTGCCGCTGATAAGCATGAGATCCAAGTCGGCAATACGATGCAGTCCGTGCTTATGCCGGCCGATTTCGGTTTTGAGACGGTGCTGCTGAACACGTTCTTTCCTGAAGAGGCCAAGCTGAAGCTGCCTCGCCAGGATCAGGATCGCTGGCGCGTCGTCTTCGCCAAGGCCTCCCGCGAAGGACGCATCAAGAGCGGGCCGTTCGGTCCGGTGCTCATGACTGGCAAGCAGGCCACCGCTGGGAAGACGATGCTCAACTTCGACATCCTCACAGGTGACATGCTCTTCGTAGATCGGATGTCCTACCACTTCGTCGATCCGTCTCGCGGCGACACGTTCGTCTTCCGGACGAACAACATCCGCGGACTCGACGATCAATACGGTCAGCCTTCGCAGAATTACTACGTCAAGCGCCTCGCCGGCGTCCCGGGGCAGAAACTGCGCGTGGGCGCCCAGGGCGAACTCTTCGTCGACGGTAAGGTCGTCACTTCGCCCGAGCCGATGGCGCTCAATAGCCAGCGTGCGATGGACAAAGGTTATTACGGCTACCTACCTGAAGCCGGTGGCGACCGCTACGCGATCCCGCTGCAGCAGGAATACACCGTGACGCCCGGGCATTACTTCGCGATGGGTGATAACTCCGCCAACAGCTTCGACTCGCGCGGTTGGGGCGAAGTGCCTGGCCAAGATGTCGTCGGCAAGCCGCTCTTCATCCTGCATCCCTTCACGCCCCACTGGGGACCTGCGAAATAGTTTAGGGGTAGGGGCAGGGGTAGGGGTAGGACGTGATTGCTATCACGTCCGTGGGCGGACGGATATCATACGGTCGATGACCTTGCCCGGCTCGACAATCCTGCCATGGCGAACGGCGGCCATGGCAATGGCCGCCCTACCTTCGGCATCCCATGCCTTGCCTACCCCGACCCCTAACCCTATCCCTATCCCTGCGTCGCAACCACCATGTCCTGGAACCTCTACCGCCACTACAAAGGCAATCATTACCTCCGACTCGGAGTCGCTGCGCATTCCGAGGACCTCTCGCCGCAGGTGGTCTATCGCTGCCTGTATGATAATCCTGCGGCGCGCACGTGGGTCCGCCCGCAACCGATGTTCGAAGGCGTGATCGAGGATGGCCGCACACGTTTCACGCCGGTGGGTCGACTGCGTCTCGTGCAGCCCGAAGACATGCGTACCGTCCTGGCTTTCGGCTACGGCGAGTGGAAGCAGGACAAGACTTTTGACCAGTACTGCGCCGGCAAGGATACCGATCGGAATCACCTGCGTGGTACGCGTTACCTGCTTGAGGACGCCGCGGGTCAGCCCGTCGCCGCGTTGAACGTCCTGCGTTTTCGCGAAAGCCTCATCGGCTTCGCTTCCGTGGCGACCTCGCCGGACCAGCGTGGCAACGGCTACGGCTCATTGCTGTTGCGCGCCGTCATGGAGCTGCATCGCTTTGCCCAGCCGGATCTTCGCTTCGTCCTCTTCTCCGAAATCAAACCGGCGATCTATGAGCGCCTCGGCTTCCGCGTCCTGCCGCCCGAGCACCAGCACTTCCTGCCGACTCCGGCCATGGCCACGGGCGACGCGCCGCTGACCGCGACCGAAGCGGAGTTCCTGAAGGCCTACTTCTAGAGTATTTTTGGTATTGTTTTGGGTTCGAATTTGAGCAAAGTGTTTATCCCGTGAACTTGTTTACATCTAAGACCATTTCTGAAAAGCTTGGGGTTACCGAGCAGACTGCCACTAGGTTGATGCGGACGGGTAAAATTAAGTCGGAATCTATTGGTGGGCAATGGTTAGCCACAGAAGAATCCTTTGAAGCATTTCTTGCCGATCCTAAGTCGTCATATGATCCAAAAGACAAGAAAAGGACTGAGAAAAAAATACCCAAACACGTAGCACTCAGTTTTTTTAGTGGAGCGATGGGCCTGGATATTGGCTTAGAGCAGGCGGGGATTGAGACTTTGCTTGCTTGTGAGCTTGAGCCGGCAGCGCGCCGCACGATTTTGAAGAATCGTCCTGGCATTGCTTTGATTGGTGACCTTTTGAACTACACGTCAAAAGACATCCTAGATTTTGCTGGTATCCCAAAGGGGAAGGAGGTCGACCTGATTGTTGGTGGTCCTCCCTGTCAGGCTTTTTCAACGGCTGGTAAGCGAGCGGCATTTAACGATAAGCGAGGGAATGTTTTTCTGCGTTACGTCGAAATGATTTTAGAGATTAAGCCTAAGTTTGCAGTTATTGAAAACGTCAGAGGTCTACTTTCTGCATGTCTCGAGCATGTGCCTCATGAGGAGAGATCGAAAAGCTTTGGTTCTCGTAAGAATGAGAAGCCTGGTTCGGCTTTGCTGAAGGTCATTGAGATGTTGGAGAGGGCTGGTTACGGTGTTTCATTTAACCTTTATAACGCGGCCAATTTTGGCACCCCTCAGAGTCGGGAACGTGTGGTTATTCTATGTTCTAGGGATGGAGAAAAGTTGCCATACCTCACTCCTACGCATCAGGAAGATGGCGAATTCGGACTACCTTCTTGGCGCACATTTGAGGAAGTTGTAAAAGGTCTGCCAAAATCGCTTAACTTCATCCCGTTTCCGGAAAAGAGGCTTAAGTATTACCGGATGCTAAAAGCCGGACAATATTGGAAAGATCTACCAGTGGAGATGCAGAAGGCGGCAATGGGTAATTCATACTTCTCGGGTGGAGGTAAGACAGGTTTCTTCAGGCGCTTGGCCTGGGATAAGCCTGCCCCGACATTGGTCACTCATCCCGCAATGCCAGCAACCGACTTGGCTCATCCAGTTGAGAATAGGCCTCTTACTGTCGAGGAATACAAACGTGTGCAGGAGTTTCCTGATGACTATGTAATTTGTGGATCGCTTATCGAGCAGTATAAGCAAATCGGGAATGCAGTTCCTGTTGGCCTTGGGCGCGCAATCGGTGTCGCGCTGCTGTCGAACCTTGGCGGAAGGAGAATCAAGCAGTTCCCTGGCTTCGAGTATTCGCGGTATAAAAATACAGACCGCGAAAATTGGGCAAAGCAGATGGGGTTTTCTCAGCTAAATTTCGATTTATAGACTGTCTCCCCTGAGTTTCTTCTTCAGAAACTGAAGGAATCCTTCTTCGGAAAGTCGAAGCCTTCCTTTTGAGTCCGGAAAGCTAGTCCAGTTGGTTTGGCCTGTCTTGCTGAAGAACCTAAACCATTTATCGATTTCTGTTCCTTCGCGCACTTCTAGGCTCGACGAGTTTTCCGTATTATCTCGGCACTTTATTTGGAGGAATTGCTCGAACCTGCAGTTTGATACCTTAATGAAATCCACCTTGTTCACTATTGATCCTGAGCACCAGATCCACCCCTCGCTCCAGAGTGATTCATAGATGTAAGCTTCTAGGTAGGCGCCGATAATATTCTCAATGCCATGGCTTGCTTGTGATAGTCGAAGAACTGTGTGAGGCGGGAGCTGGGAACCGAAAACCACGATTCAGCCACGATACACATGGCAGGGTCGTGAGGGGACTCTGATACCGTCGGATTTTTTAGATCACGCCCCTTTTTAAATGAAGTTGCCAGCTTGAGTAGAACTCCGGCCGATTGAAGGTCGGCGTCCTTATTCTTTTTTGTCCTGAAAGCTGGCTGTTCCTTTAAGAGTCTAACTATTTCAGAGAAATTGGCAGCAGCTCGTTCGTCGCCGTATTTCTTGAGATATACTTGGTGTGCTAAATCCAGCATTATCGTATTAATAAGCCTGCATGGCTTGGGGCGAACAGAATTTGCCTTAAAACTATATTACTTGTAAATCACTTCTTCGTCGGGGAGGCCAGAGCGACCTTCTCGAGCCACTCGGCGACCTTCGGGTATTCGGAGGGCGCGAAGGCATGGCCGACGCCGGCCATCTCGCTGCCGACGACCGTCGCGCCCTTGGCCTTGAGGGCCTTGGGCAGCTGGCTGGTATTCGGCTTGTTGGAGCCTTTCTCGCCGCCCCAGCAGGCGTAGGCGAACTTCCCCTGCAGGTCGGGGAGATTGCCCTTCGAGGAATAGGCCGTGCCGCCGCCATCCGCGAAGACGAAGATGCCGAAGTAGTCGGTGAGCTTCGGGCCGCTGCTCAGGCGCAGCATGCCGTCGATGGCGTGGCCACCGTTGCTGAAGCCAGCGATGATCGAATGCGCCTTGTCGATGTTCGGGATGACCTTGGCGATCTCATCGAGCATGAAGCGGTGGTAGGACCAGACCTTGCCGTAGTCGCCGACCATGTTCGCCTGCGCGGGATTATTCGCGCCCTTGGGGTAGGGCAGGCCGACGAGGATGAAGTCGCCGACGGGCAGGAAGACCCCGCTGGGATGGTTGCCGCCTTCGCCGCCGCCCAGCCAGACGACAGCGGGTATTTCTTCGCCGCATCATAATTCGCTGGGACTTTCAGGTGGCAGGCCGCCCGCGAGCCTCTGCGGTCGACGGTCAGCTCCGGGAAATCAAAGCGCAGCGTGGCCCCGGGCGCGATCTGCGCCTTCAGCTCCGAGCGTGGGATGACGACCTCGGTCGGCTTCAACTCTGCCTTATCCGCCGCGACCAAGTTCGTGGTCGCGAGCAGGAGGCAGAGGCGGACGAGGCTCATCAGGTTCAGCGGAACGACTTCTTCCGCCAGGCGGCGTCGGCCTCGCGATCGGTGCGGAATTCGATCACGCGGACGCCTTTGCCGCGCACCTCGAGGAGGCGGCGGAGGTCGTTCCAGCCGTCGGCGAGGTCGTGACGCACCTTGTGGGCGGCGCAGAGCTTGCCGAGGTCGGTCGCCTGCGGTGTGCCCCAGAGTTGTTCGAAGCGCGCGCTCTTCGCGACGGCGAGATGATTGAAGATGCCGCCGCCTTGGTTGTTGATCACGACGACCGTGAGGTCGCCGCGATGGCCGTAAGCGGAGAGCAGGGCGTTGCTATCGTGCAGGAAAGTCAGGTCGCCGCAGAGGAGCACCGTGCGCTTGCCGTCGAGCGACGCGCCAAGGGCGGTCGAGACGGTGCCGTCGATACCATTGGCGCCGCGGTTGGTAAGGACTTCCGGCCCCGGGCCGGGTGGATGGTAGAACCACTCCACGTCACGGATTGGCATGCTGCTGCCGACGAAGAGGCGGTCATCCGGGCCAAGGGCTTCATCAAGCAGCGAGACCACGCGTCCTTCGAAGGGCCAGTCGACGTTTACGATGCGCGTGAGTTTCTTGGCGGCGGCTTTCTGGGCCGTCTGCCAAGCCTTGCCGTAAGCGGAGGCCTTCGCCGAAACCTTATCGCCCGAAGGCACGAGCAGGCCGTCGAGGCGGCTCCAGCGCGAATGCGTCGGGTCAGTATTCTCACCGGCGCGGCCTAGTTGAATGACGGTGATGTCGCCTTCCTTGAGCCAAGCGCGTAGCACCTTGCTGGTCGGGAGTGGGCCGACGAACACGGCGGCCTGCGGACGCATTGCCTTGGCGGCTTTAGCGTCGCGCAGGATGAGGTCATAGCCCGAGACCAGCGAAGGTTCGCCAGCGAGGTCGCCGCGGAGCGTGCCCGCGCCATCGGCGAGGATCGGCCAGCCGGTCAGCTGAGAAAGTTCGCGGAGGGCAGCGGCGCTTTCGTCGCGGTCTTCGAAGGCATGGGGACCGACCACGATGACGCCGCGTTCCGTCTTCGACAGCAGGCTGGCCACCGTGGCGGGCGTGAGGGTCGGGCGGACGATGCCGCAGGGCGGGACGGATGTGAAGGTCTCGAGGTTCAGCCCCGTGGGCGCCTTGAAGCCCTTTTCCGCCTCCGAGGGGGCGAGAGGGTCGCGGAAGGGCAGATTGAGGTGCACCGGGCCGGCCAGAGGGCTTTGTGCGCGCAGCCAGGCGTCGACCAGCAGCTGGCGCCAGTGGCGGAGCAGGCCGAGGTCGGCGGACGGCACGGCGGCTTCGGCGGACCAGACGGGGTAGACGGCGTAGATACCGTTCTGAGTGATCGTCTGGCCGGAGTGGCAATCTCGGAGCTCAGGAGGGCGGTCGGCGGTCAGGACGAGCAGGGGCGTGGCCGAAAGGCGGGCTTCGACGACGGCGGGCAGGTAGTTGGCGGCGGCGGTGCCGGAAGTGCACAGCAACGCGGCGGGTCGGCGGGTCGCCTTGGCGATCCCGAGGGCGATGAAGCCGGCCGAGCGTTCGTCCAAGGCCACGGTCACCTGGATGCCGGCTTCCTCGGCGAAAGCATGGGCGAGGGGCGTCGAGCGCGATCCCGGCGAGATCACCACGTGCGTCAGGCCGAGCCGGTGGAGAGTGCGCACGCCCACGTCGGCCCAGAGGGCGTTCGTGTTCAGGTGCTTCGTCGCGCGGGCCATGGGCACAGGCAATCCAGCAAGGGCAGGGCTGTCCAGCGTCGGCTTGGTTTTGAGTTTAAGCCCGGCCGATTAGCCCTACGTTTTAACGTCAAATGGAGGTCTTCCTGCATCTGTTGCCCCTGCTCGGGTCCTTGGCGTTCACGGGCCTCCTAATTCATGCGATCTTCTGGGGGATGACGTTCACCATCGACGAGGCCTTCGTGCGCGTGCGCGTCTACGGTTGGACCGCGCGTCAGGTCGCGCTGAGCGATATCGAATGGGCGGCGCAGGATTGGTGCTTCTGGAACGAGCATTATACCAACACCGTGAACCCGAAGCAGATGATCCTACTCCGCCGCCGCACCGGCGTGTTCAAGAATTTCCTCATCAGCCCGCCGTTACCGCCGGAGTTTCTGAAGGAACTCGCTGCCCGTGGGGTGACGGTGAGGTGACTTTAGGTAGGGCTGACCACCCTTGGTCAGCCGCGGTTGAGCGAGGGCGCTCAACCCCTACCCAAGGCAGAGAGACTTTTCGGGTCCCAGGTCTCGGCCCTCGGGTTTCTGGTTCAGGTCTTCAGGTGCAGGTTCAGGTCCCGGGTCCCGAACCTGAACCTTCTCACCCGTACCGGGTCCCCGATTGCCGAGACCCGAGACCTGAAAATGTGCATCCCAACTGATAACCCGGTCTCCGGTTCCCCTTTGAGACATGCTATGTCGTGACGCGGTCCCGACCCTACCCATTGAAGGTCGCCCAATAAAAAACCCCGGTCGCCCGGGGTTTTTGTTTCACCGGCTTACTTGCCGGCTGCGTGTTCTTTGGCGTGCTCGGCGAGCGGGTCGTAGGCGAAGTCCTTCTTCAGGTCGCGCCACGAGGCGTGGACGTGGTTGGCGCCGCCCTGGAAGTTGGCCATTTCGAAGAGGAAGGTCGGGCCCTGGATGCTGTAGTAGTGGGGCTCGCCGACTTCGAGGCCGCCGTTCCAGGCGAAGACGAGGGAGTCCTTCACGGCGTCGATCGCCTTGATCTCGCGGACGGCGAAGTCGGGGCGGGCGCGGCTGACGTATTCGAAGATGATCTTGCCGAGCATCTGCTTCTGTTCGGCGGTGAGGGCCGTGGCGGCGATGCCCTTGTGCTTGATGAGTCCGTCGGCCTTCTGCTTGTTGCCGGTCACGATGTCCTTGAAGGGATCCTTGCTGAGGAAGCCCTGCTTGCGCTGCTCGGGCGTGAGCGACTTCGCGAGCTGGCGGCCGAGGTCGTCTTCATACTGGAGCACTTCCAGACCCACTGGGCCGGGCTGGCCTTCCTTGATCTTGCCCGGGTTGCTGGCGAAGAAGGAGGGCGTCGAGCTCACGAGCTCGCCGTCGACGAGCGTGAAGTTGAGGGACAGATGGTGACCTTCCCAGCGGAAGCCCCAGGTGCCCTTGGCGTTCGGAGCGCCGAAGATTGAGACGAAGTAGTTCTCGGCGTCGCGCTTCGGGCCGGAGTCCTTCTCGAGTTCGAACAGCACGTGTTCGAGGGCCATGATTTGTTCGGCCTTCATATGCCCGCGACCGCTGAGGGCGACGGAGAGGATGGCCTGAGCGAAGTGGCGCTGGCCGGGATTCATTTCCTTGAGCGGCAGGCCCTTGCGGGCAGCCGGGACGAAGATCCAGTTCGTGCGCTCGGCGTCATTGAAGCCGAAGGTCGCCTTGGCCTTCTGGTCGGCGTTGAGCGAACCGAGGAAGGCGCTGGCGGCCGAGGACATTTCTTCGCCGGCGGTATGGCCGAAAGCGGCGGGGACGGCGGCGGCCAGGAGGCACAACACGCTGAGGAGACGGGTGAGGGAACGCATGAGGGGTATCAGGTAAGGACAGGGGTGTAAGGGAAGGGTTCCCTCAGAGCCAGAAAGGAATGGCGACGAAGACGCCATTCCGTGCAAAAGTGATAAAAACGGCCTCTTGGCAGCCTGTGTTGATGGGCCTCGGTTTGGGCCACGCTTGCACCTTTGCACAGCGCATCGCGCGATTTGCACTTTTGCACGCGCAGCCTTGGGCTTCGCGCTCAGGCGCTTTCTGCTTCGCTCAACTTCTGCGCGGCCTGTTCCCAGGCGGCGGTGGCGGTCTGCAGGGCGTTGATCGTGTCGCGGAGGCGGGCGTTCAATTGCGGGAGATTCACGCCGCCAGTATAGGTGGCCGGGTCGGCAAGTTCAGCGGTGATCTGGGCCTGCTTGGCTTCGAGGTCGGCCACCTGCTGTTCACACTTCGTGACATCGGCTTTCAGCTTACGGATATCCGAAGCGGAGGGTTTCGCCGGGGTCTTCGGCTTTTCGGCCTTCGGCGCTTCATCCTGTTTTGGACGGGCGTCGGTGAAGCCGGCGGTGAGCGCGGCGCGCTCGTTGCCGGACTTGGACTTCTCGAGGTAGTAGGCGTAGTCGCCGGCGTAACTCGTGAGGCGGCCAGAGTGCACATGCAGGACGGTCTTGGCGATCTCGCGGATGAAGTGCACGTCGTGGCTCACGAAGTAGAGCGTGCCTTCGTACGTCTTCAGGGCGGCGATGAGCGCGTCGATCGACATGATGTCGAGGTGCGTCGTCGGTTCGTCCATGAGCAGGAAGTTCGGCGGATTGATCATCAGCTTCACCAGGGCGAGGCGGGATTTCTCACCACCCGAAAGGACTGAGACGCGCTTATTCACGTCGTCCTTACGGAAGAGGAACGTGCCGAGCATGCCGCGGGCCTGCTGTTCGGTGAGGCCGTTCTCCGTGGTGCGGAGCTCCATCACGTTCTCGAGGACGGTCAGCTTCGGGTTGAGGTTGTCGACGCGGTTCTGGGCGAAGTAGCCGGTGATGACGTTGCCGCCTTCCTCGCGCACGCCGCCGTTAATCGGGATGACGCCGGCGAGGATCTTGAGGAGGGTGGACTTCCCGGCGCCGTTGGGGCCGACGAGCACGGTGCGCTGGCCGCGTTCGCATTCAAAATTAAGGTCCTTATAGACGACGTGCTCGCCGTAGGCCTGCTGGACGTGCTCGAGCTTCATGACCTTCAGGCCAGAGCGCGGCGGCTGCGGGAAGCGGAACTGAATCTTCTTCAGGTCGTCCTCGGGCTCGTCGATTGCGACTTCCTCGAGGCGGGCGATCTGCTTTTCCTTGGATTTCGCGCGAGAGGCCATGGAGGCCTTGGCGCCGAAACGGTCGACGAACGTCTGGAGGTGCGCGATCTCGCGCTGCTGGTTCTTGAACATCGCCTGCTGGCGATCCTTGCGGGCCACGCGCTCGAGGATGAAGTCGTCGTAGTTGCCGTTATAGCAATGCAAGCGCTGGGCGCGGAGTTCGATTGTACCGGTGCAAAGCGCGTTGAGGAAGGCACGGTCGTGCGAGATGACGACAAGACCTCCGGGGTAGCGCGTCAGGTAGTCCTGGAACCAGAGCAGGGCTTCGAGGTCGAGGTGATTGGTCGGTTCGTCGAGGAGCAGGAGTGTGGGCTCGCTGACGAGGAGGCGGGCGAGGTGGGCGCGCATGACCCAGCCACCGGAGAAGGTCTTAGCGACCTTCTCATGGTCGCTCTCGCGGAAGCCGAGGCCAGCGAGGATTTTTTTCGCGCGCGGCTCGAGCGTGTAGTCGATATCCCAGTCGTCGTCGTTCTCGGGCTCGAGCTTACCGCCGCTGGTGGCGATTTGGAGAATCGTCTCATCGCCGGCCGGCGCGCTTTCCTGGGGAAGGAAGCCGAAGTTCGCACCGCGTTCCCACTCGATCAGGCCTTCGTCCGGCTGGTCTTTGCCGAGGATGATATTGAAGAGGGTGGACTTGCCGGCGCCGTTGGCGCCGACGAGTCCAAGCCGGTCCGTCCGGGCAATATTCAACGAGACCTCCGCGAACAAGGTGCGGGGTCCGTAGGACTTGGAAATATTGGCAATCGTCAGCATCGAAGGGGCGATAAAGGGGCCTATGAGGGCGAGGTCAAGGGTCGCTTGGGTGACCGCCTGACCTTGCCCTCGAGGGGGCACGTGGGCACGAGTAACGAGTAACGGGGAAGGGGTTAGGCTGTCTTGGGTAGGGCTGACCACCCTTGGTCAGCCACGGTTGAGCGAGGGCGCTCAACCCTACCATAGGCTGTAGGTGGGTTACTTTCCCCGTGTCACCGTGCCCCCGTGCCAGCTTGTCCCCTCGATTACGACCACTTCAGCTTACTGCGCAGGACGTCGAAATGGGTGAGCGATTTCGGGCGCAGGAGGGCGAGTTGGACCTTGGCGGTGCGGATGACGAGGGGGAGTCGGCTCTGGGCCTCGAGGGTCTCGCGGCCGTCGACCGAAAGGCCGAGTAGGGCGCTGTCCTCGCTGCGGATCTCGAGTTCGGTCTCGCCGTCGAAGATCACGGAGCGGTTCGACAGCGTGTGCGCGCAAATCGGGGTCAGGACGATCACCGAGGCGGCGGGGTCGACGAGTGGGCCACCAGCGGCGAGGTTGTAGGCCGAGGTTCCGGTGGGAGAGGCGAGGATGAGTCCGTCGGCGCGGTATTCGTTCACGCGGGCGCCGTCGGCGAGCACGGAGAAACGACCCATGCGGAAGACGTCGCGCGTCTTGATGACGAGGTCGTTCAGGGCCAAGGCGAAGCTGCCGTCGGCGAAGCGAATCTCGAGGAGCGCGCGCTTCTCGACGCGGAAGTCGCCGGAGAGAATCGACTGGAGCGAGGCGCCGACGTCTTCGCTCGGGTAGGCGGCGAGGAAGCCGAGCTTGCCGCGGTTGATGCCGAAGAGCGGGACGCCCTCGAGTGCGGCGGCTTCGGCCACGCCGAGGAAGGTGCCGTCGCCGCCGACGACTCCGCAGGCGTCGGCGCCCTGGAGGGTGGCACGACTGATGGGCCAGCCGTCGGCGACCGTGAGGGTCACGCCGGCTTTCTGGGCGGCCTCCTGGACTGCGCGCACGATATCATCCACACCGGGCTTGGTGCGGTTGACGACGAGCGTGAGGCGGCGGATGGCCATGAATGACGACTAGGCGTCCCTCAGGGAAGGGCAAGGACAAGCCGGGGCTTCCGGCCTATAAAACCCTTATTTCGTGGCCTTTTCTGGCTTCGGCGTGAGGAAAGCCATCCGGTAGGTGAGGCTGACCTCGAAGCGCTTGCCGCCGAGCGATGTCACGTTGACCGGGCCGGCGAGGGCGGTGAGCTCGAGCGTCCACTGTCCCTCGGGTAGATGCTTCTTGGCTTCTTCGAAGTCGTTTTTGATCTGATCGAGCAGTTCGTTGCGGTAGTCCTGCGGATTGGTGAGCACGTACTCCGGATTACCGATGACCTGCTTCTCGTTGTCATCTTTCGCCTTCACGAGATCGGCGGCCTTGGAGCGGAGGACTTCGAGGCCCTTGAGTCCTTTGTCGGCTTCAGTGTGGAGTTCCCAGCGCGCATTAGCGACATACGTGACGTCACCCTGGTCGGCTTCATCATCGCCGAAGAGTTTGCTGCCGCTGGCCGGACGCGAGACGTACGACTTCGCTTCAGCGCGCGCGAACTCCGCGGAAACCTCGCGCAGTTCCCAACCCGGCTGGTCGGCGAAACGCTTCTCAAGTTCCTTGCGGATCGCGTCGATGCGGGCGTCGACCGCGGCGCGGTCCTTGCCTTTGATGGTGACGGACAGCGGCAGGGAAAGGTGATCGGCGTCGACCTGCATGCGGACGTGTTGCTTCGGGCTTTGGCCGGTGTGACCGCTTTGCGCGGCGAGCGTCAGGGGGAGCAGGAGGAGAAAGGCGAAGAGGCGCATGGGGAGAGGAATAGAGGGTCCGAGGGCCGGAGGCAATAAGAGGAGTTGGGTAGATAGACCATGGAGGACTGAATGGAGGACAGAGGACTGAATAGAGGACTGCGTTGAGGACTGGATGGAGGGCTGAATGGAAAAGTCCCGCGACCGGCCACCTGGGGCTGCCACCTGTCACCCGAAGCGAAATCATGACACTCAAAGGGAGACCGGAGACCGGGATATGTGCTTCGGATATTAATGCACCCCAGCCAATCATCCGGTTTCCGGTCTCCCTTTGATTGCCTGTATTCCCAACCGCTTACCGCTAACCGCCAATACCTAACCAATGCCAGTGTTACCTAACCCTAGCCCTACCCCTGTCCCTAGGTGTCTTAAACAACACTACCCAAAGCCTCGGCGACCTTGGAGACGTCGGTACCGCCGCCCATCGCGGCGTCGGGCTTGCCGCCACCCTTGCCGCCCAGCTTGCCGCAGGCGTCGGTGACGATCTTGCCGGCGGCCTTACCCGCCTTGACGGCGTCCGGGCCGCAGTTGGCCACGAGGGAGACCTTATCGCCGAAAACGGCGGCGAGGACGACGACGGCCATAGGACCGACCTTGCCGGCCACCTTGGCGCCGAGGTCGCGGAGATCGTTGGGCGTCTCGGCACTGACCTGGGCGATGACATACTTTAGGCCGGCGCGGTCGCTCGCCTTGGCGGCGAGGGTATCGGCGAGCTGCGAGGATTCCTTGTCGCGGTAGACCTTGAGCTTCTTCTCGAGTGCGGAGCTCTGCTCCATGATCTGCTCGAGGCGTTTGGCGAGATCGGCGATCGGCGTATTGGTCGACGAGGCGAGCGCCTTCAGCAGCTCGGCTTCGGACTTCGCGCGTTCGTAGGAGGCGAGGCCGGCGACGGCTTCGATGCGGCGGACGCCCGCGGCGATGGCGTTCTCGCCGACGATGCGGAAGAGGCCGATCTCGCCCGTGTGGCGGACGTGCGTGCCCGCGCAGAGTTCCATCGACCAGCCGTTGAGGGAGGCGGCCTTGCCGCCAACCTGCACGACGCGGACGGAGTCTCCGTACTTGTCGCCGAAGAACTGCATGATGTCGGGGCGGCCCTTGACGGAGGCGTAGGCGACTTCGCTCCACGTCACGGCGTCGTTGGCAAGGATGCGCTCGTTGACGAGCTTCTCGATGTCGGCCAACTGGCCCGGCGTGAGCGCCGCGCCGTTGAAGTCGAAGGTCAGCTTCGTGGGGTCGACCGCGGAACCCTTCTGGGTGGCTTCCTTGGAGACGACTTCATGGAGCGCCCAGTGCAGGATGTGCGTGACCGTATGGTGGCGCTGGATGGCGTCGCGGCGGGCCTGGTCGACGGCGATCTCGATTGTCGCGCCGGTCTCGGGGGCGTCTTCGCCATCGAGGAAGTGGAGCCAAGTCTGGCCAGACTTCTGGGTGTCGGTGACGTGCCACTGGCGGCCTCCGAGGGTGATAATCGCGGCGTCGCCGACCTGGCCGCCCATCTCGGCGTAGCAGGGGGACTTATCGAGGATGACAGCGGAGCGGTCCTTGATTTTGGCGATCTGGGCGACCTTGGCCTGCGTGGTGAGGGCGTCGTAGCCGACAAAGGTGGTCGGGTGGTCGGAGCCGATGTCGGAGAGCGTGATGATTTCCTTCTTCTGCGCCGCGCGGGCCCGGTTACGCTGCTCTTCCATCAGCTTCTCGAAACCGGCGCCGTCGACCGTCAGGCCGCGTTCGCGGGCCATGAGCTGCGTGAGGTCGAGCGGGAAGCCCTGCTCGTCATAGAGGCGGAAGGCGATGGCGCCCGAGATGGTGCCGCCGGCCTGGAGCTTGTTGGCTTCGTCTTCAAAGAGGGCGATGCCCTTGTCGAGGGTGCGGTTGAAGGATTCTTCTTCGATGCGGATCACGTCGGCGACCACCGTGCGGCGGGTGCGGATCTCCGGGAAGACGTCGCCCATCGTCTCGGCGAGTACGCCGACGAGCTGGTGGAAGAAGCCGTTCTTCAGGCCGAGCGTGCGGCCGTAGCGGACGGCGCGGCGCAGGATGCGGCGGAGGACGTAGTTGCGGTCGGAGTTACCTGGCTGGATGCCGTCGGCGATCGCAAAGGAGAGCGTACGGATGTGGTCGGCGATGACGCGGAAGGCCACGTCGTCCTTCTCCTGCTGCGTGTCGCCGATCGAGCCGGCGGCGGGCAGGGTGGAGCTGTATTTCTTGCCCGAGAGTTCCTCGAGGCGACGGAAGAGTGGCGTGAAGACGTCGCTCTCGTAATTGGAGATCACGCCGGAGAAGTCCTTGAAGTTCTTTGTGCACTGCATGATGCCGGCGACGCGTTCGAAGCCCATGCCCGTGTCGACGTGGCGGGCCGGGAGCGGGCTGAAGGTGCCGTCTGGGTTAGCGTTGAACTGGATGAAGACCACGTTCCAGATTTCCATGCAGCGAGCGTCGCTGCCGTTGACGAGCGTACCCTTCGTGTCGCCCTCGGGCGTGAGGTCGACGTGCAGTTCGGTGCAAGGACCGCAGGGGCCGGTCTCGCCCATCATCCAGAAATTATCTTTCTTATTCCCGTTCACGATGTGCACCTCGGGGTCGAGGCCGGCGGCGCGGAACTTCTCGGCCCAGACGTCCCAGGCTTCCTGGTCGAACTCGGATGGGTCGCCCTTAGACTTGTCGGGCTTATAGACCGTGGCGTAGAGGCGGTGCTTCGGGAACTTCCAGACCTCGGTGATGAGCTCCCAGGCGAAGTCGATGGCCTCGCGCTTGAAGTAGTCGCCGAAGGACCAGTTGCCCAGCATCTCGAAGAACGTGTGGTGGTAGGTGTCGAGGCCGACGTCCTCGAGGTCGTTGTGCTTGCCGCCCGCGCGGATGCACTTCTGGGTGTCGGCGGCGCGGCCCGGGACGTAGGGGCATTTCGTCTGGCCGAGGAAGATCGGGACGAACTGGTTCATCCCGGCGTTGGTGAAGAGCAGGTTAGGGGAGTCCGGCATCAGGCTCGACGATTGGACGATCGAGTGCTGCTTCGATTTGAAGAAATCGAGGAAGGATTGGCGGACTTGGGCGGAGGTCATGGACGAAAAAAGGAAGGGGTCTTTTTAAGACCCTGTCGGGGGAAAAGGGAAGGGAAATGAGGGGTGGAAGCGGTTAGCGGTAGGCGGTTGGCGGTTAGGCTGATGCCAGATTCAAAGGGAGACCCGAAACCGGGAAGGATGCTGCGGCCATAAAAGGCCCATGCCAATCATCCGGTCTCCGGTTTCCTTTTGCTCGTACGCCTTTGTCTCGAGGTAGGGCTGGCCATCCTTGGCCGGCCGCGGCCGAGCAGGGATGCTCGGCCCTACCCGATACAGGTGACAGGCCATTCTTCATCCAGCCCTCTGTCCTCTCTTCCGTCATCTGTCATCTGCCATCGACTCAGTCCTCTCCGGCCGCTCCGCCGCGTTCACTCTCCCGTCGTCATGAGCTCGTTATGGAGCTGGAAGAGGGCGTGCGCGCTGTCGGCGTAGAAGAGCGAGAGGCGCTCGATGAGCTTCGTGTCATGCCACGAGACCACGTTGGCTTTGAAGGTCAGGCGGGCTTCGCCGAGGCCGCCGGGGCGGCGTTGCGAGAGTTCCTGCGAGAAGTGCAGGGTGGACGGCAGCTTCTTGGCGTAACGCTTCTGGTTCGAGAGGAAGGCCGCAATCGCGCCGATTTCGGACTGGCCGTCGAGGGTGAGGCTGATGGTCGCTTCGCCGGGCACATCGCCTTCGCGCGGCTGGTAGAAAGCACGGATGAGCGCCTTCGAGCCCTTGAGGACCACGCGCGCGTTGAAGTCGTCCCTCGCGGTGAGGCGGTAGGGCTGCTCGTGGTTATTGAGGTGGTCGGCGACGGCCTTCCAGAGGGCGGGTCTCATGCCCTGACTTTTACTGAACTCGTGCCAGAGGCAAGCGGACCGCTCGTCATAAACGGACGAGTTATTGACAGGCACGAAAAAGGGCGTGCCGGTCGGCACGCCCTTTGCGGGGAGAAATCCTACGGATTACTTCTTCTTCTTACCCTTCGTCGGCTCGGCCTTGGCGGGCTCGGCCTTGGCGGGCACACCGAGCGGGTGTTCCTTGAGGACTTCCTCGACGGTGTAGAGGGCGTTGTTCTTACCCTTGATCTCTTCGCGGACCTTCTTCACCTGGGCGGCCTTGACGGGCGGCAGGTTATTGCCGAAGGACTGGCGGACGTAGGTGAGCACCGCGGCGACGTCATCATCGCTAAGGAGCTGGCCGAGGCCGGTCATGACTGGCTGCCCGGTGGCGATGTCGCCGTAGGTCTTACCGTCGATCGTCTGGGCGCCGTAGAGGCCGTTGAGGACGATCTTGATCACGCGGTCAGGGTCGCCTTCGAGCCAGCCGTTGGAGGGGTAGCCCGGGGTGCGGCCGAGGGGCGGGTAAGCGCCGCGAGCGGGCTTGCCAGGTTCCTTGGGCATCTCGGCGCCGCGTCCGTCGGCCTGGTGGCAGGTCACGCAATGGGCTTCGCGGAAGTAGACCTCCTTACCCTTATCGTAGAGCTTCTTGTCGGGGCCGGAGAGGTTCCGGTCGCTCGGTCCGTAGGAGGTTTCCTTGGGGTCGGCGAACTCCTTGAGGTTCACCTTGCCCTTACCTTCGGGGAGGGACTCGAGCTGCTTCATCGTCTGGCGGAGGCAATAGGCGACGTAGTAATCCTTCGCGCCCTTGAGGGAAGCGGCGGCGGCGATGGCACGGTCGGTGTCCTTGCCGCGGAAGAAGCTCAGGCCACGGACGCCTTCGAGTTGGACGCGGAGGTTGGCGTCCTTGACGGCGTTCTCCATGATGGCGAGCGCATCCGGGATGCGGTCACGCTGGTAGATGGCGACGCGCACGGCCTGGGCGCGGGCGCGCGGCTCGGGCGACTTCAGGAGCTGGCCGAGGAGCTCGAGGTTCACGAAGTCGTGCCACTGGTGCACCCAGAGGGCTTCGAGGAGGTGGTGGGCGTCTTCGACCTTGGTCGGATCGAACTGCTTGGCCCACTTCTGGGTCGCGGCGATCACCTTCGCGGAGTCGTGCTTATGCAGCTCGATCTTCGCGCGCTGGCGGACGTTGTCCTCGTGCTCGGTGAGGAGTGCGAGGAGGTTCTCGACGGACTCGCCGTCGATCTTCTTCGGCGTGAGCAGGGGGCGAGACGGATAGGTCAGGCGATAGAGTCGGCCGTGCTGGTGGTCGCGGTTCGGGTCACGCAGGTGGTGCTGGAGGTGGCCGATGAGCATCTGCGACCAGTCCATCACGTAGAGCGAGCCATCGGGGGCGACGGCGACGCCGGAGGGGCGGAAGTTACCAGCCTTCTCCTTGTCGGTCTCGAGCAGGTTCGGCAGGAGGGTCTCGCCCTTGATGCCGGCGCCATCTTCGGTGATCTTCGCGCGGAAGATGCCTTGGATGGTGATCACGTTCGTGTTCAGGAAATCACCCTGCCAGTCGTCAGGGAAGTGGCGGCTGCTCAGGATTGCCGTGCCCGGGCAAGGACGCGAAGGACGGTTCCAGAACTGCTTGAAGTTAGAATGGGCGCCGGTGTCGAGGTGGCTCGAGAAGCCCGGGCCGAAGTAGTTGGCGTTACCGGTGGCGTCGGTGATGATGTCATTGCCCCAGTAGTCAAAGACGCGGCCGTGCGGGTTGGCGAAGCCGTACGGTACGTGGCGGGTCAGCTTATTGGTGTGGGGTTCGAAGCGGTAGATCGCGCCGTTGGTGTTGCGCAGCACGCCGTTGAAGGTCTCGACCTGAGTGCGGTGGAAGACGCCGTCGGAGAGGTACATGGCGCCTCCTGGTTCATAGCAGATGGAGTTCGTCTCGTGGTGCGAGTCCGCGGCGTCCATGCCGGTGAGCAGGCGTTCCTTCCAGTCGGCCTTGCCGTCGCCGTCGGTGTCGCGGACATACCAGATATCGGGCGACTGGATGAGGATGACGCCATCCTTGTAGAACTGGAAGCCGGTCGGGCAGTTGAGGCCGTCAAGGAAGGTGGTCGACTTGAGGACCTTGCCGGTCTTCGGATCGAGATCCAGGACGATGAGTTTGTCGAAGACCTTGGTCGTCGGCGAGGTCTCGGGGTAGGTCGGCCAGCAGGCGATCCAGAGCCGGCCCTTGGTGTCGAAGTTCATCTGCACCGGGTTGATGAGCTCGGGGATGGTGGTCTCGTCGGCGACGAACTCGACCTTCACGCCTTCAGGGGTGGAGAGGTGCTTGAGCTGATCGACGCCACTGAGGTAGGGAACGGGTTCCTTGCGATTCGGAGGCACGGGGATCTCGGCCTTGAGATTGTCATGCTTCACTTCGATCGGCTTACCTTGGGCGGCGGCCCAGATGCCCTTGTCATGGTTGGCGGTCTTGAGGTCGCGGTTGGCGAGCTCGGCGCCGAGCACCGTGGCGTTGTCGATACCTTCGTACTTGATGCGGGAGCGCTGGCCGAAGATGTTGAACTGGTCGACCGTGCGGTAGCGGTGGTGCCACTGGGTGCTCTTCTCGTTGACCTCGGCGCGGACCTTTTCGTTCACGGTCGGACTCTCGGCGTCGCCGCGGAAGCAAGGAGCGCGCCAAGACCCAGCACGACTACGCCAGCCGCTTTCACGATGGCCCGCGGGTTCTCCTTGTCGGCTTTCACGAAGCCGAGCACGAGCAGCGCGATGCCGACCAGGAGGACGACCAGGCTCGGCGTGCTCACGCCGGCGGCCTTGCCGAACACGGCCTGGAACTGGACCGGCGCGAAGGCCGCGTCGCCCGCGGCGTTGACGTGGATGCCGTTGAGGGTGAGCGGGGACTTGGCGGCGGCGAAAAGCTTCTGAGAAGCGGCGAAGAGGTCGACGAACTGGACGCTGTTGGCCTTGGCGACTTCGGCCATGGCGGAAGTGTAGAGCGCGAGGTTCTTGTTGTTCTCAGCGGCGAGCTTGGCGTCGAAGTGCGGGGACTTCAGGTCTTCGTGCGCGATCGGAGAGAAGAGGACGACGCGGACCTTGCCCTTGCCGTAATCGGCAGCGAGGGTCTTCTTCAACCAGCCGTCGAGGTTGGTTTTAAAGGTGTCGAGACCAGCTGGGCCAGCGAAGGACTCGTTGAAGCCCCAATACGCGAAGATCACGTTGGCGTGGAAGTGGGCGCCGGCGTGGTAAGTGACCTCGGTCTTGCCGACCGTGGTGGTCAAGGCGCCGGGTTTCATGTTGAGGAAGTAGTCGAGGCCGGCGACTTCGTCGGAGCGGTGGGGCTTCACGCCGACTTCGTCGCCGGAGAAGCCAAGGTTGCGAACCACGATATTGTGCTGAGGGAAGGCCTGATGGATCAGCGTCTCGAAATTCCCGTGGTGCTGCTGTCGATCGGCGAAGCCGCTGCCGACGAAGGCGATGTTGTCACCCTTTTCGAGGGCGAGGTTCTGGGCCGAGACGGAGGTGAATCCGAGTAGGGCCAGGAGGAGGGTGAACAGCTTGCGCATAGGGTTTTGGTTTTGTAAAAAGAGGAAGGCCATGCGGGGAGGCATGGTCGAGGTGGGGAAGGGAAAACCTGTCG
>BGOI01000006.1 GCA_003569165.1 Opitutia bacterium
CCGAAAAACACCGAGGACACCTTCCTCGATTCTCCGCCTGGACGAGCATCAATGAACTTGCCCGCCCTTGGCTTGAAGACGTCGCCGCTCAACCTTCGAAGGTCGAAGGTCAGGAAAGCCGCGCTCGACGCCATCGTGAAGGCGATCGACCCGGGCATCGCCACGCCCTACGTGCAGCGTCTCTTCGTGGGTCGCAAGATCGACGCCGCCGGCACCGGTCCGTGGGTCGAGCTCATTGGTAAGGGCCGGTACGGCCGACGAAGCCACCCTACTCTATCAGGCACTCATCAACGACGCCTCGCTCCAGCCTGCGACGCGCCAACGCGTTGCGCGTGCGCTCGCTGAAGCCGGTACCCGCAATGTCCGCCCGAAAGGCGATCTCTCCGGTCTGGGTGCTCTCCTCGGCTATGAGACCCAGGCGCAGTTGCTCATCGAATGCGTCCGCCTCGCGGGTCAGTGGAAGTTGGTCCAGTTCGTCCCGAAGATCGGCGACTTCGCCGGTCGCGAGAAAGAGGTCGCGCTCCGCCAAGTTGCGATTGGGGCGCTCCGTGCCATCGGCCAGCAGCCGTCGCTCAACGCGCTCCGTAGCCTCACCGCTGAAGCGCGCCCGTCGGCCGTCCGTCGTGACGCCCTCCCTGCCCTCGCCGTCCACGCTCCGGGCGAAGCTTTCAAGGCCATCCCCTCGGTGTTCGCCCAAATCAAGACGAAGCAAGAAGCCGCGGCCGTCTGGACTAATCTCTTCCAGGTCGGTGGCTTCTCTCAGCGACTCGCCAAGGAATTCCCTAAGGGCCTGAGCGCCGAACACCTGGCCGCCGCCCTGCAATCCGCTCGCTCGCTCGGCCGCGGCGGCGTCGCGCTGGTCAAGACCATCGAACCTCTCACCGGACTCACGGCCGGACCGCGCGACTACTCCGCGGAGATCGCAGGTATGATCGATACGATCAAGAAGGGTGCTGATCCCGCGGATGGCGAAATCCAATATCGCAAGAACGGCTGCGCGATCTGCCACGCCATCGGCGGTGCCGGTGGCAAGCTCGGTCCTGATCTGAGCAGCATCGGCGCCAGCGCCCCGCTCGACTACATCATCGAAAGCGTCCTCAATCCGGCCGCAAAGGTGAAGGAAGGCTACCATGGCTTCTCCTTCAAGATGAAGGACGGCAGCCAGATGGTCGGCATCCCGGCGCGCGAGAACGCGACCGAACTCTTCATCCGTCCTGGCCCCGGCGTCGAACTGGCCATCCTCAAGGCCAACATCGTGAGCCGCGATAACATCGGCAGCATCATGCCCGCTGGCCTCGCCGACGGCATCACGGGCGTATCGCGTCGCAACTTCTATGCCTTCCTCGGAGAGATCGGTAAACCGGGCCCGTTCGACGCCAGCAAGGGCAACGTTGCCCGCCTCTGGGTCTTCGACGACCAGCCGCCCGGCGCCCTCGCCAAGTCCGCCGTCGCCACGCCGGTCTATACGCTCGTCAACGGACAGCTGACCAAGGAATTCAACCCTGGCCGTCTCTACGCCACGGCGCGCTTTACGGCCGCCGCCGCGACGACCAAGCCCCTCCTGCTCACCGGCGTGAAGGCCGCGTGGCTCGACGGCAAGGCCCTCGACCTGAAGGCCGGAGTCTCGGCCGCCTCGATTCCTGCCGGCAACCACTCGCTGACGGTCGAAGTCGATGGCAACGCCCCTTACTTCAAGGCGCAGTGCGACGACGCCAGCTTCTTGGGCGACTAATGTCCAGGAGCGCGCTCATCCTGTTAGCGATTCTTTCGGCGGGTTGCCGTGATGCCTCCCCGGCGGCCCCGGTCGCAGATGCGGAGACGTTACGCCAACGCGCGACGGCTAGCCGCAGCGCAGGTCGGGCGGAGGAGGCCGCTCAACTCCTCGCGCAGGCAATCACACTTCAGCAGACAAAGACTCGCGATGAACGCGCCGCCTCCGCCGATCTCCGACGCGAACTCGCCGCCTTACGAATGTCCGCCGACGACTTAGCGGGAGCAGAAAAGCACTACAGGGAGGCGCTCGCCTTGCTCGAGACCGCCCCCCGCGGCTCCGAAGCTGCGATCATCAACCTACGCACCCAACTTGCGGGACTCTGCTATCGCCAAGCCCGCCTCGACGAGGCCGCTGATTTCTACCGTTCCGTGCTGACGCTCGAAGTCGCCACCCTCGGCGAAGGCCACCCCGACCCACTTGGGACGATGAGCATCCTGGGCGGACTCGAACTCAAACGCGACAAACTGACCGAAGCCGAAGCCCTTTTCCGCCGCCAACTCACCGGGGTCCAGAAACTCCACGGAGCCGAGAAGCGTGAAACCACCTCGGTCTTGGACAACCTGGCCGACGTCTTGGAGAAGGCTGGCCAGCCGGCCGAGGCCACCCGCCTGCGGGAAGAGGCCAAGCGGATCCGCCATAAGCTCTGCGACGAGTGCTAAAGGGGCCCACCCCCTTGCGCGCGCCAACCCCCTAGGCATACCACGGAAGAACTCACTATCGTCGATTGGGAATTATTTACGTTTGCCCCGCCCCACTTGACAGACACCCCTTGACAGCCGTGGCCCGTATTTCCCGCAAATCCATCGACGAGCTCCGCCAACGGGCCGATATCGTCGCGCTCGCTGGGGACTACACCCAGATGAAGCAGCGCGGACGCGATTGGTGGGGCCTCAGTCCTTTCAAGTCCGAGAAAAGCCCCTCGTTCAAAGTCAACCCCGAGACCGGGCTCTGGTATTGCTTCTCCACCCAGCAAGGCGGCGACGCCTTCAAACTGGTCATGACCCGCGAAGGCCTCGACTTCCCGGAATCCATCGAACGCGTCGCCACCCGCTTCGGCTTCAAACTCGACTACGAGACCGGCGGCGACGGCAAGAACGAGAAATCCTTCCGCGGTCAGCTCCTCGAGATCCACGAACTCGTCACCGACTACTGGCGCCGCTGCTTCCTCGAGGACCCCGTGCACGGCGAATGGATCCGCGACTACTGGACGCAGAAGCGTAAGTTCTCCCTCGAGGTCGCGGATGACTTCGGCATCGGCTTCGCCCCCGTCGACGACTCCAAGCTCATCCCCGGACTGCTCGCCAAGGGCTACGGCAAAGATGCTCTGGCGCAGACCGGCCTATTCTTCGGCGTCGACCGCGTGCCTGACCCGCTCCGCTGGCGCTGCCGTTTCCGTGGCCGCCTCGTCATCCCGATCCGCGACATCCAGGGGCGAGTCATCGCGTTCACCGCGCGCACGCTCGACATCACCCCGCAGGACGACCCCTCACGCGAAGCGAAATACGTCAATTCGCCCGAGACCGAACTGTTCAAGAAATCCCGGACGGTCTTCAACATCGACCGGGCGCGCATGACGCGCAAGGACGCCGATCCGTTCGTGCTCGTCGAAGGCCAGCTCGACGCCATCCGCTGCCACTCGGCTGGCATTCCGGGCGCGATTGCCGCCCAAGGCACCGCCGTCACGGAGGAGCACATGCAGCAGCTCCGCCGCTTCACGCAGCGCCTCATCGTCTTCCTCGATTCCGACGCCGCCGGCCAGAAGGCCGCCCTGCGCCTCCTGCCCATCGGCCTCCGCGAGGGCCTCGATATCCGCTTCCTCTCCCTCCCTGGCGGCAAAGACCCTGATGAGTATTTTTCGACGCATGACGCCGCTGGCTGGGCCGGGCTCGTCGCGGGCGCCCGGAGCGCGATGCAGTTCTGCGTCCAGTCCCTCGTCCCCGAAGGCTCAGTCAACCTGCCGCTCACCAGCCGCCTCAGCCTGCTGGAAACCATCTTCCCCATTGTCGAACAGGCTGGCGCCGAGGAAATCGTCCGCGAGGCCCTCAACGAGGCTGCCCGCCATGCCGGCATTGGCATCCGCGAGATGCATATGGCCTACGAGCGCCACCGGGCCCAATCCCAGGCCCAACGCCCCGCCGCCCAGCTCAGTGGACCCAATGACCCACCCCCCACCCCGGTTGTCAAGGGGGGGGGCTTGACAACGTCGGAGGAGGATTTGATACTTTTTCTTCTGCGGCATGATTCCTACTTCGTCCCCATCGCCCAGTCGCTGCCGCTCGAGTGGATCGACCAGTCCGGCCGGAGTGGCCAACTCCTGATGGCCCTGCTCAACGAAGCCGCCCATGGCCATTTCGCCGGCCTGCGCGAAGCGATCAGCACCCTGGACGACGAACTGCGCACCGAAGCCGCCCGACTCTCCGCTGAGACCTACGCCGGCCGCGACGACGAGAAGGACATCCTGCCTCGCGCCAACACGATTCTGAAGTCCTTCCACGGCCGCCATGTCCAGACCCTGATGCGCAGCCTCGACTCCCGCATCGCCTCCACTTCCCGCGACGACGTCGCCACGCTCAACCAGCTCCAGTCGGAAAAGATCGCCCTGCGCAAATCGCACGCGACGCCTCCCTCGCTCACCACCGCCTAAATTTCCCAAGATGACCGACAAGAAAAACAAGAAGACCACCGACAAGCCGGTCAAAGCCTCCAAGCAGGCCAAGCCCGTTGTCAAAGCTACCGTGCCCGCCAAGGCCGTGAAGGCCGCGCCCGCCGCGAAGACGCCCGTGAAGGTCGTCGTCGCCAAGCCGGCGGCGAAAGCCTCGGCGCCCGTGAAGGCTGCGCCGGCCAGCAAAGCCGTCGCTCCCGCCAAGGTAGCTCCTGCCGCCAAGGCCCTCGCGCCCGTCAAGATCGCCAAGGCGCTTAAAATCACTCCGCCGATCGACCCAGGCATCAACCTAAAGGTCCAGCAGCTCGTCAGCCTTTCCAAGAAGAACGGCTACGTCACCGTCCAGAACATCAATGAAATCATTCCCGACAGCGCTACCGACCCGGAGCTGATCGAGAACATCATGAACATCCTCGATAATCTCGACATCAAGCTCCTCGACGAGGACGAGGTCGAGACCTACCGCAAGAAGGTCGAGGACTCTGAAGAAGAAGCCGCCCGCACCGTCCCGGCCGACGCCCCTTACGACCCGTTCAACGTCTACCTGAAGCAGATGGGCCACAAGCCGCTGCTCACCCGTGAACAGGAAGTCGAAATCTCCAAGCGCATCGAGGACGCCGAGCTCCGCGCCCAGGATTTCCTCTTTACCTGCTGGCTCACCCTCCCCTACCAGCTCGACCTCGCCCTCAAGGTCCTCCGCAAGGAAGAACGCTTCGACAAGGTCGTCATCGACAAGAAGGTCGAATCCCGCGACGCCTATTACAAGATGCTCCCTAAGGCCACGGAAGAGTGCACGAAGCTCAAGGCCAAGCTCGACAAGGCCTGGCAGAAATACCTCGACGAAACCGACGCCCCCAAGAAGGCCAAATCCCGCGAGGCTTACCTCAAGATCGGGCTGATGCCCAAGGAAGGCTGCAAGGACATCCTCCGTAAGTTCTGCTTCAAGATGAAGCTCTTCGAAGAATGGCTCGAACTCGCCGACATCAAGGGCGACATCGAGGACTCCCGCAACCTGGTCGAACCGACCATGGTCGCCCGCGGCCCGGTCCGCGCCAAGAAGGCCATTAAGCCAGAGATCTCCGCCACCCGCACTCGCGAAATCGAGCTCCGCTGGCGCCTCACTCCAGCTGAACTCCTCAACCTCTCCCGCAACGTCCGCAAGCACCTCGACGAGGCGCAGCGTGCCAAGACCGAGATGGTTGAGCATAACCTCCGCCTCGTCATCTCGATCGCGAAGAAGTACCAGAACCGCGGCCTGCTCTTCACCGACCTCATCCAGGAAGGCAACATGGGCCTCGTGAAGGCCGTCGAGAAGTTCGAATACCGCCGCGGCTATAAGTTCTCCACCTACGCTACCTGGTGGATCCGCCAGGCGATCACCCGCTCCATCGCCGACCAGGCCCGCACCATCCGCATTCCGGTCCACATGATCGAGACGCTCAACAAGGTGATGCAGGTCCAGAAGCAGCTCACCCAGGAACTCGGCCACGAGCCGACCGCCGAAGAGGTCGCCAACGAAATGAATATGGCGATCGATCGCGTGCAGCAGATTATGAAGATGGCCCAACAGCCCATCTCGCTCCAGTCGCCCGTCGGCGACGGCGAAGACACCTCACTCGGCGACTTCATCGAAGACAAGTCCGCAGAGAACCCCTCCGACACCGCCTCCACTCGTCTCCTCCGCGAGAAGATCGACTTCGTCCTCCGCTCCCTCGCCGAGCGTGAGAAGGAAGTCCTGATCCTCCGGTTCGGCCTCCTCGACGGCGTCCAACGTACGCTCGAAGAAGTCGGTCGCCACTTCAAGGTCACCCGTGAACGCATCCGCCAGATCGAAGCCAAGGCGCTCCGTAAGATGCGCCACCCGACACGCATGCGTCAGCTGCAGGGTATGTTCGAAGGCGAACTCGATACCTCCGGTCCGGGCTTCGATCAGTTCATCTCGGAAGAAGACAAGGCCGAGCAGACCCCGGGCCCGCTCTCTCCCGGCGGCCTCCCCGGCGGACTCCCGCCCAACTCCGCTCTGGCTGCCTTCATCGGTAAGCCGCCCGAAGGGCTCGGCACTTCCAGCCGCACGTGAACCGCTTCCGCCCAGTCTGTCTGCTGCTCGCGCTGCTGACAGGCTGTGCCGGGACCAAGCCGAAGCCAGCCGAAGAGCCGAACCCGTTCGCCCTCCCGGCGGGTGCTCCGCGTAATATTCGAATAGGCTTCGTCCAAGGCTACCCGCTGACCAGCCTCTCGGTACCGGTGCACCTCCTGCCCGGGACCCTGGTGGAGGACAAAATGATCGTCATCTCCCGCGACCCGCGCCTCAACCCCACGGCGGTCCTCGAGATCACCGGAGTGCGCGGTCGCATCGCCGTCGCCCGCATCGTCCGCGGACAGCCTCAGCCCCGGGACGAAGTCGTCCTGCCGTCGACGGACCTCAGCGAGCGTTCGCAGGAGCTACCGCCCTGAGTTCCGACTCTTGACCTCGGCGGGACGGATGCCCACGGTGCACCTTCCATGGCAAAGACTCAGGCAGGCATCGTCGGACTTCCCAATGTGGGCAAGTCGACCCTCTTCAACGCCCTTACGCGCTCGCGCAAGGCCGAGGCGGCCAACTACCCTTTCTGCACGATCGAGCCCAACGTCGGCGTCGTCCTAGTCCCTGATGACCGCATGCTGAAACTACAGGTCATCGCCGGCACCAAGGTCGTCATCCCGGCCACCATCGACATCGTCGATATCGCGGGCCTCGTCGCCGGCGCCTCCAAGGGCGAAGGCAAAGGTAACGACTTCCTGTCCAACATCCGCGAGTGCGACGCGATTATCCACGTGGTGCGCTGCTTCGATAACGACGACATCGTCCACAGCATGGGCAAGGTCGACCCCATCCGGGACATCGAGGTCATCGAAACCGAGCTCATCCTCGCCGATATCCAGTCCGCCGAACAACAGCTCGACCGTAACCAGAAGAAGGTCCGGAGCCAGGACAAGGACGCTATCGCCAACGTCGAACTGCTCGCCCGTCTGGTGAAGCACCTCAACGAGAACCAGCCGGCCTCCGCCCTTGACGTCTCCGACGACGAACGCTCCCGCCTGAAGACCTACAACCTGCTCTCTTCGAAGAAGGTCCTCTTCGCGTGCAATGTCGCCGAGGCTGATCTCGCCGACCCTTCCAAGAATCCACACGTCGCCAATGTCGCCGCGCTCATCGGCAAACGCCATGGCTGCGAGCATGTCGTGATCTGCGCCCAGGTCGAAGCCGAGCTCTGCGACCTCTCGCCCGCCGAAGCCACGGAGTTCCTACAGTCCCTCGGCGTCACCGACTCCGGCGTCTCCTCGCTCATCCGCGGAGCCTATCACCTCCTCGGCCTGGCCACTTACTTCACCGCCGGCGAAAAAGAAGTCCGCGCGTGGACCTTCCGCAGCGGCATGACCGCCCCCCAGTGTGCCGCGGTCATCCATACCGACTTCGAGAAGGGCTTCGTGAAGGCCGAAATCGTCTCCTACGAGGACCTGGTAAAGAATGGCTCAGTCGCCGCCGCCCGTGACGCCGGCCGCTACCGCCTCGAAGGCAAGTCGTACCTCTTCAAGGACGGCGACGTGGCCCTTTTCCGCTTCACGGACTAAGGATCGGACCGTAGGCCGAACACCCTACCCCCCTCGAAAAGGACGCTAAAAGCGTCCTTTCTTTTTGCTTTGGCCGATTACCCCGCAACCATTGGCCAAGGACCTTGTCCCACCCCCCATGCCCCGCCGCCTACTCGCCCTGATCACCGTCTTGATGGCAGCCCTCGCCACCGCCGCGGACTCCCGCCCGAACATCGTCTTTGTGATCGGCGAAGATATGGGGCCCGACACTGGCGCTTACGGTTGCAAGGACGCCATCACCCCGAACATGGACCGCCTCGCCAAGGAGGGCGCCCTGTTCACCCGCGCCTTCACCCACACCGGCGTCTGCGCCCCTTCACGCAGTGGCATGATCACCGGCCAGTATCCGCTCAAGTATGGCGCGCAGAACATGCGCTCCAAAGTCGTGAACCCGCCTCACCCTTTCACCGAAAAACTCCAGTCCGCGGGCTATCATGTGATGTGGCCTGGCAAGACCGACTTCCAAGGCGTGCCGGAAAAGAACCTCGCGAACGACCGCAAGAACTGGGTCAACCCGGCCAACCGCCCAGCCGGCCCGCTGACCGCCAAGCCAAAGGAACCGTTCTTCGCCTATTTCAACGACTCCGTAAGTCATGAGAGCCAGGTGCGCGCGTCGGACGAGGAACACGCCAAGAATACGGCTGCGCTCAAGCCTTCCGATCGTCGCGATCCGGCCAAGGTCGAACTCCCGCCCTTTTATCCTGACACCCCGGCCGTCCGTCGCGAAGTCGCCCACTACCATGAGCTCGTCACCGCCGTCGACTACTCCCTGGGCCGCGCGCTCGATTGGCTCAAGGCCCACGACCTCGAGAAAAATACCATTGTCATCTTCACCGGTGACCACGGTCGCGGTATGCCGCGCTTCAAGCGCTCCCCGAAGGATACTGGCACCCGCGTACCTCTCATCGTCCGCTGGCCCGGCCAGATTGCTCCGGGCACCATCCGCGAAGACTTCGCCAGCTGGATCGACTTCGCCCCGACGGCCCTGACCCTAGCTGGCGTGCCCGTGCCCGCGGAGTTCGACGGCCATTGCTTCCTGCCCACGGCCGCCAACCCGCCGAAATACGCCTACTCCTTCCGTGACTTCATGGATGAGAGCTTTGACAAGGTCCGTTCCGTCCGCGACGCCCGCTTTCGCTACGTCCGTAACCTCGCCCCCGGCGTCGACGAAGCTGGCGAGGTCGCCTACCAAGAAATCGGCCAGACGATGCACGAGCTCCGCCGCGTTCAGGCTGAGGGTAAGCTGACCCCAGTCCAAGCCCTCTACTTTAATCCCAACCGCGCCCAGGAAGAACTCTACGACACCCAGAGCGACCCTTGGGAAGTGAAGAATATCGCCGGCGACCCAGCCAACGCCGCCAAGCTCGCTGAGCTGCGCGCCGAATGCGACGCCTGGCTCGCCCGTTGCGGCCCCCTCGCCGACCTGGACCCTGACGAACTCGTGAAGCGCGGAATCATCCTGCCCCGCGACGAGAAATACGAAGTGCGCCTCAAGACTGGCCAGCACGAGAGCAATAATCCCGCGAAGAAGAAAACTCCGGGAAGCCACCACCAAATAATTCCTTACCACCATGCGTCCCCCTCCTCCTGCTGTCCGCTTCGCTGCTCGTCTTCGGCTGCAAACCTGCCCCGCAGGTCGCCCGCTATGAAGTGAAGTCCGACTCCGCTCCGGCCACCGCCGCGCCCGCGACTGCGCCCGCCGCGCCGGTCGCCGCCCAGCCGGCCCCCTCTCCGGCCGTGGCCGCCCCGATGGTCGCCCCCGCCTCGATGAAGGCCGAAGCTGCCGGCTTCGATGTGCCCAAGTGGGCGAAGCTACCCGCCGGCTGGTCCGTCGGTCCAGAAAACTCGATGCGCAAGGCCACCTGGATCGTCTTAGGCCCGAATGACAGCAAGGCCGAGATCGCCGTGACGGTCTTCCCGGGCAGCGTCGGCGGGCTTACCGCCAACGTGAATCGCTGGCGCGGCCAGATCGGCCTTCCTTCAGCCAGCCCCGATGAAATCTCCGGCTCTGCCAAGACGGTGAAAGTCGGCGGCCTCGATAGCCAGCGCTTCGTGATGACCTCCACCGACGGCAAGAAATCTGTCGACGCCGTGATGACTTCCAAGGATGGCGCCACCTGGTTCTTCAAGATGAACGGCGAGACCGCCGCCGTCGAAGCTAACGCCACCGCCTTCATCGCCTTCCTCGCCGCCTCCCAACTCCCGTGAACAGCGAAGAACATCAAAAGAAGGCCGACAGCGGCCGGCGCCTCGTCGACACCCTAGCGTCGCTCAAACTGACGGTGCTCCTGCTCATCTTATCAATGATCCTCATCTTGTTGGGGACACTCGAACAAGTCCACTGGGGTATCTGGCATGTGCAGAAGGTCTACTTCAGTTCCTGGCTCTGCTTCTATCCGATGGACCCGACGGCGCCCTTACGCATCCCGCTGCCGGCCGGCTTCACGCTCGGGGCCCTGCTCATCATCAACCTAGCCTTCGCCCACGTCCGTCACTTCAAGGCGACCGCTGCCAAGGTCGGTAACCTGATGATTCACGCAGGCCTGCTGCTCCTCCTGGGCGGTGGCTTCGTCACGGCAATCTACCAAGAGGAGTCCGCGATGATCATCCCCGAAGGCGAGCAGCGAAACTACTCCGAGGCCTTCCGCGAATTCGAAATCGCGCTCGTCCAAAAATCCGCCACCGCCGAGACCGTCGTCGCCATCCCGGATTCGATCCTCCGCGACATCGCCGCCAAGAAGACTCCGGCCGACGTCGAGCTCCCGGCACTCCTTACACGCTCGTCGTCCAGACCTACCACCCGAACGCGATGATCCGGGCAAAATCGCAGATGAGCGACGGCATCGACCTCAAGGCGACCCAAGGAATCGGCGCCCGTACTGAGCTGGCCTACAAGCCTCTCCCGGAAAGCTATGACGACAACAAGCCCAACGCGCCTACCGCGATCGTCGAACTCAAGACGAAGGAAAAGTCGCTCGGCATCTGGGCCCTCAACCTCAACCTGACGGAATCTTCGATGCCCAGACCTTTGAGGACGCCGGCAAGACCCACGAGCTCTCGCTCCGCCGGACCCGCTACTACTACGTCCCTTTCACGGTGCAGCTGGATAGTTCACCCACGAGAAGTATCCGGGAACCGAGACTCCCAAGCGCTTCGCCAGCGACATCACGCTCAAGGAAGGTGCGAGCTCCTTCCCCTTCAACATCTCGATGAACCAACCGCTCCGCCATGCCGGCCTGACCTTCTTCCAGTCGAGTTTCGGGAGTACGAAGGACGGCAAGAGCCTCAGCGTACTTCAGGTCGTGCGCAATCCTGGCTGGCTCATCCCCTACATCTCCGTCGCGCTAATGTCCCTCGGCCTCATCTGGCACTTCGGCGTTTCCCTGCTGCGTTTCCTCCGCGGTCGTGCCGCCAAGGCCGCCGCTGTGCTGACCCTAGGTTTCCTGACCACCACGGCCGATGCGGCCGACGCCGGCTGGAACAGCCGTGAGTTTGGAACGATTCCCGTCCAAAGCGGGGGACGCGTCGTACCGATCGAGACCCTCGCCACCGGGTCGTTGCTCCAGATGCGCTCGCGCACCTCGATCAGCCTCTCGAAGCTCGAACGCGTCGCCTTCGGCCAGCCTCCGTCGACCTGGACCGCAGAACAGCGTGCAGAAATCGCCAAGGAACTCCCAACCCTCTCGACCGAACTCCAAGCACTGCTCGAGAAGCGTCCCGTTCGACTCACTGGCGGTGCCATCAGCTCGGTCGACTGGCTCATCGAAGTGTGCTTCCGCGCGCCGATCGCCCGCCACCCTGCCGACCTTCCGCGTCGAACATCCCAATGTGCTCAAACGCGTCGGCGGCGACCCCGAGAAGAGCCTCTACGTCAGCTGGGATGGTATCCTGAAAAAACAGCGCCGAACTCAGCAAGGCGGCCGAGCAGGCGCGCAAACGCCCCCAGGCCGACCGCGACGTCGAAGACGTGCCCTCCTCACGCTCGAAAGCGCCGCCCGCCAGTATGCGACGCTCAGCATGACCTTCATCCCCGGAGACCTACCCCTCGACGTCACCCCGCGCCGCGAATACGGCGCATGGATCTCCGCACTTAACCGTGCGCTCGCCGAAATGAACGCGAGCGCCAGCGGCAAGGCCTTTGACCCCGAACTGCAGAAAACGGTCAAGACGTTCGTGGAACGCTATCAAGATTTTGAACGCGAAGGCGTCATCGGCCTGATGCCCCCCAAGGACGAAACTTCGCTCGCCCGCTGGGATAATCTCGGCGCCTCCCTCCTCGGCATCATCAAGGACCAGAAGGCCCACCGGGCCGGTCTAGCCGAAGACGGCATCATCACCCGTTACGCCGACTTCTCAATGGCGTGGCGTGAAGGCAAGGATGACGATTGCTCACGCCTGAGCTCAGCCATCGCCGCTTCGTTGAAAGGTCCTTGGACCGCCCGTGCGGAATCTGAAGCGAGCTTCGGTAGGCTCCAACCGTTTTACTGGCTCCTTATCGCCTATGTGGTGGTGGTGCTCATGGTCCTTGTCTCCTGGACGACCGGCTCCGAAGGCCTCCGCGTCTGGGGTTACCGCCTGCTGATAGTATCCTTCATCCTGCACACCGCCGCCCTCGGTTACCGCATGTGGCTGCACGGACGTCCGCCCGTGACGAACCTCTATTCAACGGGAATCTTCGTCGCCTGGGGTGCCGTCGGCATGGGCATCATGCTCGAGCGAGTCTGGAAGAACGGCATCGGCGCCGTCGCGACAGGTATCACTGGCTTCGTCTCGCTGATTGTCGCCCATAACCTCGGCCTCTCCGGCGAAGATAACCTCGAAAGCGTCCGTGCGGTGCTTGATACGAACTTCTGGCTGGCGACGCACGTGACCATCGTGACGCTGGGCTACTCGGCGACCTTCGTCGCCGGCTTGCTCGGCGCCCTCCACCTTGTGCTCCGCGCCTTCAAGAAGGATTACAACTGGGGCGACAGCGTCGCCCGCGCCGCCTACGGCATCCTCGCCTTCGCCGTTATCGCCAGCTTCATCGGCACGATGCTCGGGGGCATCTGGGCCGACCAGAGCTGGGGTCGCTTCTGGGGCTGGGATCCGAAAGAAAACGGCGCCATCCTTATTGTGCTCTGGTGCGCGCTCTGCCTCCACGCCCGCTGGGGTGGACTCGTCCGTCGCGAAGGGCTGATGCAGCTCCTCATCTTCGGTAACATCGTCACGGCCTGGTCATGGTTCGGCACGAATCTACTCGGCGTCGGCCTCCATAGCTACGGCTTCACGGAGACAGGTGCGTTCTGGCTCTATTATGTATTCTGCCCTTCGCAGCTCGCGCTGATCGCCCTCGGTTGGCTGCCTGACCGGTCGAAGAGCGCCCTCAAGACCGCATGACCGAAGCCGCCGGTCCGACCTGGTTCTGCATCAAGGCCAAACCTCGCCAAGAGGCCGTGGCAGTGCAGAACCTACGGGCCGTCGGCATCGGCGAGCTGGTCTTCCCGCGTCTGCGTCGTACCCGACGTGGCCACGACAAGAACAAGGTCGTCGTCGAACCGCTCTTCCCGGGGTACATCTTCGCACGCTTCGATCCGATGGAATTCCAGTCCACGATTCGTAGCACCCGCGGCGTCCTCCATCTCGTGAGCCGCGAAGGCCGGCCGGTCGACGTCGAGCAAGCGGTGATCGACGAGCTTAATGCACTCGGCCCCGATGCGACCCTCTCGATGCTCGATGAAGAGTTAAAGGTCGGCGCCAAAGCCCGCGTCATTCGGGGCATCTTCACTGGCTCCGAAGGAGAGGTCATCCGCCTGGAGTCTCCGCAGAAACGCATCGCGCTGCTGCTCTCCATCCTCGGCTCCGACCAACCGGTCGAACTGCCGCTCGATGACGTCGAAGGCCTCCCCGACGAAGCCTGAGTAGCCACCCCTACCCCTTTTTAGCATGATCCTCGACCAACTTTCCGCCTCCGCTAATTACGAGTCACTCCACCCGCTCTTCCCCAAGGCGTTCGCCTACCTGCGCTCGTTCGACGTGAAGACGGAGGACGGTAAATATGAACTCCAAGGCCAGGACCTCGTGGCCATCGTGCAGCGCTACCAAACCGCCCCCTCTGTGGATAAGCTCTGGGAAGCCCATCAGATCTACGGAGACATTCAGGTGGTCTATCAAGGCCTAGAAAATTGCGGCCACGCGGACCAAAAGACCCTTGTCGTGACGAAGCCTTATATCACCGAAAAGGATGTTGAGAAATACGCTGCCCCTTCTTCGCCCACTGCCTTGCTCACTCTCGGACGCGGCAACTTCGCGATCTTCCACCCGCAGGACGGCCACCAGCCAGGCGTGCAGGTCGATGCACCCGCCGAAATCCTGAAGGTAGTCATCAAGTTCCGGCTCAAGGCCTGAGCGGCTTGCAACTTCGCTGGCTTTGCGGTGTCCTATGGTTAACCCCATGACCTTCCGCGCCTGCCTACTCCTTGCCCTCACCTGCACCCTCGGCTTTGCTCAGGATGTCACCCGCATCTCCGACGTCATCTACGCGAAGCACGACGGCGTGGCGCTGACGTTGGACGTCTTCACACCCGCTAAACCGAACGGCGCCGCGGTCATCAAAGTCATCAGCGGCGGCTGGAACTCCAATCATAACGGCATCAGCGACGGCGGCTGGCCAAAGTACGGCTTCACGACCTTCGTTGTCGTCCACGGCACGCAGCCACGTTTCCACATCGACGAAATCGTCGGTGACCTTCAGCGCTCCGTGCGCTTTATCCGCGCCAACGCCGCCAAGTTCGGCATCGACCCGAATAAAATCGGCGTCACCGGCGGCAGCGCCGGCGGCCACCTCAGCCTGATGCTCGGCACCCGCGTCTTGGCGGCCAATCCGAAGTCAAAGGATCCGGTCGAGCAGGTGAGTTCCGAGGTCAACGCGGTCGCCTGCTATTACCCGCCGGTCGACTTCCTCAGCTGGGCCAAGGAAGGCGACAGCAAGGAAGGCGTCGGCCCCCTGACCACCCGCGCGCCGGCCTTCGGACCGATCGTGACCACTGCCGAAGGACGCGAACGTGCCGGTCGCGAACTCTCGCCGCTCTTCTGGATCAGCGATAAAACCCCGCCCACTTATATTGTCCAGGGCGACGCCGACCCACTCGTCCCTGACTCCCAGGCCCGTCGCTACCTCGCCCGCGCCAAGGAAGTCGGCGCCAAGGCCGAAATCCTGATTCGCCTTGGTGGCGCCCACGGCGGCTGGGTCGAGATGGCTGACGACAACGTCCGCATGGCCGAATGGTTCAGCCTCCATCTCCTCGGCCAGCAGCCGTCCAAGCCCTTTAATTTCGATATCTCGTCCTTACCCAGCACGCCGGCGCCGAAGAAGGCTGCGAAGAAGTAAGCAAGGCCGAGGGACGATTTACGCTGGCAGGAAACCCCAGCCGTTTGCATAAAGACGGCATGGCTTCGCCTTGCCGACTCATCCTCGCCCTCGATGTAGAGACCAAGGAGGAAGCCTTGGCACTCGCTCGCCCGCTCGCCGGCAACCTCGCTTGGGTGAAGCTCGGCCTGCAGCTCTTCACCCGCCACGGACCGGGCATCGTCGACGAATTCCATGCGCTGGGCTTCAAGGTCTTCCTCGACCTGAAGTTCCACGACATCCCCAACACGGTCTCCTCGGCAATCAAGAGCCTCAAGGGTCGCCCCTGCTCGCTGCTTACCATCCACGCCTGCGGTGGACCCGAGATGATCGCCCGCGCCGCCGAAGCCGCGAAGTCCACCCTGCCTGACTGCACGGTACTCGGCGTCACGGTGCTGACGTCAATGGATCACGCCCAGCTTTCGGCCACGGGTGTCGCCCGTACACCCGAAGAACAGGTCCGCCTGCTCGGCCGCATGGCCATCGGCGCCGGCATTGGCGGACTGGTCTGCTCCCCTCTCGAACTCCCGATCCTCCGCCAAGACCTCGGTGCTGGTCCCACCCTCGTGACTCCGGGCATCCGTTATCCCGACGCCGCGGGCGATGACCAGAATCGCGTCATGACGCCAGCCCAGGCTGCCGCCGCGGGCGCCAGCTTCATCGTCGTCGGCCGTCCGATTCTCAAGGCCAAGGACCCCGCCGCTGAAACGCTCCGTATCCGTCGTGACATCGGCGAGATCGCATGAGCGCGGCCGACGATATTCTCGTTCTTCTCGCCGCGGGTTCCGCGCGGCGCATGCAAGCGGTCGTCGACGATAAGATCACCGCGCTCCTCGCCGGCAAACCGGTCTTCATCCACTCGCTACAGGCCTTCCTGAGCACGGGCCTCATTAGCCGTGTCGTCATGACCTATCGCGACGAAGCTCAGCTCACCAAATTGAAGGCCCAGCTCGCCGGTCATCTGCCCACGGCCACCCCAATCGATTTCGTGCCCGGCGGCGAATCCCGCCAAGATTCCGTCCTCGCCGCGCTCAATACCTGCGAAGGCCATACCGGCTTGGTGCACATCCATGATGGGGCCCGTCCGCTCGTCTCGCCCGAAGCCATCCGCAAGGTCCGCGACAGGGCCAAGGAAACTGGCGCCGCCATCCTGGCCGGACGTGCGGCCGACACGGTGAAGATCGCCAAGGTCGGTTCGGCTTCCGTCGAGACGTCCCCTGATCGCGGACTCGTCTGGACGGCCGAGACGCCTCAGGTCTTCCGCACCGCCATCGTACTCAAGGCCTATCGCAAGGTCGCTGAGCTGCAGCGCAAAGTGACCGACGATAGCTCCGCCGTGGAATTCGTCGGGCAAGACGTCTCTTTGGTCGAGAACCCTTCGGTGAACCTGAAGCTGACCCGTCCAGCGGACTTTGTCTTGGCGGAAGCAATCCTCAAGACGCGCTAAGCGCTCAGTAACCGGCCTGACGGAGCGCAGCATCCAACTTCGTCTGGAAGTCGGTGATGTCCTGCGGCGTCGGACGATATCCCGGCGTCCGTGCGGCCATACCGGGGCGGCCCTGATGATCGATATACCAATCGGCTTTTTCGCCGTCGGAGAAAGTGACGTGACCACTGACCATGGCATGTGGCTGGGCGATGGTGTCGACTTCGACCGTCACGACGCCGGCGCCCTGGGCGGTTTCAGCCGGAACGCCAGCCTCAGCGGGGGCGGCGTCGGCGACGGGCTCTTCCACCGGCTTGGGCTCTTCCTTCTCGACGAGAGCAAGGTTAAGGTCATCGACGAGGAAGCGGACGTCCATGTAGGTCATCGGGACCTCGAGCTGCGTCGAAAGGCGCTCTTGGATCTGAGAAAGTGTGGCGCCTTCGGCTACCCAGGCGGAAACCTTGGAAATCTGTTCGGGGGTCAGTCGGGCCATAGTCCGCTAAAGTGTGGGACCCTCCGCCGATTTTCAAGCGTCTCGTCGCTTATTCGTTGGAAAAAACGCCCCCGTCCACCAAGTTAAGCCCATGCAGTCCGAGATCAGTTGGCAAAAGCAAGGAGCGTTCACCGACATCGTGTACGAGAAAGCCGATGGTATCGCCCGCGTGACCATCAACCGCCCCTCTCGCCGTAACGCCTTCACCCCGGAGACGATTGCCGAGATGCTGAAGGCCTTCTCCGATGCGCGTGACGACGCCTCCATCGGCGTGGTGCTCCTTCGCGGCGCCAACCCGCAGGACGACGGTAAGTTCGCCTTCTGCGCCGGCGGCGACCAAAAGATCCGCGGCGACAAAAAAGGCGGCTACGTGGGTAAGGATGGCGTCCCTCGCCTCAACGTCCTCGACCTCCAACGCCTCATCCGCTCGATGCCCAAGGTCGTCATCGCCCTCGTGGCCGGCTTCGCCATCGGTGGCGGTCACGTGCTCCATGTCATCTGCGACCTCACCATCGCCGCCGATAACGCCGTCTTCGGCCAGACCGGCCCGACAGTCGGCAGTTTCGATGGCGGCTTCGGCGCCTCCTACCTCGCCCGCGTCGTCGGCCAGAAAAAGGCCCGCGAAATCTGGTATCTCTGCCGCCAATACGACGCCAAGCAGGCCCTCGAAATGGGTCTGGTGAATACGGTCGTCCCCTACTCGCAGCTTGACGCCGAAGGCGTGAAGTGGGCGCAGGAAATCCTCACCAAGAGTCCGCTCGCCATCCGCTGCCTCAAGTCGGCCTTCAACGCCGAACTCGACGGCCAGGCCGGCATCCAAGAACTCTCCGGTAACGCCACCCTGCTCTATTATCTTTCGGAAGAGGGCGACGAAGGTCGCGCCGCTTGGAACGAGAAGCGCCCTCCTAATTTCCGAAAATTCCCTTGGCTCCCATAAATCCGATCCGCGTCACCGAGCGCGCCCAAAAACTCGCCTCCGAGATCCTCCGTCCCGGCGACATCGCCGTCGACGGCACCGCTGGCAAAGGCCGCGATACCGCTTGCCTGGCCCAAGCCGTCGGCCCCTCGGGGCATGTGCACGCCTTCGACATTCAGCCGGAAGCCATCGCCTCCAGCCGCAACCTCCTCGAGGTCGCGGGCCTCCTCGACCGCGTCTCCTTGCACCTCCGCAGCCACGCGAAACTGGTCGACGTCCTGACGCCGGCGCAGCGCGGCAAGTTAGGTGTTGCGATCTTCAATCTGGGCTACCTACCCGGCGGCGACGCCTCCATCATCACGCAACCGGCTTCGACCGACCGAGCGCTCCGTGATGCCTATGATAACCTCCGACCCGGCGGTCGCCTCATCTGCGTCGCCTACACCGGACACCCTGGCGGACCCGAAGAATCTGACATCGTACTCAAGTTCGCCGAACAGCAGGCGTCCGCCGGCCTCCACGTCGAGAAAATCGGCTATTACCCCACCCCGGGTAAGCCTTGGATTCTCGTCGTGAACAAGCCATCGGCTTGAAGTCGGAAGCATTCCTTTCACTCTCTCTAGGATGACCGCTCGACGTCGTATCATCCTGACAGGGGCCACGGGACTCATCGGTTCCGCATTGTCCCGACGACTGACCGAGCTTGGCTACGAAGTCATCCCCTTCCGCTCCCGCCATGACGGGTCCGGTGGCTTTAATCACCTCACCGGCCACATCGATCACGCCGCCCTCGAAGGCGCCTATGCCGTGATCCACCTCGCCGGCGAATCTATCGCCCAACTCTGGTCCGATGCCGCCAAGGAACGCATCATGGCCAGCCGTCGCGATGGCACCCGCCTGCTCGCCGAGACCCTCACCAGCGTGAGGCAAAAACCAGAAGTATTCATCTCTATGTCCGGTATCAACCGCTACGGACTGCATCGGTCCGAGACCCTCGACGAATCGTCGGCGGTCTCCGCCGCAGGCTTCCTGCCGGCCGTGACCGAAGCGTGGGAAAACGCGACCCTAGCGGCCAGCAAGGGAGGTATCCGTACGGTCTTGCTGCGGACTTCGCTCGTTCTTTCCTCCACTGGCGGCGGCTTGAAGAAGATGCTCCCCGCCTTTCGCCTCGGCGTCGGTGGTCCCATCGGCGGCGGGCGGCAACGGTTGAGCTGGATCGGCCTCCCCGACCTCATCGAACTCATCGTCTGGTGCCTGGATAACCAAGCCATCCGCGGCCCGCTTAACGCCGTGGCACCCCAGACCGTCACCCAAGCCGAATTTGCCCAAACGCTAGGCGCCGTCCTCCGCCGCCCCAGCTTCTTGCCGATGCCCGCCTGGGCCCTCTCCTTGCTCTTCGGACAGATGGGGCGCGAGACCATCCTCAGCGACCTCGCGGCCCGCCCGGCGGTGGCGCTCGACGGTGGTTTCCGCTTCGCGAAGCCCAACCTCGACTCGGCCCTCCGCCAAGCGATCGGCGAATGATTTTGGGTTGAAGGAACCGAGTCGGACAGAGATTGTCCGGCCATGGTTCGCGCTGTCTTCGTCTTCATGGTCCTACTCCTCGCAGGTTGCGACGACGGCTCGCGCGCCGACTCCCGCACGCTCGACGTTGAAGACGAAGATTTCCGCCAAGGTCAGAACTTCTATAAGAGCGGCGAAGTCCGCAAGGCTCTCGAGTGCTACCTGAAGGTGATCGACAAACGTAAGGGCGCCGCTGAATCCAACCTCGAAGCTGGCCGCATGTACCTCGAACTGCAGGATCCGCTCCCGGCCATCTACCATTTCAACCAGTATATCCGGATGAAACCGACGTCCGAGCAATCGAACCTCGTCCGCCAGTTGATCAAGACAGCCGAGAAGCAGTTCATGCAGCAGCTGCCCGGAAGACCGATGGAACCCGACGCCCTCGGCGGCTCTGACCTCAACGCCAAACTCCGTAACCTCCAGCTCGAGAACGAGAAACTGAAACGCGAACTGGCCGATTACAATCGTACCCAGAAAGGTCTCATCCTACCGCCCAAGACGACGGGAGACAAACCGGCCGACAAGCCGGCCACGACCGAAGACGGCAAGCCTCAGCGCTTCCGGCAATATACGGTCGCCAAGGGCGACACCCTCTCGGGCATAGCCCGCAAGATTTACGGCGATGCCAGTCCGACGCGGATCTCAGCAATCTATAACGCGAACCGGGACAAAATGACGTCGGTCAACAGCCTGCCGAAAATCGGCACAGTGATCCTCCTTCCGGAGTAAGCCATGCGCCTGACGCGCATCCGAGCCGCCGACTTCCGTAACCTGAGCTTCGCGGACGTCTCCACAGACGCCCCTCGCGTCTTTCTGCTCGGCGATAACGGCCAAGGAAAGACGAACCTTCTCGAAGCCGCTGCGTTAGTGTCTTCGTTCCGCTCCTTCCGCACGACGGACATTGCTCCGCTTGTCCGCTCCGGCTGCGCCGAAGCCCGGCTGCGCCTCGATGTCCGCCTCTCGACCGAAGAGAACGCCGAGATCGAAATCCGCCTGGCCAAAGGCTCCCGTAAAGCCCTGCTCAACGGTACCCCTGTCGCCTCGGTCGCTCAGCACCTCGGGCAGTTCCCGACCATCGTCTTCTGCTCCGACGACCTTCGTCTCGTGCGCGGTTCGCCCTCTAACCGTCGTCGCTGGCTCGATGCTGCCATCGGCGGCACGGATGCCGCTTACCTCACCGCGGTCCGCGACTACGGCCGCGCCCTCGACGGACGCAACGCGCTCCTGAAAGCTGCCGTCCGCTCGGATGAAGAACTCCGCGCCTTCGAGAAAGCGATGCTCGCGCCGGCCCAGCTCATCGCCGCGACCCGCGCCCGTATTTTGCCTGATCTCGCCGCGACTTTACGCGATGCCTGCGCCCGCGCCGGCTTTCCTGATCAAGGTGCCGACTTGGTCTACCAACCCGACGTCGCCGCCGACCAACTCGTCGAGATCTGGGCGAAGACGCGCGTCGCCGACCTCGCCACGGGCACAACCCTCCGCGGCCCGCAACGCGACGATTTCGGCATGCTCTTCGCCGGCAAGGATGCGTCCGACTACGCCTCCGAAGGCCAGCAACGCCTGCTCGTTCTCGCCCTCTGCCTCGCCCGTCTCCAGCGCGACACCCTGCTCGCCCCCACGCCGCCGGTCATCCTGGCCGACGATGTCCTCGGCGAACTCGACGATACCCGCCGCCGAGCCTTCTGGAACGAAGTCGGTGAAAAGCATCAGGTTATCGCGACTGGCACCGTTCCCCCGCCCTCCGGCGAGTGGCTGACCTACCGGGTCTCCGGGGGCAGCTACCTTCAGGCCTGATTTTGGCGTTGTTTTATGGGAAACTGACCCCTTGGATGGGGGCATGTCGGACTTCCTTCTCTACGCCTCCGTGGTAGCCCTCTTCCTCGTTTGCATCCTCGTGGTCCTCGTGATCCTGATGCAACGCCCCAGCGCCAACGCTGGCATGGGCTCGGCCCTCGGCGGCGGCGCCGCTGAGACCGTCTTCGGTGGCGAATCCGCCAACGTCCTCTCGAAGATGACCACGACCCTCACGGTCATCCTCTTCGTTCTCAGCTTCGGCCTCTACCTCGGCTTCGTCGCTCGCGAAAAGCCGGTCTCAAAGGCCCTCGACGCCAAGGCCACCGCCCCCGTCGTTACCCCGGCTGCCCCCGTCGCCGCTCCGGCTGCTCCGGCTGCTCCTGCTGCCACTGCGCCCGCCGCCCCTTCCGTCCCTGCTCCTGCCGCCGCCAAGCCCCAGTCCACCCCGGCTCCGGCCGCGACGACTCCGGCGAAGCCCGCCGCTCCGGCTCCGGCCAAGTAAGCCTGAGTGAGAACCCGACTGCTCAGCCTGTCTGTCCGCTGGGTAGCGTGTCTCATCGCACTCGGTTGCTTCGCGCAATCACGGGTCCCTTCCGCCCCGGCGCTCGATCAGCTGACGGCCGAGCAAGGCCTGGCCTTTCTCGCAGGCTTCCGCACCGCCCGTCTAAAGAGCGCTCTCTGCCTGCGCTTCGAGATCGTCCATAAGCCACGCAAAGGCGATTCGCTACCTGCGGTCAAAGGCACGCTCTGGGCAGCGACGCAGGGCGAAGCCCAGCTGCTTCGAGGCGAGATCAACGATGCCCAAGGCAAGCCAGCCTTGGCCTTCCTCACCGTGAAATCCGCGCAAGGCAGCCGCGTGTGGGTCTCCCGCCGCGGCGCCCCCGCTCAGGAACTCGACAACAAGACTCCGCTCATCCCCCTCGCGGAGGGACTCATCCTGACGCCGTTCGATCTGCAGCTGCCCTTCACGCATTGGCCCGCCACGGCCTACCTGACCACTGAGAAACGTCGACGTCCGGTGCACACCTTCGACGCGCTCAATCAAATCGGCCACGAACCCGCAAAGGTGAACTACGCAATCGACCATGTCTACGGCGTGCTCATCCAGGCGACCAGTTTCGATGCGAACGGAAAAAAGACGCGCACGCTGCAGGTTGAGGAATTCTCGAAGGTCGACGAGCAGTGGATGCTCGCCGCGTGCAGCCTGCTCGACGAAACCACGCGCGACGCCGACCTACTCCGCATCACCGAAGCCGCGCTCGGCGGAAGTTTCGCGCCTTCGACCTTCGAACCCGCCACGCTCGCCGAAGCTGCTGAACAACCAACCACCTTCAAAAAACTGTGAAGACCAAAGTCACCGCCGCCCAAGTCGCCCGCTTCTGCGACCTGCTCACCAACGGCAAGAATATCGCCGACTTCGAGGGCTCCCGCAACGGCCTCCAACACAAGGGCACGCGTCCGGTGCGCAAGGTCGGCGCGGCCGTCGACGCCGGGGCCAAGGTCTTCGCCGAGGCCGCGCGCCGCGGCGTCGATTTCCTCATCGTCCACCATGGGATGTATTGGCGGCCGGTCTCGCCTGAACGAGAAGTCCGTGCCTTGCGCAAGGCGGCCCTGAAGAAGGCTGGCCTTTCGCTTTACTCCAGCCACCTGCCGCTCGACGCGCATCCCGCCATCGGCAACAACGCGCTCATCGCCCAGGATCTTGGCCTCAAAGTCGTCGATTGGTTCGTAGACTACGAAGGCCTACCCATCGCCTGCATCTGTAAGGGCATCTCGCGTGCGACCTTGCGCAAGCGCCTCAAGGCGTCGTATCCGCAGACCTTCAAGGGGATCGAGTTCGGGTCAGCGAATCCGAAGAGGATCGCGATTCTCAGCGGTAGCGGCCGCAGCGCCCTTGATCACCTCAAGGCCGAAGGGTGCGACACGCTCATCACCGGCGAGCTCCGCGAAGAACATTTCAACGAAGCGCACGAGCAGGGTTGGAATCTCTATCCTTGCGGACACTACGCGACCGAAACCTGGGGCGTGAAGGCGTTGGCCGCCGCGGTGGCTGCGGAGTTTGGCGTGAAGTGGGAATTCATCCCCACGGGCAATCCGCTCTGATGACCCGCGGACGGCTAGCCCCGACCCCGACCGGCTACCTGCACGTCGGCCACGCCCGCACGTTCGCTCTCGCCGCCCAACGCGCCGCTGGCGGGACGCTGATTTACCGCACCGAAGATCTCGATGCGGGACGATGCCGACCCGAGTTCGCCGCCGCCGCCATCGAAGACCTGCGCTGGCTTGGGCTGAAATGGACGGAAGGACCCGACATCGGTGGCCCGCACGCCTCCTACGTGCAGTCGCAACGCCTCCCTTGGTTCCGCGACGTATGGTCGCAATTACAGGCGACCGGCACGATCTATCCGTGCGACAAATCCCGCAAGGATGTTGAACGTAGTCTGACCGCCCCGCACGCCGAAGATGACGCCGAGCCAATTTTCCCGCCGGCCCTGCGCGCCCCCATCGGTGCCGGCAGCGAGGATCGTGAGCCTGGCCCGCTCAACTGGCGCTTCCGCGTGCCCGACGGCGAGACCATCGCCTTTATCGATGCGCTCCAAGGCCCGCAGACGTTCGTGGCTGGCCGAGATTTCGGCGACTTCCTCGTCTGGCGTAAGGACGGCTTCCCCGCCTACGAACTCGCCGTCGTCGCCGACGACCACGCCATGGGCATCACCGAAGTCGTCCGCGGCTCCGATCTGCTCCTTTCGACGGTTCGTCAGATTTTAATATATCGCGCGCTCGGCTGGATTGTACCCGCCTGGGCGCATGCGCCGCTGATTGTCGACGCCGACGGCAAGCGACTCGCCAAGCGTACCGCTGGGCTCTCGATTCGCGAGCTGCGCCAAAAAGGAAAGACGCCGGAGGAAGTCCTCACGGCGCCTATGAGCCAGCTGCTGAGCTGAAGGCTTACGCGCCTTTTTTCGCGTCAGTCGAAGCCTTGGGCGCAGCACCCTTAGGTGCGGAGCCCGGAGCGCCCGCATCGCCCGAAGCGATCTTTTCGCGGAAGGCCTTGAAGGGCTTGCCGAGCGTCTCATCGCCAGCCGTGAGCGCGATGGCTTCGTCGATATACTTAAGCGCCTGTTCCTTGGCCGTCGGGTCGATCATGATCAGGACACGGGCCTTATTGAAAGGTAGCACCGCTTTACGAGGTCCGGCGACGTCAGCGAACATCTCGTCGAGGGCGGCCTCCGCGGCCTTGAAGTCCTTGCCCTTGATGGCCGCGTCGATCTTCTGGCCGAGTATGCGGCTCTTGGCCGAACGGTCGGCCGTGGATTTTTGTTCCTGTTCGAGAGCGGCCTTACCTTCCGGGGTATTCTTGAACGAGGCTAGCTTATCGAGGTATTCCTTCGCGGTCTGTCCGCCGAAACCGACGGTCTTACCGAACACTTCGCCGGACTTGGCGTCGATGAGCAATACCGTGGGGAAGCCCGAGATACCGAACTGTTTCGAGAGTTCCGCGTTCTTGGCCTTCAGTTCAGGAGCCTGCGGCGTCTTGCGCGGATAATCTAGTTCAACGAGCACATACTTGGACGCGACCGCGGCGAATTCGGCGGACTGGAACACTACCTTATGCAACTGAATGCAGGGTGGGCACCAGTCGCTGCCGGTGAAGTCGACGAGCACGGGCTTATTCTCCTTCACGCCCTGGGCCTTGGCGGCGTCGAGATCGGTCAACCAGGTGACTTTGGCCTGCGCCGTGACGGTCGCGAGGAATAGGAGAGTCAGGATGAGTTTCTTCATAAGAGAGATTATTTCTTATCCTTGTCGGCGTCCTGGGCGGCGGCGACCTGAGCGCGGAACTGCTTCAGCTCGCCGGTGAGCTCGGCAGGATTGTCTGCGATGATTTCGTCGAGCACCTTGAGCACGGCGGCATGGTCGCCCGGCTTACAGGTCTGGACGCTGCCCACGCGGGCGTTGACGGAAAGCGTCACCTTGGCGGCGCCGGTGACGGCCTTGTCCTTGATGAACTTGGCGATTGCGGCCTCGGCAGCAGCGAGGTCCTTCTTCTCGAGGAGAGGCGTGATGAGCTTTTCAAGTTCTTCGCCGTAGCCACGCACGAGACCTTCGTCCTTCTTGCCCTGGGCGAACTTGGCCTTTCCTTCGGCCGTATTGGCTTTCGAAAGGTCGGCGAGGTGGGCGAGATACTTCACCGGTCCGCCAGCCTCATAGCCCGTCTGGGCGAAAGGGACGCCGTTCGAGTCCAGCAGGAGGATCGTCGGGAAGCCTTCGATTCCGAACTTCTCAGCCAGCGCCTTGTTCTTCGCCTTCTCTTCGGCGGGCTGTTTCTTCTTCTGAGGGTAGTCGAGTTCCACGAGGACGAAATCCTTGGTGGCCACGGCGAACTCCTTCTGGTCGAAGACTTCCTTCTTCAGACGGATGCACCATCCGCACCAGTCGCTGCCGGTGAAGTCAACCAGGATGGCCTTCTTCTCGGCCTTGGCGACCTTGATGCCTTCGTCGAGGTCGGTGAGCCAACCATCAGCGGCGGTAAGGGAGAGGACGCTCAGGCACAGAGCGACAGCGGCGAGGAAAAGGCGGGGCATCCCCCAAGGATGCCCGACAGCCTAAACGAGGCAACCTGTAATCAGCCAACCCTGCGTTGCCAATATGAAGTTTATCCCTCACTTAAGCCCCATGGCCGGCACCCGTATCCTCCTCGTCGACAATGGTTCCTACGAACCTGCGGCAACGTTAGCCCTGCGCGGACTAGCCCAAGAAGTCAGCAAGCTCATCGGCCAACCCGTTCTGCCGGTCTCGACGATGCACTCGACCAAGATCGACTCTGCCCTGCTCGGCGGCCAGCCCGCCGTCATATTCGAAGGCGCCGTACAACAGGCCAAACTCGACGGCATCGATGAGATTGTCATCATTCCTCTTTTCATCGGACCCAGCCGTGCGATCACCGAATACCTGCCGAAGGTCTTCGCTGACGCCCAGCCTGGCGCGATGAAGCTCAGCATCCGCGAGCCGCTCTTCGGCCCCGAGCTGATCAGCATGCTGATCGATAACTTGAAGTCGACCGGCTGGACCAAGGGTAGCGGCACGGTCTACCTTTGCGATCACGGCTCCCCCATTCCTGAAGTGACGCGTTGCCGCAACTTCTTCGCCGTCTCACTTCGGAATCAACTCGGCCTGAACGAGGACGAATTAATCGCCTGCTCGATGGAACGACGAGATGGTCCGGAATATGATTTCAACGAACCGCTGCTCGAACACGCGCTGCAACAGGCAAAGGGCGAGGCCATCATCCTGATGCTCTTCCTCCTGCCGGGCCGTCATGCCGGAGGGGACGGCGACGTCGCGACCATCGCCAAGGAACACGCCCCCGACGGCCTGCGCTGGAAGCTCAGCCCGTTGCTCGGCACCCACCCCGTCCTGCCCGCGCTACTCTTCCGACGACACCTCTACGCCCCGGGATTCAAGTCAGCCAAGATCGCCGTCATCGCGTCAGTGCTCTCGATGGGACTACTGCCCGTCTTGATCGGCGTCATTGCCCCGAAAAACCTAGGCCTAGGCGATCGCCTCATACTCTGGCTCGGCGGAGTGGCCCTGATTTGCGCCACCCTCATCTTTTTTCTGAAGGCTAAGGTCTGGAAGAAGGCCTGAACTCAGGCGAACGCCGCGATGCGGCCCATGAGGCCGGCATGACGAGGCGGAGCGACGACCGCGCCGACGACCGCGATGAGCGGTGTGGGCAACACTGAAACGTCGATCTTTCCTGAGGCGAGATCGGTCAGCGTGGTGAGCACGTCCGACGCGCCATCCTGCGAGACCTTTGAAAGTAAACGAATCGGCAAATCAGCCTGAGCGCCCGCGGCGATGAGCTTCACGGCGACGGACGGCAGCGCCTTTGCGCCCATGTAAAGACAGAGCGTGGCGCCGGTCTCGATGTGAGCTTTCCAATTCTGATCAGTGCCATCGGCGCAGTGGCCGGTGAGGAATGTGACTGAAGCGGCCTTGCCGCGATGCGTCAGCGGGAACGCGGCGTCCGCGCCAGCGGCCGTCGCGGCGGTGATACCGGGAACGACTTCGAAAGGAATGCCATGGGCGGCGAGGTGATCCATCTCTTCGCCGAGACGACCAAAGATACCTGGGTCGCCACCTTTGAGCCGGACGATGAGACCACCCTGACGTGCTTCCCGCACGATCACGGCGTTGATCTCGTCCTGGGTCATCGAGTGGACCCCGCAGCGCTTGCCGACCGGCACGATCTTGGTCGTCGCTGGAATCTCTTCCAAAAGGGCATCCCCCGGCAGGGCGTCATGGATGACGACATCCGCCTGCTTGAGCAGGCGCAGCCCCCTCACGGTAATCAGGTCCGGGGCTCCGGGTCCTGCACCGACGAAGGCCACCCGGCCGATGTCACAATTTACCATTTATTTAAACTTGACCCCTATTTATGTAATCCTAACTCATCTTATCAAGTATTAAATCATGGACCCTATCTCCGGCAAGCCCCTAGCTAAGAACGAACTCATGAAGGCGGATAAACCCGACCTTTCGGGCAATATTCGCGAAACCCTCGCCAACCCGGAAGCCGATCGCTTCACCGGGGACGACGAGCAGTTTATCAAGTTCCACGGTATCTACCAGCAGGATGACCGCGACAAGCGCAAGACGGGTAAAGAGTACTCCGTCATGGTGCGCACGCGCCAGACCGGTGGCATCGTCCCAGCCGCCCAGTACATCGTCTACGACGAGCTCTCTGGTCGCTTCGCCAACGGCACCCTCCGCATCACTTCCCGCCAGACTTTCCAGTTCCACGGTGTGTTGCAGCAAGGCATCGGCCCGCTGATCAAGTCGATCAACGAAGCCCTCTCTTCCACCCTCGCCACCTGTGGCGACGTGAACCGTAACGTGACCGCTCCGTCCAATCCGCCCGTCGACGCCGTCGCCGTGCAGGTCGACGAAGACGCGTTCGCGATCACCCGCGCCCTGCTCCCTCGCACCACCGCCTACCACTCCATCTGGGTGGACGGCGTGCAGGTCGACCTCGGTCTCGGCGACAAGATCGCCAAGGCCCGCGCTTCGGTCGACCAGGCCAATCCGTACATGCCGCCGCCCGCCGACACGGACGAATCCGGCGCGCCCTCCGATCCGCTCTACGGCAAGACCTACCTGCCGCGTAAGTTCAAGACCGGCTTCGCCATCCCGCCGAACAACGACACCGACATCTTCACCAACGACATGGGCTTCGTGGCCATCGTCGAGAACGGCAAGCTCATCGGCTACAACCTGCTCGTCGGCGGCGGCCTCGGCACCTCCCACGGCAACAAAGCCACCTACCCTCGCCTCGCCGACGTCATCGGTTTCATCACCCGCGAACAGGTCGTCGAAGTGGGCTCCGCCGTCGTCGCCATCCACCGCGATTGGGGCGATCGCACCGACCGCAAGCACGCCCGCATCAAGTATGTCCTCCAGGAAAAGGGCGTCGAATGGTTCCGCGCCGAACTCGGCAAGCGCCTCGGCGCCCCGCTCCCGGCCGCTAAGCCGTTCCTCTTCCGTGGCCAGGGCGACGCCTTCGGCTGGTTCAAGCAGCTCGACGGCAACTGGTTCCTCGGACTCTTCGTCGAGACCGGCCGCGTCAAGGACGCCGACAGCTATAAGCTGAAGACCGCGCTCCGGACGATCGCCGAGAAATTTGCTCCGACCTTCCGCCTCACCGCCACACAGAACCTCATCCTCTCCGACATCAAGGACGCCGACAAGGCTGCCATCGAGAAGGTGCTGCATGACCATGGCTGCGCCATCGTCTTCAACCCCGGCCTGATCAAGGGACGCGGTATGGCCTGCCCGGCTCTCCCGACCTGCGGTCTCGCCCTCGCCGAATCCGAACGCGTCTTCCCGAAGTTCCTCGCGAAACTCGAAGAAGGCCAAGCCGCCGCCGGCATCGCCAACGAAGAACTCGTCGTGCGCATGACTGGCTGCCCCAATGGTTGCGCTCGTCCTTACAACGCCGAGATCGGCCTCGTGGGCAAAGCCCCGGGCAAGTATAACATCATGCTCGGCGGCAACCGCGAAGGCACCCGCCTCGCTCGCCTCTGGAAGGAAGCCGCGCTCGCCGACGAAATCCCGGTGCTCATCGGCGAACTCTTCAAGCAGTACGCCAAGGAACGCACCACCGGCCAGGCCTTTGGTGATTGGGTCGACCAGGCTCCCGTCTGGCCCGCCGCTCCCGCTGCCTAATCTCGTCGATGGCCGACCTCAACCCAGACCGCATCCCGGATCTCGACGCACGTCTCTCGACGTTGGCGCCGGTGGACCGTCTGCGCTGGGCCTACGAGACCTTCGGCGCCCGTGCTGGTATCGGTACAAGCTTCCAGCCTGCCGGCATCGTTATCCTGCACCTCGCGAAGACCGCTGGTATTCCGCTCCAGGCCTTCACGCTCAACACTGGCCTACTCTTCCCGGAGACGCTGGAATTCAAGGCGAAGCTCGAAGCCCATCTCGGCATCAAGGTCGAGGAAGTGCACCCCGCGCAGACGGTCGAACAGCAGGCCGCCCAATACGGCGCCGAACTCTGGAAGCGCGATCCGGAGAAGTGCTGCGAACTCCGCAAGGTCGACTCGCTCGGCAAGAAACTCTACGACCTCGACCTCTGGATCACTGGCATGCGCCGCGACCAGAGCGCCGAGCGTTCCGTGACGCCGCTCCTCTCGCTCGCGGCCCGTCCCGACAACTCCGACGTCTGGAAGCTCAACCCGCTCGTCGACTGGAGCCGCGACCAAGTCTGGGCCTACCTTAAGGAACACGGCCTGCCGCACAACGTCCTGCACGACCGCGGCTACCGCTCCATCGGTTGCTTCCCTTGCACCCTGCCCACCTCCGGTGGCGACGAACGCGGCGGCCGCTGGCCTGGCTTCGATAAGAAAGAATGCGGCCTCCACACGCGCACGAAGAAAGGGCTGGGCGGTTAGCGGTTAGCGGATGGCGGACAGGATAACCTCCTCAATCCCCAAACCTCCCCTCCTCACCTTGCACCATCTTCCCCAACCGCCTCCACCTTTCTTTCATCCTCTCTGCGCTCCCAACCGCCAACCGCTAACACCTTCCTTTCAGCATGTCCCGCAACGCTCAAAACGACCACCTCACGCGCCTCGAACAGACGTCGATCCACGTCTTCCGCGAAGCCTTCGCTAACTTCCGCTCGGTCTGCATGCCCTGGTCCATGGGCAAGGATTCCAACGTCCTCATCTGGCTCGCCCGGAAGGCCTTCTGCGGAAAAATCCCCTTCCCGCTCCTGCACATCGACACGACCTACGAGTTCCCGGAGATGTATGAGTTCCGCGAAAAGGCTAAGGTCATCCATGGCATCGACTTGATCGTTCGCGTCAACGAGGACGCCATCCGTCGCGGTATCGGCTACGCCACGCACGACCCCGTCACCGTCACGCACGAGCTTAAGACCGTCCCGTTCAAGGCCGCGATCGACGAGTTCAAATGGGACGCCCTCGTCACCGGTATCCGTCGCGACGAAGACCCGACCCGCGCCAAAGAACGCTGGTTCTCTCCTCGCTCCGCTGAAGGCAACTGGGACTACAAGGACCAGCCGCCGGAATTCTGGGGCCAGTTCGCCAGCACCGCCCCCGAAGGCGGCCACGTTCGCGTGCAGCCGCTTCTGGAATGGACCGAACTCGACATCTGGGAATACATCCGCCGCGAGAACATCCCGAACCCGACCCTCTACTTCGCCCGTGATGGCAAGCGCTTCCGCTCCCTCGGCTGCCATCCGATCACGCACCCGGTCGACAGCCCGGCCAGCAACATCGACGAAGTCATCGAGGAACTGAAGTTGACCAAGACCAGCGAACGCGCTGGTCGCGCCCAGGACCACGTCGGTCGTAACTCCATGCAGGAACTCCGCGCCAAGGGCTTCATGTGAGCCGCCCGATAAAAATGAACACCCAATCCCTTTCCCAACCTGTGAGCACCTCCCTTCCCTCCGTCGAAGACCATCGCAAGATGCACGTCGTCGTCGTCGGACACGTCGACCACGGCAAGTCCACCTTTGTCGGCCGTCTCCTCAACGACACTGACTCCCTGCCTAACGGCAAGATCGAGCAGGTTCGTAAGAACTGTGCCATCGAAGGCATGGAGTTCGAATACGCCTTCCTCCTCGACGCCCTGATCGAAGAGCAGGAACAGAACATCACCATCGATACCACACGCATCTTCTTCCGCACGAAGCAGCGCGCCTACGCGATCATCGACGCCCCGGGCCACAAAGAATTCCTCAAGAACATGGTCACCGGCGCCGCCAGCGCCTCCGCTGCCCTCCTCCTCATCGACGCCAAGGAAGGCGTGATGGACCAGTCCCGCCGCCACGCGTTCCTGCTCTCCCTCCTAGGCGTGAAGCAGCTCGTCGTGCTGGTGAACAAGATGGACCTCGTCGACCACTCGGAGTCCACCTACCAGAAGATTGTCGCCGAATACTCGGCCTTCCTCAAGACGCTCGGCCTTACCGCCGTCCACTTCATCCCGATCGCCGCCAAGCATGGCGAGAACGTCGTCGACCGCTCCGCCAAGATGGCTTGGTGGAAGGGCCCGACAGTCACCGAAGCCCTCGATAACTTCGCCCACGAAGACGACCTCACCGGTCTACCCCTGCGCCTGCCGGTCTCCGACATCTATCGTTTCGACCACCGTCGCATCATCGCGGGTCGCGTCGAAGCCGGCGCCATCCGTCCCGGCGACGAGCTCATCTTCCAGCCTGGCGGCCGTCGCAGCACGGTCCGCACCTTCGAAGACTGGCCGGGCCCTGAATCCCGCTCCGTCGTCGGCACCGGCGGCTCCGCCAGCGTGACGCTCTCCGAGCAAATCTTCGTGGAACGAGGCCAGGTCGCATCCCACCCAGCCAACCAGCCCCGCGTCGGCCGTGAATTCCGCGCCCGCATCTTCTGGCTCGGCAAGGAACCCCTCGTCCAGAACAAGACCTACCGCCTGCGTCTGCTCACCCAGAACGTCGACGCGGTCATCGCCAAGATCATCAAGGTCACTGACGCCTCCACGCTCGAATCCAAGGAGGCCGCCAGCGTCCCCCGCGACTCAATCTGCGAAGTGATCGTCCGCGCTACGCGTAACATTGCTTACGACCTGCACAGCGAATGCCCCATCACGGGTCGCTTCGCCCTCGAAGAAGGCGGCCGCATCCATGGCGGCGGTATCATCCTCGACGCAGTTTCAAAGTCCGAAGGCCCTTCCGGCAAGGTCACCGCCTCCGAACGTGGCGCCCGCGCCGGCCACCCGCCAGCGGTTGTCTGGTTCACGGGCCTCTCCGGCTCGGGCAAGTCGACCATCGCCGAAGCCGTTGAGCGCCGCCTCTTCGATGCCGGCCGTAACGTCATCCGCGTCGATGGCGACGACCTCCGCGTCTCACTCAATCGCGACCTAGGCTTCTCGGCCGCCGACCGCGCCGAAAGTGTGCGTCGTGCCTCCGCTGTCGCCGGACTCTTCGCTGGTACGGGTCACATCACGCTCGTCACCCTGATCGCTCCGTTGGCCGCCGACCGCGCCAAGGCCCGTGCCGCCCTCGCGAACCACACGTTCATCGAGGTGTTTGTCGACGCCCCGCTCGCCGTCTGCGAATCCCGCGACGTCAAAGGACTCTACGCCAAGGCCCGCCGTGGCGAGATCGCCGAGTTCACCGGCATCTCCTCGCCGTACGAAGCCCCCGAATCTCCCGAGGTCCATATCAAGACCGACAAGACCTCCCAGGAAGAAGCCGTCGACCTCGTGCTCAGCGCGATCGACAAGATCCTCCAGGGCAAGGGCGAAGACTGGGAGGTCTAAGCCCGCAAAGGGTGTCGCGGTTAGTAAGCATCAGGCGGCAGGGGGTTCACCCTTGTCGCCTGTTCTGTTTTACCCGTCAAAGGCCCCAACCGCTATCCGCCAGCCGCTTACCGCCATCACCTCCTTCGCTCCCCACTTGCCTCCATGCCCACTTGTCCCCTTGATAGCCTCATGCGCCTCCTCATCGCCCTCGCTCTCCTCGCCTGCCTCTCCGTCTTCGCGGCCGAGACCCGTAAGAATGTCCTGCTACTCGTCTCCGACGATTGCGGCCCGCGCATGGGTACCTACGGCGGCGAGGCGCTGACGCCGAACATCGACGCCCTCGCCCGCTCCGGCGTCCGCTTCGATCGCGCCTACTGCCAATATGCACTCTGCAACCCAAGCCGCACGTCCTTCCTCACTGGCCTTCGTCCCGACACCACCGGCGTCTACGACAACGCGAAGGAATTCCGTAAGGTGATCCCGGACATGGTGACGATGCCGCAGATGTTCAAGAACAACGGCTACACCGTCGGCCGCATCGGCAAGCTCTACCACTACGGCGTGCCGAAGGAAATCGGCACCAATGGCCTCGATGATCCGCAGTCGTGGGAACAGGTCTGGAATCCCCGCGGCCGCGATTGCGACGACGAGGACAAGATCTTTTCGATCGGCGTCGGCGCCGGCTCTTCCGCCGACAAGGCCAAGGGCAAGACGGGCCAGATTCTCGTGGGGTCGGGCAACTACGGTGGTACGCTCAGTTGGCTCGCCGCCGATGGCACCGATGCCGAGCAGACCGACGGTAAGATCGCCGCACAGGCCATCTCCTTCCTGCAGGAAAAGCGCACTAAGCCTTTCTTCCTAGCCGTGGGCTTCTTCCGCCCGCACACGCCCTACGTGGCCCCCAAGCCCTATTTCCAGTCCTACCCCAAGGATAAGGTCGAGCTCGTCCCCGACCCCGCCGCCGACCGCGCTTCCAAGCCCCAGGTGGCCCTTTCCAACACCGCGGTAGCCAACTACGACATGACCGAGGACACGCAGCGTACGGCCAAGCAGGCCTACCTAGCCTCAATGACCTTCATGGACGCCCAGTTCGGCCTCGTGCTCGCGGAACTGAAGAAGCAAGGCCTCGATAAGAACACCATCGTGATCTTCATCAGCGACCACGGCTACAACCTCGGCGAACACGGCCTCTGGCAGAAACGCTCCCTCTACGAAGATTCCGCCCGCGTGCCGTTCATCATCCGCGATCCGGACAGCAAGGCCAACGGCCAGTCGAGCAAACGCGTCGCCGAACTGGTCGACCTCTACCCCACGATTGCCGACCTCTGCAGCCTGACGCCCGACAAGCGCGCCGAAGGCAAGAGCCTCCGCGCCCTGCTCGAAGACCCGAATCGTCCGTGGGCTAACGCGGCCTACACGCAGGTCGACTTCGGCGCCGTGAACGGCAAGAAAGGTGGCGACCGCAAAGTCGGCCGTTCCGTGCGCACCGAACGCTTCCGCTACACCGAATGGAACGGCGGCGAGACCGCCGTCGAACTCTACGACCACGAGAAGGATCCCAAGGAGATGACCAACGTCGCCAAGGACCCCGCTTACGCCCAGTTCGTCACCGAGCTCAAGGCGACCTTGGCTAAAGGCACGAATTAAGAGGTAGGGACAGCACCACGTGCTGTCCTAGGCATCCTAGGTAGGGTCGGGACCGCGGCCGAGCAGGGATGCTCGGCCCTACCCGTTGACTCCCCGCTACCAGCGGATACCCTGTGCGCATGAAAGTCCTGCACATCGACGCTTCTCCTCGCTCGGTAAGATCGGTGACCCGGAAGCTTTCCGCCGGCTTCATCCAGAACCTACGCCTGAAAGTCCCGGGCTTGCAGGTCACGCATCGCGACGTCGGTCATCACCCGCCGCCCTTCATCTCCGATGCCTGGGTCGGCGCGGCTTTCGCCCCGGCAGACCATGACGATCCGTCGATGAAAGGCGTGCTGCATCATTCTGATGCCCTTACGGCCGAGCTGCTCGCTTGCGATACGCTGCTCATCGCGACGCCGATGCATAACTTTTCCATTCCGGCCTGCCTCAAGGCATGGATTGATCAAGTGGTGCGTACCGATATGACCTTCAAGCTGACCGAAGAAGGCGTCGAGCCCCTGGTCAAAGGCAAGAAGGCCCTCATCGTCACTTCCCGCGGCGGCTTCGTGGCCGGCACGGACTTTGATTTTCAGGAGCCCTACCTGCGTAAAATCTTCGGCTTCATCGGCATCACCGACGTCACATTCGTACACGCCGAAGGAGTGAACAGCGGCGAGAAGGAACGCGAAGCCGCCATGATTCAGGCCTCCGCCAAACTCATCGAGTTGGCGCAGGGTTGGTAAGGGACGAACCCACTGCATCGGGTAGGGTTGACCATCCTTGGTCGACCGCGGCCGAGCAAGGATGCTCGGCCCTACCTAGGGTTAGCTGTACTTCAACTCCACCTTCTTGCCCGTCTTGATAGACTCGTAGATACCGTCGATGATGACCATGTCGCGACGGCCGACTTCGCCGGTGCAGGTGACCTCGGTGCCGTTACGGAAGGCCTGAGCGACGCCGTCCATGTGACGCTGTTGTTGGCGGAAGATACCGAAGTCCAGTTTCCCCTTGGCGGAGGTCGAGATGTTGAGGTTACGGTAGCTGAACACGGGCCTTTCGCCCTTGAACCAGCCCTTGGCAGCTTCGGCGAATATCTCCGCCCGGTTGGCATCGTAGCCCGACCAGACGTCGGCGACGGCACCATTGGCAAACTCGAGTCGGAACTCGAGGGCCTGTTCGACCTCGACAAAGAGTTCAGGCTGGGTCTTCGGCAGTTCCTTGGCGGTAACGGAGATGGGATTGGCGTCGGCCGCCATGCAGACCCCCTGGATGGAATAGATGCCCATGTCCGTCAGCGCTCCGCCGCCAGCGAGCTTCTTCTCGATGCGCCAAGACTTGCGACGGAGTGTGTAGCCGTTGGCGCTCTTAATCTTCATGAACGGACCAAACTCCTGGGTCTTGGCCAAGCGGATGAGTTCCAGGTGATACGGATCGAAATGAAGACGATAGCCGATGGCGAGGCGCTTGCCGGCCTTCTTGCCCGCAGCGATCATCGTGTCGCACTCGGCGGCCGAAATGGCCATCGGCTTCTCGCAGATGACATGCTTACCGGCGCCGAAGGCATCGATAACGTTCTGACGGTGAACCCCCGGGGGCGTTACCACATAGACGATGTCGATCGCCTTATTGGCGGCGACCTTGTCCCACTCCTCATACGAATAGATATTGGCTTCGTCGAAGCCGTGGAGTTTTGCGAGCTTTACGCCCTTCTCGCGCGTACCCGTGATCACCGCCACGAGCTTCACGTTCTTGGTCTCGAGCAGCGCCGGCGAGAGCTCGCCGTTGGAATAATTACCCAAGCCACAGAGCGCGAGGCCGAGCGGCTTGCCGCTGGACTCCGCCGCGCGCAGCGCCGGAGCGAGGGCATAACCGGCGGCCAGGCCGCCAAGGGTACCGAGGAAGGAACGACGAGTAGGGCTCATAGGGGTATGCCTTTTCTACCCCGCCCTCACCGCCCCGCAAGTGCAAGGTAGGGGCCAGCACCGCGTGCTGCCCTAGGCTGCATCACTTCTCTCCCTTAAGATAAGCCAACAGGTCGGCCAGCTGCTGCTTCGATAGGCCCGCTTCAAGGCCGGCAGGCATCAGCGAGCTGGGTAATGATTCAAGCTTGGCGAGGTCTGAACGCAGGAGGGTCGCTTCGACGCCTAAAGGACCACGCAGGGTGATCGAGGTAGACGTGTCACCGACCAAGATGCCGCTGAGGACTCGTCCATCCTTGGCCTCGGCGAGATAAGCGGTGAAAGCCGGCGCGATCTCGGCGTCGGGGTTCACGATATGGAACAGGATGTTCTCCTTGGTCTGACGACGGATGTCGAAGAGGTCCGGCCCGACGGCGTGCCCTTCCCGATCCAAGCGGTGACAGGTGGCGCAGACGGCATTGAAGACGACCCGACCATTCGCAGGCACGGACGTCAGCGCCAAGGCCTTGGTGGCTTCGGCCAAGGCCTCCGGACGTGCCGAGACGGTGAGCAGACGCTCGGCTAGGGCCTTTACGGCCGGATCTTTGGCAGCGAGCACCTGACGTCGGCGGACGCCGGTAAAGGCGCTGGCGGGCAGGCGCTTGGCCTCCACGGCGGCCAGGACGCCCTTCACATGGAAGGGAACGCCCAGCAAGGCACCCAAGACGGCATCGCGTCGAGCCGGGGCGTATTGCGACCAACCGGCGAGAAGTGAGGCCGAGACATCGGCCTTAGGATAAGCGACCACGGCCTTGAGCGCCGTAGCGGCAAGATCGGGGGCGGATTCATCCAAGGAGAGTTTGAGTAAGGCCTCACCTGCACGTTCCCACGGCAGACGGGCCATAAGCTTAACGGCGATGCTCCGCTCTTCGATCGATTTGGACTTATCCGTCGCAACGGAAGGTGACGATTCCAACAGCGTCTGAAAAGATGCCGGTAGGCCCGTGGCCTTGCGGCCTGCAATTGAAAGATAACCGTTCAGCAAAGCGAGGCGTACGGATTCGGGCGCGCCGCTGGCGACTTCAAGGTCGGCAGGCTTCGTGAGGGAACCTCCAAGATAACCGAAGACTTCTGCTAAACCCGCGCCGACCTTGGCGTCATGAGGCAGCCCCACGAGCAAGGCCTGTAGGAACGCAGCCTCACGTCCACCGATGCCGCTGAGCACGGCGTTGCGCATCCACTTATCCTCGGACTCACGTTTAGCCGCCGAAACGAGGGCTTGGGTCGCCGCGGGCGAGGCATCGTGTCCATGTTCGATGATCTGACGGAAGCCCACGCGGGGATTAGTTAATGATTTCTGCGGCTGCTGATTAGGAGTTTTCTCCGCCCTCACTCGCCAGATACGCCCGAGGGCCTTGCCCGTCTCGAAGTCAGTATGCTTACGCACTTCTTCCGGCAGGTAATCAGGGTGCTCGATGACCTTGCGATACATATCCGCGATATACATGGCACCCTCCGGCCCCTTGGTCAGGAAGACCGGACGGAACCAGTCATCGCGCGAGGCGAGGAACTCGCGACCCTGATAGAGCGGAGAGGCGGCGAAGGTCGCGCCTTTGGCCGTGAGCCGATCAGCGTGGACGAGGTTGCCGGTCGGATCGCACGAGAAGACGGCACCCACGCACTCCGGGGTGAGCAGCGACTTACCCTGCCAGACCTTGACGCCGCAGGCTGCGCTGAACGAACCGGCATGGCCGTCGGCAGTCGTGATATTCGAGCTGATCGGGAAAAGCCGGACGCCGTCATGGCCGCCGTTGATGCCGTTGAAGGCGTCGCGCTCATTACAATCCTGCACGGTCTCGCTGAAAGCCAGGCGGGGATTCCGTTTCAGCCACTTGGAATCGAAAACGACATGCTGGACCGGCACGCGGTTCATGCAGATGAAGCGATTCCCGAAGACATCGAAGCTCATGCCATACTGAGACTTTCCGTCGACAAGTTCGACCTCAAGGGTCTTGGGATGGAAACGAATGTCCGACGTCATCTTGAGCGCCGGACGCTCGGGATGGGATGGACAGGTGACCGTGCCGCCACTCAAGCCGGCTGCGAGGTAGATTAGGCCATCAGGTCCAATGGTTGGGGCGTTGACACGCAGCTGCGTGCTGCCCGTCGTGGCGAAACCGGTCAGTAGCACCTTACGCTCGTCGGCGACGCCGTCGCCGTCGTTATCCTTCAGGAAGAGCACATCCGGAGCGCAGGTGACGATGAGTCCCCCGCTCCACGGTAGCACGCCGTTGGGGAAGGTCAGCCCATCCGCATACACGGTGCGCTTGTCCATACGTCCGTCACCATCGGTATCCTCGAGCAACGCGATGACGCCCGCGGGCTTCCCCCCTTCTTTCGGGCCGATCGGGTAGCCGCGGTTCTCAGCCACGAAGAGTCGACCCTTGGAGTCGAAGGCAATCGCACACGGCGAAGCCACCAAGGGCTCCGCGGCGACAAGTTCGACACGCAGGCCAGGCGCAGCCTCAAAAGCCTTCAAGGCGTCCGCCGGAGAGAGCGGACTCGGCAGCGGCGCCGCGACGAGCGCGCCGGCGAACAGGATGGCGGCGGCGCGGATCATTTCAGCTGCGGAGGTTGGTCACCGTAAGCCCACGGCTTGCCGGCGGGACCATTCGGACGCTCCGGCAGTTTGGCCGGCTTCATCTTCGCGGCGAGCTCGAGTCCGACGTTCATGAACTGCGTACCGGCGGTGATCTCGAGATTACTGTAGCTCGTCAGGCGCGTCTCGTACCCGCCACCGTTCGGCCCGAAGGCCTCTTCGTCTGGGACGTAACCGACGCAACCGTTGGCGAGCTCAACCGGGAAGGTCATGGGGAATCCGCTACGCTTCTTGAGTTGGAGTCCATAGGAGACAAAATACTCCGCAGGATTGGAGAGGCAGACCACCGGGCCAACCTGGATCGCCTGCACCTCGATCTCGACGTCGCGCTTCTTGGCGATGAGAGCATCAAGCAGGAGCGTCTCCTTGGCCCAGACCCAATCCTTGTGGGCGACCGGCCCCTTGATGCGTTCGCGGGCTTCGACGACGCGCTCCGGGGCCGGAATACGACGCTTCACGTCCCAAACCTTATGATCAGCGGCCAGCGGTACTTCGGCCGTACGGGTCTGCGACATACTGAGGAGGACCTTCAAAGCTTCGGCGCCCACTCGTCCGCCGACGAACTGCGACCAGTCGTCGGACGCCGGATTGGCCTTGGGGTCGAGGTTGTTGACCTGGGTCACGTCGCCACAGGCTCCCTGCAGGAAGACGACCTTGGTGTCGGCCCCGTAATAGCCGCGGATGACCTTCTCGGTGTAGTAGATCCAGTTCGCGCCGATGCCGTCGGAGTTCGTGGTGGCGTGGCAGGAGAAGTTGACGATGCATCCCGAGAGTTTTCCGTCCGCGCACCAGACGCCGATCACACCCACTTCGTCGTCAATCGGATTGGCGAACGCGACCACATCGGGATTGTTCTTACCCGGATGCGAGAAGGTCAGGCCGTTCTTCATGCGGAGCCGGCGATTGAACGCCACCTGGCTCTCATGGCCGACGCCGTAACCGACCGTGACCGCGGCCTTAGAATGATCGGCGGCGACGATGGCCTCGACCGTGGCGGCGATAACCTTCTTGAGATAGCCCGCATCTGCGCAGGAGGACTTCTGATAGGCCAATTCCTGGATCTCGGCGGAAGCGTGGTCGAACTCGCCGGGCAGGATCATCCCGATCGGTCCGGAAGAATGCGAATGCGAGGCGCCGATCATCACGTCGGCGATGCCCGTCGCGGCCTTCACCAAGGCGCGGATCTCCTGCACCGTCTCGCGCCGGATCATCAGGGCATCGATGCCGACGAGCGCCACGCGCTTCTGGCCATCGTCGAAGACGCTCGCACGCACCTTGCACGGGTCGTGGATCTTCTTCGAGTAGACCTTCCCATAGTTACCCGGGACTTCCATACCGATGTCGGGAGTGATGTCGCGATCGGCGAACCCCACGCGGACGCCGGGCTTGGCCGGCGGCGCGGCGAAGACCGTGACGGAAGCCAGGACCAGCAGGACATGGCAGAAACCGAGTCGGGGAGAACTCATAGGGGTAAGAGCAGATATGTCGGGGGGAAGTTCCCGGGACAAGCCCACGAGTACGGGGTCAGACCGCTTCTGAAGGATATCGGTCAGAAGCGGTCTGACCCCGTACTGTATCCTTGCATCGATGGGTAGGGTCGGGACCGCGTCACGACATAGTTGTTTCGATTCATGGGGCAGGGGCAGGGACACGGACATGCCTCGACACGCGGGGGCAGACTCAGGGACTGTCTCGGCAGTTTCTTGCCCCAGCGTCTGACTCTGTCCCTAAGCATTGGAACCTGTCGCTGCCCCCGTCCCTGCCTCTTGAGCTCAGGTAGGGCTGACCACCCTTGGTCAGCCGCGGTTGAGCGGGGGCGCTCAACCCTACCTCAAACAGCCACAACCCTAGCTCTGGCCCTACCTCGGGCTCTATTCGTGAAACCTGATTCGCGGCTTGGGGCCGTCTTTCGCCTTCGGGAGTCGCTCGGGATCGGTCAGGGAGGCGCCAGACTGGAGCTCGGACTTACCCTTCCATTCTCGTTCGAAGCCGGTGCTAGCGAGGCGCACGGCATCTCGTCCGAGCTTATGATTCAAGGCGTCGACGGCCTTCATGAGCCGATCCTTGTTCGGGTCAGCCGCACCGCCCATGCCCGGCAAGGACGGCTGCACCACATCCGCTGGCGTCAGGCCATGGAGCATCACCCCTGCCCGCTTGTAAAGATAACCGTCGCGACGCACGCGCGCCAAGGCCCGCGAGGCCGCGGCGCAGATCGCGCGGGCATCATCGGTCGGCGGATCGAGCGGCTCAGCCTCGTCCCCGCGATACTGTTCCTGATCGATGCGATGCTGATTCGTGCGAATAAACACGACGATCGATGAAGCGACCAGGCCATCCTCACGTAGCTTCTCGGCCGCGCGGGCCGCGTGCGAAGCGATGGCTTCGGAGAGCTCATGCGCGTCGGAGATGGGTCGTCCGAAGGAACGGGAGACCAGCACGCTCTTTCGCGGGCCGGCGTCCTCGACGATATCATGGCAGGAGATGCCGCGTAACTCGAGGGCGAGACGTTCACCGACCACGCCAGCGATGCGACGGATGAAACCCGGATCGGCTTCGGCGAGGTCGATCGCGGAGAGGATGCCATGGGAACGGAGGCGCGACGCCAGTCCAGGGCCGACGCCCCAAACGTCTTCCGCTTCGACGCCACGCAGGAAGGCGTTGCGACCCTCCACCGAGGCCGGCACGACAATCACGCCGCCGCTGGCCTTGTCGGTCTTCGCCCGCTCATTGGCCAGTTTACAAAGTACCTTCGTCGGGGCCATTCCCAACGAAATCGGGATGCCCGTACGTTTGAGGACATCGGCGCGGATACGCAGCCCGAGGGCCTTCGCATCGGCATCCGGCATATCAGGGAAGCCCAGGAATGCTTCGTCGACCGAATAGACCTCGAGGTCGCGCGCCTGTTCGCCCAGCGCGGCCATCACGCGTTCGGAGAAATCGCCGTAGACCTCGAAGTTGGAAGAGAAGATCCGGACGCCATGGGCTTCGCAAGTACGACGGACTTCGAAATACGGCGCGCCCATCGGGATACCGAGCGCCTTGGCTTCGGACGAACGCGCGACCACGCAGCCGTCGTTATTCGAGAGCACCACGATCGGCACGCCGATCAATGACGGATCCAGCGCGCGCTCGCACGAGGCGTAGAAATTATTACAGTCGGCGAGGGCGCGGAGCATGGCGTCAGCAGCGGCGCACGACGGCGACCACTGTTCCCCAGATACGGCATTCCGGCGTGAAAGGCAACGACCAGCCGGGCCAGCGCGGACTGTCGGCCCGCAGACTCCAGGCACCCGCAGCATCGCGTTCGAGATGCTTCACCGTGAATTCGCCACCGACCTCGGCGACCACGATTGTCCCCGCACGAGCCGAGAGCGATTTATCCACCACGATGAGGTCACCGGTGAGGATGCCCGCGCCCGACATCGAATCGCCGTCGACCCGCAGGAAGAAGGTCGAGATCGGATTGCGCACCACGTGCTCGTTCAGATCGAGCCGACGCTCCATATGGTCATCAGCCGGCGACGGGAATCCCGCGACCGCGCGGGACCCGAGCAGCGGCAAGGCCAACGGCCGCCGGGCTTCGAACCCCTGCAAAGTACGCATATCCAACATAAGTGAACGGATGTTCACTTATCAGGGAAAGGCTTCAAGGAGAAAGCATCAGATGCAGTCCTAACCCTGCATCTCAAGGTAGGGTCGAGCATCCCTGCTCGACCGCACGGCCGGCCAAGGATGGCCAGCCCTACCCGAACGCCGCAACAAAAAGGCCCGCATCTTACAACGCGGGCCTTCGGGACGAGCTGGACCTCGGCTTACGAGGCGGTCAGCGCGGTGACTTCGGCGCGCACCTTCTCGGCCAGGGCGGTCGAGAGGTAGCGTTCGCTCGGCGAGCAGGCGATCGTGACGATGCGCTTGCCGGCATATTCCGGACGCTTGGCCAGCTGGAGAGCGGCCCAGATATTGGCGCCCGCAGAGATGCCGACCGCGAGGCCTTCGCGGATGGAGACTTCCTGGGCCATGGCGAAGGCGTCTTCGTTGGTGACCAGGATGACTTCGTCGATCAGGGAGACGTCGCAGTTCTTCGGAACGAAGCCGGCGCCGATGCCCTGGATCTTATGAGGAGCAGGTTGGACGGGCTGGCCGGCCATGGTCTGAGTGATGACCGGAGAAGCGGCGGGCTCGACGGCGATGGCGCGGAACTTCGGGTTCTTACCCTTGATCACGGAAGCGATGCCAGTGATGGTGCCGCCCGTGCCGACGCCGGAGACGATGGCGTCAACCTTACCTTCGGTGTCGTCCCAGATTTCAACCGCGGTGGTGCGACGATGCACTTCGGGGTTGGCCGGGTTGTCGAACTGCATCGGCATGAAAGCGTTCGCACCGATTTCGTCGCGGAGCTGCGTCGCACGCTCGATGGCGCCGCGCATGCCCTTGGCACCAGGAGTGAGGACGATTTCGGCGCCGAGGAGGCGGAGGAGGACGCGGCGCTCGATGGACATCGTCTCCGGCATCGTGAGGATGCAGCGGTAACCGCGGGCGGCGGCGACGAAGGCGAGGGCGATGCCGGTGTTACCCGAGGTCGGCTCGACGATGGTGCCACCCGGCTTCAGGCGACCGTCGCGCTCAGCGGCGTCGATCATGGCGCGACCGATACGATCCTTGACGCTCGAGAGCGGGTTGAAGAATTCAAGCTTCACCAAGACTTCGGCATGAAGACCTTCGGTGACCTTGTTCAGTCGCACGAGGGGCGTGTGACCGATGGTGTCGAGGACGCTGTTGTAGATAGCCATGGGGGTTAATGATTAGTAGTTGAGTAATGATTAATGGATTACAGCCTATTCCCTTGCAATAAAAAAACCCGTATGACCGGGTTTCTCAGGGATTAATAGCGGCGCTTGGGCGGGGGACCCGGGGGGCGCGGAGCGGTGTCACGCAGGCGGAAGATGATTCGAGCGGTCGTCAGATCCGAAGGGGTCATCTCGACCTTCACGCGGTCGCCCGGGTTGATCCGGATGAAGTTCTTACGAAGGCGGCCGGAGATACGTCCCAGCACCACGTGCTTATTGGGGAGCTCGATCCGGAACATGGTGCCAGGAAGCACTTGCAGGATTTTGCCTTCGAGTTCGATAACGGGTTCTTCAGCCATGCCTTATGGGCGGCAGTGCATCCCGAACCATCGGGAGAGTCAATCACCGTAGTGAGGCCCTCCTCCCCTCTTGCCACGGGCCTTACAGGGGTAATCCTGCCCGCCATGGAAGGAGACGCTTCGACCCCCCGCCCCGGGCTGATTTGCCCGTTCGAGAAGATGCGCCCTTCGCAGCTCAACCGGGACGACGCCTTCTACATGGCCTTGGCCTTCAACCTCGCTGTCGACGCGTGGCGCATCGATGAAGTCCCGATCGGGGCGATCATCGAACGTGGCGGCGAAATCATCGCGGCGGCCCACAATGAAGTCGAACGTGCCAACGACCCGACTGCCCACGCCGAGATGCTGGCGATTACCCAAGCGGCGAAGAAGATCGGCGACTGGCGTCTCAACGAGTGCAACCTTTACGTCACCAAGGAGCCTTGCCCGATGTGCTCTGGTGCCACGATCATGAGCCGGCTCAACCGCGTTGTCTTCGCCTGGGGCGACCCGAAGATGGGCTGCATGGGCGGAGCGACCGAGCTCCACAGCCTCCCGAAGCTCAATCACCGCGTTTCAGTGACCTCTGGTGTCCTCGAAGAACCCTGCCGCGAGATTCTCCAGGCCTACTTTAACATGAAGCGTGGGCGCGATTCTTCCGCCCCGGCTTGACCCCTGTGCCAAATCATCAACCTATCCCCATGCACCGACGCGATTTCATCAGCAAAGCCTCCCTCGCCGCCGCCGCGCTCAGTACCACTTCCCTCGTCGCCCAATCCTCTTCCACCAAAACCATGAGCTATACCCTCGCCCCCCTGCCCTACGCCCACAACGCCCTCGAGCCGCACATCGACCAAGCGACCATGGAGATCCACCACGGCAAGCACCACAACGCTTACGTCACCAACGTGAACGCCGCCCTCGCCAAGGAAGCCGGCTTCGCTGCTCCGGCCGACGTCAACGCTCTCATCGCCGACCTCTCCAAGGTTCCTGAGTCCATCCGCACCGCCGTCCGCAACAACGCCGGTGGTCACGCCAACCACACCTTCTTCTGGAACATCATTTCCCCGAACGGCGGCGGCGAACCCGTCGGCGCTCTCGGCGAAGCCATCCAGAAGGCTTTCGGCGGACTCGAAGGTGAGAAGGGCCTTAAGGCTGCCTTCAAAGCCGCTGCGACCACCCGCTTCGGTTCCGGTTGGGCCTGGCTCATCGTCAAGGCCGACAAGTCCATCGCCGTGACCTCCACGCCTAACCAAGACAGCCCCCTCATGAAGGGCGTCGCCGACGTGAACGGCACCCCGGTGCTCGCGCTCGACGTCTGGGAGCACGCTTACTACCTCAAGTATCAGAACCGCCGCCCCGACTACGTGGACGCCTTCTGGAAGGTCGTCGACTGGAAGAAGGCCAACGAGCTCTACACTCAGGCCATCGCCTAAGCGATTCAGTCATATCGGTCTTAAGAAGCGGCCCCTCGGCCGCTTCTTTGTTTGGCACATCCCCCTAGGTGTGCTGTCTTATCGTTACCCCGATGCGCTTCCTCACGCTCTTCCTCCTAGCTTTGGCGACATCCGCCACCGCCGCTGAAACCGTCTTGCCCCTCTGGCCTGAAGGCGTCCCGGGCAAGCGCGTCGCGCCGTCGAAGACGGTCCTCGATCGCATCGGGCCGAAAGGTAACCAGCCGGGCCGTGAGACTTTCATCAACGATCCGTCGATTACGGTCTACCCGGCCGCCAACCCGAACGGCGCTGCGGTCATCGTCTGCCCGGGCGGCGGCTATTGGTTCCTCTCGACTAAGAACGAAGGGACCGGCGTCTGCGAATGGCTCAATAGCATCGGCATCACGGGCATCCTCTTGCGCTACCGCACCCCGACGGCCGACGAAACGCTTCCACATGACTATCCCGTCCAGGATCTGCAGCGCTCACTCGGCCTCGTCCGCGCCCACGCCAAGGAATGGAACATCGACCCGAAGCGTGTCGGCGTGATCGGCTTCTCCGCCGGCGCCAACCTCGTCGGCCATGCCTCATGGGACCGCACGCCTCGCACCTACGAACAGAAGAAGGGCGTCGACGACCCGCGCGGACCGGACTTCACGATTTTCGTCTACGGCGGCGGCTTCCTCGAGAAGGAGGATAAGACCAAGTTCCGCGAAGGCTTCTCCGTCCCCGCCGACGCCCCGCCCTGCTTCTTCGTGGTCGCGCACAACGACGGCGCCAACCCGCTCGAAGCGGCCAAGCTCTACATCGAGTACAAGCGACAGAACATCCAGTCCGAGATCCACATCTACTCCAAGGGCGGCCACGGCTTCGGCACGCGCCAGACGAAGTTCCCGGTCGACGGCTGGACCAAGACCGCCGGCGAATGGATGGGTGCCGAAGGTTTCCTGAAGGCCCCCAAATAAGCTGATGCGATTCCTGTCCTTCATTTTCCTCACCATGGCGGGCGGAGTATGCCACGCACAGACCACCACGGCCGACGCCAGCCGACCGGTACAAGTCTACATCTTGCTCGGGCAATCCAACATGGTGGGACTGGGCAAGGTCACTGGCCCGGATGGGTCGCTGGATTTCGCCGTGAAGACGAAGAAGAAATACCCGTACCTCATCGACGCGGCAGGCAACTGGGCCGAGCGACCTGACGTGCGACATGTCCGGGTCATGGTCGGCCGCAACGGCGGGATGCAACTTTTCAACAATGAGTTCCTCAAGGTTGGCGGCAAAACGCTGGGACCTGAATACGGCATCGGCCATCCGCTCGGCGACGCCGTGGAAGCCCCGCTCATGCTCCTAAAGAGCTGTATTGGCAATCGTAGCCTCGGCTGGGATTTGCTCCCACCCGGCAGCGAACGCTACGTCTTCGAAGGCAAAGTCTACGCCGGCTACAAGGATCGCCCCGACGCCTGGCCCGTCGATGCGGCCAAGGGTACCGCCACGGTCCCCGCCGCGTGGGTCGACAAGGTGGGCAAACCCATCGATTGGTATGCTGGTAAACAATACGACGACGACATCGCGAACGCGAAGAAGGTCCTCGCGGAACCTGGCAAGTACTACCCCGGCGCGACCCGCTACGAGGTCGCCGGCTTCTTCTTCTGGCAGGGCGAAAAAGACGTCGGCAACGCCGGCCACGCCGCTAAATACGAAGAAAACCTCGTGCGCTTCATCAAGTACCTCCGCAAGGACTTCGACGCCCCCAACGCCAAGTTCGTCCTCGCGACGCTCGGCGAGGCCACCAAAGGCAGCACTGGTAATGGCGGTAAAATCCTCGAAGCCCAACTTGCCGTCGACGGAGCCAGCGGTCGATACCCCGAATTCAAAGGCAACGTCGCAACGGTCTATGCGCACCCCCTCTCCAAAGGCGGTTCAGGCAACAGCCATTACAACGGCAACGCCGAGACCTACATGGCCGTGGGCGAGGCGATGGGCCAGGCCATGGTCGGACTTCTCAAGCAATGAACTCGACCTTAACCCTTCTCGCCTACGCGCTGCTCACCACGCAGCTCATCGCCCAGACGCTCGTCGGCGACGGGCAGGCGGATGACTCCGCCGCGCTCCAGAAACTCGTCGACGCGGGCGGAAGCGTGCAACTACCCAAAGGACGCTACCGCTTAACTAAGACGGTCACGGTCGATCTCGCGAAACTCGGCGCCGCCAGCATCTCCTCCGACGGAACCGCTTCACTGATTATGGCAGGTCCCGGACCAGCCTTGAAAATCGTCGGCACACACGGAGGCACCGCGGCGCCTAAATCCTTCAAGCCAGAGACCTGGGCCCAGCGTACACCCGTCGTCCAAGGGCTCGAGATCATCGGCGCGCACGTCGAGGCCGACGGCATCGAAGCCACCGGCACGATGCAGCTCACCCTCTCTCGGCTGACCATCCGCGAGTGCCGTCACGGCATCCACCTCACCGAGCGCAACCGCAACGTCATCGTCTCGGAGTGCCACCTCTACCGCAACCGCGGCGTCGGCCTCTTTCTCGACCGCGTCAACCAGCACCAGACCAACGTCGTCGGCTGTCATATCAGCTACAATCTCGGCGGCGGCATCGTCGCCATCGGCGGCGAAGTCCGCAACCTGCACATCGGCACCTGCGACATCGAGGCCAACCATGACGAGAAGGGCCAGCCTTCGGCTAACATCTTGCTCGATTCCACCGGCGGCTCAATCGCGGAGGTCGCCGTCACTGGCTGCACCATCCAGCACACCCATAAGGCCCCTGGCGCCGCCAACATCCGCATCCTCGGTGCCGGCACGGACCCTTCCCTGCTCCGCCGTGAAGGCCGCGCGACCACCCGCGAAGGCCACGTCACCATCATCGGCAACGTCTTCAGCGACGTGATGGTCAACATCGAGCTCCGCCAGGCCCGCGGCGTCACCATCTCGGCCAACACTTTCTGGAAGGCTTCGAGCACGATCTCCTCGTGGAGGATAGCATGAACGTCGTCGTCACCGGTAATAACTTCGACCGCAACCCGCGCTATCTCGTCAATGGCTTCAACCTCGCCGAACAGAACGGCATCGTCTTCCGCCGCACCGACGACTCCGCCTTCACCGGCAACGTCGTGACCGGCGTCCGCCGCCACCCCGCCGCCGTGCGCTTCGAAGGCGGAAAGCGCCTGCGCGTGCAGGACAACAGCGTCCTCGACTCCGATGGCGAAGGCATCGCGCTCCGTGACGTCGCCGACAGCATCGTGACGGGCAATCTCATCCGGGACGCCCGCAAGGACCGCCCAGGCGCCGCACCCGGCATCAGCGAACAAGGCTGCGCCGGCAACCTCGTGCAAGGCAACCTGACCGCGAAATAGCCTCAGGCGCCGCCGCGGCGGATCTCGGAACCTTCGAAGCGGATCGACACGCGCCAGACCTTCTTGACGCGCGTGATCACCTTGCCGGTGCCGGCGACGATGGTCTCAGGGATCTCGATACGGTGCTGGTCGACCACGGCGTGGAAGCCACGCTCAGAGAAGATATCGATGAACATCGAAATCGCCAGAGGGTCGTCGAAGACCAGGGTCTCGATGTTGACGTGCGCCTGGCCAGAAATAGCGTGCGCCTTGATGATCGGCAGGAACTTGTCCTGAATCAGTTCGATGACCTGACGGAAGGTCTCGGCGTTACGTTCGGCGTAGTCATCAAGACGGCGAACAAGGTCCTGACGGGCATGCTGGACGATCTGCGACGCCAGCGGAATCGGCGAGATAAGGTCATACGTGTCTTCCGACAGCTCCAGGGAGCTCTGGTACTGGAGTTCCTTGATGATGCGGGCCTGGACTTCGGCGAGCGAGCCCTGCGCATTAATGAAATGGTAGTGGAAGATGTCGCGGAGCGACTGCAGCGGCTCGTAAGTGCGCTCCTTGAAGACGCGGTAACGATTACGGGCGGCGTCGGCCGTCAGGTCGGTCTTGCGGACTTCAGCGAGCGGTCCGCCTTCGCGGGCGGCCTTCTCGTTCTGGGCGATGGCTTCCTGCCCGCGCTTCAGCTGACGGCGGACGGACTCATTCTCATCGACAAACAGGACGAGGATATGGAAATGGGGTTTCGGGAAGCGGACGCCCGTCGAACCACGGAACTCGGTGCGGAGGTCGTTGAGTTTCGTAAAGAGGTGCTTGAGACACTCCACCTGGACCATCGAGCGCGGGAAGCCGTCGACAATCGCACCACTGACGTATTCATCGGCGAGCAACTTGCGGAACAGGATCTCCACCACTTCGCGGTCGCCGACGAGCATGCCCGCGTCGATACGCCTCTTGGCCTCGGGGCTCGAAAGCAGGTCACTGACCACAATCGGGTCGGCGGCGTAGTCGCGATACTGGAGGATGAACGCGGTGTTCGTACCCTTACCGGCGCCCGGGGCGCCGTTGAGCCAGAAGATCTCGCGAGGAAAAGCTAGCTTCTCGCGGCCGATTTCGCGTTCCAGACTGGACCAGACCGAGTCGAAGATGATCTGGCCATCCTTGACCTCAAGGTCGCTGATGCCGTTGCCGGCGGGTCTGGGCTGAGCGTCGCTCATGAGGTTAAGGAACTAGGAGTAAATCAGCGTGCCTAACCTGCGAGGCAAAAAAGCGACGTCGTCGCTCCATTTTCGGGCAATTACTTCTTAACGCCCTTAGTCTGCACCTCATCCGACCCCGGCTTGACCACCGGCAGGCCGGGGTCACTGGAGCGATTCCGGCGGAACTGATAGCGATTGATGTCCTGCATCGAAAGCTGGTCGACCGTCTTCGGGGCGGGGTTGAGCCGGCCCTGCCAGTTAGATTTCACGCCGGTAAACTTGGCGTTGGTCTCGATGCCCATGCGCTCCTCCCAGTCCTTTACCTCGGCCTTCGTGCCGCTGACGGAAGACTTGATGCGATCGACGGACTTCACCTCGACGGTGTCCTTCGGACGGACTGGTGCGCCGAGCGTGTCCGTGAGTTCGATGTCGGACTTCTTGCGGCCGATGGTGTCATAGCGGCCGTGCCAGGTGTCGAGGGTGATGAGATTGTTTCGGGAGTAGACCTGATCCTTGCCGATGGAAGACATGGCCGTGTCGAAGCGCTGCTCCATGAGTCCACTGGACTTGGATGCCTTCTTGAGGCCAGCGTTGAAATCCACGGCACCATCGACGCCCTTGCCGATACCCTTCCCTTCGACGGTAAACGGGACCGTGCGACCGTCGGCGGTCTTGATGGACTGCTTAGGCGCAGGAGCGGGCGAGGGAGCAACAGAAGCGGACCCGGCAGTGGCGGCAGGAGCGGAGCTGGCCGGGCGAGGCCCCGTCATCACGCGAGACTTGGTCGGAGTACCCTCCATCGGACGGCCGTCGGCATCGTAGCGATAGACTTGAGTTCCTTCGATACCCCCTTCGGCCGTAATGACCACGCCGGCCTTCATCGCGCCAGGCGGACGCTCGGCAGCTAACAGCGTCAAAGCAGACACGGCCAGCAGGACGGGGATGGAGATGCGGTGTCGCAAGGCACCCATCTTGGGGACCTTGGCGACCGACCTCAACCCCTTCTTAGCGGGGAATCGGGTGGGATTTGGTCTTCCAGATGAGTTTGGCGTAGTCGCCGATCGAGCGATCGGACGAGAATTTGGCGCAGCGGGCGACGTTGCGGATGGCCATCGCGGCCCAGCGGCGGCGGTCAAGGAAGGCCTTCTCGGCCTTGGCCTGGGCGTCGACGTAGCTACGGAAGTCGGCCAGCACGAGATAGGGATCGCCGCCCGCCACGAGCGAATCGACCACGGGAGAGAGCGCCCCAGCTTGCTCAGGCGTGAAGGTATCAGAGCGAAGCCAGTCGAGCAGCGCGGCCAGTTCCGGATCGGCGGCGAGTACCGCATGCGGATCATAACCGTCCGCCCAGAGTTTCTCGACCTCTTCGACCTGCAGGCCGAAGATGAAGATGTTCTCGTCGCCGACTTCTTCACCGATCTCGACGTTAGCGCCATCGAGCGTACCGATGGTCACCGCGCCGTTGAGGGCGAGTTTCATGTTGCCGGTACCGGAAGCTTCCTTGCCGGCCGTGGAGATCTGTTCGGAAAGATCGGCAGCGGGGATGATGCGCTCGGCGAGCGAAACACGGTAGTCCGGTAGGAAGACTACCTTGAGCAGTCCGCGGACGCGCTCGTCGGAATTGATGACCGCGGCGACACGGTTGATCGCGTGGATGATGTGCTTCGCGAGGGCGTAACCCGGGGCGGCCTTGGCGCCGAAGATGCAGACACGTGGCGTGAATTGCCCGTTCGGCTCGTTCAGAATCCGGCGGTACAGGTGCAGGATGTGCAGCAGATTGAGGTGCTGGCGCTTGTATTCGTGTAGACGTTTGATTTGCACGTCGAAGAGCGCGTCGGGCGAGACTTCCACGCCGACGAGTTCCTTGATGCGGGCGGCCAGGCGGACCTTATTCGCACGCTTGATGGCCAGGAAACGGTCCTGGAACGCCGGGCGGTCAGCCAAGGCATCCAACTTACGCAGGCGGCCGAGGTCGGCCTCCCAGCCCTTGCCAGCGACTTCGTCGCACAGGGCGCCGAGCTCAGGGTTGCAGCCGCGGACCCAGCGGCGCGGCGTGACGCCGTTGGTGACGTTCACGAACTTGCCCTTCCAGAGATCGTTGAAGCCAGGGAACAGATTTGCACGGATGAGGCGGGTGTGCAGTTCGGCCACGCCGTTCACATGGTGCGAGCCGACGACGGCGAGGTGCGCCATGCGGATACGCTTCGGGAAACCTTCCTGCACGATCGAGAGCTCCGTCTTGCGGGCGTCATCGCCCGGCCAGCGCTTCTCGACGTCTTCGAGGTGGCGGCGGTTGATCTCGTAGATGATCTCGAGGTGGCGCGGCAGGACTTTCTCAAAGAGCGGCACGGACCAGGTCTCAAGGGCCTCTGGCAGCAAGGTGTGATTGGTATAGCTGAAGACCTGAGAGCAGAGCCCCCAGGCTTCGTCCCAAGTCAGGCGCTCGACGTCGACCAGCAGGCGCATCAATTCCGCTACAGCGATGGACGGGTGCGTATCATTGAGCTGCACGGCAGCCTTGGCCGGCAGGTTATTGAAGTTGGCGTTGGTCCGGCGATGGCGGCGCAGGATATCCTGCAGGGAGCAGGACACGAAGAAGATCTGCTGGACGAGACGGAGCTCCTTGCCGCTCTCTGTGCTATCGTTCGGGTAGAGAACCTTCGAGACGATCTCACTCGAATCGCGCTCATGCACGGCCTCGACGTATCCGCCGCGATCGAAAGCGCGGAAGTCGAATTCGGAAGCGGCCTTGGATTCCCAGAGGCGGAGGAAATTGACGCTGCTGCCCGCGAAGCCGGCGATCGGGATATCCCAAGGCATACCGAGGAGGTTGCGGGTCTCGACGAGTTCAGCGCAGTGATTACCACGGTCGTCGGTGCTGTGCTTCACGCGGCCATAGAGCGGCACGCTGACGCGATAGTTGGGGCGGCGAATCAACCAAGGGTTGTTGTTCGCCAGCCAGTTGTCGGCGACTTCAACCTGACGTCCCTGCGCGAAGGTCTGACGGAAGAGACCGAACTCATAGTGGATGCCATAGCCGACAGCCGGGATGTCCATCGTGGCGAGGGAATCGAGAAAGCACGCGGCAAGGCGACCGAGGCCACCGTTGCCGAGGCCCATGTCAGCTTCTTCGTCAGCGACGGCTTCGAGGTCCTGACCGAGGTCGGCCAAGGCCGCCGTGGCGACGTCGCGCAGCTGCAGATTGACCAGGTTGTTAGTCAGCACGCGACCCATCAGGTATTCCAAGGAGAGATAGTAGACGCGGCGGACGTTCTTGCTAGCGTGCTGGGCCTGCGTGTCGATGTAGCGCTCCAGCATCTGGTCGCGGGCCGCCATGCAGGTGGCCATCCACCAGTCGTTGCGGGTCGCGGTGAGGCGATCGCGGGCGAAAGTGCTCTTTAAGTGGCGCAGGACGGCGTCGCGGAAAGCGGAAACCTCTGAGTTGGCTGCGGGCTTCGCCGTCGGCTTCTTGGCCGGCTTCGGGGCGGGCTTGCGCGCCTTGACCACATGAGCGGACTTCTTCGCGGGCTTCTTCTTTTTAGGCATGATCGTCGGTTAGGACAATCGACCATAAGCCACAAGCGAGCCAAAACCGCGTCAGCCCTGTGCCAGCTCCCGCAACTTGTTCAAATCCAGCTTACCCGTGCCTAAAATCGGGATGGCGGGTACTTTCTTAAACACCTTGGGAATCCACAGGTTGGCGAGCCCTTCGGCCGCAAGCGCCGTGCGGATCGCCTCGGCATCAATATCATCGACATGCAGTACGACGAGCTGCTCGCCCTTGGCCGGATCCGCGGTACTGGCGACGGCGACCTTGACCTCCCCGGAATCGGTCAGCCCCATCACCTTGCGCAAAGCGTCCTCCACGGTGCCATGCGGGACCATCTCTCCGCCGATCTTGGAAAAGCGGGAAAGTCGACCGGCAAGGTGCAGGAAGCCGTCATCATCCATGCGGCCGAGGTCACCCGTACGATACCAGCCATCCGGCGTCATCGCCTTGGCGGACTGCTCGGTATCGAGATAGCCCATGAAGATATTGGCGCCCTTAATTTCCAGGAGGCCCACCTGGCCGTTCGGCATGAGCTCGCCGGTCTCTGGGTCAAGAAAGCGGACGGCGACGCCGATGACCGGACGGCCGACGGAGCCGCGGACGTTGCCCAGCCAGACGCCATCGGGACCTTCGGGGTCGATCCGGTCAGGTACATTGAAGGCAAGCACGGGGCTGGTCTCGGTGATGCCATAGCCTTCAAGGATCGGCGTCTCGAGTTGGGTGGCGAAAGCGTCCACGAGGTCGGCCGGGCACTTCTCGGCACCGACGACAGCCCATTCGAGCGTCGCGAAATCGGCGGCGGTACCGCGACGAAGATAGGGGCGCAGGAAAGTCGGCGTGCCGACGACGACCGTCACCTTCTCCTCCTTGATCGCCTTCACGGCGGCGACGGAATCCAGCGGCGACGGCAAAGTCACGAGGCGGGGCGAACGGGAAAGTGAATACCAAAGCCCGATCGTGAAACCGAAACTATGAAAGACCGGCAGGCTGCTGAGCAGGACCGCGTCGTCCGGCAGGATGTCAGCGTCGTCGATCTGCCGCAGGTTGGCCAGGATGTTACGGTGCGAGAGGCGCACGCCCTTAGGCTGCCCGGAACTGCCGCTCGTGAAGAGTAACGCCGCTTCGTCGTCGCCACCATGTTTCGGAAGCCCCATGCACGCCAGCACCCAGGAGGTCGGCAGGAAGCGGATTACACCGATGCGGAAAGCGAGGTCGGCGCGAGAATGGGCGGTCAGAAAATCGGCGACGTCGAGGACGTGATCGCCCCACGGGAAGTCCGGAGACTTCTCGGAGAGCTTGCTGCGGAAAGCGCCGGCGGTGACGACGAGGTCGACCTCGGCCCGTTGGAGGCAGGAGAGCGCTTGCTCGCGACCGAGCGAGAAATTAAGGTTCACCGGGACCTTGCCGGCAAACACACAGCCCAGATTAGCCACCGCCGCCGCAATGCCCGGAGGCAGCACGATCGCGACACGCTTGGACGTCGTCCGGCGCTTCAACTCACCCGCGAAAGCCCAGCCCAAGGCCAACAATGTCGCGCCCGTGAACTCGCGGCGGGCTGACGTGCGATCGACTAAAGCGATGGCGCCACCCTTCTTGACCAGACCCTCCGCAACCTCGCGGGCAAGATTCCCTTCAAGGGATTCGCGCATAGCGAAGGCCTCCGCGGCGAGCTCAAGAATACGCGAACGCGTCTTGGCATGCTCGCTGGCGGGAAACGGCTTGCCGATGACGACGCCGACCGGACGCGGAAAATGCTTGGGCAATTTCCAGAAAGACTTTCCGCCACTGAAGCTAAGGATTGAACCCCACATGCCGTCGATCGCGACCGGTACGATGGGCGCGCCACCACGGCGAGCAATCAGCTCGAAGCCTTTGCGCAGCTGCATCAGGCCGCCATTACGCGTGAGGCTGCCTTCGGGGAAGATGCAGACGACCTCGCCACGTGCGAGGGCTTCGCCCGACTTGATGATGGCCTCTTTGGCCTTCGTCTCCGAAACCGGAATCGTTCCCATCAAGCGGCACATAAAGCCGAGGAACTTGTGGCGTTCGAAACCTTCCCAGGAAAGAAAGCGCACTGGGCGACGGCACATCACGCCCATCACCAGCACGTCGGCATAGGCGACATGGTTCGCAATGAGGAGAACGCCACCTTCTGCCGGGATGTTCTCCAACCCGCGGACGCGGATGGTATACCCGCACTTTAGGAGCAACCAGCAAAGGGTGTGCATGACGCAATACCCCAGCGACATCGACTTATGCCGGCGAGGCGCCCGCCAAGCAAAGGCCAGCAGGAAAATCGTGAGCAGGAGCAGGCCGAACGCGACGAACGCCAGGGCAATCATCAGCAGGAACCAGCCGAGGGAGGTAAGCAGGGGCACCCCGAGGAAAGTGGGGCGTCCAGCGTCGGGTGCAAGCCGAGTCCTTTCGAGGTTGACCCCTCCCCGCCCCTGATTGCCCAATAGAGACCCGCGATGCGCGACTACGTCCTCAGACGGTTGCTGCTAGTCCCACTGACCTTCGTGGGCATTACGTTCGTCGCGTTCTGCTTCACCCGTTTCGTCCCGGGTGGACCAATCGAACAAGCCCTCGCCGAGCGCCAGCAGGCCGACCGTAAGCGCAGCACGGCGGCCCGCCCCAGCGGCCCGGCCTCGCCCGAAGAGCTCGACAACCTCAAGCGACGCTATGGTTTCGATCGTTCTATTTTAGAGGCCTATGCCATCTGGCTCGGTGCCCTCCCCGGCCCAGCGGACTGGATCACGGTACGCCTAGATAAGGAAGGCAAAGCCGAGGCGGAGGTTACGGACGACCTCAACCCGGGCAAATCCCTAAAACTGAACGTCAGCCAGACCGGAAGCTCCCTCACGGTGACCACGGCGGACGGTAAACCTCGCGCCCACTGGTTCGCTTCACCGGCGCCCCTGCCCGACGACCCCGAGACAGCGTTGCGCGTGCTCGTCTATCGTCGTGCCTTCGCCGGCCTACTCCAAGCGGAGCTCGGCGACTCCACCACCAGCGATAAACCCGTCTGGGATGAGATCAAAGCGCGACTACCCATCTCGGCTTGGTTCGGCGGCTGGTCCTTGCTCCTCGCCTACGCCATCTCGATTCCCCTCGGCGTCGCCAAGGCCCTGAAGCGCGACGGCTGGTTCGACCGTGGATCCTCGCAGGTTCTTTTCATCCTCTATTCCGTGCCAGGATTCATCCTCGCCGTCGCGATGCTGCACTTGCTCTGTTTCCATCTCGGATGGTTCCCGACTAAAGGGTTTGATTGGGCGAACCTCAGTTGGGCAGGTCGCGTCCACCACACCATCGTACCGCTCGCCTGCGAGATGGTGGGCGCCTTCACCGCGCTCACGCTCTTCACGCGCAACGGACTGCTCGACAACCTCGCCGCCGACTACGTCCGCACCGCCAAAGCCAAAGGCCTCAGCCACAGGCGCATCGTCTTCGTCCACGCGCTCCGCAATTCGCTCATCCCCTTGGCCGCGACCTTCGGGGGCAATCTCGGCTTCTTCCTCACCGGCTCTTTCCTCATCGAAGTGACGTTTAATATCCCTGGCCTTGGCCTGCTGGGTTACGATTCACTGGTCCACCGCAACTACCCCGTCTTCCTCGGCCTACTCACGCTCTCCAGCCTGGCGATGCTCATCGGCAACATCATCTCCGACCTCTGCGTCGCCGCCGTCGACCCGCGCATCCGGTTCGACAAATCCGCATGAGCTTCTTCGACCCCATCACGCTGCAGCGATTCGATCGGTTCCGTCGCAACCGCATGGGCTGGTGGTCACTGCTCACGCTGTTAGTGATTTCTGCGCTCGCCTTACTGGGACCGCTGCTCGTCGGCAATCGCCCGCTCGTGCTCAAGGTCGATGGGGTCACGCACTTCCCGGTCTTCGCGGGCTTTATCTCGGGACGTGACCTCGGCCTAAAGATCGAAGGAGAACCCAACTATCGCTTGCTCGCCGAAGAGCTGAAGCAGAACGGACGAGGCTGGCTCCTCATGCCACCTGTACCTTTCGCCCCAGGAGAAGTCTGCGAGGTGATGCCAGAGGCTTCCCGCGACGCCGAAGGACGGTGGTACGACCCTCGCGGCATCATCTCCGAGGGGCGCATCTTCACACTTAATACGGACGGCACCCGCCGCCAGGCTTGGACGATCATCAACGGCCGGCCCGAAGGCGACGCCCGCCTGTTCGCGGAGGGCGTCGGCATCGCCCGCGCCAAGTTCGTCGACGGTAAGGTCGTCCAGCGCGTCCCTGCCGACGATCGCACCCAGTGGGAGCCGCAGGGCTCGCTCCGCACGCAGGTGCCCTCGCCCTGCCCGCCCGGACTCGACGGACACTGGCTCGGTACCGACGAATCCGGCCACGATATCGTCGCGCGGCTTTTCGGCGGCTTCCGCATCCTACTGCTCTCCGCCCTCATCTTTCTCCCATTGCGTCTATGGCGTCGGCCTGCTCCTGGGCGCTGCGATGGGCTACTCGGCGGCTGGTTCGACATGGTCTGCCAGCGACTCATGGAAGTTTGGTCCAATATCCCTTCCTCTACGCCATCATCTTCCTCGCCAGCCTGCTCGAGCCCTCGCTGGCGATTCTCATCTTCATCCTTGTCGCATTCTCGTGGATCGGGCTCGCCCAGCAGCTACGCGCCGCCGCCTATCAAATCTCCGCCCGCGACTACGTCACCGCTTCCCGCGCGCTGGGGGCCGGCCACGCTCGTATCATCTGGCGGCACATCCTGCCTAACTGTGCGACCATCATCCTGACGACGCTCCCCTTCAGCCTGCACGGCCTGGTCTTCTCGCTCTCCGCCCTCGACTACCTCGGCTTCGGACTGCGCCCACCGAGCCCTCCTGGGGAAATCTGCTCCAACAAGCTAAAGAGAACTGGGACGCCTGGTGGATTCTCGGTCCTACGCTTTCTGCCTCGTCGGCACCATGGTCATGATCAACTCCATCGGCGAAGCGCTTCAGGACGCCTTCGACCTCCGTCGCGCCCAAAAATGAGAACCCTACTCGCCTTCCTCTTCGTCCTGACGACCGCCTCGGCCCAGACCTACGAGGACCCGAAGGCCACGGCTTACTACGCCGAGCACAAGGACTTCTTCCATTTCGCCAAGCCGACCGACGTCCCCAAGGACCTCGTCTGGCACGATGGCTCGGAGCAGAAAGAATTCGCCGACCCTCGAGCGGTCCGCGGCGGCACGTTGCGCCAGTTCACCGGCTCCACCCCGCCCACTCTCCGACGCGTTGGACCTAACGCTAACAATGGTTTCCGCGGGGAGCTTTACGACAATAACGACTTCAGCCTAATCTCCTCGCACCCAAATACCGAAGAGACCATCCCCGCCCTAGCGACGAGCTGGGCGATGTCGCCCGACGGCATGACGGCCTACTTCCGCCTTGATCCGAATGCCAAGTTCACGGACGGCCAGCCCATCACCGCGGACGACTACTTCTACACCTTCTATTTCAATCGTTCGCCTTGGGCAAAGGCCGACTGGTATGCCGACTTCTACACCCGCGAGTGGGGCAGCATCACGAAGTACGACGCGCACACGATTGCCATCAAGGCCCCGCGCAAGCGCCCGTATCAGCTCGAACGCCTGGGCCAACTGATCCCACTGCCGCGCAATTTCTTTAAGGATTTCGGCCCGAACTACGAAAAACTGTATATAACGACCGCTTCCAGCCGACGACCGGGCCCCTACTTCGTCGGCCACGACCGGCTTGCAAAGAGAAAAGTCCGTCACACTCACCCGGGTGCAGGACTGGTGGGGCGACCATCGCAAGTTCTACCGCCACCGCTATAATCCTGACGTCATCGAATACGGCGTCATCCGCGAGATCGATAGCGCCTACGCCTCAATGCTCGCCGGCGAGATCGACTTCATGCAATCATGATGCCGCGCTACTGGTACGGCACCAACGAGAAGAAGGCCTACCAGAACGGCTACCTCACCAAAGCACAGTTCTTTAACGACATCCCCCGTCCCCCCTACGGCCTCTACCTCAATACGCAGAAGCCCCTCCTCTCCGACCTCGACGTCCGCGTTGGCCTGCAGCACGCCACCGACTTCCAGCGCGTTATCGACGGCTTCTATCGTGGCGACTATGAGCGCCTTAACCAGTTCAGTGAAGGCCTCGGAAAATTCACCGAACCCTCGATCCGTCCCCGCCGCTACTCGCCGGAACTCGCCCGCGCGGCCTTCGCCAAGGCTGGCTTCACCCGCGTCGGCGTCGACGGCATCCTCATGAACGCGGCCGGCGAACGGCTTTCGTTCCGACTCACCTTCGATACCTCCGACCGCCGTAAGTATCTCGCAACGCTCGTCGAATCAGCCCGCCGCTGTGGCGTGGAGTACCGCCCCGAAACGCTCGAACACACGACCATGTACCGCAAGGTAATGGAGAAGAACCATGACATCGTCTTCTGGGCGTGGTCCGTCTCGAGCCGCCTCCCCGCCCTCTGGGAGTCCCACCACACCGACAACGCCGTCGAGAAGCTCGCAGACGGACGTAAGGTGCCGAAGCGCCAGACGAATAATATCACTGGTATCGACGACCCCGAGCTCTCCCAACTCATCGACCGTTTCCGCGAGGCCACCGAAGAGGACGAGATGATCAAACTTTCCTTTGCGATGGAACGTCGTATCCATGACCTCGCCGACTTCATCCCGGGCTTCAAGGTCCCTGGCTACCGCATCGCCCACTGGAGTTGGGTGAAATTCCCCGAAGGCTTCGACGTGCGGGCAGCCGAAGATCCGGGTCAGTACGGCCTCTTCTGGCTCGACCCCAAGCAGCGCGAGGTCGACCTCAAGGATTTCCGCGACGGCAAGGTGCGCGGCACGCCGAAGACCGTCATCGAAGACCGCTGGCGGACCGAATGACCGTCGTTCTTCCTTTCCCTTACCCCTCGCCCAACCTATGTTGCCGACCATGTCCGCCGAGCCTCTCCTGAAAGTCCAGGACCTCAGCGTCACCTTCCGCACGGGTGACCGCGAGACCGTCGCCGCCCAAGGCGTCAGCTACGAACTCGCCGCCGGCGAAGTCCTCGCGGTGGTCGGCGAATCCGGCTCCGGGAAGTCGGTCTCGGCCCTCGCCCTGACCCGCCTGCTGCCGCCCGAGCCGTCTTGCGGCCTATCGGGATCCGTCAAATTGGCCGGCGTCGAGTTAATGGGACTTCCCGAGGATAAACTCGCCAAGATTCGCGGTGGCTCGATCGCCTACATTTTTCAGGAACCCGGCACTTCCCTAAATCCAGTTTACACCATCGGCTTCCAGATTGGCGAAGCCGTCGCGTTACACCGACCGGACGTCAAAGACGTCAACGCCGAGGTCATTCGCTCCCTCGCCGAGGTCCACATCAACGACCCCGAACGCGTCGCAAATCAATACCCCCACGAACTCTCCGGCGGTATGCAGCAACGCGCGATGATCGCCATGGCGCTAGCGTGCAACCCGAAGATCCTCGTGGCCGACGAGCCGACCACCGCGCTCGACGTGACCATCCAAAAGGAGATCATGGACCTCCTCGCCCGCCTCCGTCGCGAACGGGGCATGAGCATCGTCCTAATCACCCATAATTTCGGTATCATCGCGAACTTCGCCGATAAGGTCGCGGTGATGTGGAAAGGACGCATCGTCGAATCCGGCCCAGTCGAACAGATCATGCGGACGCAGTCGCACCCTTACACTAAGGCGCTAATCGCCTGCATCCCGCGCCTCGGTCAGCGACGCCGCCGCCTCACCACCCTGTCCGACGAACTCAAGGTCTCCCGATGAGCGACAACCTTCTCGAAGTCAGCGACCTTTCCGTCCACTACCCTGGCCGGGCCAACTGGTTCTTCCAGAAAGCCGAACCCAAGAAGGCCGTGGACGGGATCTCCTTTGTCGTTCCGAAAGGTAAGACCGTCGGACTCGTCGGTGAATCCGGCTCAGGGAAGACCACGACCGGCCGCGCCATCGTGAAGCTCGCCCCATTGACCGCTGGTAAGATCCTCTACCACGGCCAGGATATCGGCGTCCTCTCGAACTCGGACTTCCTCCCCTGGCGCAAGAAGATCCAGATGATCTTTCAGGATCCGTATAATTCACTCAACCCGCGGGCCGACATCCTGAGCATCCTCTCCGAGCCGCTCGAGATTCACTTCCCGCAGATGACCCGAGAGGACCGCGAAGCCCGCTGCGCCGAACTGCTCCGTAGCGTCCAACTCCCCGCCGAACACTTGCGCCGCCACCCGCATGAATTCTCCGGCGGCCAGCGCCAGCGTATCGGCATCGCGCGAGCCCTCGCTGTGCAGCCGGAGCTCATCATCTGCGACGAGCCCGTCTCGGCACTCGACGTCTCCGTGCAAGCCGAGGTCGTGAATCTGCTCCAGGACCTGCAGGAACAGCTTGGCCTCACCTACCTCTTCATCGCCCATGACCTCGCCGTCGTCGAACATGTCAGTGACCACATCCTCGTGATGTCCAAGGGTAAGATCGTCGAACAAGGCACCCCGGCTGAGATTCTCGGCAATCCGCAGCAGGCCTATACTAAGACGCTGCTGGCCGCGGTCCCCCGGTTCTGATGTCCGCGGAAGCCCAGTCGAAGTTAGATGGCACGACGCGTGGCCTCGGCCTGCTACTCATTGGTATGGCCGCGTTCACGACCTGGGATCAGTGGGCCATCTGGAGCACCAAGGACGATTATACCTTCGGCTACCTTGTGCCGTTCTTCTCCGCTTACGTGCTCTGGGATCGCTGGGAAGACCTCCGCGCCCTGCTCACGGGCGAACGGTCCGACGTCGCCGCGCCCACGTCAAAAGGCGTACTCACCCTCGCCCAACTATTGGCGTTCGCTTCCCTCGCGCTCTTCGGCTTCGGCGCCGCCGCCCGCGCCATCTTCGGTACCGGCATCGGTCCCACCCTCGCCATCAGCTTCGGCCTCGCCGGCGCGGCGCTCGCCTTCGCCTTCCTCTCCGTCCGCGGACCGTCGGACGCCGTCGCGACATCAGCCTCCCGCTGGCGGGTCGTCGGACTCCTCCTCTTTCCTGCCTGCGTCTGGTTGATTTCCGGTCCGTTCCTCTACCTCGTCGATAACCAGATCAAAGGCGAGCTACTCACCAACGTCACCGAGATTGTCTCCGGGATTCTGCGTGCCAACGACCACGCCATCCGGGTCAGCGGCAACACGATCATCTTCCCTAACGGAGATGCAGTCGGGGTAGCGGAGGCCTGCTCGGGCATCCGTTCGCTCTCGGCCTGCGTCTTCGCTGGCGCCTTTCTCGGCGCGGTCTTCCTGGAAGGCGGCTTTCCAGGTGCGCTGCTCCGTCGCATCGCGCTGATCGGCCTCGCCGGTTTCACCGCCATCCTGCTCAACATCGGACGCAACACTTACCTCACCTTCCACGCGCTGCACCACGGCTCAAAGTCACTGGAACGTGACCTCGCCGGCATCGAACACGGGCAGGTCGGTTTCTCGTCGCTCGGCACCGTCCATGATTTGGCTGGCAATGTCGCCATGGTCGCCGCCTTGATTATCCTCGTGGCCTTCGTCCCGTTACTCAACCGACTCGGACGCCCCCGCGACAACCGACCTTCCGCATGAGAATCCTTTTCGTGACTCCCGAGTTGGCGCCTTGGTCCAAGGCCGGCGGACTCGGCGACGCCACCGTGGCGCTGGGTAAAGCCTTGGCGGCCATGGGTCATGAAGTCCGCGCGGTGACGCCCCTGTACGGCTCCGTCCCGGGCCGCGAGAAGATGGGCACGCTCATCGAATCGCTCAAGGTCGGCGTGTACGGCGACGTCCGTAAGGCCGGCTGCCGTATCCGCACGCTTCAAGTCTCCCCGAACTTCGAAGCCTGGTTCGTCGAACACGAAGATTTCTACGGAGCCCGCGAAATCTATCCGGCGCGTGACGATGCCGGCGAACGGGCCGCCTTCTACGGACGAGCCGGACTAGACGCCTGCCTAACGACCAGCTGGACCCCCGACGTCATCCATTGCCACGACTGGACCGCCGGCCTCGTGCCCGTGCTGCTGAATACCACGCTCAAGCACTCCGCGCTCGGCGGAGCGAAGACCGTCCTCTCGATCCATAACCTGCAGCACCAAGGCCTTTATCCCAAGCGCATCATGGCCTACCTCGGTCTGCCCGCATTCCTCTGGAGCCCACAGGAACTCGAGTGCCTCGGTGGCGTCAACTTCCTCAAAGGCGGCATCCTCCACGCCGCCAAGGTCATCACCGTCAGCCCGACCTACGCCAAGGAGATTCTCACCCCGGCCTTCGGCTACGGGCTCGATGACGTGGTTCGTCGCCGCGCAAGTGACCTACGCGGCATCCTCAACGGCGTCGATCGCGACGAATGGAACCCGAAGGACGACGCGCATATTGCCGCCGCATTCTCAGCCAAGAAGCCCGCGGGAAAGGCCGAATGCAAGACCGCCCTACTGCGCGAACTCGGTCTCGCCACCGATCGCGACGTTCCCCTCGTCGGCGTCGTCTCACGCCTCTGGGAGCAGAAGGGATTGGATCTCGCCGTCAGCGTGCTCCCGAAATTCCTGCGCAAAGACTCCCTGCAGTTCGTACTCCTCGGCAGCGGTGACGCCTGGTTAGAAAACGAGTTCAAGCGACTCGCCGTCGACTTCCCCACCCTCTGCGCCGTCCGCATCGGCTACGACAACGGCCTGTCCCACCGGATCGAGGCTGGCAGCGATTTCTTCCTGATGCCTAGCCGCTTCGAGCCGTGCGGCCTAAACCAGATGTATTCCATGGCCTACGGCACGCTGCCAATCGTTCGAGCCACTGGCGGCTTGGCGGACACCGTGAGCGGCTGGGACGGAAAAAAGAAAGGTACTGGGATTCTTTTTGAGCATGCGGACCAAGGCGGTGTCGAATGGGCCCTCAATCGGGCGCTGGAACTTTATCAGCAGCCCGCGACCTATAGGTCACTGCAGAAGACCGCGATGGCGTCGGAGTTCAGCTGGGCGAAATCAGCCGAAGCCCACCTCGAGTGCTACCGTAGTTAAGGGTAGTTTTTAACGCTTAAAATAAAGCATTGGTGGCTTCTTTTTAAGCAATCGTTGGGGTTTATTCGCCAATCTTCACAGGATTGTCGAAATACATGGTGATTTGGCAAACTTTGAGCACATCAGCAGACGCCATGAAGCACACCTCCATCACCCTCCTCACCCTCACCGCTGCCGCGAGCTTTGCTCAGTCGGCGCCCGCCGCTCCCTCGGCGTTCACCTCCACGGGCAACGTCGCCTTCACCAGCGACTACGTCTTCCGCGGCATCACGCAGAATGGCGGCAAGACTGCCCTCCAGGGCGGCTTCGACGTCGCGCACACCTCCGGCCTCTCGGCTGGCGTCTGGGCTTCGAACGTCAACTGGACTAACACCACCCTGGAAGTGGATCTCTATGCCAACTACGGCTTCAGCCTGAGCAAGGACTTCTCCGCCTCCGTCGGCTACCTGGCGTACGTCTACGAAGGCAACTCCGCCCTCAACACGGGTGAGATCAACGCCTCGGTCTCGGCCTACGGCTTCACCGCTAAGCTCTCCCACGCCGTCACCGATTACTTCGGCATCGCTGGCAGCGGCACCCAGTACTACGAGCTCAACTACGCTTACGAAGTCGCCGCCGTTAAGGGCCTCAGCCTGGCTCTCCACTACGGCGTAACCGACGGCAAGAATGCCGCCTCGAACGACAAGGATTACGCCATCGGCCTTTCCTACCCGGTCGCGGGCTTCACTGGCACCGTGTCCTACTCGAACGGCAGCGGCACCTTCGCCGGTACCTACGAAGGTATCACGGCCGTCACGCTCAAGAAGACCTTCTAAGGTCTGAGTTAAAACTCATAGCAAAAGGGGTGCTTTCCGAATGGAAGGCACCCCTTCTTCTTTGTTAGGTTGAAAAATGGCCCGGGACGGCAATGTTGCCCTCCCTCCATGATCGAGTCCGCCCGCAAACCTGACTGGCTCCGTGCCAAGCTCCCCAGCGGTCCGGACTTCCTGGAGACCAAGAAAAACGTCGACGAGCACAAGCTCCACACGGTCTGCCAGTCCGCGCAGTGCCCCAACATGGGCGAATGCTGGTCCCGCGGCAGCGCCACGGTGATGATTCTCGGCAACGTCTGCACGCGCTCCTGCACCTTCTGCGCCGTGCTCTCCGGCCGCCCTAGCGAACTCGACCTCGGCGAACCGGCCCGCGTGGCCGAGTCCATCGCGTTGATGAACCTGAAGCACGTGGTCATCACCTCCGTCGCCCGCGACGACCTCAAGGACGGTGGCGCCTCCGTCTGGGCTGCGACCGTCCGTGCCACCCGCAATCGTTGCCCGAACACGACCATCGAGGTCCTGCCAGCCGACTTCCGCGGCGAACAGGTCCACCTCGACACGCTACTCGACGCCCGTCCTGACATCCTCAATCACAATCTCGAAACGGTCGAACGCCTGCAGCGTCCAATCCGTAAGACCGCCCGCTACGACCGCTCTTTCTGGGTACTCAAGCACGCCAAGTCCCGCGACTTCATCACCAAGACCGGCATCATGCTCGGAATCGGGGAGCAGAAGGAAGAAGTCGCGCAACTCATCCGCGACATCGCCGCTGCCGACGTCGACATTCTGACCATCGGACAGTATCTCTCGCCCAGCAAGGAGCATGCCCCCATTGATCGCTGGGTGACGCCTGAAGAGTTCGCCGAGTGGAAGACCTTCGCGCTCGCCGCCGGCGTCAAGCACGTCGAATCCGGCCCCTTGGTCCGCTCTTCCTACCGCGCCGACGAACAGGTCGTGAAGTTCAGCCTGATGGATCGCCGCCAGCGACCCGCCCGCTAACCCGTGGAAGGCCTGCCTCCCGTCGATTTCCGCGGCGAGCTCAACAATGAGCAGTACGCCGCGGTGACCTCGCCGCGCGGCCCCGCGCTCGTGCTCGCCGGCGCTGGCTCGGGCAAGACCCGCACCCTCACCTACCGCGTCGCCTGGCTTCTGCACCAAGGCGCCAAGCCCTGGGACATTCTCCTGCTGACCTTCACCAACAAGTCGGCCAAGGAGATGCTCGAACGCGTCGAGGACCTCACGGGCGTGCCGCGCGGCCAGTTCTGGGGCGGCACGTTCCATTCGATCGGCCAGCGCATCCTGCGCCGCAACGCGGCGGTGGCATCGCGTTCGCCTGACTTCACCATCCTCGACCAGAAGGAATCGGAACACCTTTTCTCTGAGATCGTGAAGTCGATCGACGGGGCGTTCATCAAGGATAAGACGAATCCCAAGGCGGCCGTCATCCTCGATGCCTACTCGCACGCCCGCAATACGCTGCGTCCGCTGCCGGACGTCCTCGCCGAACGACTTGACTGGATGAAGGGCGGCCCGGAGAAGCTGCTACAATTCTGCACGAGCTACGAGGCCGCGAAAAAGGAGCGCAACCTCTGCGACTTCGATGACCTACTCAGTCTCTGGCTTTACGTCCTCGAGAACGACCCGGCCGCCCTTGCCCACTATCGTCAGCGCTTCCAACACATCCTCGTGGACGAGTTCCAGGACACGAACCGCCTGCAGAGCCGCATCATCGACCTGCTCGCCAGCGAGCACCAGATCATGGCCGTCGGCGACGACGCGCAGTGCATCTACACGTGGCGTGGCGCCGACTGGGAGAATATCGTGGCCTTCCCGAACCGCCATCCGGGCACGCTCATCCACACGATCGACACGAACTACCGCTCGACGCCGGAGATCTTGGCCTTCGCCAACGAGATCCTCAGCCACCGTCCGCGCATCGAAGGCTTCGACCGTCGCCTCAAGGCCGTCCGCGCGCGTGGCCCGCAGCCCACCGTCTTCACCGTCGGCGATACGTCGCAGCAAGCGAAGCTCGTGGTCCGCAAAATCATGCAGCTGCACCATGAAGGACACGCCTTGGCGGACATGCATGTCCTCTACCGCGCGCATTACCAGTCGCTCGACCTGCAGATGGAACTCAACGCGACGGGCGTACCGTTCGTCATCACCAGCGGCCATAAGTTCTTCGATCTCACGCACGTGAAGGACATCCTCGCCCACCTGCGCTTCGTGCATAACCCGCTCGACCAGGTCGCGCTCTCCCGCCTGCTCTGCCTCCTCCCAAAGGTCGGCCCCGTCGCCGCCGAGAAAATCAGCAAGGCCGCCCGCGAGGTCGACCAAGCGCAAGGCCGCGGCATGGTCCGCGCGCTGCGTGACGATGCCGTCCTCAAGCGCGTTCCAGAATCGGCCAAGGACGACTTCAACGACCTTACCATCACGCTCGAGGACATGCTCGAAGGCCTTGAGGCCGCCAAAGCCAAGCCCGGCCCCGCCGGACCCGCGCCGGATCTTTTCGTCGCCGCCTCCGATGCGCACTCGATCAAGGTCGCACGCACGCCCGCCGAGACCGTCCGCGTCTGTATCGAGGGCTGGTACGGTGGCTTCATCAAGACGATCTTCCCCGACTGGAAGGAACGCGAGCAGGACCTCCAGGGCCTCATCGGCTTTGCGTCCAAGTTCGAAGACGTCGGCGACCTCGTCGCTCAGGTGGCCCTGCTCAACGGCGAGTCTTCCGACAAGAAGGCCGAGCCAGAGGAGGACATGCTTCGCCTCACCACCATCCATCAGTCCAAGGGACTCGAGTTCCCGATTGTCTTCCTCTTAGGCGTGGCCGACGGACTCCTCCCGCTGACCCGCGCTATCGACGAAGGCGACGTCGAAGAGGAGCGCCGGCTGTTCTACGTCGCCTGCACCCGGGCCGAGAACATGTTGTTCCTTTTCGCCCCCCGCTTCGCGGTCTCCGGTGAAGGCTACCGCCCGCTGGATCCCTGCCGTTTTCTGGAAGAAATGAGCCCGGATTGTTACGAATTGGCGGATTATGCCCATCGTCGGCTCTGAGCCCGTATGACAGCCAGACGGGGGTAGGTGCTTGCCTTTGCCTTGGGCGGGCATTTATGACTCACGCAAACTTTTACACGCTATCGCCATGCCTAAGGTACTCGTCGCCGACAAAATCTCGCCCACCGGAGTTGCCCTCCTCAAAGCCCAGCCGGGCTATGAGGTCGTCGAAGCCTACGGCTCCACCCCCGAGCAGGTCCTAGTCCTTGTCGCGGACGTGGACGCTATCCTGGTCCGCTCTGAGACCCAGATTACCCGCGAAGTCCTCGCCGCCGCCCATCGCCTCGTCTGCGTAGGCCGTGCCGGCGTGGGCGTCGACAACATCGACGTCGAAGCCGCCACCGAACGTGGCGTCATCGTGATGAACACCCCTTCGGGCAACACCGTCGCGACCGCCGAGCTCACCTTCACCCACCTGCTCTCCCTCGCCCGCCCGGTACCGGAAGCCGTGCAGTCCATGCGCGAAGGCAAGTGGGACCGCAAGACCCTCTCGGGCTCCGAGCTCTTCGGCAAGACCCTCGGCGTGCTCGGCCTGGGCCGCATCGGCGCCGAAGTCTCCAAGCGCGCCCTCGCCTTCGGCATGAAGGTCCTCGCCTACGATCCTTATCTCACCGAAGCCCGCGCCAAGGCCCTCGGCGTCTCCATCGCGACCCTCGACGAAGTCTTCGCCCTCTCCGACTATATCACCGTCCACATGCCTCTCATCGAGAAGGGCAAGCAGGGCGCGACCGAAGGTATGGTCGATGCAGCCGCTTTCGCCAAGATGAAGAAGGGCGTGAAGATCGTGAACTGTGCCCGCGGCGGCATCGTTGATGAGCTCGCCCTCGCCGAAGCTCTCAAGTCCGGCCAGTGCGGCGGCTGCGGTTTCGACGTGTTCGTCGAAGAACCCCTCGCCAAGGATCACCCGCTCCGCTCCCTCCCGAAGGCCCACCTCTCTCCGCACCTCGGTGCTTCCACGGCCGAAGCCCAGGAGAACGTCGGCGTCGAAGTCGCCGAAGCGGCAATCACTGTCCTCGGCGGCGGCTCGCCCGCCAACGCGGTCAACCTGCCTTCCGTCGACTCCCAGACGCTCGCCGCGATCAAGCCGTTCCTCTCCCTCGCGCAGAAGCTCGGCGCCATCGCCCGTCAGCTCGCCGCCCCGGGTCGTATCGAATCCCTCCGCCTGACCACCTTTGGCACCGGCTCCGACCAGGGCGCCAACGCCATCGCCCGCGCCATCCAGCGCGGCTACCTGCGCGGCATCGTCGAAGGCGTCACCGACGTCAACGCCCCTGGCAAGCTCAAGGCCCTCGGCGTCGAGGTCCAGACCGTCCGCTCTTCCGCCGAAGCCGACTACAAGGAACTCATCCTCGTCGAAGCCGTACTCGCGGGCGGCAAGTCCGTCTCCGTCGCCGGTACCGTGATCGGCAAAGCCCAGTCCCCTCGCATCGTCTCGATCAACGGTCGCACCCTCGAGTTCATCCCCGAAGGCAAGCTACTGCTCATCGAGAACCAGGACCAGCCCGGCATCATCGGCGCCCTCGGCACCCTGCTCGCCAAGGAACGCGTGAACATCGCCAACATGGCCCTCAGCCGCAGCGGTGGCTCCAACGCCCTGGCCGTTTACCAGCTCGACACCGCTCCCGGCGCGGCGGCCATCGCCGAGATCCTGCGTAATCCTGCGATTGTCAGCGCCAAGCTGATCGAAGCGTAAGCGATGTTCGCGGCCATCGGGATTTTCTTCCTACTCGGATACCTCCTCGGTTCCGTCAACTTCGCCGTGCTCGTGGCGAAGAAGCATGGTGTCGATATCCTGAAAGAAGGCTCCGGCAACCCCGGTGCCACGAACGTCAAGCGCGTGCTCGGCAAGGGTCCAGGCAACCTCGTCTTCGCACTCGATGTCTTGAAGGGTTTCGTCGGAGCCGGACTACCTTATCTCCTCCTCCGCATGGAAGAGACTCCGCAGGCGGCAGAAATCCACTTCACGATCTGCGTCGCCGGCTTCGTCGGCACGCTGCTCGGCCACTGCTTCTCCTGCTTCCTGAAGTTCAAGGGCGGCAAGGGCGTGGCGTCGACCATCGGTGGCCTGATCGTGCTCCTGCCCATCCCGATTCTCATTGGTGCGACCCTCTGGGGCCTCATTTTCCTGCTCTCCCGTTACGTCTCCCTGGCGTCCATCATCCTCGGCGTTTCGCTGCCCGTCTCGTGCTGGGTGCTGCCGCTCTTCACTACGCTAAAGTTCAGCCCGGCCGAATTCTGGTTCGCCGCGGCGATCGCGGCCTTCAACGTCTGGACGCATCGTTCCAACATCGGCCGCCTGCTCGCCGGCACCGAGAATCGCTTCACCAAGAAAGCCTGACCCATTTCGCAATGACCGCCCCTCGCACCATCGGCATCGGCATCCTCGGCTTCGGCACCGTCGGCCAAGGCGTCTGGAAGCACCTACACGAGAAGCAGGCCGACCTCGAATCGCGACTCGGCGTGAAGCTCGACCTCCGCAAGGCCTCCGTCCGTGACTTAAAGAAGAAGCGTGCCGTCAAGATTCCGGCCTCGAAGCTGACGACTAACGTCAACGAGATCATCGACGACCCAAAAGTCCATGTGGTCTGCGAACTGATCGGTGGCACCACCAAGGCCCGCGAACTCACGCTGCGCGCCCTGCGCCTTGGCAAGGTGGTCGTCTCCGCCAACAAAGCCCTGCTCTGCGAGCACGGACCAGAAATTTTCCAGGCCGTACGTAAGCATGGCGGCCAGTTCCTCTTCGAAGCCAGCGTCGCTGGCGGTATCCCGATCATTAAGGCCATCCGCGAAGGCCTCGTCGCTAATCGCTTTGAGCTGATCGTCGGCATCCTCAACGGTACCTGTAACCACATCCTCACCCGCATGGGCGAAGATGGCCTTTCGTTCCCCGACGCCCTCAAGGAAGCCCAGGAACTTGGCTACGCCGAAGCCGACCCGACACTCGACGTCGACGGTATCGATGCTTTCCACAAGGCCTCGATCCTCGCCTGGCTCGCGCACGGCAAGTGGGCGCCGCCCGCCCGGACGCTCGTCGAAGGCATCCGCAAGATCGGCCCGGCCGATATCGATTTCGCCCGCCGCTTTGGCTTCGCGCTCAAGCACCTCGCCGTCATCCGCCGCGACTTCAAGGCCAACTGGATGACCGTCGGCGTCTACCCTTCCCTTGTCCCTAACCGCGACATCCTCGCCCGCGTCTCTGGCGTCAACAACGGCATCACCCTGCGCGGTGACGTCGTCGGCGCCACCACGCTCACCGGACGCGGTGCCGGCGGCGATGCCACCGCTTCCGCCGTCATCGGCGACATCGTCGACGCCATCGCTGCTCTCACCGGTCCGATCTCACAGGCGCTTTCGCCCGAAGCCCTCGCCGCCCGCGAGAAAGCCGGCCGCGCCCTGCGCATGGCCTCGATCGACGAGATCGTCTCGCCCTTCTACCTGCGTCTCTCGCTGCTCGACAAGGCCGGCGTCTCCGAAGGTGTCTATCGCATCTTCTCGAAGCACAAGGTGTCCATCGCCCGAGTCATCCAGTACGAACACCCGAACCAGGGCCGCGGTACCGTCACCCTTTCGACCTACCCGGTCAGCGAACGCAAGATGTCCGCAGTCTTGACAGAATTGCGCCGACTCAAGACGGTGCTCGAGGAGCCCGTCGTGCTCCGCATCTTCTCTCCCGAATCCTGATCCTCCGGTGGCCCTCATCGTCCAGAAATACGGCGGCACTTCCGTCGGCAGTGTCGACCGCATCCAGAACGTTGCGGCCAAGATCAAGGAACAGTGGTCGAAGGGGAATCGCATCGTCGTGGTCGTCTCCGCTCGTAGCGGCGTGACCAACGACCTCATCGCCCGCGCCAAGGCCCTCTCCAAACTGCCGGACGAACGCGAGATGGACGTCCTCATGGCCGTGGGGGAACAGGAAACCATCGCCCTGACGGTCATGGCCCTCCACGCCATCGGCGTGCCCGCCGTCTCCCGCACGGGCGCTCAGGCCGGCATCTTCACGGACGACATCCACACCCGCGCCCGCATTACCCGCATCACCGGCGGCGACCTGCTCGCCCGACTCGACGAAGGCAAAGTCGTCGTGGTCGCCGGCTTCCAGGGCTGCACGGAACAGGGCGAAGTCACCACCCTCGGCCGCGGCGGTTCGGATCTCACCGCCATCGCAGTCGCCGCCTCCATTAAGGCCGATCTCTGCCAAATCTACACCGACGTCGACGGCGTCTACACCGCCGACCCCCGCATCGTGCTCAACGCGAGCAAGCTGACGGAAATCTCCTACGAAGAGATGCTCGAGCTCGCCTCCAGCGGGTCCAAGGTCATGCAGTCCCGCTCCGTAGAGTTCGCCCAGAAATATAACGTGCCCTTCGAGGTCCGTTCCTCCTTTAACGACCAACCTGGTACTATCGTGAAAGCCATCGACAAAACCCTCGAAGACGCGGCTATCGCCGGCGTCGCCCTCGACCGCCTGCAGACCCGCGTCACGGTGAACGACCTGCCCGACAGCCCGCAGGCCCTCTCCGCCCTCTTCGATGACCTCGGCGAAGCCGGCCTGAGCGTCGACATGATTATCAAGAACCTGGGCAAGGACGGTAAAGCCAACCTGACCTTCTCGGTGACCACCGCCGAGTTCTCCCGCGTCGAAGCCGTCGTCGGCCAGACCCTCAAGAAGCTCGGCTCCGGCTCCGTCCGCTCCGCCGGCGAAATCTCCAAACTCTCCATCGTAGGCGTGGGTATGATTTCCCACCCCGGCGTCGCCGGCACCCTCTTCAAGGCCCTCGCCTCCGTCGGTATCAATAGCGAGCTCATCACGACCTCCGAGATCAAGATCTCCGTCGCCTTGGACCCCGCCAAGGCCGACGCCGCCGTGCGCGCCGTGCATACGGCCTTCGGTCTCGATAAGGCCTGAACCGGCACTCGCCTCTTGCCCGCCGGCCCGCTCCGACCATAGTCGGGGCGATGCTGCGGTTCACCCTGGCCACCTTCCTCGCCCTCGGCGTCCTGCTGCCGGGTCAGGTCGGGTCGCAGGACCTGCCGCCTAACGTAATCACGACGAACGCGGCCGTCAGCCCGGGCGATCTGCCCGACCGGCGGACGCTGCTAGGACTGGCCGACCAAGCTTTGGCCGCGGGACTCTCCTCCACGGCCTCCGGTTTCTACGCCCAGCTACTCGCCGACCCAAAGCTCAGCGACAAGGATCGCGAACAGGCCGGACTCGGCCTGTCCGCCGCCTACATCGAACGAACCCGTACGGCCGAAGCCAAGGCGACGGTGAAGTTCCTGCCGAAGTCGCCTCGCAAGTCACTCCGCGAAGGGCTCATCGCTCTACTGGAGAATGACCCCGACGGGGCCCGTGCTTTTTCGGTCGACCTGAACATCGCCGCCCTCCCCCCGTACGAAATTGCTTGGGGGCATGCACTTCGGTGGATGGTCGCAGGCGCCGAGAGCGACAACCTCAACATCAACCTCGCGCAAGAAGCTATCACGCGCACGGCCGTTTCCGAAGAACAGCGTCAGCGCATCGAAGTCCTCGGTTACCGCGCGATGATCGTCGCCGGCAAGGTGGAGCAGCGCACCGTCTCGGCATTGCGCGAACTTGCCGCCGACGCCAAGGGCACGCCACTCGCTTTCGACTACGCCCGGAATCTCGCGCTGGCACTCGCGCACCTCAAGGATACCAAAGGCGCCGCCCAAGCCCTCGCCCAGGCCGGCACCTTACCCCCTGCGCGCCAAGCGGAGGCCGACCTTCTCGCTGGACTCATCCTCGGAACAGATAAGGCCGAAGGACGCGAACGCCTTAAAGACGCCGCCCGTAATCCCGCAAATATTGCGATTCGGCTGACGGCGCTACGCGCGTTGGTCGCCGCGGCTGACCCTCGCGCTGAAACAGATCCCGCCAAGCCGATCGATACGAAAGCGATCGCCAACGAAGTAAACGACTTCCTGCTCCGTCGTAACCCAGGCCAGCTCTCCTATTACTGCCCGCGCGACCTCAAGGTCCTGGATTCCATCCACCTCGCCCGCGCCCAGTTGATGCTCTTCGCTGGCAGTCGCGAAAAAGCCCGCCAGGCCGCCGAAGACCTGCTCAAGGATGTCCCCGCCAGCCCGCTCGTCCGCGAAGCCACCCGCACGCTCGCCATCGCAGCCTGGGGCGACGGCTCCTATCGTCTCGCCGCGACGCATCTCACGACCCTGGGCGAAAGCAGCATCGAACCAGAACGCGCACAACTCCGCATCGCCGCCGCCGATTGCCTGTTCCTCGCCAAAGATTTCGTTCTTGCCGAAAAAGCCTACGCCGCCCTGCAGAAGGACGCGGCCGATACGAAAATCTCCGAAGACGCCTTTCACCAGCGCATCCTCAGCCTACTCGAGACAAGCGATGAGATCAGCGACTGGAATCGCACGACGGAAGTGATCGAAGAGGCGGCTCGCTCTAATCGTACCCGCACCAAGGAGCCTATTTGGTCGGCCATCTGGAGCCTCGTCGAGGACATGCGCAAGGCTCAGCGGCCGGCCGACGCCGAACGCCTGCTGGCCCGACTGGACCCGCTCACTCGCGGCGCCCGCATCGATTATGACCTGCGGTTCACCTGGCAGCGGGCACTCCTAGCCATCGCCAACAATAATCCCACTGAAGCGAGCCGGCTTGCCGCGGAGATCGATCGCAAGCTCTCTAATCTGCCCGCCGGTGCGACGCCAGATGAACTGAGTAAGGCCGTACCGGAACTCCGGGGACATGCGGCGCTTCTCAAGGCACGCACCTCGCTCAACGCCGGCGCCGCCAAAGGCCTCGACGAACTCGTCGGGCTGCGTCGGCAGTTCGGCAAGGTCCCCGCCGCCGCGGCCTCCTACCTCGTCGAAGGCCGCCACCTGGCCTCCGTCGGTCGTAACGCGGAAGCCCAGGCGCGCTTCGAATCCCTCGCCGAGGAATTCAAGGGTGAGCCCAATCTTGCCGAATTCGCCGCGCTCGGCCTCTACGAAGCCGCCGAACAGTCCGCGCTCCAGGCACCGACCGGCGGCGAGGACAAGCTTACGCACGCGGTCTTGCTCCTCGAACGCTTCACCGCGACCTACCCACAGAACGCCTTAATCTTCCGCGTGTCGCTTCGTCGAGCCGAAATCCTCCGCACGCTCGGGCAGTTCGACAAATCTCTCCTCGTTCTCGAGGGCCTCATCCGCGACAAGCCGACCGACCCTTCCCGCCCGCAGGCCGAGATGGCCCGCGCGGACTCCCTCTTCGGAATGGCCCAGCAGTGGCGCGACCGCAACGGACAGCTTGACCGCCAGCGCGTCTCCCGTGCCGCCGCCGCCTACGAGCGCATCGCGGAAGCCTGGGCCAAGGATTCGGACGACATGCAGATTGAAGCCTGGTACAAATGGGCGCTCACGCTCATCGAACGTTCCCGGACTGAGACCGGTCTCGAAGCGGCCGCCACACGCGGCGAAGCCCGTAAGATTCTGCTCCGCGCCTTGGGCGCCCTGCGCGATGCAACCGCCCGCGCCGCCGCGGACACCGCGGGCAGGCTCTCCCCCGAAGGCCGCCTGTGGCTCTCTCGTTCCGTATTGCTCATGGCCGAGACCTGCGAGCTGGACGGCGATCGCGCCGAGGCCATCGCCGCCTACAAGATCATCGTCAACGTCAACCAGGGGCAGCCTTCCGCTCAGTCACGCCTGCCGGGCCAGTCCACCGCCGAAAGCAAACTTGCGACCCTCCGCAATTCATCGTCCAATCCTTCTAAGCCCCAATGAGCAGCCGCTTCTCCTTCCCCTTTGACGCCGGCCCCTTCGTCTGGCTGCTCCTGCTGCTCGCCTTCCTGGCCCTCGTCTTCGTCGTCGAGCGCGCAATGTTCCTCCACCGCGGCCTAGTCCTTTCCTCCGACTTCATCGAAGGCGTCCGCAACAACCTGCGCGCCGGCCGGCCGCTCGAAGCTTTGGCCGCCTGCGAAGAATCCCCCGGTCCAGTGCCCCGCGTGGTAAAAGCCGCCTTGCTCCGCTCGGGTAGCGGTGAAGAAGCCATGCGCGCCGCCGCCACGGAGGCCGCCTTGCTCGAGCTGCCCGTACTCGAGCGTCGCCTTGGCTCCATCTCCGCCATCGGGCGCGTCGCCCCGTTACTGGGTCTCGCCGGCGCGATCTTCTCGGGCTTCAACCTCGCTTCCGCCCTACGCGATGGAAGTGTCTACGCCTCCGCGAACGGCCTGCTGACCGAGGTCCAGGCGGCTCTCGCCACCGCGGGCTTTGCAATGGTCATCGCTGCCGCCTGCGCGATGGCCCACCACTTCCTCGTCGGCCGCGTACGCTCGATTGTCACCGAGATGGAGATCGCGGCCCACTCGATCATCACCTTCGTGCGGCACGAGTTACCCGAGGAGAAGCCTCGCCAGAGCTAAGATGCGGACGCCCCTTGGAGTCTTGGAAAAAGTCCGCCCCGCCGAACAGGGACTAGACTTCGTACCACTGGCGCTCGCCCTCGTCTGCGCAGCGCTGACCTACGTCCTTTCCGCCGAATTCGTCTTCGCCCCCGGCATGTATGTGGGCTTCGACGACCGCGCGGGTGCGGTCTCGCCTACGCTGAAGACGCCCAAGCTGGCGGCCGGTGATATGGCCCGCACCTCCCTGACGGTGACTCTCGTCTCCGCCCGCGGCAGCAGCGTGTTCGTCGTCGCCGGTCGCGTCGTCACCCGCGACGGCCTCGAACTGGAACTCCGTCGCGTCGCCGCCAAAGGTGGCTCCTCTCGCCCCGTCCTGATCAAGGCCGACGCTTCCCTGACCATGCAGAGTTTCCTCGACGTCTGCGAACTCGCCCGCAAGGCCGGCTTCCCTGGCGTCCTGGTCGCGGCCGACGAACGCTGATTCGCGGTTGCCACGGCCGAGTCGGGTAGAACATTCTCCGGCCAAGTGTCCCCCGCCGCGCCCATCCCCTCCGCCAATCCCGTGCCGCCGCGTCACATCGGCATCATCATGGACGGCAACGGACGCTGGGCCGCCGCCAAGGGCCTCCCTCGACTCGAAGGCCACCGCCGCGGCGCCGAACGGCTCATCGAGATCATCGACGCCTGCATCGATGGCGGCATCAGCACGCTCACCGTCTTCGCCTTCTCGGCCGAGAACTGGAAACGCCCCCTCGAGGAAGTCAGCGGCCTCTTCAAGCTCGGCGAGTGGATCCTCCGCGCGCACCTCGCCCGTCTCGAGAAACGGAACGTCCGCCTCCGCGTGATCGGCGACATCAGCGCCCTTCCCGAATTCATCCGCGTCCCCCTCGAGGACGTGATCAAGTCCAGCAAGGACAACACGGCCTTCACCTTGGTGGTCGCGCTCAACTACGGCGCTCGCCAAGAAATCGTGGCCGCCGCTCAGGCGATTGCCGCCGACGTCGCCACAGGCAAGCTCTCGCCCGCCGAAGTGGATTGGTCCGCGGTCGAGACTCGCCTGCAGACCGCCGGCATGCCCGACCCGGACCTCATCATCCGGACCTCGGGCGAATTCCGGCTCAGCAACTTCCTGCTCCTCCAGTCCGCCTACGCCGAGATTGTCTTCGCCTCGGTCTTCTGGCCAGACTTCGACAAAGCGCAGCTTCAGCTCGCGCTGGCTGAATACGCTAAACGCGAACGTCGCTTCGGCCAGACCCGCGAGCAAATCCAGACCTCCGCCCAAGCATGAAAGACCGCGCCCTCAGCACCATCGGCCTTTGGGTCGTCGTCGGCCTCGTCATCTGGGTCGGTGGATTCTTTTCCGTCGCTGAACAAGCCTCCTTCGGCCTGCTGGCGCTCATCATCTGCGCCGCGCAATATGAGTTTTACCAACTTGTCCGCGCCATCCCCGGCGTCGGTCGACCCCACCTTTCCGGGATCGTCGCCGGCTTCGCCCTGCATTTCGGCCTCTTCTTCCTCGCGGCCGAAGAAGCCCGCTCGAACTACCTACTGACCGGCGGGGCGCTGCTCGTCGGCCTGCACCTTCTCTCGCTCTTACGCCATCCGGGCGAAGTCCCGACGCTGCTCCGCCGCTTCCCGACCCTCTACGGTTTCGCTTACCTGCCCTTCATGTTGGCCTCGCTCATCGCCATCGCCCGCATGAAGGACGGCCATCTGCTCACCGCCCAGTCCGTCGGGCTCTACTACGTCGTCTGGGTCTTCGTCGCCACGAAGTTCACCGATGTCGGCGGCCTGCTCATCGGCGTGCCGTTCGGTAAGCATAAGATCGCCCCCACCATCAGCCCAGCCAAGAGCTGGGAAGGCTGCCTCGGTGGACTCGCCGCTTCCGCCAGCGCTTCCGCGCTCTTCGCCTGGCTCCTGCGCGACACCTTCGGCATCAACTTCATGGTTCCCTGGAAAGCCGCCGTACTGGCCCTGCCGATCGCCATGCTAAGCATCCCTTCCGACCTGATCGAATCCGTCTTCAAGCGTCTCGCGGGCGCTAAGGATTCCGGAGCGACGATTCCTGGCATCGGCGGCGCGCTCGATCTCATCGACAGCATGGTGCTCACCTCGCCCGTCGCCCTGATCTTGCTGTCCTACTTCCTCGATTGGGCTAAGCGCGGCTGATGACCGAGTCTGCGCCAGCCATTCACGTGCTGACGGGGCCGACCGCCGTCGGCAAGACGGAGACTGCGCTACGCTGGGCCGAAAAGAATGACGCGGAGATAATTTCCTGCGATTCCGTCTGCGTGTACCGCGGGATGGACATTGGCTCGGCCAAGCCGACGTCGGAAGAACAGCGTCGCGTCCGTCATCACGGCCTCGATCTGGTCGACCCGAGCGAGCGCTACTCCGTTTCGCAATACGTCGATATGGCGCGGACGGCGATCGCCGCCGCACACGGCCGCGGCAAGCGCGTCTTGGTCACCGGCGGCAGCGGCTTCTACCTGGCCGCCTTCTTTGGACCGGTCACCGATGAACTCGAGATTCCCCAGGCCATCACCGACGAAGTCAGGACTCTTCAACGCCAAGGGCTAGCCTCTCTCTTGCTCCGCCTTCGCGAAATTGAAGGCCAGCAACTTCCCGAATGGCTTGATGTCCAGAACCCGATACGGGTCGCCAAGGCTCTCGAACGTCGACTGGCCTCTGGCAGGACCCTGGACTCCCTGCGCGACGAATTCCTGACCCGCCGTGGACCTTTCGCCGATCACCCCGTCACCTTCGAGCTCCTTGAACGAGCCGACGACGAACTAAAGGCCCGGATCGCCACCCGCACGACCAGCATGCTGCGAGACGGCATCATTGAGGAGTCCGAACGCCTGCTGGCACTGAATCTGGACCCCGAGCTGACATCGTCCCGCGCAGTGGGCTATCGGGCCGTCATGGACTGGCTGGAGGGTGGTAAACGCGTGGCGACGAGCGGATTGTCCGAACGCATCAACCTCGACACGTGGGCCTTGGTCAGGAAACAGCGTAAGTGGTTCCGCAGGTTGGGTTTAGCCAAAGAAGTGGAATAAACGCATTTTAAAACCGATTTTCCGACATACACGGGCACTTCGTGTTAAAAAAGGGTCATTTATGGCATTTTGCCGCCTCCATCCTTGCAAGCCCCTATTTTTTGACCAATTTCGGCGTCGCACCCCCTACCCACCCAAACCATGCCCCTGAAACTTGGCCAGCCTCTCCCTGAAATCTCCCTCAAGCAGAAGACCGACGCCGGTCTGGTCGATGTCAGCCTCCGCCGTAATGTCGGCAAGGGTAAGACCGTCATCCTCTTCGTCCCCCTCGCCTTCACCGGCGTCTGCACCGACGAACTCTGCAAGGTGACCGGCCTCCTCGACGAGTACAAGAAGCTCGGCGCCGATGTGATCGCCATCTCGGTCGACTCCCCCTTCGCGCAGGAAGCCTGGGCCAAACAGGCCGGCATCAACCTCACCCTCGTCTCCGACTTCAACCGCGTCGCCCTCAAGGCCTTCAAGGTCAAGGATACCCGCGTGATCCCCGAGAAGACCGGCCTCCTCAACGTGGCCAAGCGCTCCGTCTTCGTGGCCGATAAGGCTGGTAACGTGATCCACTCCGAAGTGAAGCGCGACCCGGCCTCCATGCCGAACTTCGCCAAGATCAAGAAGGCCGTCGAAGCCTAATCGTCAGCTAGGCTTATTTGAAGGCGGTCGGGCTTGCCCCGACCGCCTTCTTTGCTTTTGGCTACCTGCCTGCCCATCCGCGGCGGCGAACCCTTTACATCACACACCACACCATGGCCCTCAAAGACCCCTTCAAAGCCCTCCGCCCCTTCTCCGCTGGCGGCCAGTCCGGGCAGATCTACTCCGTGCCCGCCCTCGAGCAGGCCGGTCTCGGCAAGGTCTCGCGCCTGCCGGTCTCCATCCGCCTGGTCCTCGAATCCGTCCTGCGTAATTGCGATGGTGTCGCGGTCACGGAGAACGACGTGAAGACGCTCGCCGCGTGGAATGCCGCGAAGCCGGTCGACACCGAAATCCCGTTCGTCGTCGCGCGCATCGTACTCCAGGACTTCACCGGCGTACCTCTCCTCGTCGACCTCGCCGCCATGCGCGAAGCCGTCGCCAAGCTCGGCAAGGATTCCGCCATCATCGAACCGCTCGTCCCGGTCGACCTTGTCGTCGACCACTCGGTGCAAGTCGACCGTGCTGGCACCGCTTCCTCCTTCCTCGAAAATCTGCGCCAGGAGTTCGGCCGCAACACCGAGCGCTATGAATTCCTCAAGTGGGGCATGCAGGCGTTCAAGACTTTCGGCGTCGTCCCTCCGGCCATCGGCATCGTCCACCAGGTCAACCTCGAGTTCCTCGCCAAGCTGGTCTTCCAGAAGGACGGCGTCTTCTACCCTGACACCCTCGTCGGCACCGACTCACACACGACGATGATCAACGGTATCGGCGTCGTGGGCTGGGGCGTGGGCGGCATCGAAGCCGAAGCCGGTATGCTCGGCCAGCCAGTCTACTTCCAGACGCCGGAGGTCATCGGCGTTAATCTCACCGGCCGCCTCCGCGAAGGCGTCACCGCCACCGATCTCACCCTCCGCCTCACGGAAATCCTCCGCAAGGCCAAGGTCGTCGGCAAGTTCGTCGAGTTCTACGGCGAAGGCACCGAGGCCCTGTCGCTCGCCGACCGCGCCACGATCGCCAACATGGCCCCGGAATACGGCGCCACGATGGGCTTCTTCCCGGTCGACGACAAGTCGCTCGAGTACCTCCGCCAGACGGGCCGCGACGAGTCCCACATCGAGTTGGTGAAGGAATATTACAAGGCCCAGGGCCTCTACGGTATCCCGAAGGCCGGCAGCATTGACTACACGCAGACCATCGACCTCGACATCAGCACGGTCGTCCCCTGCGTCTCCGGCCCGAAGCGTCCGCAGGACCGTATCGATCTCCCGAAGATCAAGGAATCCTTCAACACGCTCTTCACCGCCGCGAAGGACAAGAACGGCTTCGGTAAGGCCGCCGCGGATCGCGACGCTTCCGCCGCCGTCGGTGCCACGGGCCGCTCGCTCAAGCACGCCTCGGTCGTAATCGCTGCGATCACCTCCTGCACCAACACCTCGAATCCTTCGGTGATGGTCGCCGCCGGACTCGTCGCCAAGAAGGCCGTCGAGAAAGGCCTGACGGTGAACCCGAACGTGAAGTGCTCGCTCGCCCCCGGCTCCCGCGTCGTCACCGACTACCTCAACGAAATCCAGCTCTCGGGCTACCTCGACCAGCTCGGCTTCAATCTCGTCGGCTACGGTTGCACGACCTGTATCGGTAATTCCGGCCCGCTCGACGCCGACATCGAAGGCGCGATCAAAAACGGCGACCTCGTCACGGCTTCCGTGCTCTCGGGTAACCGTAACTTCGAAGCCCGCGTCCACGGCGCGGTCCGCGCGAACTACCTAATGTCCCCGCCCCTCGTCGTCGCCTTCGCTCTCGCTGGCCGCGTCGACATCGACCTCGACAACGAACCGCTCGGCACGGGTAGGGACGGCAAGCCAGTCTTCCTCAAAGACGTCTGGCCCACCCAGGCCGAAGTCGCCGACCACGTCGCCCGCGGCCTCAAGCCCGAGATGTTCAAGTCGAAGTACGCCGCCGAATCCCTCGCTAACGCCACCGCGGAGTGGAAGGGCGTCCAAGGCGGTACGGGCGCACGCTTCAGCTGGAAGGAATCCTCCACGTACATCCAGGAGCCGCCCTTCTTCAAGGGCTTCTCGATGACGCCTCCGCCGGTGCCCACGCTAGCGAAACTGCGTCCGCTGGCCATCCTCGGCGACTCCGTCACGACCGACCACATCTCTCCCGCCGGTGCCTTCAAGGAAGAGACCCCGGCTGGTAAGTTCCTCCTCGCGGCCGGCGTGTCGAAGAAGGACTTCAACTCCTACGGCTCGCGCCGTGGTAACGACCGCATCATGACCCGCGGCACCTTCGCCAACACTCAGGTGAAGAACGCCATGGCCGACGGCAAGGAAGGCGGCTTCACGAAGGTCCAGCCCGAGGGTAAGATCGAGGCCATCTACGACGCGTGCCAGACCTACGCGCAACGCGGCGAAGGCATGATCGTCTTCGGCGGTGTCGACTACGGCATGGGCTCGTCCCGCGACTGGGCCGCCAAGGGCACCGCCCTCCTCGGCATCCGCGCCGTGGTCGCGCAGTCCTTCGAGCGTATCCACCGCTCCAACCTTCTCGGCATGGGTGTCCTGCCCCTCGAGTTCGCCGACGGTAAGAACGCCGCTTCTTACAACCTCGATGGCACCGAGACCTTCGACCTCGAAGGCCTCTCCAGCCCGATCAAGCCGAAGACTCCGGTGACGCTCGTCATCCGCCGCGCCAACGGCACGGTCGATAAGGCCGCGCTCATCGCCCGCATCGATACTGCGATCGAAGGCGAATACTACCGCCACGGCGGCATCCTCCCCTACGTCCTCCGCCAAATCCTGAAGTAAGGCGTTAGGCAGACGAAACCAAGGGCGGCCCCGCAAGGTGCCGCCCTTTTTCATATCTTGCCCCGACCCGCCTCGGCACTTATTCGTCCTCCATGGAAATCGGCGTCATCAACGGCCCTAACCTCGACCGACTCGGCAAGCGCGAGCCGGAGGTCTATGGTACCCAGACGCTCGCCGATCTCGAGAAGCTGATCGAGAAGCACGCCAAGGCCGCCGGCGCGAAGACCCGTTCTTCCAGTCCAACCACGAAGGCGAGATCATCGACACGATCGCGAAGTGGGCCGACAAGGGCGTGAAGTTCCTGGTGATCAATCCGGAGGCCACACCCACGTCTCGGTCGCCCTCCGCGATTCCATCGCCGGCAGCGGCATGCGCACCGTCGAGGTGCACATCTCGAATATCTACAAGCGCGAAGAATTCCGCCATAAGTCCGTCACGGCCTCCGCCTGCGAAGGCGTGATTACTGGCCTCGGCTTCGAAGGTTACCTACTCGCGGTCGACTTCCTGGTCGCCAAGGCCAAGGTAAAGCCAGCCAAGGTCGCCAAGGCGAAGAAGAAGTAAGCGGCGGAGTTGAGGCCTGGATTGAGGACTGCGTAGAGGGCTAAATGGAGGGCTGAATTGAATAAAGTCAGGCTGAAGCGACGCCCAGCATAGGCATGTCGTCACTCGGTCCAGACCCACCCCGAGGCGATCTTAGCCAGCAGGGCGAAGCGGGAGAGATTACATTCAGGACGGAGAGACGTGCCATCGCAGAGGTAGGCCGCCATCTCATCGGCCATCTCCGGCGCCCACACGGTGCCACGCGGACCGAGTCCTCCGAAGAGGTGCGTCCGCGGCTGCCGCGGGTGCGTGCCCATGAACGGATGATTATCCGAGGTGCACGGACGGACGCCGGCGATATGGGCGGTGACCTCGACCGAGACCTCCTGACCGAAATAGCTCCGGAAGCGACGGATGAGCTTCTCCTTCTGGGGTTCGGTCGGAGCCTCATCGAGTTGATCCCACTGCCAGTTGGTGCCCGTGCGCCAGACGCCCTGCCCGAGCGGCAAGGCCCAGCCTTCGCGATTCAGGATGAACGGCTTGGTGTCGACCGAAGTGCGCAGCGTCAGGGCTTCGCCCTTGGCGGGCTGCCATGGGAGATACTTGAACGGCCCGCGTTGAGCCGATTTATAGCCGTCGCAGTAGATGATGGCCCCAGCCTGGATCTGGCGCCAAGAGACTCCTTCGACGGAGGCCACGACGTCGGGTGGATCAAAGGAAGCCTCGGTCAGGCTGCCATTGGCCACCAGTTCGGCACGGACATCCGAGAGGAGCTTCGGGAGGTCGACCCACGCGCCGTTCATCAAGGCGCCGCCGAAGGTATCGGTCAGACTCACATCCAATTCACCCTGGGCAGAAGTCACGCGCTCGATGAAGGGCTGGCAGCTGCGGCACTCGGTCCGCTTGAGCCCCTTGGCGCGCTGCTCGTCGTCGACGAACATGCGATAGACTTGGATCGGACGGAAGACGCCGAGTTCCGTCAGCTTGGCCTGAGCCGAGGCGAAGAGCTCGGGGTAATCTTTGGTCAGCGTGAAACGCCGCCCGGTCAGGGGCGTCATCAGGCCCGCCGCGACCTGTGAAGAGGAAGACTTCCAGCGGTCATCCACGACGTGGACGGAGCGACCACGACGCAGCAGTTCCTTGGCGAGCAACGAGCCCGCCAGGCCTTGGCCAACGATCAAAAAATCAACCTGCATCACCGGAGGGAGATGCAGGTTGTAAGAAGGTCAAATGCTGACGGCGGTTTATCAGAAACCGACCGCGTTCTTGGTGCCCTGCTTGGTCACGATCTTCTCTTCAGTCCAGACGGCGACGCCGCGCTTGACCTCAACGAGGGTGAGCTGGAAGACGAATGAGCTCTGGCGCGTGCTGCCGGCATTGGAGCGGTCCTCAAGGATCTTACCCTTGAGCACATATTCGGCGCGCGGGACATTGGCGTTGGAGCCGGAAGTTGCGCGGGCTGCGTTAGCGGTGGCGTCATTATCGAGCAACGTGACGCGGCCGGCATTAACCAGAGGCACGGTGAGCTTCGAGAGCAGCAAGGCGGTGTCGAAGTTATCGGCGGTATCGTTGGTGATGGAGCCGAGCTGGAGCACCGGCGCGCCCTTGGAGAAGGATGGCGAGGAGACCATCGACTGGAGCATCTGGGAGCCGGCGGTGGCGAAGTCCTGGATGTTCACCTTATCGAGGCTGACCACGAGTTCGCGGCCGTTGGCGTCCTTGTAGGTGGCCGGCGTGCCACAACCGACGATGAAGACGGCGCAGGCGAGAAGAGAGAGTTTGTTCATGGGAGGGGTTAGCGGGAGATGAGGCGGAGGCGGCACTCAGCGGACTGCGCCTTGAGGGCGGTCGCGGTGACGGTGGTGAGGGCGCCAGGTTCAAGCGGAAGTGACGATCCAGTTGGGCTGGCTTTCGGTCACAGTGCCGTCGGCGGCGAGCCATTCGAAACTGACGTTGATCGTCTGGCGGAGGTAGGCGCCGTTACGGAGGTCGAACTGGACGCGCGTGTAACCGCCGTCAGTCTTGGATTTGCGGGCCGCGAGGAGCTCGATCTTGTTGCCGATGCGATTGTCGCTCAGTTGCGTCGAGAAACCACCCTCAGGCTTGGTCGTCGCGTAGTTGACGGCGTCAGGAGGCGTCAGGCCACGCTCAAGCTTGTCGCCGGTCTCGAGAATCGTGGTGCAACCAGTCAGGAGACCGAGCGCAAGGAGAGGCAGGAATTTTTTCATGGGACGAGAGAGGTGCAGCGGAGGACGATGGGTTGATTTTCCTGCGTGGACTTGAGGCTTACAAGCAGAACCTTGCCCGCCGGCAGCGTCAGGGAGGCCTCCGGGTGCCCGACCACGGTCAGTTTCTGGCCAGGCTTGGCGTCCAGCCGCGCCACCGAGAATCGGGCCGGGAGGCTCGACCAGTTACGCAGGTCGGCCTTGGTTGTGCCGACCGTATAGATTGCCGTACCCACCTTGGTTGCGACCGACCAAAGGACGGCACCGGAGCCTGGATTCTGCCGATTAGCCGCCTCTTCGGAGGATTTATTGATGAGATAGCTGGCAGTCGCCTTGACCGCAGCGGACGTGAAAGCTTGGGCTTTGATGCCCGGCAGGGCCGCCTCGAAGTGCTTCGCGATGAGGGCGTCCGGTCGGCTGGCCAACGGGATGGCGACGTCTTTGGCATCCAATTTAAGCTTAAGATTATAATTCAGACCAGAGGGCCGGAGGGCCGGCAAAGCGACACTCACGTAAGGCACACGCGAAGAGACGACGAAGAGCGGGATATCGATACGTTGTTGATACCAATCAGGACACATACCCGTTTCGGAAATGACATAGACGATCGTGCCCTGCCCTTCGCTCGCCGGCGCCTCGGCGTCCTTGAGGTCGCGACGGAAGGCTTCGTTGCTTCCGTTAAGTTGAGTGGCCGCCAGCAGTTCCTTGCGCGCCTTCTCGCGATCGGAGGGATCTTGGCCGAGACGCAGGAAGAACATCCCCTGAAGCCAGTGGCTGAACGCATCGTCGTAGGCGCCTTCGGACGTGAGGCTGGCGAGGTTCTCTTCAATCATCCCGAGACCTTCCTTCGTGCGCTCGTCCTGCGAAGCCTTGGCGACGTCGTACTTCTCTTCCTTGCCTTTGGGCTTCACATAGAGCTGACCCGAGCCGAAGGCCTGCTGCACGAAGCGCAGACGGGCCATGGCGACGCGGGCGCCGTTGACGTCGCCCAGTTCGATCCGGTTGAGGGCCTGATAAGTGGAGGCGTAGATGCGGTCGGCCGGACGCGGGCGATAGGCCTCGGCGTAACCGTTCGAGAAAGCCGCGAGCGTCGCACCCCCGACCGAGAAGCCCGGACGTTCTTCTTCGGCCCGGAAGGATGATTCGACCTGCTCCAGAATCTTGGCGCTTTCCTTCAGTTTGCCCTGCGCACGCAGCGCCGCAGCTGCGTCGAGATTCCATACCAATGCGTCCTTAGGTTCGTCCGCCGCGAAGTTCTGGGCGACGTTCGCGGCGGTCTCATAATCCCCTTCCTCGACGGCGACCCGGACGCGCGGCCCGCGGTCGACATACGTCGCGCAGCCGGCTAGGCAAAGCATCAGGATGAGGAGAATCGGACGCACAGGGAAGCCCCCGCAGACTAGGCCGCCCCGCCCACAAGTAAAGGATGGTCAGGCCAGCTGCAGCCAGCGGGCACCCAGGTAAAGCCACAAGGGCGTGACCAACGGGCAACAGAGCATCGTGATGACCGAACAACGTAAGGAGATCAGAACCTCCCCCTTGAACATCTCGACAATCAGGAAGGTGAAGATGCCGCAGGGCATCGCCGCTTGGACGAGCATGACCTTACGCAAGGACTCATCGGTGACGAAGAAGCCGACCGTCGCCAGGACTAAGACAGGCATGACCAGCCAGCGCACCGCCATCACCCCAAAGGAAACTGGAGCATCCGAGACCAGACGGAAATCCTTGATGATCTCGTGCAGGTAGATGCCGGTGAGCAACGTGCCGATCGGGATAGCGCAGTCGCCAATGGTGTGGCAGAGGTCGCTGGCGAAGATAATCGGGGCACTCTTACCGAGGCCGGCGAAGTTAATCGCTAAGGCCACGAACAAGGCGACCGTCATCGGCTGCAGAAGATTCATGAGCCCCTTGCGCAAGGATTCACCCGAAAGCATCGCGACACCGACCGTCCAGACCGCAGCCTCGACGCCGACGTTATGCACGAGCAGTACCCCGACGACATCATCGTTGAATAACGCCGCCGTGACGGGGATGCCAAGGTAGCCGAAATTATTAACGCCGGCCGAGAAGGCGAAGGTGCGACGCGCCGTGCCGGCGGGGACTTTAAAAAGCAAACCGATGGCCATCGCAACGGCGTAGCCGACCACGATCAACAGGAAGCCGGCACCGAGATAGAGCAGAGCCTGAGAGCCCGAGGCGATGAGCGCGTTACCACTCACGCGGGAGAAGATCATCGCCGGGAAGAAGACCCAGATGATCATGCGCATCAGCGGCTGACGGGCATCCGCGCCAACCCAACCCTGACGGGCCATGAACCAGCCGAGCAGGATCAGCAGCCCCAGACGGGTGATGGCCAGCGCGACGTCGGCGGAGAAGACATTCATGGACAAAGCCGACTATCCCGAGCGCGACGGACGGGGAAAGAGAAAAACTCCGCAAGGTGGAAGCGGTTAGCGGTTGGCGGTTAGCGGATAGGAAAAGACCTCACACCGCCAAACCCGAAACCTCAACAATCCCTGATTACTCCCCAGCCCCCAACCTCTCCACCTCCTGATTTGGCGTTCACTCTAACCGCCAACCGCTTACCGCCAACCGCCTCCACCGATGCATCCCACCCCCTTGACATTCCCGGCCGAATGGGGATAATGAATGCCGTTCCTTCTCAGTCGGATCCCGCAAATGACCGACGTCTCATTTCGGGGGTGTTCCGGATTCGATTCCCGCCAAGATATCGCGACGGCATGCAGAGGGTAGTTCGTAACCTCTTAAATCCAACGAGCAGCACTATAACTGCTAAAAACACCATCACGTTCGAGAACGACAACGTTCTCGCGCTCGCTGCCTAAGTACAGCGACGAGCCCCAGGGCGCGCCTGCAGTCCTAGATCAGCTCGGTTAACGTGGGCGATCCCCTCCTTTAGCTGTTATCTCCGGGGTAAGTGAGAATACAGATAGGTCGCACGGGTGCTCATCCCCAAACGCGATCGAGATCAATGATGAAGCTACGCATGTAGAAGTTACGACGTAAGGGTAGGAAGACGTGGGTTCGACTCCCACCACCTCCACCATTTGAGAAGAACCAGCCTGCGACCACCCGGTCGCTGGCTGCTTGCGTTGGATGATTTCGCCATCAGGCCACCCAGTCGCGATGGATTGCCCGCAAAACGCCCGTCACCCGGCTTGTGACTGAGCCTAACGCCCGCACCCTTTAGCCATGCGCACCCTGCTAGCCCTGCTGCTCCTTTCGCTCTTAGGCGCCCCGCTTCCTGCTCGGGATAAACCTAACGTCGTCATCATGCTGGTCGACGATCTAGGAAGCGGCGACGTCAGCTGCCTCTTCCGCGACGTGGTAAAAACGCCGAATATCGATCGTCTTGCCAAGGAGGGCGTCAAGTTCACCTCGGGCTACGTCACCGCCCCGCTCTGCGGACCGTCCCGGGCCGGCTTCCTCAGCGGTCGTTACCAACAGCGCTTCGGCTTCAACGGCAACCGCGACGGCATCCCGACGGACATCCCACTCCTCCCGGGTCTGCTGAATGGAAATACGTCCGCGACCAGCAAGGCGGCCAGCATCTCTTCGACCTCGAAGCCGACGTCGGTGAAACAAAGGACCTCGCTTCAAGCGAACCAGCCAAGCTCAAGGAACTGGCCGCCCTCTGGGAAGCCTGGAACCTTAAGGTGCGCGCCGAAGCGAAGTGACTTAGCGCTTCCGGTAGACCTCGAGGCGGCAATCGTAGCCGCCGAGGTCGACGGTGCGGCTGGATTCCAGACGCAAGGTCGGATCGACGGACGAGAGACGCAGTGGGTTGATGAAGACAAGTCGTCCGTTCGGGCGCAGGACTTCGGACGCGATCTTGAAGAGGTCGGTGAACAAGCCGTGCATGTTCGGCACGCGCACGCGGCGGCCGAGCGGCGGATTCGAGATGACCAGCGAGACCTTGCCGCGGTCGAGCTCCGGGATGCGAATGATGTCGCGGAAGTCGGCCGTATGGAACGCGGCCTTGGTCCCGGGTAATTTGGCAGCCTTGAAGTTGGCCTCGGCGATGGCAATCGCGGCCGGGTCGATGTCGGTACCGACGATCTGCCCTACCCCACCCGCCAAGGCGGATTCGATGAGCTCCAAACCAGAACCGCAGAACGGATCCCAGACGATCTCCTTGTCCTGGCGGCCAGCGACGCGCACCAAGCAGGCCGCGAGCGGCGGGTGCGAGGCGGCGTTGACGGCATCGGTGCGGTAATAAAGACGCGGGTTCGGCGAGATGCGCGGACGCAGCTCGACCAACGCGCGGAGTTCATCGAAGTGGACATCGACGGACCACGGGGATTCGCGGGCGTCGTTGAGGACGCGTGGATTCAACTCGAAAGCCTTCTTGGTGACCTTGGCGACGGCGTCGTCATGATTTCCCTCCGAGACCATGCTCAGGCGATAGCGGGCCGCACCCTGCGTGAGGGCCAGCATGAGCTTCTCAGTGAGCGGCGAAGCGATGGCCTTGGCCAGCACCTCAAGCGCTTCGGCCGAACCGGGCTCACGGATGAAGGCCAGCGAAAAAGCGGCAGTGTCGAAGCAGCGCAGCTGGTAGAGTTCGGCGAGCGTGAAGGCGTCCTTCGGCTCGACGACCACGAAACATCCGCGGATTTCGACCACGCGGAACTTGCCGCCACGGCCTTCGTCTTCGCGCACTTCGTCGGCGACGATGGACTCGAGGCCCTTGCGACAGCGTAGGTGCAGACGTAAGCCGGGCTGTTTCGGCACGATAGCGTCGAGACGTACGTTGCTCGGACCGCCCTGACGGGCCACGCTCGCGCGGACCTTCTGTTCGTCGATGAGCTTCTCGCCGGAACCTGCGACCGCCTTGAGCGTCGCCGCGCCGCCGATCTTCTCGAGAGCCGAGGCGACCTTCTTCTTCTCACGGTCGACGTCGGTGGTCTTAAGAATATCGATCAGCTTGCGTTCGGACTCTTCGTCGCCGCCGAGTTTCGGAATGGCGGCGGTGGCGTAGCGACGGATCTTCTCGGAAGGGTCCTGCAGGAGGCTGATCATCCAAGCCTTCACCGCGGCCTTCATCTCCGGATTGCGGGAGGTCGAGAAGACCACGCCGACGGCCCGGACGAGGGCGACCTGCTGGTTGCGCTCCTTGGGGTCGAGCTGGTTGAACTTGGGGACCTCGACGTTCCAAAGCTGGGCGGCCGGCACTTCGCGCAACTGTCGGTATAGGTCGTTGTCGGCTTTCATGGCTTGGGGTGTCGGGCGGACGGACGGTAAAGTCAAGGGAGACGCTGGCGGACGGCCTAAGCCTGACCACGGCCCGTACCACCATCCGCGTGTCGCACTTTGGGCTTTTTCCTCACAAAATTAACCAAAAGCGGACGAGCGATTGTCGGCCCGAGAAGTTGGCACGAAAACCCGTCTCCGCCCCCGTCCTGACAATCGACAAGTTGCCTTTGACAGGGGGGGATTATTGCCCACTAGATTTAACCGTCTTGCGGTCTCCGCCAAGGCACCCGGCGGCTCAGCCGCCAGCCCATCCGATCCCTTTTGCCCACACCAGAAATGAAGAATCCCGGACTTCCCGAAAAACAGGGTCTTTACGACCCCCAGTTTGAGCATGACGCCTGCGGCGTCGGCTTCGTTTGCCAGATGAAAGGCAAGCGTTCGCACGATATCATCCAACAGGCCCTCACCATCCTGGTGAACCTCGACCACCGAGGCGCCTGCGGCTGCGAGGTCAACACCGGCGACGGCGCGGGCATCTTGCTCCAGCTCCCCCACGGGTTCTTCGCCAAGAACGGCCCGGCCAACCTCCCCAAGCCCGGCCACTACGGCGTGGGCATGCTCTACGTCTCCCCGGACGCCAAGATCCGTGCGGCCACCGAAGCCACCTTCACCGACCTCGCCAAGGCTCAGGGTCTCTCGATCCTCGGCTGGCGCACCGTGCCCGTCGACAACGCGTCTCTCGGCCAGACCGCCATCGCCAGCGAACCGGTCGTCCGCCAGGCCTTCCTCGGTCGCCCAGCCGATTGCGCCACCGACCAGGACTTCGAACGCAAACTCTTCATCCTGAGCAAGCAGGCCCACCACCAGATCCGCGCCACGGGCAAGGACGAGTTCTACTACGCCAGCTCCCTCTCCTGCCGTACGATCATCTACAAGGGCATGCTCATGCCCGAACAGGTTGGTAAGTATTTCCGCGACCTCGCCGACAAGTCGATGGACACCGCCCTCGCGCTCGTCCACTCGCGCTTCTCGACCAATACATTCCCGAGCTGGGAACGTGCGCACCCGTATCACTACATCGCGCACAACGGCGAGATCAACACCCTCAACGGTAACGTCAATTGGATGAAGGCCCGCGAGCCGCTCCTGGCTAGCCCGCTGTTCGGCAAGGAACTCCCGAAGATCCTCCCGATCGTGAACCCCAACGGTTCCGACTCCGCCAAGTTCGACAACGTCCTCGAGCTGGTCGTCATGGGCGGCCGCTCGCTGCCTGAGGCGATGATGATGATGATTCCGGAGCCGTGGAACGGCCACGAATCCATGAGCGCCGAGAAGAAGGCGTTCTACGAATACAACTCCTGCCTCATGGAGCCGTGGGACGGCCCCGCCTCCGTCGTCTTCACCGACGGCACGATGATCGGCGCCACCCTCGACCGTAACGGCCTCCGCCCTTCCCGCTACTACGTGACCAAAGATGACTTCGTCATCATGGGCTCCGAAGCCGGCGTCCTCCCGATCGACCCCGCCAACATCGCCTCCAAGGGCCGCCTGCAGCCAGGCCGCATGTTCCTCGTGAACATGGAAGAAGGTCGCATCGTCGCCGACGAGGAGATCAAGCAGAAGATCGCCTCCCAGAAGCCCTACCGCGAGTGGCTCGATAAGAACCTCATCAAGCTCGCCGATATCGCCGACGCCCCGGACACCACGCCGACGTCGCACAGCAATACGGTCCAGCGCCAGCTCGCCTTCGGCTACACCTTCGAAGACCAGCGCAAGCTGCTCGTGCCGATGGCCAAGGATGGCGTCGAAGCCATGGGCTCGATGGGCACCGACATCCCGCTCGCCGTGCTATCGAACAAGTCGAAGCTCCTCTACGACTACTTCAAGCAGCTCTTCGCGCAGGTGACCAACCCGCCGATCGACTGTATCCGCGAAGAGATCGTCACCTCCTCCGTCACGACGATCGGACCCGAGCGCAACCTGCTCGACCCGAATCCGTCCAGCTGCCACCTGATCGAGCTCCAGTCGCCGATCCTCACCAACGAGGAACTCGCCAAGCTCCGTCACGTCGCCCACGGCCAGTTCAAGTCCGTCACCATCCCAACCCTCTTTGACGCCAAGTCCGGCGCCAAGGGCCTCGAAAAGGCCATGGACGAGGTCTGCCGCCAGGCCGGCCTCCACATCGATGCGGGCATCAACCTCATCATCCTGAGCGACCGCGGCGTCGACCGTCACAACGCTGCCATCCCGCCCCTGCTCGCTGTCGCCGGCCTGCACCACTACCTCATCCGCGAAGGCAAGCGCACCAAGGTCGGCCTCATCCTCGAGTCCGGCGAACCGCGCGAAGTGCACCACTTCTGTACGCTCATCGGTTACGGTTGCGCGGGCATTAATCCCTACCTGGCGTTCGAGACCCTCGACGACATGATCAAGCAGGGTCTGCTCGTCGGCGTCGACCATTACACGGCCTGCAAGAACTACGTGAAGGCCGCCACCAAGGGCATCGTCAAGGTCGCCTCTAAGATTGGCATCTCGACCATCCAGAGCTACCTCGGCGCCCAGATCTTCGAATGCGTTGGCCTTCAGCAGAAGGTCGTCGACAAGTACTTCACCGGAACGGCGACGCGCATCGAAGGTGCGGACGTCGCTGCGGTCGCCGAAGAAACGCTGGAGCGTCACAACCGCGCATTCCCTGAGCGCGTCGACACCCCTGCCACCCTTGAGGTCGGCGGTGACTACCAGTGGCGCAACGAAGGCGAAGGCCACCTCTTCAGCCCGCAGGTCATCCATTCGCTACAGAAGGCTGTCCGCACAAATAACTACGATACCTTCAAGGTCTACTCCGGCCTGGTGAACGACCAGATGCAGCAGATCTTCACGTTGCGCGGCCTCCTCCAGTTCAAGGCCCGCACCCCGGTCGACATCAGCGAAGTCGAATCCGTCGAAAGCATCTTCAAACGCTTCAAGACGGGCGCGATGAGCTATGGCTCGATCTCGACCGAGGCCCACGAAACCCTCGCTGTCGCGATGAACCGCATCGGCGGCAAGTCCAACACCGGTGAAGGCGGCGAAGACCCCGCGCGCTTCACTTGGACCAACGAACAGGGCGACTCAAAGAACTCCGCCATCAAGCAGGTCGCTTCCGGTCGCTTCGGTGTCACGAGCCGCTACCTGACCAACGCCAAGGAAATCCAGATCAAGATGGCCCAGGGCGCGAAGCCCGGCGAAGGCGGCCAGCTCCCCGGCGGCAAGGTCTACCCGCCCATCGCCAAGGTTCGTCACTCGACCCCCGGCGTCGGCCTCATCTCCCCGCCCCCGCACCACGACATCTACTCGATCGAGGACCTTTCGGAACTCATCCATGACTTGAAGAACGCCAACCGCGCCGCGCGGGTGTGCGTGAAGCTCGTCTCGGAAGTCGGCGTGGGCACCATCGCCACCGGTGTCGCCAAGGCGCATGCGGACGTCGTCCTCATCTCGGGCTTCGACGGCGGTACGGGCGCTTCGCCCCAGACCTCCATCAAGCACGCTGGCCTGCCCTGGGAACTCGGCCTCGCCGAAACCCACCAGACCCTCGTCCTCAATAACCTCCGCTCCCGCATCGTCGTCGAAACCGACGGCCAGCTGAAGACCGGCCGTGACGTCGTCATCGCCGCCCTCCTCGGCGCCGAAGAGTTCGGCTTCGCCACGGCTCCGCTGGTGACCCTCGGTTGCATCATGATGCGCGTCTGTCACCTCAACACCTGCCCGGTCGGCGTCGCCACCCAGGACCCTGAGCTCCGCAAGAACTTCACCGGCCGTCCGGAAGACACCGTGAACTTCATGCGCTTCATCGCCCAGGAAGTCCGCGAGATCATGGCTCAGCTCGGCTTCCGTACGCTCAACGAGATGGTCGGCCGTACCGACGCCCTCGAAGCGCGTCACGCCGTCGATCACTGGAAGGCCAAGGGCATCGACCTATCCAAGCTCCTCTACTCGCCGAAGGCCGGCCCCGAAGTGGGTCGCTTCTGCACCGAGAAGCAGGATCACGGCCTCGAGAAGGGTCTCGATCTCTCCGTCCTCCTCGCTGCCTGTCAGCCCGCCATCGATAAGGGCCAGAAGGTCCGCTACGAAGGCGAGATCAAGAACACCCATCGCGTCGTCGGCACGATCCTCGGCAACGAGATCACCAAGAAGCACATCGACGGCCTGCCGGATGGCACCATCCACCTTAAGTTCAAGGGTAGCGCGGGCCAGTCCCTCGGCGCCTTCGTTCCCGCAGGCGTGACGATCGAGCTCGAAGGCGATGCCAACGATTACGTCGGCAAGGGCCTCAGCGGCGGTCGCGTCATCGTTTACCCTGATGCCAAGGCCACCTTCCCGGCTGAAGATAATATCATCCTCGGTAACGTCGCCCTCTACGGAGCGACCTCCGGCGAGGCTTTCTTCCGCGGCATGGCCGGAGAACGTTTCTGCGTCCGCAACTCGGGTGCGACCACCGTCGTCGAAGGCGTGGGTGACCACGGCTGCGAATACATGACCGGTGGACGCGTCGTCGTCCTCGGCCTCACGGGCCGTAACTTCGCGGCCGGCATGAGCGGTGGCGTGGCTTACGTCCTCGACGAGAAGGGTGACTTTGCGGTCCGCTGCAACAAGCAGATGGTCGGCCTTGAGAAGCCGGATGCGAACGATGCCGTGGAACTCCGCGGCCTCATCGAACGCCATGCCGAGCTCACGGGCAGCCTTAAAGCGAAGAAGCTCCTCGCCAACTGGGACGTCTCCCAAACCCACTTCGTCAAGGTGATGCCCAAGGACTATAAACGCGTCCTCCAGGCCATCGCCGCAGCGCAGGCCAAGGGACTCAGCGGCGACGCCGCCCTCAACGAAGCCTTCGAGATCAACTCGCGCGACCTCGCCCGAGTCGGCGGCGGCTGATCACCCTCACATTCACACCAAGCACCTTCTGCACCATGGGAAAACCTACCGGATTTGTCGAATTCCAGCGCGAACTCCCGCCTGATCGCGATGCCCTCACCCGCATCGGCGATTGGAAAGAGATTCACCACCATCACTCCGACGAGAAGCTCCAGAAGCAGGGCGCTCGCTGCATGGATTGCGGCGTACCGTTCTGCCACACGGGAAAGCTCATCGGCGGGATGGCCAGCGGCTGCCCGATCAACAACCTGATCCCCGAGTGGAACGACCTCGTTTACAAGGGCCTCTGGCATGAGGCGCTCGAACGCCTCCACAAGACCAACAACTTCCCGGAATTCACCGGCCGCGTCTGCCCCGCCCCGTGCGAAGGCTCGTGCGTGCTCGGCATGAACAAGCCGGCCGTCACGATTAAGAACATCGAGGTCTCGATCGTCGACAAGGGCTGGGACAACGGCTGGATCATTCCCCGCGCGCCGACCAAGCGCACCGGCAAGAAGGTCGCCGTCATCGGTTCCGGTCCCGCCGGCCTCTCCGCCGCCGCGCAGCTCAACTACGCCGGCCACAACGTCACCGTCTTCGAACGTTCCGACCGTCCGGGCGGCCTGCTGATGTACGGCATCCCGAACATGAAGCTCGATAAGAACGAAGTCGTGCTTCGCCGCATCTCGCTCCTCGAAGCCGAAGGCGTCACGTTCAAGTGCGGCGTCAACGTCGGCGTCGACATCTCGCCTGAACAGCTCCGCAAGGACTTCGACGCCGTCATCCTTACCGTCGGCGCCACCAAGGGACGCGACCTCCCCCTACCCGGCCGCGACGCCAAGGGCGTGCACCTCGCGATGGAGTTCCTCCACGCCAACACGAAGAACCTCTTGGACGGCAATTCCCCTGACGCGTCCTTCACCGCTAAGGGTAAGGATGTCGTCATCATCGGCGGCGGCGACACCGGCACCGACTGTGTGGGCACCTCGCTCCGCCACGGCTGCAAGTCCGTCGTCCAGCTCGAGATCATGGCGAAGTCCCCGCTCACCCGCGCCAAGGATAACCCCTGGCCGGAATGGCCGAAGACCTACAAGGTCGACTACGGCCAGGAAGAAGCCGCCGCCAAGTACGGCTCCGACCCCCGCGTCTACCTCACCACCGCCACGAAGTTCGTCGCCGACGAACAGGGCAACCTCAAGGAAGTCCACACTGTCGAAGTCGAATGGAAGAAGAACGATAAAGGCGTCTTCGGTCCGCAGCAGATTGCCGGCACCGAGAAGGTCCGTCCGGCTCAGCTCGTCCTCCTCGCCATGGGCTTCATGGGCCCGGAACAGCCGCTCCTCGAAGCTTTCGGCGTCGAACGCGACGGCCGCTCCAATGTCAAAGCCGAGCACGAGAAGTACGTGACCAACCTCCCCGGCGTCTTCGCCGCGGGCGATTGCCGTCGCGGTCAGTCCCTCGTCGTCTGGGCCTTCAACGAAGGCCGTGGCGTCGCCCGCGAGTGCGACAAGTTCCTGATGGGCAAGACGGAGCTTCCGTAAGCCCCGCCGCCAGCGCCCCGCAAAGCCCGACTCGACGAGTCGGGCTTTTTGTTGGGTGGGCCGTGAAGGGCATCTTAGGTTTGCCGAGCCGATACGCCTACACCACTCTCCCCGCGTGAGCACGCACTCCCTCGAAAGCCTTAAATCCATCGCGCTGGCGACCGCCATCGCCGCAGGCGACCTCCTCGCCAAGGGCGCCCAGATGAAAGTCAACGCCTCCACGGACGACGACGTGAAGATGCAGGCCGACGTTGATTCAGAATACCTGGTCCGCGACATGCTCAAGGCCACGGGCATCCCGGTCATCGGCGAAGAACTCGGGGGCGACGCGTCTCTCTTCGACGGCAACAGTCTCTACTGGGTCGTCGACCCGCTCGACGGCACCTACAACTACCTCCGCCGCCAACCCTCCACCTGCGTCTCGCTAGGCCTGATGCGCGGCAAGGAGCCGGTGCTCGGGGTGATCCACGACTTCACCGGCAAGAAGACCTACCTCGGCGTCGTGGGCGAAGGCAGCTTCATCAACGGTGTCCGCATCACGCCCGGCTGGGTCTCCGACATCAAGGACGCGTGCATCATGACGGGCTTCCCCGCCGCCGCCGACAAATCCGGCCCCGCCATGGAGTTGTTCGTACAGCAGGTCGGTCGCTATAAGAAGATTCGCATGATCGGCTCCGCGGCGCTGGCACTCGCCTACGTCGGCGAAGGCGTCGCGGACACCTATTACGAGTCGGGCACGAACCTCTGGGACGTCGCCGCCGGCCTCGCGATCATCAAGGCCTCCGGCGGGTATTTCCGTCTCGTCCCGACGGGCAAGCGCCCGCTGAACTACGACCTCTGGGCCTCGGCCCGGGAGGAGTGGACGCGGTAAGGCCATGCCTTAGGCGTGGACAACAAGCCTGTTAAGGCTAGGTTTCCGACGTGCTCATCGCTTTCACTAATCCGATCAAAGAAGCCATCATCGAGAATACGGTGGAGAACTACGCCGAGAAAGTCCTCGGCCCAGGATTACGGCTCGATGGGCTTCTGGGTGGCCCTCGCGATGGTGGTCGTCTACATCCCGCTCCTCGGCCGCCTCGCCGCGGCGCACTTCTTCGGCAAGGACGGCACTATCTTCGGCATCGGTTTGACCGGCCTTATCTCCGTCGCGCTGACTTTCGCTGCCATCTGCATGGCCGATACGAGCCTCTCGGGCTTCATTCCTAAGTCTATCGAGATCCTGGTCATCTCCCTCTGCACGGCCACGGTCGTCCTATTAGTCACCAGCGCTTCGGCTCAGGTCCTCAGCATGGGCTTTGGCCCCTCCCTTGGACTCCAGCTGATCTTCTGGAATATCGTCTTCCTCGCCCAGCTGGCCACGCGCTTCCTGATGGATTTCTGGAAGCATATCTGACGCTCTAAAGCCCCTAGGTAACAAGAAGGCCGGCCTCCTCGCGGAAGCCGGCCTTCTGTTTGGCTCAATCTATGCGATCAGCCCGTGGCCTGGAGGCCGGCGGCGATGGCGTTAAGCGAGAGGAGCATCTGCGGCAGGAGCGCTTCGGCTTCCTTGCGGTCGCCATCGGCCACCTTCTTGCGCCAATCCTTGAGCAGCGCGACCTGCTGCTCATGTAGGAGATCAATCGCGGATTCGCGCAGGGCGATGACCTTACGGAGACGCGGACGGCCTTCGCTCAGCTTGGAGCCGGAAAGTTCGTCGAGCATCTTACGAGTCAGGTTATGCTCAGCGAGGATGCGATTCAGGAAGAGGCCGCGGAGCTTCTTGTCGGTGACGAGCGCACCGTAGAGCTTCATCATACTCCGATTAGAGGCCAAGACGCTCGTGGAGGCATTCTTCAGCATGTAGCGCAGAGGCGGCCAGCCGTCGTAGTTCTTTCGGATGACCTCGAATCCCTTGGGGTCTTCTTCCTTGAGGCGGGCCAGCGCGGAGCCGACACCATACCAACCGGAGAGATAGAAGCGCGCCTGACTCCAGGCGAACACCCAAGGAATCGCGCGCAAGTCTTCAAGCGAGGCGGCACCGGTACGACGGGACGGACGCGAGCCGATACGGCTGGCTTCGATAACGTCGATGGGGGTGGCCTGACGGAAGAACTCGATGAAGCGCGGAGTCTGAATGAGCGACTGGTAGGCCTCGCGGGAGAACTCGGCGAGGCGGTCCATGACCTTAGATTGCGCAGTCTCACTGCGGACAGCGACGTCGTGCAGGAAGGTATTCTGGGTCACGCCAGCCGTCAGTAGCTCGAGGTTGTTCACCGCGGTGATGTGGTTGGCGTACTTCTGGGTGATGCTCTCACCCTGCTCCGTGACGCGCATCTCACCTTGGATCGAACCTTGCGGGAGCGCATCGATGAAGCGGTGGGTCGGGCCAGCGCCGCGGGAGATGGTGCCGCCACGGCCATGGAAGAAGACGATGCGGACGCCATGCTTCTCGCCGACAGCGGCGAGGTTCTGCTGGGCACGATAAAGATTCCAGAGGGAAGCGAGGATGCCGCCATCCTTATTGGAGTCGGAGTAACCAATCATCACCTGCTGCGTGAGGCCGTCGGTGATACCGGCGTCGCGACGGGCCTGCAGCGTGCGCTTGGTCATCGGATGGGACAGGAATGAGTCCATGATGCCGGTGCTACGCTCAAGGTCGCCAATCGTCTCGAAGAGCGGGACGACAGGGAGGAGACAGTAGGCGTCTTCCGCGCCACCAGCGGTGAGACCGGCTTCGCGGGCGAGGAGGTAGACGGATAGCAGATCCGAGACTGAACGGGTCATGCTGACGATCAGCGAGCCCAGGCCGGCGGAGCCATACTGCTCGATATGGGTGACCAGCGTACGGTGGCAGGCGACCACGGCGTCGGCCTCCGTGCCGATACTGGCCTGTTCGCGCATGAACGGACGGGTCGAGCGCAGCTCGGAGTCAAGGAAGCCGAGGCGGCGCGATTCGTCCCACTGAGCATAGTTGGTATCGTCCTGACCGGTAGCAGCGAGGAGCTGGCCGATGGCCTTATCGTGGAAGGCGCTGTTCTGGCGGATATCCAAGACGGCCATATGGAAGCCGAAGGTGCGCAGGAAACGCAGCAGCGGATCGAGTTCCGCGCGCGCGATGCGACCGGCACCGACTTCGACTAAGGTTTCACGCAAGAACAGGAGATCGGCGATGACGCCCTCAGGTGTGCGGTGCTGACCGGCCCCCAGTTCGCCTTCGGCGTTCGGCAGGCGCAGGCGCGTCAAGTTGATGTACTGACGCCAGGTTTCGCCGATGTTGCGGCTTACGGCGTCCGCGCCGGCTTCACCATGAGCAGCGGCGTGCTTGGCGACCTGACGTAGGAATACGGGCGGCGGCTCCTGCAGGTGATCGCCGAGAGACAAGCGCTGCCCGAGGGTCTCGAGGCGTTCGTTGCAAATTGCGACGGCCGTGGTGCGGAAGAGATTCAGGGCGCGGGCGGTGACATCCGCCGTGACCAACGGGTGGCCGTCGCGGTCCCCGCCAACCCAGGTGCCGAGGGCAATCTGGGGCAATGAATCCGGATGTTCGACGCGGGCGGGGTCGAAGCCGGCTTCTTCCCAAGCCTGGCGCAGGCGCAGGTCCATGCTGACCACGGCATCCGGGAAGACCTTTGAGAGGAAATAATTGATATTCCGGAGCTCCGACGCGACGTCAGGCTTCTGGTGATAGATTTCGCCGGTACGCCAGAGGCGTTCAAGGGCGACCTTGATCTCCTCGCGGATCGCACGCTGTTCGGCGACGGTCCACATGTTGTTCTCGCGACGGACGAGGAGCTTATAAATCTCGCGATGGATCTCGAGGACCGTGGCGCGCTTGGCTTCGGTCGGGTGCGCGGTGAGCACGGGCTCGACGCGCATGCGGTTGAGGCGCTTGGCGATCTGCTTGTCGGTCAGGCCAGCCTCACTCAGGGCGCGGAGCGCTCGACCCCACGAACCAGGATCGGAGGCAAGACCATGCTTGTCTTCGCGGAGACGCTTGGACTGCGCGGAAGCATTTTCTTCCACCATGTTCAGGAGCTGGAAGGCGATCGAGTACGCCTGCACGCCGCGGTAGGAAAAGATCTGCACGCCGCGCAGTTTGCGCTTACCCATCCACGGCAAAGTACCGGCGAGGTCCTTGTGATCGAGCTGCTCGAGTACCTCGACGAAGCACGTCATCATGAAGTCGAGGTCCTTGTCGACTTTCTTAAGCCCGCGGGCGAGATCGGTGCTGATAGCCATGCGACGAGAGTCGTAGCACGGGCACAGGAAATCTCGCAACCGCAAACCCCCTCGGCTTGCGTCTATGGCTGTCCACCCTTTGATGGAAAGTCGCCATGTCGGACTCACGGCTCATCCTCCCCGACCTCTGGCAGCAGGACGCCCTCCGCGCTCTCCGCCAAGGCGAGGACGTGGTAATCCAGGCCCCCACAGGCGCCGGCAAGACCTACGTCTTCGAACTTCTGATCAAAGGGGTCATCGCGGCCAAGCGGTTTACACGGTCCCGACCCGCGCTCTGGCCAATGACAAGCGGGCCGAATGGCTGGCCTTAGGCTGGGACGTCGGCATCGCGACCGGGGACGTCAGCGACAACCTCGGCGCCCCCGTCATCGTTGCCACCTTGGAGACCCAAAGGCATCGCTTCCTCGAGGGGCGACACCCGGACCTGCTCGTGGTGGACGAATATCAGATGCTGGCCGACAGCCGACGCGGCGCGGCCTACGAGACGGTCCTAGCCATCGCCCCACCCTCCACCCAGCTCCTCCTGCTCAGCGGGAGCGTCTCCAACCCTAAGGCCGTCGCGGAATGGCTTAGGCGCCTCGGCCGCAAGGTTACCCTGATCGAGGAATATACTCGCCCCATACCTCTCGAAGAGGTGTCCCTTGACGCCCTGGAGACCCGCGAGCCGACCGGCATCAAGGGCCACATCGCCCGGGCGGTCATCCGGGCAATCCTCGCCGACCTCGGCCCCATCCTAGTCTTCGCCCCCCGCCGTCGGGCCGCCGAGCAGATTGCCCACGATATCGCCGCCGGCCTCCCCCTCGGCAACGGCCCCCAGCTCTCCCCCAGCCAGCGCGACATGGCTGGCGACGACCTCAATCGCCTCCTCCGCCAAGGGGTCGGACTACACCATAGCGGCCTGACCTTCGACCAGCGCACCGAACTCATCGAGCCTTGGGCCAAGGCCGGCAAGCTGAGCGTAGTCGTCGCGACGACCGGCCTGGCCTCGGGTATCAACTTCTCGCTCCGCTCGGTGCTGGTCACCGACCGTCGCTACGCCGCCGAACACGCCCAACGCGAAGTCCGTCCCGACGAACTCCTCCAGATGTTCGGGCGAGCCGGACGCCGCGGACTCGACGATCGCGGCTTCGCCCTCTGGACTGGCGACAGCCCGCGCCTCGGTGAAGCGAAGCCGCTGCAACTCAAACGCAGCGAGGCCCTCGACTGGCCAGCCTTCCTCTCGCTGATGTGTCGGGCTGATGACCCGAAAGCGGCCGCCGTCAAACTGGCCAAGGCGCTCTTCACGCGCGAGCCGATTGACCTATCTTTGGATCGATTGGACGAAGACCTGCCGACCGATACACCCGTCGCGCCAGTGGGCGCGACTCGACATATCGACGAAATCTACGGGCGCAACGGGACGTGGCAGCGCGAACGCCCGACGCATCTCGTCCCGCTCTCGCAGGCCCTCATCTACGTCAAGGACACTTGGCACCCCGCTCTCACCAAGCCCGACTCGTTGCGTGCCCTGCCCTATGGCACGCCATGCAAGCTCGAGACGAGCGAAGGCCTACGCTACGGACGCACGATCACGCTCGCCCACTTCCCCAAGGAAGCCGGCGCCACGCACCTCACGCCGGCCGACTGGTTGTTGAAGGCCCTGCGCCGACTTGAAGGCGGCCAAGTCCGTCCTCGTACCTGGAAACTCGAACTCCTCGAGAAGGAAATCCTGCCGCTGCTCCCCAAGCTCACCCAAGGCGGGCTGGCTCACGGCGGAATCTTCCTTGGTCGCGACAGCGTCCAAGTGAAGCTGGACTACTCCCGCGCCGATGTCCGCGTCTGGCCTGATGCGGATAATCACCCGCTGATCAATCCGCCCCGCCGTCAGGTCGAGAAGCAGGACATCAACCTGCGCGAAGTCCTCGGCGGCGGCACCCTTCACACGGCCCGCGCAGGACGTCTCTGGAAGAAACTCGGACTGATCGACGCCGCTGGCCGACCGACCGAACGCGGCCACGTCGCTTCGCTCTTTCAACACGGCGAAGGACTCGCCGTGGCCGCTGCGCTCGAGGACCCATCCTACGACGCCCACGCGATCACCTGGGACCTCGCCGAACTTCGCGCCGGCGAACGTGTCGCCTCAGCTGGACGTAACTCCAGTCGCCTTGGCGCCTGCTGCCGCCTCGCTTATAAGTCCCTGACCGCCGAAGGCTACCTGCGCGAAGGCCTGCCTGCTGGCTTCGGCGAAGGCTGCGCCGAAGCGCTCAAAGGCTTCGCTCTCCACGGCAAGATTCCACCCGTCGACGCCGATGGCCACGGGCCAGGACAAGGTGACCTCGAAAGGGCCGTTTTGGAATGGCGCAGCACGCTGCAACTCATCGCACACGGTCCCTCCCACCCTTCCGATCGCTGGCAACAGTTACGCGTGGCGGCCCAAGAAGTGCTTGGGCGTATTATCGGCAAGGCAATAGTGCGCCGCTGAGGCTTACTTGCCCAAGATGGCTTTCGCCGCGGCCTTGGCCATCTCACCGGCACCGGCGGTATTCGGGTGCACGCGATCGGGCAGCATCTCGGGAGTCTTCACGAGCGCTGCATGCATGTCGATCACGCCACAGCCGAGTTCTTTGGCGAGCGCGTCGACCCGCGGGATCTCCTTCTGGATGTTCTCCTCGTTGATACCATAATTGCCCTTACCAGGGACCGGCACCGGACGGCAGACGAAGACCTTCGGTTTCGACTTCAGAGATTGGAAAGACTTCACGAGCTCACGGTAGTCGGCGTCGAACTCGGCCTCGAACTTCCAGTTCTGCGGCTTGGTATCGTTCGTACCGAGCATGATGACCACGATCGCCGGCTCCATCGCGAGGGCTTCCTGATACTTCTTTTCTTTCCAGTAGGGGAAATCGCCCTTCTTCAGGAGCGTGCGTCCGCTGACGCCGAAGTTGCCGACCTTGTACTTATCGCCGAGCAAGGCCTGCAACTGGGACGGATAAGACTGACCCTTCTGGGCGCCGGAGCCCTGGGTGATACTGTCGCCGACGCAGGCGACTTTGATGGGTTCGGCGGCGCGGGCAGTCATAAGGGAAAATAAGGCGAGGAGGAGGATTCGCATGGGGTTCCTCTAATCAAAGCCGCCGGGAAGCCTTTCCAAGGCCTAAGTCTCGGCTTTTGCCCTTCCCTGCGGCCCCGGCAGACGCTAACCTATCCGGACAGTCATACATGTGCGTTCGCGCGGAGTAATCCGTGAGGAAAGTCCGGACACTACAGGGCAGGATTCCCGCCGCAAGTCGGGGCACGTCGCAAGGCGTGACGGATAGTGCCACAGAGAAGATACCGCCTCCTCCGCAAGGAACGAGGTAAGGGTGAAAAGGTGGGGTAAGAGCCCACCGCTCGAAGGGTAACCGACGAGGCAAGGTAAACCCAATCCGGTGCAAGACGAACAGGGACCGTTCGAGGTCGCCCACCAAGGTCCCGGGTTGTCGCACCGCCGCAAGGCGGGTCCGCAAGGTCAGAGAAATGAACGCGCAGGGGATCGGCGAGAGCCACCCAAGGACAGAATCCGGCTTATAGTGTATGGCTCAAAAGACGGAGGGCCGAACGGAAACGTTCGGCCCTCCCCCTTTGCGGACTGCTCAGGTCGCTTAGCTACGCTGCGCGATTGGCGCGTACTTGCGCTCAGTGTTACCGACGTAAATCTGGCGCGGGCGATGGATTTTCTGCTTCGGGGTCTCGGCGATTTCCTTCCAATGCGAGATCCAGCCGGGCATACGTCCGATGGCGAAGATGACAGTGAACATCTCGGTCGGGATGCCGATGGCCTTAAGGATGATGCCCGAGTAGAAGTCGACGTTCGGGTAGAGGTTACGCTGCTTGAAGTAAGGGTCGTTGAGCGCGGCTTCTTCGAGGCGCATGGCGATGGCCAGGAGCGGGTCGTTGATGCCGAGGACCTTGAGGACCTTGTCGCACTGGGTCTTGATGATCTTGGCCCGCGGGTCGTAGTTCTTGTACACGCGGTGACCAAAGCCCATCAGGCGCACCTGCTTGGTCTTGTCCTTGGCGTCGGCAATAAACTTCGAGCCGTCGTCGCCGGAAGCGTGGATTTCCTCGAGCATCTCGATGACGGCCTGATTGGCGCCGCCATGCAGCGGACCCCAGAGGGCGCAGACGCCGGCGGAGACGGACGGGAAGAGGTTGGCGCCGCCGGAGGCGACCATGCGCACGGTGGACGTGGAGCAGTTCTGCTCGTGGTCGGCGTGCAGGAGGAGGATCAGGTCGAGCGCGCGGGCGATCTCCGGGTGGACGGCGTAATCGGCGTTGGGCTGCGAGAAGAGCAGGTGCAGGAAGTTGGAGCAGTAATCGAGACCCGGCTTCGGGTAGACGGGCGGCTCACCTTCCTTGGAGCGGTGGGCGAGCGCGGCGAGGGTGCGGACCTTAGAGATCAGGACGGCGGCGGTCTCGTCGAACTTAGCCAAGTCATGCGTACGCTCGTTGGTGCCGAGCTCAGGGTAGTAGCAACCAAGCGTATTCAGCGTGGCGGAGAGCACGGCCATCGGGTGGGCGTTGCCGGGGAAGCCGCTGAGCGCGATGCGCAGGCCTTCGTGGATCTGGGAGTTGTCGAGGATGCGGGCCTTGAAGGCGGTCAGCTGGGCGGTCGTCGGGAGTTCGCCGTAGACGAGCAGATAGGCGGTCTCGATGAAGTTGGACTTCTCAGCGAGCTCTTCGATGCCGTAACCGCGGTAACGAAGGATACCCTTCTCGCCGTCGATGAAGGTAACCTTGGACTCGCAGGCGCCAGTGTTGGCGTAGCCGTCGTCGAAGGTGATGTAGCCGGTCTCGTCGCGCAGTTTGCGGACGTCGACCCCGCGTTCGCCTTCGGTACCGACGACGATGGGGAGGACGATATCTTTACCGTCCAGGTTGAGAGTGGCGTTTTGAGTGCTCATGGCGGGGGTGGGGCCGCCAGAGTCGAAAACACGCCTCAGCGGGCGGACAAAGTCAGGAAATTGCGGTAGAGTTGCAAGCCTTTGACCTGACTTTTCTCCGGATGGAACTGGGTCGCGAAGACCCGACCCCGACGGACACCGCTCACGAACCGGCCGGCATAGTCGGTCTCGCACCAGACCAAGGAGGGGTCGGTCTCGACGACGCGGTAGCTATGCACGAAATAGAACGGCTCCCCTTCGGCCCGCAGGCCTTCGGTCAGGGGGGCACCCGGCTTGAAGATGGCCTCGTTCCAGCCCATGTGGGGGATGCGCAGGCCGGGCTGGGACGGGAAACGGCGAACGACCCCGGGGAAGATAGCCAGCCCCGGGCGGTCAGCCTCCTCGGAACGCTCAAAGAGGACCTGGAGGCCCATGCAGACGCCCAGGAAGGGACGGTCGGCGGCGATCCACTGCTTGAGGAAAGACTCGAAGTCGGTGCGGCGGATACAATCCATGCAGTCGGCCATGGCCCCCTGCCCCGGGAACACGACCATCTCGGCCTTCTCGGCTTCAGCCGGAGTGGCGGCAAGGAAGGCATCAGCGCCGGCGGCGACCATGGCACGGCTGACGCTACGCAGGTTGCCCATCCCGTAATCGATGACGGCCACCCGCGGGCGGCGCACTGACCCAGAGGCTTCCACGGTCAGGCCAGCGTGCCCTTGGTGCTCGGCACGCGTCCGCCCTGGCGCGGATCGACTTCCACCGCCTCACGCAGCGCGCGGGCGAAGGCCTTGAAGAGCGCTTCGGCGATGTGGTGCGGCTCATCACCGTATTCGAGCTTGAGGTGTAAATTGCAACCGAGCGAATTAGCGAGGCCCTGAAAGAACTCGCGGACGAGCGCGATATTGAAGTCCTTCACCATGTAGTTGGTGATCTCGACCTGGTAGACCATCATGGGACGATTGCTGAGGTCGACGGCGCAGCGGGCTAGGGTCTCATCCATCGGTAGGATGAAGAAACCATAGCGGCGGATGCCTGCCTTATCGCCAAGCGCTTCCTTAATCGCCTGACCGAGCACGATGCCCACGTCTTCCACGGTGTGGTGGTAGTCAACGTCGGTGTCGCCAGTGGCCTTGACCTTAAGGTCGACGAGCGAGTGGCGAGAAAGGAGCGTGAGCATGTGGTCGAAGAAGGCCACCCCGGTGGCGATTTCTGACGACCCGGTACCGTCCAAGTTCACCTCAAGGGCAATCTTGGTCTCGGCGGTGTCCCGGCGGATGCTGGCTTTGCGAACAACTGCGCTCATACCCCAGAAATCCCCGCGGAAGGCGGGATTGTCAACCTCACCCTTCCATCCAAGCCGCCACGGCCTGCAGGAACACGTCGGTTTCCTGCTCCGTGCCCACGGAGATGCGCAAAGACTTCTCGGTGAGGCGATGATTCGGGAAACGGCGGACAAGGATCTTACGGGAGCGCAGGAACTCGAAGCAATGCGCGGAAGTCTCGACGGAGGCGGCGCGCTTCGAGGACACGGGAGCGGCGAGCACGAAATTGCCGGCGGCGGGATTGACCTGCCAGCCGAGTTTGCGGAGCGCGGTGACGAGTCGTTCGCGCGTGGCGCAAATCTGCGCGACGGTGACGTCCAGCCACTCGCGATCATCGAGCGCGGCGGCCGCCGCGACCTGCGCGAGGCGGTCGACATTATAGCTGTCGCGGACACGATGCAGGATCTCGGCGACTCCCACCGGACAGAGCGCATAACCGACGCGTAGTCCCGCTAGGGCGTGCGCCTTGGACATCGTGCGCGTGACGATGACGTTCGGCAGTTCGCGGGCGAGCGCGACGCAATCGGCATCGGCAAAGGAAGCGTAGGCTTCATCGACGACGAGCATACCCGGGAAGGCCTGGGCAACGGAGCGGACGACCTCGGGCGTGAAAGCAACGCCGAGCGGGGCGTTCGGATTCGTCAGGAAGAAGACGGAGGCACCGCTCTTCGCAATGGCATCGACGTCGACGCCGAGCTGATTGGTGACCTCGACCTTGACGACGTCGGCAGCCTGGGCCGCAGCGAGGACGGGATAAAGCGAGTAGCTCGGATTGAGCATGCCGATCGGGCGACCGGGGCCCGCATAGGCCCGGATGATCAGGTTAAGGATATCATCCGAACCATTGCCGGCCACGACGCGGGCGGCATCAAAACCGTGGAAGCGCGCCACGGCCTCACGCAAGGGCGCGGAGTCGGGCGAAGGATAAAGACGGAGGGCGGCACCGTCGTTGACCAAGGCGGCCCGGATGGCCTCGAGCGAACGCAGGCTGGGCGGATAGGGGTTTTCGTTCGTATTCAACTTCACCCATCCCCCGCCCTGCGGCTGTTCTCCGGGGACATAAGGCGACATGGCCGCGACATGCGGGTTCGCGGCGGGAATCTTGGCGGACATCAGCGTAACTTGAGTTTGGCGGCGGCAAAATCCTGGAGTAGCGCGCGGGTCTTACCCGCATCGGCGCAGGCGACGACCTGGGAAGCGAGGTCGCGCAGCTCAGACACCGCGGAATGGCGGAGCACGAAACGGACTTCGGGCAGAGCGGCCGGAGTCATGCTGAGCTCATGCACGCCGAGACCGATGAGTAAGGGCGCCCATAGCGGATCGCCGCCGAGCTCGCCGCAGACGGCGGCCGGAATCCCGCGCTTCTGGGCGGCGGCGAAGATAACCATCAACGTCCGGACCACGGCGGGATGGCATGGGTCGTAGAGCGAGGCGACGCGCTGGTTGCCGCGATCGACCGCCAGCAGGTATTGCACGAGATCGTTGGTGCCGACGCTAAAGAAGTCGGCTTCAGCGGCGAGTTCGTTGGCCACGGCGGCAGCGGAGGGAATCTCGATCATCGCACCGAGGCGGATCGGATCGGCCGAGCGGACACCTTCACGGGCGAGCTCGGCTTCGACGTCGCGGAAAATCACCTTGGCGCGACGCAGCTCTTCAACGCCAGAGATCATCGGGAACATCACCTGCACTGGGCCGTGCGCCGCGGCGCGGATGAGGGCGCGCAGCTGCGGACGGAAGACATCGGGACGCTCGAGGCAAAGACGGACCGCGCGATAGCCCATGAAAGGGTTGGCTTCGTCGGCGAGATCACCGAGGCGCTTATCACCACCGAGGTCGAGCGTCCGGAAAGTCACTGGGCGGCCCTTGGCGGCCTTCACGACTTCGGCATATTCCTCATATTGGACCTGCTCGTCCGGCCAACCGTCGAGGCGGAGGTAAAGGTTCTCGGTGCGATAAAGGCCGACGCCACGGGCGCAATAGGCCAAGGCGTCCTCCATCTCGGCGGGGTCGCCGATATTGGCCTGAAGGCAGAACGCGTCTCCGTCCGTCGTAAGGTCGGGCAGGGAGACCTCGGAGAGCACGCGATCGCGTCGGGTGCGGATCGCCTGTTCCTTGTCGCGGTAGCCTTCGATCGTCTCGGCCGTCGGGTTGATGATGATGAGGCCTGATTCGCCATCCACGAGGATGACGTCGCCTTCCTGCACGGCTTCCATCAGCCCCTTCACCCCGACGACCGCAGGGACGTCGAGCGAACGGGCCATGATTGCGGAGTGGCTGGTCCGGCCTCCCCCTTCGGTCACGAACGCCAGCACACCGCCGTCGTGAAGGCCAGCGGTGTCTGAAGGGGTCAAATCACTTGCGGCGACGACGTGGGCCTGCGCGGCCTGGCCGACACGTTCGGGCTGGGTGCCGAGCAGTTGGTCGAGCACGCGTCCGGTCACATCGCGGATATCCGACGCCCGCTCCCGCAGGAAGTCGTCATCCATCTTCTCGAAGATTTCGATGTAGCGTTGCGCGACCTCCTGGAAACAGAACTCGACGTTGAAACCGCTGCGGCGAACCTCCTTGCTGACGTCGTCGATCAGGGCGACGTCATCGAGGACCAACAGGTGCGCGTCGAAGATTGAAGCCTCGGATTCATTGAGTTTACGGGCGACGTCGTCGCGAAGTTGTGAAATCTCCAGGTGGGTGGCCGCCAAGGCGGCTTCGAGACGGCGGATTTCAGCCTCGGGATCGGCGACCTTTTCACAGGAGACGATGGCCATGCCCCGCATCAGTGGGTAGACAGGACCACGGGCCACTCCCGGAGCGGCGGCGATACCCTTGAGGCGTACCTCGGGCCTATGGTTTACGGCCTTCATCCGTGCGTCAATTGACGGTCACGGGACGAAGGAAGCAAGGCAGGATTAGGCTCAGACCTCGACGGCCGTCGGCTCGTCGGTGGGCATAGCCATATCCGGCATCACGAAGTTGGGCATCGTGAGCTCAGAACCCTCTACGGATTGAGAGAGATCGAAGTCTTGGACGGCGTCGGTCAGCAGGCGGAGAGGTGCCTCGGTGCCAGCCAAGACCTGTTCTTCGGCCGCCGGAGCATCCACATAGGAAAGCAGTCCGGAGTATTCGGCCGGAATGGTGACCTGTAACTCGACAAGGACCAGCGCGAGCAGACAGAGGTGCGCGAAAGATCGACCCATGCGCTGCCCGAAGGCATGCAGCCAGACCATCACACCAGAAATTGAACGCTCTTCGCGACGGCTCAGGAAGCTGAGCTGAGCCTTATGAAGGCGGACACGCGACTGAAACCTGGCGCGGAGCTCAGGGGATTGACCGAGGGCGGAACGCAGACGGGCGACCTGAGACTCGGAGGCGTTCCCCTCAAGGAAGGCTGCGACCAGGGATTCGAATTCAGAGGAACTCATCCGCGGAACTCCTCTCCCATGAGTTCGCGCAAGGCTTCGCGGGCGCGGTTGATGCGGCTTTTAACGGTACCGATGGAGAGTCCGAGGTCTTCGGCGATCTCTTCATAGGACATGTTGCGGACGTTACGCATCGTCAGGATACGAGCGTGTTTCCGGCTTCAATTGTTCCATGCATTCGGCAACTTTGTTGACGAATTCGTTATGCTGGGCCTCGTGGCCGGGCCCTGGGCGCCGTCCGAAAGGATGTCATGGAGCGTGGTGCCAGGATCGTCGCCAAGGTCGGCATCGAGGGACATGG